>CAZRHJ010000098.1:0-1530 GCA_964600025.1 uncultured Rikenellaceae bacterium | reverse complement strand
CAGATACACACAAATAACACTCACAAAACCCTTTAAATAACAAATATCACACTATTTGATTGTGATGATTACAGTTGGTTAATTATCCAAAAAAAATCAAAGTTATTAGGTATATTCTCCATAAAATACATACGAAAAATATTTATGTTTAGAAGGGTAGTATAGACTCAAAATATATAATTATCAATAGAGTGTTGTCCGCTAAAAATAAAATAATTGTAGTGAATAAAACTCAAAAGGCTAAATATAATTATTGCATCAGCACTGTACCTGACAGACCTGATATTTTAAAATGTATCCAATAAAGTTAAGTAAGACCAACAAAATATGAATTATAGAAAAAGAATTGATGAAGAAACACAATTTAACATAATATCTATTATGTTTCATTTAAGACTTAGTAACTAATATTTGAAAAGACGTTAGTATTGGATTGATATTTTTAGAAAAGAAAAAAATGGATAAAGCAAAATTACGATAACAAACTGGAATAAATAAAATGCAAACCAATAATTAAAAAAAGAATAAAAATTCTTAACGATAAGGAAAATTAAAAAAAATTATTCTTCAATAAAAATTCTATTGGTACAAAAACAAAATTACATTTGTAAGTTAATTATTAAGTTATTGATTTTCAATGTAATACACTTTTGTAAACAAATTAAAATTATATTTGTAAATAAACAAGCTAACTAATTGATTTACAATATTATTTATATTTGTAAACTTATTGGTTAAATTCTTCAAAACTTCCATCGTTATAAAGCAAAATCACCTTTTTGATAGAACGTATTTCTTTATTCTCAAAACATTTTTCGATACTTTCAGACTCAATATTTACATTTGTTTGCTCATTATCACTTAAAGGACTTAAAGAATGGTTTGGAACTACATTTGAGTCTAAATCCTCGCTTTGTACTGTTTGATTATCAACACTGCTTAAATTGTCTGAAAAGTCAATTAAATCCATAGGAAAAGGGGTTTTCTCTACCTCTCCGCTTACTGTTCCATCAACATTATCCCTATACATATCACCCTTATCCAAAATCAACCAATCGGGAGAGACTTCTGGATATTTCTCCAAAATAGAGAATATCATTGGGTAACTTGGCTTACTTCTTCCAGAGGTAATATGAGCAATATTTGAAGGATTAATATTTATGCTCTCAGCAAACTTTTGATTTGTAATTTCAAGAGCTTTTATAAGTTCTAATATTCGTTGATTTATCTCCATAATTTGTACTTAAATTGTGATATTGCAAATTTACAAATTTATTTCTAATTTACAAATGTTATTAGACTTTTTTATCTTCAAAAGTAACGTTTTTTACAATATATAAAATAACTCTAATAAAAACATATAAATAACTAATAATCAAGTAATTAAAACACGTAATTATATGTTTTTAATATTTTATATTATATAAATATTAAAATTATGAATATTATAGTTAGAGTAAATATATAATACATAACTATTTAATGTATTGATTATTAGTTATTTATATGTTTTTATTAGAGTTATTTTAT
>CAZRHJ010000097.1:0-1588 GCA_964600025.1 uncultured Rikenellaceae bacterium | reverse complement strand
TACGTGAGTTATGAGCATCAGTGAAATAGACAAGATAGGCGAGTTTCGTTTTTAGCTAACAAAACTAAAACTAAATTATTTGAGCATACTATCAAATAGCAACCACTTATAAATTGGAATAACCTCAATAGTTATTTCATCTTTTACTATGCTACGCTCCTCGTCTTTGGTTATAACTATCATTCGTCTGCACGGTAAAACCTTATTAAGTTTCATCAAAGCACTTATTTCACGTTCATAAGTATTGATATCTGCACTTAAATTATAGCAAACTTGAATAGCTATTTCTTCATCAGGAATGTAAAAATCCACCTCTACATTTTTATTATAAAAGAAAACAGCATCATCTCTACCATATCTACGAAGAAGATTTATAGCCACAATATTTTCTAACAAAGATGTATTAGCATCAAGCAATAAAAGGCTCAAAATCCCATTATCTATAAAATAGTATTTAGGATTACTTTCTTTGTCAGCAATTTTACTTGCTATATTTTGGATAGATAGTAACAACCAAGCGTCCTTTGCATAATCCACATAATTAATAACAGTTTGAGTACCTATTTTAACTCCCACAGAAGATATAATTTTTGATATACGTGAGAATGAAAGTGGTTGCTTTATGCTTTCAGCAATTTTCTTAAACATTACACGCAAAGCAAAATTATTTTCGACATTGTTGCGAGCAGCTATATCTCCAAGGTATATTTTTTGGTAAACACTTGTTAGGTAGTTACGCTTTGAGGACAACTTTGCCCCCTCTGGAAAACCTCCAAAATTAAAAAAATCATTAAAGAGTTTGAATATATTGGCTCTCGAATTAGTTGATAAGAAAGTTCTCTCATCTACAAGAGTATCATTTGCTCTAAGAAATTCTTCAAAATTATAAGGATAGACTTCAACTGTTAGATACCTACCACCAAGAACTGTCTGAACATCAACACTTAGCATCTTTGCATTACTACCTGTAATATAAACTCTATATTTTAAATCAGCAAGTCTTCGTGCAAATTTTTCCCAGCCGTCAATATTCTGAATTTCATCAAGAAAAAGAATAGGGCGTTTATTATAAAGTTCAATATGAACATCAAGCAATAGATTCAAATCATCAGCTTTCATTCCTATCAATCTCTCATCTTCAAAATTGATATATAACATATCGCTCCAATCCATACCAGAACGCAATAACTCCTGAATACGTTGATATAACAAAAATGATTTACCTGCTCTTCGAATACCCACCAACACATAATTACCAAACTCCTCAAATACAAAATTTCGTGGATTTACCTCGTAGTTAGGTACTTCATATTGATTATCCAATATAATCTGTTTTATAATGTCTCTTTCCATATTGATTTATTTTATTTACAAAACGATATTTTGCTGTTTTTATTTTATACACAAAACAAAAATAGCATATTTTTATAATATACACAAAATAAAATCAATTTATTTTAGTATTGCACACTAAATTTAAAATTATTGCTGTCCTGTAAAAATTTTACAAGCTCCTAATAAACTCGTATCTCTCAGGCTATTTTGCTGATGGTCATAACGTAGCGTACTGGCGTACGTGAGTTATGAG
>CAZRHJ010000096.1:0-2124 GCA_964600025.1 uncultured Rikenellaceae bacterium | reverse complement strand
AAAAAATATAATTAAAACTTAAAAATTAATATTATGAAAACAATTAAGGAATTCGAGAATTACTTTAAAGGTGAAGTTTCTCAATATAAAAAAGCTGCGAAATCTGTTATGGAAAAAGGTTATTATAGACGAGGTACAGATTTTAGAAATAAAAATAGAGATGACTTATATGTGTTAATAGGCGAAGATGTTGAGTTGTTAGCGTGTAATATAAATCATCATAGAGCGTTGCAAGTTATAAACGCTTATGAAGAAGGGACTTTGTTCTCTGTTCCAGAACACGTGCTTAATAACTATTTAACAAATGGCTACAACACAAGAAGAGGGTTGTTTGCAAATTATTCTGGAACAGAGGAAAGAATAAAAAGAATTGATCGCTCTCACGAAATAATAACAAGTAAGGGAGAATTAGCTCATAATATAAGAGTGAAGTTGAGAAATGAGTTTTAAAACAAAAAAAACAGGCAGAAACATATAACTTAAATTAATTAAATATGAACACAAAAACATTTTTTAAAAGATTAGCAAATGCGGGTTTGCTAACAAAAGCAGGAAGAATCAAAGACGCTTATTCAGCCGATTTGTCAAGGCTGAAATATTGCAAAGAGGCAACAAATATGTTGCACTTAAAAACGTGGTCGAGGTATAAAGGAAAAATGAGGTTAAATGAAAGACCTCACGAGAGAACCTTAGAATTGCTGGGAGTCTTAAAACTCAAATATGAACTTGGAAATGATGCAGCGAAAGGAGGGGCGACTGGCGACTATATCAGAATAAGAAAATCAGAAATAAGCAAGATACCATTTGACTTGCTATAACTGCAAACCAATATAATTGTGGTGGCAAACAAGCCACTACAATTATATTAGATAGAGCAATTTCAGATAGTTTGGGAGAACAATGTAAAAAATTCGTGATTGGTGCTTCAAGAGGGCATTTAGAAAAATACAGAAATATTTAAAAAGAATAATAAAATGGAAAAATTAATAGAGAAAATAGAAGATAAATTCTATAATTGGAATTTAGACATAGATATTGACCAAGAGGAAAAATTGGTTAAGATAGAAAGAATAGACCCGTTTGAGTTTCAAAAACTAACTTTTGAAGAAAAGATTAAGAAAGCGGAAATAATGGAGTTGATTCAAAATTACAAAGATGGGTCAATGGTTAATGATGAATTGCTAATTTTAAAAGACGATATTAATTTTTACGTGAAAGGAGGGGCTTACTCTTCGATGGCAGTTTATCAAATAACTGACTGGTCAATAGATCAAATTATAGAAAATGAAGAAGAATCAAAAAATCTTTTTTAGTCAACAAAGGTTCTATCAGCTGCAAGAAATTGCAACCGATAGATATTAGAAGAACATTAATAACTAAAAAACGTGAGCAAGGCGAAATTTCTCCCATAAGTCTTTAATTTATGGGTTTCCTTGCGAAAATTTTATGAAAAGTGAAGAAATAATTAAAAAAATGGCTTTTCTTCGAGAAGAAAAGAAAATTTCTCGAAGAGAAATTGCCCGAATAATGGGGAAAGATCACAGTAATGTAAGAAAATGGGAGATCGGAAAAACAAACATTAAATTAAGTACTGTTGAAGAATATTTAAACATACTTGATTATGAATTAACTATTACAAAAAAGGAGTGAAAATGGAAGTAAAAATTAGAATCCAAAATATCTGGAATAAAGCTAATCAATTTTTATCAAAAATTGATAGAATCAAAAATAAAATAAATAATGATCGATTTTTAAAATTAATCGTAAATATTTTAATTGCTTTTACTATTGCATTTGCAATAGTAAAATATTTCAATTTGTCAAACGAACTCATATTATTTTTTATGGCCATTGGAAGATGGCTATTAAATGTAATTTTAAGATTGTTTGTTAATTTGTTTTTTATCGCAGTTGGTTGTGGAATATTTTATTTGCTGACTCAGGTCTTGTTGCGTGGAGCTGAAATCGTAAATTAAAAAAGGAGAAGATTAATCTTCTCCTTTTTTTAGATACCAGTAATCATACAATCATACTATCAAGCTAACAAGTTACCAAGCTATCATACAATCATATAATCATACTAACATACAATCAAGTTATCAAGCAATCATACTAACAAGCTAA
>CAZRHJ010000095.1:0-2127 GCA_964600025.1 uncultured Rikenellaceae bacterium | reverse complement strand
GCATCGGTGAAATAGACAAGATAGGCGAGTTTCATTTTTAGCGGACAATACTAAATAAAAAATAAAAATAACTATGGCAAACAAACAAGAAATCAGTTACAGAACTGCAATATCAGAAATAGACGAAATAGTTGCAAAACTAAATATGGGTAATTTGGATATAGATACTGTTTCGCAAGATGTAAAACGTGCTTTGGAGTTAATAGCTCTATGTAAAGAAAAACTTACAAAAAGTGAAGAAGAAGTGCGAAAAATAATCGAAGAGTAACTTATTGTACTATATCTCTTAGGGTTGCTATTTATTTGATAAAAATAAATAGCAATTTTTTTTGGTGGTAGCAAAAACTTTTATTAATTTTGGAAATATTCAACTATTAATAATTAACTATTATGCTTAAAGGTTTCTATAACGTTCCTGAAATCAAGAACGAACCAATTAAATCTTATGCTCCCTGTTCACCAGAGAGAATTTCTTTACAGAAAAAATTACAAGAACTTCGTGCTACTGTTGTAGATATTCCAATGATTATTGGTGGAAAAGAAGTTAGAACGGGCAATTTGTACGATATTCGCCCACCTCACGATATTCATCACTTACTTGGACATTATCATCAAGGCGACAAATCTCACGTTAAAATGGCAATAGAGGCTGCAATGGCAGCAAAACCACAGTGGGAGGCTATGAGCTGGGACGCACGTGCAGCAATTTTTTTGCGTGCAGCCGAACTAATTGCAGGCCCATATAGAGATAAAATGAATGCAGCTACTATGCTTGGACAGAGTAAAAATGCTTTTCAAGCAGAGATTGATTCTGCTTGTGAAATCACAGATTTTTACAGATTTAATGTCAAAAATATGTGTGATATTTACTCTCAACAACCTGCATCTTCTGCGGGGATATGGAACAGAACAGAGTGGCGACCATTAGAGGGTTTTGTTTTTGCTCTTACTCCTTTCAATTTTACAGCAATCGCAGGTAATTTGCCGGGAGCTCCTGCACTTATGGGTAATGTTTGTGTTTGGAAACCTTCCAAAACAGCTGTGTATTCAGCAAGTGTAATTATGGAAGTGCTACACGAGGCAGGTTTGCCAGACGGTGTTATCAACTTGGTATTTTGTTCGGGTCCAGATGCTGCCGATGTGATTTTGTCTGACAAAGATTTTGCAGGTATTCACTATACTGGTTCAACAGCCGTATTCAATTCTATTTGGCGTACAATAGCAGCAAATGTTGATAAGTATCGCACCTACCCACGTATTGTTGGCGAAACAGGTGGTAAAGACTTTATATTTGTTGAGCAAGATTCTTGCCCAAAACAAGTTGCTACTGCAATAGTTAGGGGTTCGTTTGAGTATCAAGGTCAGAAATGTTCGGCAGCAAGTAGAGTTTATCTTCCAACAACTATGTGGAAAGACGTTAAAGAATATATGGCAGAACAACTATCTACTATCAAAGTTGGTGGAGTAGAGGACTTTACAAATTTTGTTAATGCTGTGATAGACGAGACTTCGTTCGACAATCTTGCCAAACATATAGATGAGGCAAAAGCTGCCAACGATGCAGAAATTGTATTTGGTGGTAACTATGACAAATCTGTTGGATATTTTATTGAGCCAACTGTGATTTTGACATCAAACCCACGCTACAAAACAATGGCACAAGAGTTATTTGGCCCAGTTGTTACTATCTATCTTTATGAGCCAGACAAACTTGACGAAACTTTGGAATTGTGTGATACAACAAGTATTTATGCACTTACAGGTTCGATATTCTCACGTTCACGTTCAATGATAGAATATATGAGCGAACGCTTACGCCACGCTTGTGGTAATTTCTATATCAATGATAAACCTACTGGTGCAGTTGTTAATCAACAGCCATTTGGAGGTAGTCGTGCTTCTGGAACTAACGACAAAGCTGGTTCGTTCTTGAATTTATTGCGTTGGACTTCGCCACAAACTATCAAAGAAACGTTTGTAGCACCAACTGATTATATGTATCCTAATTTTCTTAAAGATTAATAGAATAACTATGGGCTAACATTATTATGTTAGCCCATAGCTTTTTTATCAGTATTGTCCGCTAAACACGAAACTCGCCTATCTTGTCTATTTCACCGATGCTCA
>CAZRHJ010000094.1:0-2140 GCA_964600025.1 uncultured Rikenellaceae bacterium | reverse complement strand
GTTTTTGGAGCGAGCAAACGAGAGCGAAGCAACTCGTTTGTGAAGTTACCTTTTTCTGAAAAAGGTATAAATTATAGCTATGCACGCACCCGAAAAGGCGTGCCGAGCGGCCGCGAGTGCTAAGAACTTCCACAAAGAATAGAAAATGCAAATCCGAAATATAACAGCCAAATCCAATCACCATTCAAATTTATTGTACAACAATATTTATAAATAAAGGTCGCACTTTCTAAATTTTGGACTTTAAAATGCAGTTAATGTAAAAAGTACGACTATGTTTTTTATATTTTTACTTGTAAAGGTGTAAATTTGCTGACAAATAAAATTTATTGATAATATTATTGTATTTCAACATTCCAATCTTCATTTGATAAATCAACCATCTCTATTGCTTGATAGCAAAGTTTTTGAATAGATTCAGCAGAAAGATTTACCTCAAAAAAATAGCCATTATTAAGTTGTCTTATTGCTCTAAATTTATTTTTATCTTTACCTATTTTACTTGAAAAGTATTCGGCTATAACAATGAATTTTTCTGGTTCTAATTCTGCTATTACATTCAAAGTGTTTTCTAAAACATCTCGCCAGCTTTTAACCGAAAATGATTCCCCTAAAATATATAAAGAAATAGGCGATGTACCTGTTACGTGTTTTATTTCAGAGGAAGAAAAATTTTCTTGTCCAAAATAAGGCCAAATCTGTAATGCTTTATCTGCTAAGAATGATGATCTTTGTTCTATTGCTTCACGAGTCCATTTAGGAATTGAAGTAAAATATCTATTCAACTCCAAATGGCTTTCTTTAAGCATTTTTTGTTTATTATCATATGTATCATTAGATAATTCAGAGTTATATGCAGTCAGTGTTAAATTCCCAATAGTATGTATATAAATATCATGAATATCTTCCCATCCATTTCCTAGATAATCTTGCCATGCTTCTGATAATGTTTGGGGCATTATATGTTCTATTGTTAAGTCAATAAAAGACACATGCTCTTTGTGATAAAAACTTTCTTCAAGACTTTCTAATATTAATTTTGTTTTTATTGCTCTATCTCCACCTCCATAAAAAGCAATATCCTTAAATCTAGTTACAAAATCATTATCCTTAGGATAACCCTTATCTTGTAATATAGTTTTAACGCCTGTAATGAAATCATTAATATATTTATTTTTTAAAATAGAGTATATTGAAGGAAATATTTTATTCAATTGATTAGATGGAATGTTACAGACAAATCGACGAATAAGGTAATTTTCAATAATTTGTAATATGCTAACAAATTCATCAGAAGTAATATTGTTTTCAGCAAAATCATTATAAAAATTTAAAAGTAATGGGTATGCTGTTGTAACTTCTAATCTATTTAATCTTTTTAGTCCTTTCTGTATTTTAAGATCTTGCTCTTTATTGGGATTCTTTAATCTTTCGTAATAAATAGAATATTGTTTTAATTTTTTAAGATAATCAATAGCATTTTCTGGAGAGACTTGTTCTTTTAACGAATAATATATATCACTTTGTTTGATAATAGATCCATCTTTCATTAAAAAATGTCTAATAAACTCTGTTAAATCGTCTCCTAATGATTGTTGCATAGGTAACCATAATTCACTATAAACTGCAGTTTGTTTATCAATATGTATTCTCATAAACAAGTAATTTCTAATTAAATCAGATTGAGTTAATGGTCTACCTTTTGCATTCAAACTTTCAAAAACTAAATATGGATTATCATCAGCATCAAGAGTAATACTAACAATAGAAAAACAAGTGGTTAAAATAGATTTTAATTTTTCTGCATCTATATTATGTTGTTTTAATTTTTTTTCAAAATAAAAATAGGCTTCTGCCATTTGATTATCTTTAGAAAATTCTTTATTATTAATTATATCTTCAAATACAAGTCTATCAACTTGTGTTGGTAATAATTTGAAATGATCATTTCCTTTTTTATACTGATTTACTAATAATGTATTATTAATTTCGTCTGAAAATAAAATATCATTTTTCTTTTCCCTATCTCTTAATAGTGCTAATATTATAAAAATAGTTGTCAATCGTTGCTGACCATCAATAAGTAAAAATTTAGCAACTCCTTCAGGTACAGAGACAGATGGCATACATACGATTGAAC
>CAZRHJ010000093.1:0-2188 GCA_964600025.1 uncultured Rikenellaceae bacterium | reverse complement strand
TTGCTTAAGGGATTGTCGCTTATATTCAAATATTTCAAGGCTATTTTTTGTTTTACCTTCACCTCTCACAATATCAAATCCACATTCCCTAAGATATTTAGGTGCATTATCGTGAATTTCATTAATTTTGGTTCTTGTTATAACATTTCTACACTGTAATTTTTCATCTTTTGAGACAGGCACAAAATGAAGATGCATATGTGGAGCACTCTCATCAAAGTGTATCATAGCCGAAACTACATTTTCTGAACCAAACTCCTGTTTAAAAAAATTGCATACTTCTTCAAAGTATTTCTTAGTTTTTTCAATACCCCACTTAATAGATTGTTCCTTGGGTACTGTAATAATATTGGAGCAATCAACTATTGAATTTTTTTGTACCCTAGAATTGATTTTAACGCATTCTATTCGATTTTTAACTCTTTGGTATAGGTTTAGGTCATTTTCAATTAAATCGTAATTATAATGTGTTTTAGAAGTATCTATATCGGGATTAGATAATTCACCAACTCGGCTTTGTTCCTTCTCTAATCCTTTGATTGCACTCATAGTATTCTTTTGTAAATTCCATGCGAATTCCATTGCATTTTCACCCCACACTCTATTTAATATGAATTGTTTATCAGACAATTTCATATTAAGAGTGTAGCACGTTATACTCTTGTAAACAAGAGACGTGCCATTGCATGGAGCATTCGTGGGCTAGCCCACACCCATTGGGGACTAGCCCCCAAACCCCTTCTTAAAGGTTCGCCACCTTTAGGGCAGAAGGAGGTTCCCTCCTTCGCTCAATAGCTTATTGGTTTTGGTGTCGGTCAAGGTAGTATTAAAAATTTTTTCTAACACGCTACGCAGAAAAATTTTTTAATCTCCACCTCTGACCTATATCATAGTCATGCTGCAATTCAAAAAAAATAAAAATACCAGGTATATTAACCTGGTACCCATTTACGAATTTGACCATAATTCCATTAGCTTGAATGTTAAAACATCTAGTTCATCACAGATTTCTTCTAAAACACAATTTTTACAGTCACCACTACAAGTTGCTAATATATCGCAGATTGTATCATGCAATAATTGAGCCTTATCTCTATTTAAATTTTTACTTTTCATCATCACTACTCCTACATTCATCAACTTGTCATGTTATGTAATATTCCAAACATGACACTACTTAATTATTTTAATTTATAATATTGTTTATATCCTATATGCCATTTATAATGCTCCATAACATAATCAACATCTTCTCTTATATCATCATCAGAACCAGTATTAATTAAATCACCATCTTCAACATCATCAAGATTCAATTCTTTATGTATCCTTTTCAACTCGCCACCATAAGCAACAAGTCTTCTATTAGCTAAAGCTTTATCTAAAATCAATACTGCACTATCTGTCATTTCCTCATTTTGTAACACTAAGTAATCATTATCTTTTACAGTATATTTAGCAGTTTCGGCAAGAGACTTGGACATCTGTTTTTTAGTTGAGGACTTAAAAGCTTTTATATTAACTATAGGAGTGTAATCTACTTTTAAACTTTCTTTCCATAGGCTTGTCCATTGCTCTTGGGATATATAAAGCTCTGGTTTATTAAAATAATTCTTATTAACCATCAAGATGATGTGAAAGTGTGGGTGGTAAGTATCATAATCCTTTGAAGCTTTATCTAAATTGTGAGTAACTTCTAAAGCTCTAAACCAACCTACAACAGATTTTTTAATAGCAGCTCTTTTAAACATTTTAACAAAGCTATGAAATAAAGCATCTAAGGTACTAGGTAGCTCTGAACCTTCTACGTTTCTACAAGTCAAAGTCAAAAATATAAATCTATAGTCTTTCAGTTCCAAAGCTTTATCCATGACTTTAGATGTTTGAGCAAATATCTTAAGTTCCCTTCTCCAAGCACACATAGGACATAACCTCACTTTGCAAAAATTAGCTCTATTTAATTTTATTTCACCATCTGCTATAAACTTTTTAAATTCTAAAAATGAGCCACAATCCAATACTCTATAAGCTTTCTTCATACCTAACCTTTTATAGCTTTCTGCTAAAATTAATGTCTTTGACTTTTTTTCTTGCCAAGGACGTTCTTTTCCGTTTTTATCTTTATCGGATAACACTTCCATTTGATTTCTTTTTATTTCTTTGGTATAATTATTATACAATTTAAGAA
>CAZRHJ010000092.1:0-2196 GCA_964600025.1 uncultured Rikenellaceae bacterium | reverse complement strand
GAGCATACAAGCGGCGAAGCCAATTTGTATGCGAAGTTACCTTTTTCTGAAAAAGGTATAAATAATAGTTTTGCACGCACCAGAAAAGGCGTGCCGAGCGACCGCAAGTGCTGAGAACTGTCACAGAGAACAGGAAATGCAAATCCGAAATGTCAAAAATATCAAAAATATCAAAAAAAATTATTGTTGCCCCATATAGCTCCAAAGATAAAACTAACCTACCGCCAGAGCCTTTTTTTTCTGGCAGTTTTTTTAGATATTTTATTTTTCTAAGTCTCCTATAATTTGGGTCGCTGTAATAAATTAAGCAGTAATGTATTACAGCAAAGTTTTTTTATTACCTTTGTTACTAATAAATCTATTTTTATGGAAGAAGAAGTTTTGAAACAAAGAGTTCAGAAGGTAATTCTTGTTGTTTCCTTGATTATCTTAGTTGGGAAATTTGTTGGATTTTATTTGACAAATTCGGTTGGTATTTTGACAGATGCAATGGAAAGTATAGTCAATGTTGTTGCTGGTTTTGTTAGCTTGTATAGTCTTATTTGGTCTGCTAAGTCAAAGGATAAAGACCACCCATTTGGTCACGGAAAAATGGAATTTATTTCTGCTTCTCTCGAAGGATTGTTAATTTCGTTAGCAGGTGCATTGATTATTTATGAGGGTATTTTACGGCTATTTACACCGACTTTAATTCAAAAACTTGATATAGGTATTTTAATTATTGCAATAGGTGGGGCGTTGAATTATATAATGGGTTATTACAGTGTTAAAATTGGCAAAAAACACGACTCTATGGCTCTGATTGCGGGCGGTAAACACTTGCAGTCAGATACTTATTCAACTATTGGTTTGATTCTTGGACTTTTAATTTTGTATTATACCCAAATTGCTTGGATAGATAGTGCTTTGGCAATAGTTTTTGGAGGGATAATTGTTGCAACAGGAGTTATGATACTTCGTAAAACTATTGCAAATCTGTTAGATAAAGCAGATACAGAGCTGTTGAATAAAATTGCAAAGTGTATTAATTCGCATAGACAAGATGATTGGATAGATGTGCATAATACAAAAATAATTAAATATGGTAGTTATATTTACATTGATTGCGACCTTACTTTGCCGTGGTTTTATAACATAAAAGAAAGTCACGATGCTTGTGAGGAACTTAACAGAGTGCTACTTCAAAATTTTTCGGAAAAGATTCAGATATCAATACATTCAGACCCTTGTAATGTGAAGTATTGCAAAATATGCGGTATGCATAGTTGTAAATATAGGCAAAATGATTTTATTGCACTGCAAAATATTTCAATCTCGGATATTACGATGAGCGATGAGGAAAGAGAACGAGTGTTTTAGGTTTTTCGGGTACTGTGGCTTGAATCAAGTATGAACCCAATAGTAAAGGTGTTTAGCGGAGAATTTGAGTGAAGAGGATTTTCAATTTCTATGCTTTGTGGAAAGTATTAGCACTCGCGGTGGCTCGGCACGGGGTCACAGACCCTTATCTATTTGATTGTGGATATAAAATAAATTATAAGAACACGTATAATTTTCAGAAAAAGGTAACTTCGTATACGAGTTGCTTCGCTCTCGTATGCTCGCTCCAAAAACAGCGAAAAAATGGGAATGCATTTTTTCGTGGTGGGGTCTCGACCCTTTTTCCTTTTCTTTTCTCGGATATTTAATGTGGATTGGATTTAGCTGTGATATTTCGGATTTTTATTTCCTATTCTTTGTGGAAGTTCTTAGCACTCGCAGTGGCTCGGCACGCCTTTTTCGGTGCGTGCAAGACTATAATAAATACCTTTTTCAGAAAAAGGTAACTTCGCATACAAATTGGCTTCGCCTCTTGTATGCTCGCTCCAAAAACAACGAAAAAATGGGAATACATTTTTTCGTGGTGGATACTTGGGAGTTTTTGGAAGTTTTGAGCAGAATACAAAAAAAGCGATGAAAAATCATCGCTTTTTTGTGATCCAGCTGGGGCTCGAACCCAGGACCCCAACATTAAAAGTGTTGTGCTCTACCTGCTGAGCTACTGAATCATTGTCTCTCTTAGACGGTGCAAAGATAAGACAAATTTTAGTAATTGCAAATTATTTTTTAACTTTTTTTTAATTTATTTTTTATTACTGTCTGGTAAAAATTTTAAAAATCATTGTAATGGATTAAGCGATAATATATTACAGTGTT
>CAZRHJ010000091.1:0-2202 GCA_964600025.1 uncultured Rikenellaceae bacterium | reverse complement strand
ACTATCTAAACTTTTCGCATAATTATTTTGCTCCACCTATTTTCTGGATTGATCCTTTAGTTGTGGGAGAGTAGGTAGCCGCCACTTGAAAGGACAATCTAAAGGTTGTCCTTTTTTTTGCATTTTATTCAGAGGTGGAGAGCCACCTCTTCCCGCCATATTCATATTTAGGAACAGAGAAGATTAAGCTCACTCGTGCCGATGGTACTGCATTTAGTTGTGGGAGAGTAGGTAGCCGCCACTTGAAAGGGTCAAGATTTATTTCTTGACTCTTTTTTTTATTTTCCGCAGAAATGTTAAATATCAAACATTTGCAAAATCCACCTTTAAGAACCCCCACAATCTCCCAACTTTTTGAGGGAAACTATTTGATTTTCACGACTATACGACCGTATATAAATGAAAATGAGATAGTTACGATAATTACCTCATTTTTTCGACTTCCGCCGTTTGGCGGAGAGAGAGGATAATGAACCTAACTCTGCAATATGTTCAAAACCAATGGTTTACAAATCAATTTTACCAAAGGGTAACGATTTAGGCACTACTTATTGTAAAAGCTGTTTTACTACTGATTATTAATACTTTACGTTTGTTATTTTAATCAATAGGTAATGGATTTGTAATGAGCTAAGTGCTTTTATTCTCTTGACTTTGCTTATCCTTTAGCTCAGTGCAAAGGTACATTTTTATTTTAGAATTGCGTTATTCTCACTCCTAAAATTCTACTTCAACAAAGCTCCTTTAGCATATTACTCTCTCTACATATCAATATGGTAAAAGTTAGGAGAAGCTAAGATAAACTCAAAAACTTCTCCACGTGATTAATTTTCTCTATTTTTTGCTAAAATAGTCAAGTATCTTATGGTACTATCTAGAAATAACTCATTTTCAATATTACTGTTCAGAATTTCAGCCCATAAAATATCTATATTTCTTACTTTAGGGTTTCTTAAATCAATAAAATCTTCGATTGGAGTTTTGCAAATTTTATTAATTTCATCTTCTGATAAAACACCAAATATAGGAGCATGTGTTCTTTTTATATTTTCCACTTCTAATTTTCTCATTCCACTTTGATTCTTTGAATATCTTTCCAATTCAAGTTGATAAAAAATAGTACTCATCCATGATGCTAGAACAATGGCTTCTTCCTTAGATGCTAATGGAATAGAAATGAAATTTGTGGATATATAAGTAATTTCATTTGTTCGATATACAGAAGCTGTTCTTCTTGTTGCTCTTGGTAGAAGAACAGTATTTTTAGGAACATAATTCTTTGACTCTCTCTTTAGAATTGATTTCCAATCGTCTAACCCTTTACTTATTTTCTTCTGCTTGCTATTCTTAGTTATATTAGCAAGATATACGCCTACAACTGTATTAATATCAGAATCATCCATATTAGAAATATCTAGAAATTTTTGGTCGCCATTACCAACATTTATTTCATTATAATCTGAATTTCTCATTCCTGGCTTTGTGTATGGTTCAACACATTCTTGTACCGCATTATATATTTCTGTATTACTTGTTATGTAAAGTAAATCACTACCTCCCGAATTTCCTACCTTTCCACGTTTTATTTCACCATAATTATTTTCATCTACTTTTGAAAATCGAGATGGTTTTGATAAAATTTTATTTTGAATAAATATGTCAACTTCACTTACAAAGGCATCTAAAAACATCCACCCTTCCGTTAACATATTTTCCAACTTTGATGTAGGTACAATGTTACCTAAAATTCCATCTGCTAATTCTATCGGATTAATGTTTGTTTTAATATTATTTAACGAAGAAGTAATAGTGTTTTTATCTAATTCTGTTATATAAATCAAACTTTGCAAGAATTTAACATTTTCCTGCTTTTTACCAGCAATTCCAATGAAAATAGAAGTATTTTGTAGTACTTCTTCAAATAATTTTGTTTGAGGGTAGTTAAAAATCATACTTAATCCAAAATCTTCAAGAAGAAATTTTCTAAATGCTATTTCCGATGGACCTAATGCTGATAAATGAGTATTTGGAATAATACATGCTATTATTGTATTAGGTTTTACTAAATTTACAATTAGTTCTAAAAAAAGGCATTCAAGAGGTGCTTGACCAATATTTGTTACTGAGTGTTGACCTGTTAATAATCTTATTTTTGAAGATATTTTTTCTTTTTTCTCAATACATCCATTTGAAACAGCAGAA
>CAZRHJ010000090.1:0-2240 GCA_964600025.1 uncultured Rikenellaceae bacterium | reverse complement strand
CATCGGTGAAATAGACAAGATAGGCGAGTTTCGTTTTTAGCGGACAATACTAATTTAAAATAAATTACAAAACTCTTGAAATAGCAATAATATGGCAAACACTACCGCCAAGGACAAAGATATGAAAAACGCTGTGCATAAATTTGGCTTTGTGGAAAGAATAGAAGATTGCTCCCACTATATAGGAAATACCTCCTGCAATAATCCACCAAAAAGCAGAAATATTGTCGGCAGCTACAAGAGAGTCCCACAAAGGTTTGAAAGCTACAAAAACACAACAGCCCATAAGTACGTAACATACTGTTTCAAGATAGTTATGCTCTTTTTGTTTCAAAAAACTAAGCCCGAAACCCACTATGGCAGCTAACCATACAAAAGACAAAATAGAAACACCCCAATAGCCTTTATCCATAAAAATCAAGACAGTGAGTGGCGTATAAGTTCCTGCAATATGAACATATATTGCAGCGTGGTCAAATTTTCGTAGTAGTTTCTTTCGTTCAGCATTTTTACAAGCGTGGTAGAATGTTGATGAAAAATAACTCATTAACATTCCTATCAAATAAACAACAACTGTAAGTGTTGCGTATTTGTTGTCGGATTGAGTAGAAAGGCTAAGTAAATACCCTCCCGCTACAAAACCCAATGCAATACCCAAAGCGTGAGTAATAGCATTTGCACGTTCTTCACGTGCATCGTAAATCTTAGCTCCCATATATTGGTCTATATTAATTATAATCTCACAAATATATGAAAAAATAAATAATAAATTATTACTATCACGTAAAAATCAAAAAAAATGCTGTAATATATTATTATTTATTACAGCATTTTCACTTATAGTAGATTTGGAAAAACAATATTTGAGTTTTGTTTTTAGCAGACAATACAAAAGTCTAAACTACACTATTATCTCTGCGTCTTTTCAGCTCAGATTTGATTAATTCTAATTCTCTATTTGTTTGTCCTTCAATCGAAGTATTCTCAGAGGCTCTACGTAATAGATAAGGCATTACAGATTTGATTGGTGCATAAGGCACGTATTTGACTGCATTATATCCAGCGTGTGCAAGGTTGTAAGTCAAATTATCACTCATTCCGTATAACTGCGAAAAATATATTCTCTCGTCATTTTTAGGAATATTATAAGTTTCAAACAAATTAACAAGTTTCTGACAACTCAACATATTATGTGTTCCACAGAAAACTTCAAAATCATCTATATATTGCATACAGTAATCAACTCCTTTGTCATAGTTTGTGTCTGTTTCGACTTTGTTTCTGCAAATAGGGTCTTCGTAACCTTTGATTTTTGCCAATTCTCGTTCTTCCTCCATATATGCACCTCGAACAAATTTCACCCCTACTTTATAACCTTTCAGTTTTGCATCTTGATGAAGATGAACCAAATATTCAAATCTATCGTGGCGATACATTTGTAGAGTATTGAACACAACAACTCTTTCCTTGTTGTATTTTTCCATCAAAGATTCTACTACTTCGTCAATACACTTTTGGTAGGCGTAATGTTCTGCATCTACAAGTAGCCTAATCCCTTTTTTGTAGGCATATTCTGCCAAAGCGTCCATACGTTCAACATATTTATCATACTGAACTCTATCCTCATCGGTAGTAGGTTTTCCAAAATTAAATTTCTCCAAAATCTTTGGATAAGAAATAGCAGATGGTTTGAAAACAGCATAGGCAACTCCGTGAGTCTTAGCTGCATAGTCTATTGAACGAATAGTTTCATCAAAACTCTGTTTTATTCCTTTTTCGCCACTTGCACCCTCTGCCGAGTAATCCAAAATTGATTTAACTTTGAATTTTAAAAGGTTTTTGACAGTAGGCAAACAAGACTCCAATGTTGCTCCCCCAACAAAATGGTCGTAAACTGTTGGACGAATTATCCAATCAGTAGGGAAATGTATTTTTGCCGCAAAAAAGTACAAAGTCTTACCTACCCTAACAATATTTGGGTTTTGCATAACTCTGAAAAGCAATTTTGACTTTCGTAAGTATGAAGTAGTCTTTGACCTAAAAGCCACTTCGGTATTGTTAAAATCTACCATAGTTCTATGTTTTAGGATAGTTGTATATAAAAAACTATTGCTGTCCGGTAAAATTTTAAAAATCATTGTAATGGATTAAGCGATAATATATTACAGTGTTTTAATTTATGAGTGGCTTGGAAAAATGATTTTTAAAATTTTTATCTTTCCGAAATCTTACAAGCTCCC
>CAZRHJ010000089.1:0-2523 GCA_964600025.1 uncultured Rikenellaceae bacterium | reverse complement strand
GGTGTTATAAATTATAATCCTCTTTGGTAATATCAATAAATCTATTGGTGTTATAAATTATAATCACTTGGTAATTTAAATCATAATAGCCCGTAATTTAATTCTAAGCAACTTTTATTACTTTTTGGTATATCGATATAGGTACATCAATAATTATTCAAACAAGGGGCGTTTCTGGGCTTGTTTCATTTATTACTTCATTTATTGTTTCATTTATTGTTTCATTTATTACTTCATTGTTATTAAATTAAGGTGCACCTATATTCGTTTTGGGTAATATAGTTTTACTCTTTTATTCATACCTATATTCGTTTTGGGTAATATAGCTTTGATTGTTTCTTTCCATATACCTCCCCCCTTATTACCAAAATCATAATTTAATTTAATTAAAAAATGACTCAAGGATATCGATCCACTTTTCAATAAAAAAGTAAAAAAATGATTTGACAACATATTTTTCTTCTGGAAAAAATTATTTTATTTTTTTTTCAATTTTACTCTTGAATAACTTAAAATACTGAATAAAGTAAACTCAGTTGTTAATAACAATATGTTGTTGTTATTATTTAAGTTTATTTTATTTTATTTAGTTAAGTAAGGAGTCAATTATGGCTATTTCAATGAACCGTTCTAACAATCAAAACATCAATCTCGCAACCGCTAAAGCCCTAATATTGCAACAGTTGCAATGGCGTAATATGGGTTGCGAGTGGTTAACGCCTTATATCTTAGAGGGGGCAAGTGGCATAGGCAAAACACAAATCATATACGAAATAGCCCGTGAAAACGGTTACAATTGCATAGCAATATCATTAGCAACTGCGAATTTTGATACATTTTTGCCTATGCCAAATCTGCATAGAAATAGCGAAAATGCTCCGAAAGAGTTTCCACCTAACTTCTTAGTACGCAAAGGAGTTATAAATGGAGATGGCATAGATAGTAACAAACCAACTATCTATTTTCTAGATGAACTCAACCGTTCTGAAGATTTTGCAAAAAATGCAATATTTTCGTTACTTGCAGAAGGAAAGATAGGTAATTTTTCACTAGGTCAATATGATATTATAGTCGGAGCACAAAATCCTGCGGGTCAAGATTTTATTGTTAATGATTTTCAAGATAAAGCGTTCCTAAATCGTGGCAATATTCTTAATATTACTTTTGACCCTACCGAGTGGGTTAAGTATGTCCACAACAAGGACTTAAATATTATTACAAGTAATATTTTCAGTCACTTTATGAAAGAAAATGGCAATTTAATTGACTTTTCAGTGGTTACTCCACGAACCATAACAAATGTAGTGATGGAAACAAACCGCTATATATTAGCTAAAATCAACTTATTAAAAAGTGAAGTATTTAATGCTTACTTAAACTCAAGTTTAGGTAACTCACTAGCAATAAGTTACTTAAATGCGGTTGAACAATGCAATAAATATGTAATCGATATTGCAAAAATCATTAGTTGCAATAAAGATTTTATTAATTATAAAGAAGTATTATCAATGAAAGATTTTGATGAAAAAGCATCTTTTTGTTCCGATATAGCAAAAAAAATAAAAGATTTCTTAGAAAAAGAAGTTTTCGAAAAGTTGTCAGAAGGTAATGATAATAAGGCATTTACAATATTTGGCAATGAATATAAAAATGTAAACGATAATCTTGTCGATAACAACGGCAATGAAATAAGTTTGTTTGATATTTTCCCATTTTTATTTGAAACAATTGCTACATTAGATAATGAATATCAACTTATTGCAACCGAGCAACTTATAAAATCTAATGGTGGATTTTATCCCGTAAATTGGATGGTTGATTTTATTGATTTTCAGCATTTGTCAGAAGGAAAGGGGTTTAATATTAAAGCCCATTCAGAGGCACAGCGTGATTATACCACGCAACCAACTGAACCACAAGAAGTTACGCCAAATAAGTTAGTAATAAATGGTTCAATGGTTAATAGCTTAAGTGATAGCTATAAAGGCACGGCTAAATGAAACTACCGCAACGACTTCGAGCGAACCTAAAAAACGCCGTGGACGCCCAAAAAAGAACAACTAATAAAAATAAAATAAACAAAAAAGCTAGTTATTAAGTTAACTAGCTTTTTTTGTTTTAATCCTTAATAAGTCCGTATTTTGATTTTAAGCAACTTTTATTGTTAACTAGTATGTTGATATAGGTATATCAATAATTATCGCTTAGAAGTGACTTTATATTATTTTATATTGTTTTTTTATATTCTATTCTTAATTAATTTATTTTATATTTTCACTAAACAAAAAAATAGCGTATAATTACATTTGTAATTATACGCTACTTAATAATTATTTGTTTCTATTTGTTTCTACTTAATTGATTATTAGCATCAGGTATTTGCGAAACACTATAAACATTTTTTGCTGACTCAATAGGTAACTTAGTTGTTACATCACTTGTATACACAATATGTACTCTTGTATTAGGTATTACAATATTTTCATCCCAAGGTGTCTCTCCATCAGTAAATATTATTACATC
>CAZRHJ010000088.1:0-2579 GCA_964600025.1 uncultured Rikenellaceae bacterium | reverse complement strand
ATATTATCGCTTAATCCATTACAATGATTTTTTAAATTTTTACCGGACAGCAATAATAAATTTACAAAAATAACAAATAAATAAAAATCCGTTGAGATATTCTCAACGGATTTTTTATGCTATTTTAGCAAGTATGTTTATAGAGCTAATTTTAGTCCTACAAAATATGTTCTTGGAAGTGATGGTCCATAAACATAAGCTGAGTCACGGAAAGTACCTTTGTCAAAGTCTGTTTGGTAACTGTCAAATACGTTTTTAACACCTGCACTTAGTTCCAAAGTTGTTTTGCCTGATATTTGGAATAAGTAAGCAACTTTTAGACCCATATCAAAGAATGCTGATGTTTTTTCAAGTCTATCTTTTTCGATAAATCCACTAACGTGAGGAACTAACATTGAACCTGTGATAACACTATTAACGTTTACAGAAAGACGTTTTGTAGGGTTTATCAAGAATGAGAAGTATCCGTAATGTTCTGGTGAACGTAGGCGGTCTTTAACAGGAGCAACTGTTGCGTCCTCACTCCAAGCAAATGCTTCTTTGTAGCGAGATTTTTGGTAAGTATAGCCTGCTTTCAACTGAATCATATCTTTGTACATCAATGTTCCGTCAAAATTGACACCTCCTACCCAAGCACCTTTTCCGTTTGTTTTCAAATATTCGTTTGCACCCGAAGTAGATTCAATAGGAGTATTTACAAATACATTTTTAAGGTCAGTATAGAAACCATCTACTGCAATATTTACTCTTAAATCTTTTTTGCCTATATTCCAATCAATAGACAAACTTCCTGAATTTGAACGCTCTGGTTTCAAGTCTTTATCTAATTTAATAAATGTTGGTTCGCCATTAACAACAGCAACGTGTAAGTCTTCATCAAATGCTTCTGGGGCTTTAAAGCCATTTGCATAACTTGCTCTAATGCTAAAATCTTTTGTTGTTTTGTAAAGAATGTTTGCACGAGGAGCAACAATAGGTTTATTGATTAAATTATGAGATTCAATCCTTGCACCTACCAAGAAATTAAACTTTTTAGTGTTCCATTGATTTTGTAAAAATCCGCTCCACTGGTTTACTTTTTGTTGTAATTTTCGGTCGTAACCCGGCATATTATCATTCAATTTTACATATCTGTACTCAGCACCATAAATCAAATTTGCAGGAGCAAAGAACAGTTTTTGGAAATTGTGGCTCATCTGAACACCACTCATAGAAATAATTTCTTTTGTGTTGCCATAAGCATCATTACTTTGTTCTGAACCATAGTAACTATCACGTTTTGTGTGTTGAGCAGAAGAATATACAGAAAGTTTGTGTTTGTAGTAATCAAAGAAAATATCGTAATTGATATTAAAGTTGTTGATAGTATAGTCTGTTTGCTCTGTAATGTCTGATTGGTGTGCTGGTAAATCAAGTTTGTTGCCACCTCTTCTGAAATCGTCAATAACGTGATATTCGTAGCTAAGTTTGCTCATTTTTGTAAACTTAGAATATCCTTTCAAACCAAAGCTTGTAGAGTTCATTTTACCAATTTCGCTGTATCCATCGCCATCTCTGTCATAAGCATCACGGTGGCGGTGAGAACCAAACATTGTGATACCGTGCATTTGATTTTTAGATACAAGTCCACCGTTTGCGTTAATAGAGTAGTCGCTTGATTGTGCATCAATATTGTTGTAGTTAGCACTTGCGTTACCAAAATTCTCAGTTGATTCTTTTGTGATAATATTTACAACACCTGCAATAGCGTTTGAACCGTAAAGAGTAGAACCTCCACCTTTTACTACTTCAACTTTGTCTATCATATTTATAGGCATTTGCTCCAAACCATAAACAGCACTCAAAGCACCCATAATTGGACGACCGTCAATAAGCATTTGTGTGTATGTACCTTCAAGTCCATTGATTTTAAGCTGAGGGAAACCACAGTTTTGACAAGTAGTCTCTACACGTAGTCCTGAGTTGAAGTTTAGTCCTTGAGAAAGGTCTGATACTGAAAGTGATTCAAAAGTCTTGCTACTCAATGTACTTACTACAACTGGTGATTCACGTTTTTTTACTGGTGTACGACCACCTGTTACTACCACTTCTTCCATCTCTACTGATGTGGGTTCAAGGAATATACTTTCAGGTTTTGTAGGCATTCCATCTGTCGAGAAACTAATATATTCAGTTTTGTAGCCATAGTAGCTTATTTCCAAAACGTATTTTCCACTGTTATTAAAGTGTAGTTCAAAAAAACCTTTGTCGTCTGTTACGCCAGAGTTGTTTTCTCCAATCAATTCTACAAAGGCGTTGATTAATGGCTGTTTGCTATCTTTGTCAAAAATATAACCAGAATAGATGTATTTGTGATTATTTGTTATCTTGTTGGCATAAGCCATAGTGCCGACACATAGTGTTAGCATCAATAATAATATGTTTTTTTTCATTTTTTTTATGTGATGTATTAATTATTAGGCAAATAATTTGCCTACAAATCCTCTTTACAGATATTTTCTGTAAAGTAAATTATTGCTGTCCCGTAAAAATTTTAAAAATCATTGTAATGGATTAAGTGATAATATATTACAGTGTTT
>CAZRHJ010000087.1:0-2712 GCA_964600025.1 uncultured Rikenellaceae bacterium | reverse complement strand
TTTGATTGAAGAAAATTAACTAATTAAATTATGGAATGGAATAAAAAAGTAGAAATGATAACACTCGCTAATAACGATAAAACAGAAGAATTTAGAGCATTTGTTTTAGCTAATGTTCAAGATTTTGATACACAATCTTGGAATATGTTTATCAATGCTATTGAGTTTAAAAATGATAAAGAAACAAGGGTCTTTGTTGATAAAATTAAAGAACATTGGTTAAAAGTTGAGAGTCAAATTGTGCCTAATTTAGGATTTAGAGAGTTGCTTAGATTCGAGGCACTTAAAGATATTTCAATTTTATTTAAGGATAAAAAAAATTATGAGTAGATTGCCATTAAAACTTACAAGTGATAAGGAAAATAGGGAAGTACTATCACGTATAGAGTGCGAATATACACAAGACTCGGATTGTTGTAGTCCAAATACAGATTATGTAAACATAATGACAATTAATTCCGAAAGGGAGGGATATTATGTTTTAAAAACTGAAAGGTGGTCTTTTAATAATAGAGAAGATTTGATAAAAATAATAGATGATTTCTTAGGTAGATTTGAAGATATAGACGTTGATGTTGAAAATACAGAACTTTTTGAGTTTCAGAAACTAACTTTTGAAGAAAAGCAAACAAAACAAAGTGAAATATCTAAAAAAGTGAAATTTTGCTCTATGATGAATGAGCAAACTATCACTAAGCTAAAAGCTATCTCGGCACAAGAAAATGTATCTTTCACGGATCTTTTAGAACTTGCTTGTAACAAGATTGTGAAAGAATATGAAAAATTAAATGGAGAGATTAAAATGCAACCTAAAAAGACTGCTGAATCAATTTTTAAAAAGTGAAACAGTGAGCTAACCACAAGTTCAAATTTGTGGTTAGCTCATATTAATTTTAAAAAATATTGTTAAGTACACAAAATCTGCCCAAAAACACAATTACATAACTAAAATACATCTAAATTAAGCCTATGGCTTTTTTGTATTTGACTAATCATATCTTTTGGCAAAGAATACTCATTAGCTTTCCTTTCCCACGTTGAAACTGCTTCTGTTACTTGTTGAATTATCTCTTGTGCATTTTTCAAATTAATTTGTTCTGCAAAATGTAATAGCTCTTTCATTGTGAAATTATCCCATTTGTTAGCAATGGACATTTGATGCTTTGAAGTCCATTCGCCAGTTGGGTTATATGCCCACGAAATATCGTAAGCTGGAGAAAGAAACCATTTGCCGTTTTGATCCATTATGAATGATGTATTTTTTGTGTGGTCATCTTGGTTCCGAGCAACAATATTAAATATCATTCTTCTATACATTTGCTCTGCTTCTTTTACTGTCAGTTTCAGTTTACGCATAACTTGGAATAGTTGTTCGTATGAATATGCTCTCAGTATTTTGTAATCGTAATGAGCTATCCCGCATAATGTTTGCGTGTGTAGTTTCTCTCCTGCTGCTGTTCTGTCAAATCTTTTTGTCATAAAGTGTGATCGTCCATTTTCCTCCAACAATCTTGATTCCATCATATCAATACCCGCTTCACGTGCCATAAGATAGTAAATGTATTCTACTATTCCGTAATGTTTAGGATCTCCTAAGTTCTGATTAGTTACACCATCTAACTTTAACAGCCAATGTTCAAAACCTTTGGGAGCATTAATCTGCCCAGACCTTATTTCTTTTGTTTCTTTATTGTATGCAATAACAGCTTTCGCCCTCGCACCTCCCGCAGATGTTCCAACACTTATAATTTGTTTCACACCTTCCGTTATGTCTGTATTTAAATTAACATTAAGTTTACTCCTATCGAGCAGAACTTGACGTGCAATATCCACTAATGAAGCGACTTCTAATACTTGTGAATTTTCAAGATTATACATATCCTGGACTGGCTCAAATTCTAAAGCTCCCATACCTCTATTTCCTTGATAACATAATCTTTCTATTGGATTAACCTCAGTTCTTCCATTTTCAGCCAGCCACCTATCAAGTAAAACCTTGCCATACGCATCAGGAAGCGAATCTGCAAGTAATCCCGGCAACCCATAAAACGTATCCTGGTTTAATGTTCCAAAAGAATACACGTTATCATTTAATTCCATTTGAATAGGTGAAACATTCAGTCCTAATGAAATAAAAGCTGGATCATATTGAAACTCTGCAACATTTTTTTGGGCGTTCCACATTGCTGCTCCTACATATTTGCCCCATAGGTTCACTTTAACTAACTTTACCATTCTAACTTCTCCTTATTTTCAAACTCTCTTTTATTACTTCTTGCACGCTTTCGCACTTTCCTATTTTCAATAATTTTAGCATATTCAAGTGGAGTTATCTTTTTTTCTTCAAAAAAACTCTCGAAATAATCAAGTATTGATAAAGCACGTAGTATAGCCACTGTACTAATAAGAGAATGATTCTCTCCATTTTCTATGGCCACAATCCGTCTTGTAGATACCCCAGAATTTTCACTTAATTGTTTTTGAGTAAAATTCCTCTCAATTCTAACTTCTTTAATTTTCTTGCCAATATCCAATAATATAGCACGATTGGTTTTGCTGTATATATCCATATATTTATTGTTTTTTTGCAAAGATATAAAATATATGCTAAATATGGCACACAATAAAGCAAAAAAGGTTATTTTATGCCAAATATAACATTTTAGAGCATAGAAAGAAAAACAATAGGGAGAAAACAGACCTTTATGCTTT
>CAZRHJ010000086.1:0-2805 GCA_964600025.1 uncultured Rikenellaceae bacterium | reverse complement strand
ACATTGTAGTTCTTTGACAACAATCAATATTCCAGAGGGAGTGACAGTGATTGGAAGTAGTGCTTTTTCATATTGTAGTTCTTTGACAACAATCAATATTCCAGAGGGAGTGACAGAGATTGGAGATACTGCTTTTTTAGGTTGTAGTTCTTTGACAACAATCAATATTCCAGACGGAGTGACAAAGATTGAAGGTCAAGTTTTTTCAGATTGTAGTTCTTTGACAACAATCAATATTCCAGAGGGAGTGACAGAGATTGGAAGTGGAGCTTTTTCAGGTTGTAGATCTTTGACAACAATCAATATTCCAGATGGAGTAACAGAGATTGGAAGGTTTGTATTTGCGGTTTGTAGTTCTTTGACAACAATCAATATTCCAGAAGGAGTGACAGTGATTGGAGATAGTGCTTTTGAGGGTTGTAGTTCTTTGGCAAAGATTACCTCTTTATCAAAGACCCCTCCAGTATGTGAAGAAACTGATGGCAATTATAACCAATTTCATTATACACACCCATATATGAAAATATATGTGCCAGTTGCTTCTATTGATGATTATAAAGCTGCAAAAGGTTGGTCTACATACAAAGACAGAATAACTGCAATAGTTGAATAAAACAATTTACAGTAAGAAACAGTCATAGCATATTGTTATGGCTGTTTCTTTTGTATTTAGTAAAATAAGACTCGTATCTTTCTCAAAATATATGCAAGTATTCGTGCCTAACAGGGAGATATTCCCTCTTATTTTATTTGTTAAGTGGGTTAATTTACGAATATATGTATGTTTTGTGGTAGTTGTATGATCATACTGACATTGGAATACCAAATATAAACAATTTATTAGAGTGGCAGTTCTCTGATTTAAAAACAAAGCTGCGTAATCACAATGGATTAAAACGCACACGTAAAATGGTGTTTATTGATGAGTATTTCAGAAAAAAATTCAAACGATAAGAGAGGCGTGCACAGTGGGAACCCGCTACGCACGCCTCTCTTATCGTTTGAATAGCCTCACATTTGTCTATTATACCAATAAATTAAATACGTATATTTTTGTACATATACTAAATATTGCATATATTTGTAAAATGTATATATTTTACATTCTAATATTTCATAATAACACATTTTATCAATTAGAGATATTAAACTTTTAGAAATATGATAAATTTCACTAAATCCACATTCTTATTGCTCTTTGCAATAAGTCTGTTTTTTCTTTCGTGTACGAAAGACCCAGTTCCTCAACAGCCAGAAATTGTAATTCCAGAAGGATTAGAGGAAATTGTAATTGCTGACAATTCAACAGAACCAACAAAATTATCGTTTACCACAAATGAGCCTTGGAACATTACTATTGGCGATGGTGAGCTTAAATCAGATAATTCTTGGTTGAGTGTTCAGCCTATGTCTGGTTCTGCTGGTACTGCAAACGTAACAGTAATTGCACAAAAAAATGAAACATATAATGCAAGAGCTGCTAAAATCAAAATCAATTTAGGCACAATAAGCAAAAGCATTAATGTGTACCAAAAACCAATAGGGTCTTTAACTTTGACACCTTCTACTTTCAGTGTAGATATGAAAGGTGGAAATGTTGAAATTGTACTTAAAACAAACCTTAAATACACTGTTTCTGTTAAAGTTCCTTGGATTACAGAAATTAAATCTAAGGGCATAGAAGAATACCGATTGAATTTTGCAGTTGCTGCAAATGAAGGGTATGATGGCAGAGAGGGGAAGATTGTAATTACTGACACAAACAATCAATTTACTGAAACAATCACTGTAACACAAAACCAGAAAGATGCCATTGTAATCAGCAAAAAAGAAGTAGAAATAAACGAAACTAAACAAACTGTAACAGTTAAATTAAAAACAAACATTGATTTCACTTACAAAATCTCAGAAGATGCACAATCTTGGATTAAACCTATTGTTACAAAAGGTTTGCGTAACGAGGAAGTTTCTTTTGAAATATTGGCTAATGAAACCTATGATGCTCGTATAGGCACTATTGAATTTACTAATACAAAGAACAATATAAAAGAATCTGTAACAATAAACCAAACACAAAAAAACACTATTATATCTAAGGTAAAAGAATATAATTTGGGTGGAGATCAACAGAATTTATCAGTAACAATGTCAAGTAATGTAGATATTGAGGTTTTAATGCCAAGTGAAGTAGATTGGATTACACTTGCACCTCAGTCAAAAGCTTTGACAGATAAAACATTTTATTTTATTGTATCTGAGAATAAAAAAGATTTACGTTCAGCAAAAATTGTATTTAAAAACACAAAAACAAATGTGTCTGATACAATAACAGTTAAACAGTATGTTGGTAAAATTACGGCATTCGAATTAAAAGATGGAGAAACAATAGAAGATCACGTATCATTAGACGAAGGCAAGAGTATTGAAACAGCTATTATTTCAGGTAGAATATTGGAGAAAAAAGATTTTGACGATATCAATTTCTTTATGTATAAGCTAAAACATCTTGATATCTCTGGTGTAAAAAACACAGAGATCCCAGATAAAAGCTTTAAAAATTCCACAATATCAATTTTTATTTTACCAAGTAATTTGACGTATATTGGAGGTTCTGCTTTTCAAAGTTGCAGATCTTTGACAACAATAAATATTCCAGAGAGAGTGACAGAGATTAGAGGGTTAACTTTTGAGGATTGTAGATCTTTGATAACAATTAAGATTCCAGATGGAGTGACAAAGATTGAAGGTAGTGCTTTTTTAGGTTGTAGTTCTTTGACAACAATCAATATTCCAGACGGAGTGACA
>CAZRHJ010000085.1:0-2952 GCA_964600025.1 uncultured Rikenellaceae bacterium | reverse complement strand
AAAACCTAAAACAATTATAATAGAAGGTCAAAATATTAAAGTTAAAACATGGCAAGATGTTATTATTACCCTATTTAAATATATTAAAAATAGTTCATATTATGATTTTGATTTATTATTAGAAAAACAAAAAGAGTTTGGGTATAAAAACGATCTTATTATAAAATGGAAAGACCTATCAAAATTAATAGATGCAGAAATAAACAAGAGTAAACTATATAAAAATTTTGACGGTAAAACGTGGGATAAAATTAAGGATTTAGATAATAATGAACTATTTGTTCATATAAACCTATCAGCATCTGGCGTAATAAATAGAATTGCAACTGTGATGAATATGTATAATATACCAGAAAACGAAGTAGAAATAGTATTACAAAATTAAGATTTATTGTATGAAACTATTAAATTTAAATATAGGAGTGATATGTGTTTTATGTGACTAATAGTTGAAATTTAACAATTATAATTGTAATATAAATTTAGTAATATACAAATACTATCTTAAAGATACAAAAGAAGTTATAGTAAGTTCAGTTACCAAATCGTTAGCAATTAGTTACCAAAATCGGCTCTGCTAACTAAATGAATAAAACTACCATTTTGATGTGGTAGTTTTATTTGCTAGTTACATTATTATATTTCAGCAAAATACGATTAGCCGATTCTCTCTTTTATCATTAACTAGCTCTGCGTATATTTGTGTGGTGGATACGTTTTTATGGGTCATCATTTTGCTTACGGTATAGATGTCTGTACCTGCTGCTAATTGGTTCACAGCATAGGAGTGGCGAGCTAAATGAAAAGAAAATGACTTATTTATACCTGCCTTTTTAAGCCAATTCTTTAGAGGATAATTAGTCATACTTCTGCTTAATCCTTTAAATACTTTACCTGTACTTGGTTCGCCACAAAGTTCGTATGCTTCATAGCTGATGGGTAGGGTAGCTTCTGTTTGTGTTTTTTGAGTGCGAATGCGCATACATGGACCGAGGTCAGGAGCGATTGTAAAATCTTCCCACTCTAGTTTTAATATATCGCTGATTCTTAGTCCTGTTAAGCATGAGAATAAGGAAGCTGATTTTAGAATAGGTATATCACATTCACTGCGTGATAGTATTTTAATTTCATCTAAGGTTAGATATTCCTTTTTTACATCATTTGTTTCTATCTTTTCAAGAAAGTCATTTATATTTTCCCTTATTAATTTATCTCTATAGGCTATTTTTAATAAGGCTCTGAAAGTAGAGTAATATCCTGCTGCTGAATTTAGAGAAACTTTGTGTCTTGTATGTTTCAGTTGATTGGCATTTAAAAGATATTCTCTAAATCTTTTGCATAAATCTACATTTACATCACCAAAACAGCATTGTCCTTGGACAAAATTTGCGAAATGAGCATAGACGACTTGCCATTTGGGGTCTTTGCCTTTGAGGGTTTTACGATAGTAGGCTAGGAAGTCCATTTTCATTTTGTGCTTATCTAGGAAACCAAATTCTTCATTGATTAAGGACTGCACTCTGATGCAACGGATAGCTTCTGCTTTGTTTAGCATATCCACATTAAAATTCCTTTCCATTTCATTTTTAGGCTTGGCATAAATGTAGATACCGAGGTATTCTCTACGGCTCATTTGCATGGTTTCAGGGTTACGAACTGCTGGATAATAATCTAAATAAAGTGAGATTTTATCGTTCCTTATGGCTCTTTGTCGAACTGTTACTTTGGTACATAGGTGTGTCATTGTTCTGATTTTTAATATTATACATTTGTTATTTGATTGCAAAATAATGTGGTTATTTGATGGTGAAATAAATCACCATTAAATAACTGAGGCTATGAGAAACACTTTAATCTATTTTGGGTGCTTCAAATAGTTTATCTAGTTCAGGTTTGGAGATTTTGGTATATTTTCCAAACTTGACTTTGGGTATCTTATGATACTTCACATAGTGATAGAGTTGGTCTCTGGTCAGATTAAATTTTTCCATAGCTTCAGCTACCATATAATATTGTGGTTCTTCTGCTTTAATTATGCCTTTGGCAATATCGAAGTGCTTTTGAGAATAGAATGTTCTCCCTGATTCTTTTTTCTTTGGGATTGGGTTTCTATTGACGAAAGTATAAATGGCTGCAAGTGTCATTTCAAACTTTTCTTGTATTTCTTCTACTGTGTACCACTCTGTAATTTCTGATGATGGAGCTTTTGCTGAGAAATATCGGTCTATGTGCTTCTTACTCCAATAGGTTTTACCTCTATTGAATGTCTTGGGTATATTGTATTTTTTAGCCACAACAAATATCCATGAATCTGCAACCTTGTATTTTTCTTTTATTTCTGCTGTGGTGTAGAAGTCGGTGATAGGGGTAGATGAAGATTGTTTATTATTTAATGTAGCTTTCTGATAAGGCTTTGAATCTAACATTTTATCTATATCACTTCTTTTTATAATAGAAAGACGACTTGATATTTTAGAAGCATTTAGATAACCAGCCTTTACCATTTTATAAATAGCTTGTCTAGTTAATCCTAAAAGAATACCTGCTTCCCTAAAAGATAGATATTCCTGATATTTTATATCTTCGAGAGGTTTAGAAGATAAAGATGCAGCTGTCTTAACTTCCTCTTGTTCTACACGTTTATTACGCTCTGCTTTTTTGTATGCTCTGTTTGCACAACGATGTGAACAGAATCTTGTGCTTACTTTTTGAGCTTCAAAGATTTCACCACAATACTCACATACTTTTTTAATTCTTACGTTACTACTTGCCATTTTCTTGTTTCTTGTTTTTTAGTTTTTATTTCTCCTTAATATTGTCAACTATCGTAAACCATAGTCAACCATTGTAAACTTCCTCCACCACCTTACCACATTTTGTTACTCCATTTCCTTCAAGTAACAAACGAGCAACAAATACGGTACAAAAAAGCCATAAAAAACGCTTACCAGC
>CAZRHJ010000084.1:0-3236 GCA_964600025.1 uncultured Rikenellaceae bacterium | reverse complement strand
ATTTAATTTTAGTTTTAGTTTTTATTAAGTTTTAAATCCTGCCACAAAAATAGGTATTTATACAAAAACTGAATTTGCAATTTGTCACATTAACTTGTTTTTAGTTTGCAGAATGTCACAAATGTGTTTTTTCCGAAATTTTGACCTTTAATTCTATTTTTATGGAAGGGACTTGCTAAAAAAAGCATTTAAGACAATACGTCAAAAAAGAAGAAATACCTAAACGACAAAAGGGGCAAACTACAAAATGTAGTTGCCCCTTTTGAATTGTTTTTTTAAGTTTTTATCAATATGATGGGTTTATTCTGCTTTCCTTAATGTTGGAGCATTTATAATTGAAATACTTTTTTCAAAAACATAGCCTGAATTGTTTTCGTTTAACTTATCAAGGATTTCTTTACTATTTAGATTCTCAATATGAGTTTTAGTAATGTTTTCTTTTGTTCCTTCATCTACCATACTCTCTTCTTTCTCTGTATTTGTGTAATATACATCTTTGATATTTCCTTTATTTTGGTGTGCAACATAGTAAAGTCTTGGGCTATCACCTAAGCCAAATAGTTTACCTGTATTAAAACAACTGCTTAAAGAACTTGATTTTCCAACAACATCTACTATACCAGAAATAGTTGAAGAACCATAAATGTTCCCAGTATTATAACAAGCTATAATTTCTGTTTTAGAATTCATTGGCGTTGATTCAACATAACCAGGGCCTACATAGTGTGCAATTCCAGCTATATTATGCTCTGCCTTAATATCTCCCACATTATAACAACCAACAATTTTAGAAACCATATTTGTATTGTAATTTGAAAGATTGTTAACAATACCTGCTACCGTATTCCCATAATAACCATCTCCAATTTCACCTGTATTATAACAATTTTCAATATGTGATGAAGATGCAATAGAAACTATTCCTGCTAATTGAGAGTTCATATTTGCTTCTTTATATCTAAATGCTATTTTTCCAGAATTAAATGAATTTTTGACTGAAATAATCTCTGTGTTTCTCTTTTCATTAAAAATATGTCCGACAATACCTGCAACTACAAATTTTGCTTTTATAGTTCCTGAATTACTTACTTTATCAAACAAACCATTCCAAGAAACACCTGCAACTCCACCAACATTAGTGTAACCATCAACAGTACCTTCATTATGACAGTTTACTATTTCTGCATTAGAACCTCCAATAATTCCTCCAACATTAGCATTACCTTTAATCGAACCACTATTTCTACAATCTTTTACTATTGTATTTATTGCATCATCTTTGATTTTGCAAAATCCTGCAATTCCTCCAACATTATTGCCAACTACGTTCTCATCATTTTTCATTTCACATTCGATGTTTCCTTGGTTTTCACAACCAATAATTTCACCGAAGTTGTATCCAACAATGCCACCTAAGTTTGAATATTGACCTAACAAAGTATTGCCTTTGATATGTGCTGAGTTTGTACACGATAGAATTTTTCCAGAAGCATTCTCCCCTACAATTCCTCCTGTTATCTTACCCTGAGAAGATATTGTACCGTCTATTACTTTACAGTTTTCGAATGTTGTTGAGAAAGAATAACCTGCGATACCTCCTACTACGATATTTCCTTTAATATCAACATTTTTTAAAGTTAAATTTTTAATTGTTGCACTATTTAATTGTCCAAATAATGCTATAAAATCTTCATCTGCTTTGTTGATATTTAAGTTGTGGATACTATGGTTATTTCCATCAAAAGTTCCTGAGAAGAAATATGTTTTTTCTCCAATTCTTTTACCAATAGGATTAAACTCTATATCATTCATATAAATATCGTTTTCTAATTTGAAGAATTTTTCAAAACCAAAAAATGTATAATCTCCTTCAACTGCCGACTCTGACATAGAAACTAACTGCTCAGCATTATAGATTCTATATGGATTTTCCTCTGTACCCTCGCCATAAGCGTTATATTTTGTTTCTTTAACTATTTTCAAGCTACGAGAAGATGAGTTTTCGTAACCGTCTTTTTCTGTAATAGAGATTTTAAGAACTGCGTTGTCATTTTCTTTTGAATTATCTGGAGCATTTACAATTACAGAAACTGTGTATTTTCCATCTTTCAAAACTGGCTCATTAGCTTTTACTTCCCATTTTTCTGTATTTGAAGAAACTCTTGAAAGAATATCAGATGAGATACCATTATCGCTCAAAACACTAACAGAAATAGAATTGTAATTGTCAATATCAAAGCCTGTTGGCATATCAATAGATATTTCGTATTCGCCTACGTGAGGGATTACAATAGCGTCTTTGCCATCACCTTCGCCAATTACAAATGGTTTGTATTTTGGCATTTTGATAACTTGACCATCTGTCAAAACCAACTCGATAAAGTTTGGATCTGTATCTGTTACAGATTTAAAGAATGAATCTCCTTGTGCTTTTACGCCTGTTGAATTCCAAGTTTTTCCTCCGTCTGTCGAAACCTCCCAAATACCTGAGTCTGTATTAATTCTTACTTGTGGTGCTATCGCATCTTTACCTGTTGTAGGTATTTTATTGCCATCTTTATCCAACAATGGTTGAGCTCCTTTGCCGTCATTGTAGTCTACTGTCCAATAAAGAACCCCATCTATTAGAGTTACACCCATAAGTGATGTTGATGCATCTTTACCGTTCTTTATTGTGATTTTTCCACTATTCTTGAAAGTAATTTCATAACCTGAACCATCACTTAAAGGCGTTACAGATGTTACAAAATCATTGCTTTCAAGGGCTTTGATAGAACTTTGCAATGCAGAAATATTTGTGTTTACTGACTTTTGCCAATTCTCTAATTTGCTCAATCTATCATTTATATCATCAATCTGACCTTGATAGTTCTTAGTACACGAAATAAATCCTCCAAGCAAAAACAATAGCACTGCTTGAATGACAAATAAATTTTTTAATTTTTGTTTCATTTTTAATAAATTTAATTTTAGTTTTAGTTTTTATTAAGTTTTAAATCCTGCCACAAAAATAGGTATTTATACAAAAACTGAATTTGCAATTTGTCACATTAACTTGTTTTTAGTTTGCAGAATGTCACAAATGTGTTTTTTCCGAAATTTTGACCTTTAATTCTATTTTTATGGAAGGGACTTGCTAAAAAAAGCATTTAAGACAATACGTCAAAAAAGAAGAAATACCTAAACGACAAAAGGGGCAAACTACAAAATGTAGTTGCCCCTTTTGAATTGTTTTT
>CAZRHJ010000083.1:0-3727 GCA_964600025.1 uncultured Rikenellaceae bacterium | reverse complement strand
GAAAAAAAACTTGCAGAAATCATAAAAATAAATGTTAATTAAGGTTTTTAATAAGTCGGGGAATACAGTAAAAACGAATAGAATAATTAAATACAATCTAAAAAATGATAGTGATTTAATATCTATTGGTAATTTTTCGGGCGATAGCTTGAAGGATTTTATGGCGTATGTTTCTGAACTTGAAAAAGACCAACGATGTAAAAATGTGAATTTTCACGGAATAATTTCATTTCCAAAAGATGTTTTTGTTTCAGATGAAATAGCGAATGAGATTGTAAAAAAGTACTTAAATGAGTTGGGATATGGCAAACAACCATTTTTGGTTTTTAGGCATAATGATACAGATCATTTGCATTTCCATATAGTTACAACAAGAATTGATGTAACTAATTCAACAAAAATTAATGATTCAAATGAGTTTAGGAGGTCGGAGAAAATTAAGAATAAATTGATTAAAGAGTATGGTTTAGATTATCCGCTTGACAATAAAAAAGGTGTTGCAAATGAATTGTCAGAGTTAGTTGATGTAGTTATGAAAGAAACTAAACCAACTAATTTGGACGAATTGAGAGCAGGCTTAATAGGTTTAAATGTGAGTTTTCACGAGAGTAAAAAAGGTATTACATTCTTTTTCACAAACAAGAACAGTAGGGGTGTGAGTTCGTCAGACCTTAATGTGTTCAAGGAAAAATCACTTAAAAAACAAATTTCAGCTAACTTAGCAGAGAAAAGAAGCGTTGTTAGAGTGAGTATTTTAGAATTTTTGGAATATAAGAAATCTGGTGGTACTGCTGATTTGCAGGAATATTTAGGCTTCAATATTAGAGTTACTGAATTAAAAAATAAAGATAATTTAGTAGGTTTTAATTTTGTTTACAGAGGACAGAAATTTAAGGGTTCTGAGGTTGGATTGTCCCTGGCTAAATATAAGGAATTGATTAACATTAAGTCTAACTTAGAAACAGAAATAGATGTTGAAGCTCTCGAATCTGAGAATGTGGATAGGTATATTAATTCGTTAATTAACGGCAACGGATATAAAAAAGATGTAGAGATAGAAGAGAAACCAACAACCGACAAAGAATTATTAGTAAGTTCATTGTCTGTAATCTTAGATGATGTTATGCAGGTGCAGCAGCCTACGAATTTGATTATGTTAGAGCAGATGTTATTAGCTCATAATGTAGGTATGCAAGTTAGTGATAAAGGTATTGTTTTCTTCTTTAACGAAAACAAGAACAATAAAATAGGAACATCTAAATTAGATATATTCAAAAATGTATCTTTGCGTAAACAAATATCACTAAATCGTGCCGAAAAACGCAAAGAACTAAGGGTGCTAATCAATTTGTTCGTCAAGGAAAGATACTTAGGTAATAAGGTTGATTTACAACAGTTCTTAGGCAATAACGTAAACCTAATTCAACACACAAATAAGAGTGGTGGTGTGTACGGAATTAGCTTTGAGCTTGATGGTGAAACATTCAAGGGTTCAGAGGTCGGATTGTCCCTGGCTAAATTAATTAAGTTAGATGGTTTAGGACAACAGCAACAGCAGAATGTAATAATAGATAAAGAGGACTTAGATATAGTGCTTAATATCATTATGGTTGATGTGATGATACAGCAGCCTACTAATTTAGGTATGTTAGAGCAGATGTTATCAGCTCATAATGTAGGTATGCAAGTCAGTGATAAAGGTATTGTTTTCTTCTTTAATGATAATAAAAATAATCGAATAGGAACATCTAAATTAGATATATTCAAAGATGTTTCTTTACGTAAACAAATATCACTAAATCGTGCCGAAAAACGCAAAGAACTAAGGGTGCTAATCAATTTGTTCGTCAAGGAAAGATACTTAGGTAATAAGGTTGATTTACAACAGTTCTTAGGCAATAACGTAAACCTAATTCAACACACAAATAAGAGTGGTGGTGTGTACGGAATTAGCTTTGAGCTTGATGGTGAAACATTCAAGGGTTCAGAGGTCGGATTGTCCCTGGCTAAATTAATTAAGTTAGATGGTTTAGGACAACAGCAACAGCAGAAGTTTAATTCAGTTGATGATTATATTAATTCAATCATTAATTCAGTTCACAGCATAGGAAATAGTGGAGGCTATGGTAATCACTTTATGGAAGATGATGACGAGGAAGAAGAACAACGAAAACGAAGAGATCATACATTAGATGTTTTTAGGCGATGAAAGAATTTAAGCGAAAAAAAATAATAAAGAATGCCGACAAATTTAGATTGGAGTTTCTTATTTTTGGTGAAGAGAAACCTTTTTGCAGGGACTTTGAAAGTCAAAGGAGTTTAGAGCAATGGGCGAAACGAAATAGTTGGCAAATGATACCTCTAAGACGTTTTGCAAAGTTTGGAGATGAGTGGCAACCGTTTGCAATAATTGGGAAAAAAACGTTATTGCTCGACGAATTAGAAACAATTATTAATGACTTAAAAAATGAGTATTATAAATCTTCAAAATAGAATAATTGAAGATTTATAATATTCATTTAAATGTAAAACAAAAGCCTATCCGAATAGTCGGATAGGCTTTTGTTTTACATTTAAATTCACGCATTATTTGTTATTCCTATTATTTGGGTTTCAAAAAATATTGATAATAGAGATATTGTTTTTAGTGTAAAATTGTGTCCACCGCTTAGCCATCTTGTTACTTCACAAGGGCGTTTTCCTATTGCCTCTGCAAATTCTTTTTTAGATAATCCTTTTTCTTTTATAAGAAAATCAATTTTGTCTGCAATAGCGAATGATAGGTTTGTTTCCTCTTTAATAGTTGTAGGAATACTATCTACTAATTCTTGAAACTTTAAATTAATTGTTTTCATAATTTTATTCATATAACGCACTATTTTAATACTTACAAATATGTGAAATATATTTTACTTATATGGGCAGTATGTATGGATATGTATCTACAACAGTAGAAATTATTTAGATCTATTAGACGTGATTATATTCTATACAAATTAACAATATCTACAACAGTAGAAATTTTTAGTTCTATTATACATTAATTAATACTAAATAATTCATTACAAAATCTACAACAGTAGAAATTATTTAGAGCTATTAGACATTTAAGATTTTCTCTACAACTGGATTTCTATCTACAACAGTAGAATATGATTTGGTGAAACTTTGTTGCAGTTATCTACAACAGTAGAAATTATTTAGTTCTATTAGACTCAGAGATGATTGGATTCGAATTTATATCTACAACAGTAGAAATTTGTTAGTTCTATTAGACCAGGTTGTTAAGTCGCTATATGGCAACGAATCTACAACAGTAGAAATTTGTTAGTTCTATTAGACAGCAATAAATCTTGGTTGTCCTTTGCTCAATCTACAACAGTAGAAATTTGTTAGATATATTAGACACTCAGAGGTTAAAGATATACCATTAAATCTACAACAGTAGAAATTATTTAGGTCTATTAGACAATTAAACTAAAAATAGAGGAGAGTAGCTATCTACAACAGTAGAAATTTTTTAATTCTATTAGACTTGATACTGCCCAACTGTTATCTTATATCTACAACAGTAGAAATTTGTTAGTTCTATTAGACAATTAAACTAAAAATAGAGGAGAATAGCTATCTACAACAGTAGAAATTATTTAGATCTATTAGACCTATTGCCATAGCCTCCTATCTTCATATTATCTACAACAGTAGAAATTATTTAGATCTATTAGAC
>CAZRHJ010000082.1:0-3807 GCA_964600025.1 uncultured Rikenellaceae bacterium | reverse complement strand
CAACAAAATTCTGTGGAAAATATTTAGAAAACGAAGCCGTAACAATAGTATCCCCAACTTTGACATCAGCATATTTTGTCATCTCCAAAAACATAAGTTCACTAATATTCTCCTTTCCCCATTTTATTGAACAATAAGAACTATCATTTTTAAGACTGCCAGCAAATTTCATATACTCGCTAAGCACACTTCTCACTGTCGAATAATTCTCGTTTACATCTATGACAGTCCCCACAACATTCAATCCATCTACAACTGCCATTCCAAGTTTGACACTATCTTTCGCACCCAAATCAACATCAAACACATTATCACCTCGTATGTTAGAAATATTAATTATTTTGGCACTACGAACATCAAAATCATTGTTTGAAAACAAGACGGTATCTATCATTTGTTTTGTTCTAAATTCATATATTTGTTCACGAAGTTGCAAAAGCTCTGCATCTTTTTGCAAATTACTATTATGTAATATATCAATCTCATTCAAAAGATTTTTATTGTCTCTTTTAAGAACAAAATAATCCGTTACATTAGATATTTTAGAGTGAATTTTATTTGTAAAATTTGTTCGTTTCATATACAAGCTATCATCTTTTCCCAAAAAGAAATAGATAGCTATTGCTTGTAGCACAACAAACAAAACTATGTAGTAAATGTATTTAAAAATATTTGACATAACAAAACATATAATAGTGCGATAAGATTAAAAAAATCAAAATCGCACTATTTATAAAACAATTTTATTTACTTAGGAATAAGAATTTATCAATGTTTTTAAGGGCGATACCAGTACCTCTTGCAACACATTTCAATGGATCTTCCGCTACAATAAACTCAATATTAGTTTTCTTTTTAAGTCTTTCTGCAAGACCTTTAATTAAAGCACCACCACCAGTTAGATATATACCATTTTTAACAATATCACGATACAACTCTGGTGGAGTTTTATCTAATATTTTCACAATAGCCTCGTCAAGCTTAGTTAGCGACTTATCAAGTGCATAAGCAATTTCTTTGTAAGAAACAGATACTTGGTGAGGTTTAGAGTTTATGATATTATGTCCAACAATTTCGTAGTTTTCTGGTGGATTTTCAAGGTTATCAACCGCTGCACCAACAGACATTTTGATAAGTTCCGCACTACGCTCACCTATAACAATGTTGTGCTGTTGTTTCATATACGACTGAATATCCTCTGTAAACGCATCACCAGCAGTGTTTATACTTTCGTTACAAACAATACCTCCCAGAGAAATAACAGCAATCTCAGAAGTGCCACCACCAATATCAACAACCATATGACCATTTGGACTCTCAACATCAAGTCCAATACCCAAAGCTGCAGCCATTGGCTCAAAAATAATATAGACTTCACGTCCACCTGCGTGTTCAGAAGAGTCCCTTACGGCACGAACTTCAACCTCAGTAGAACCAGAAGGAATACAAATAACAATTCTCAAAGTAGGATTAAAAATACTTTTTGGGAAAGCATTTCTAATCATCTCTTTAATCATCATTTCCGCAGCATTAAAGTCTGCAATCACACCATCTTTAAGTGGGCGAATTGTAGCTATATTATCGTGAGTTTTGCCGTGCATCTGCTGAGCTCTATAACCATAAGCAACCAATTTACCAGTTGCCTTCTCAACAGCAATAATTGACGGTTCATCAACGATAATTTTATTATTGTGAATTATGACCGTATTAGCAGTACCCAAATCCACAGCAATTTCTTTCGAAAATTTACTGAATAAACCCATAAGTTTAATGTTTAAAATGTCTTGTAGAAGTAAACACCATTGCTAAACCATTGTTATCGCAATATTCAACAGAATCTTTGTCTTTTATTGAACCTCCAGGTTGAATAAAAGTATCAATTCCAGCTTTGTGAGCAATTTCTACACAGTCAGCAAATGGGAAGAAAGCATCAGAAGCCAAAACAGCACCATTCAAATCAAAACCAAAAGAATGAGCTTTCTCGATAGCGTGTTTCAAAGCATCTACACGAGATGTCTGACCTACTCCACTTGCTAACAACATACCGTTTTTAGCCAAAACAATACTGTTAGATTTTGAGTGTTTAACAATTATATTAGCAAAAATCAAATCTTCTATTTTTGAACCTTCTACTTCTTTAACTGTAACTAATTTCATATCTGTATCTCTACCACCAACAATACTATCACGCTGTTGAACAGCTACACCATTTAGTAGTGAACGATATACGTTTTGGGTAGGAGTATAAGAGTTAAGTTTTAGGATAATTCTGTTTTTCTTAGATTTCAAGATTTCCAAAACACCCTCTTCATAATCAGGAGCAACAACAACCTCAAAGAACAAAGAGTTCATTTCGTTTGCAGTAGCAATATCAATAGCTTTGTTTGATACAATCACACCACCAAAAGCCGAAACTGGGTCACCTGCCAAAGCATCTTTCCAAGCCTCTACCAAAGTAGAACGAGTAGCAACACCACAAGCATTGTTGTGTTTCAGAATAGCGATTGTTGTACCTTTGAACTCGTGAATTAAATTAATTGCAGCGTCCAAATCCAACATATTGTTATAAGAAATTTCTTTACCATTCAACTGAGTAAACAAACCTTCCAAATCACCGAAGAAAGTAGCTTTTTGGTGAGGATTCTCGCCATAACGCAACTCTTTACCATTAATATAACTCTCTGCAAAACAATTAAATTGTTGTTCACCATTAAAATAGTTAAAAATTGCAGTATCGTAGCTTGAACTAACTTGGAAAGCACGAGCAGCAAAATATTTTCTATTCTCGATAGTAGTAGAACAATTTTGAGTTGTAAGCATTTCAAGCAAATCAGCATATTGAGCTTGTGAAGGAACTATCACTACATCATTATAGTTTTTAGCAGCACCTCTAATCAAAGAAATACCACCTATATCTATTTTTTCGATAATATCTTCGTGAGAAGCACCACTTGCAACAGTTTGTTCAAATGGATACAAATCTACAATTACCAAATCAATTTCTGGAATTTCGTATTGTGCAAGTTGTTGTTGGTCAGTTTCGTTATCACGACGAGCCAAAATACCACCAAACACTTTTGGGTGAAGAGTTTTAACACGTCCTCCCAAAATAGATGGGTAAGAAGTTAAAGACTCAACGGCAATAGCCTCATAACCTAATTTATTAATAAAATCTAATGTACCACCAGTAGAATAGATTTTTACGTTATTTTTAGCTAATACTTCAACAATTTTGTCCAAACCGTCTTTATAAAAAACGGAAATCAATGCACTTTTAATTTTTTTCATATCTTCACTTAATTTTAATCATTTTTAGAAAGGCATATCGTCATTAAACGATGATGCGTATTGAGGTTCACTTTCCATAGGAGGCAAATCCTGAGGTACTTGATTGTTTGGTTGTTCAACTATTGGGGCAATTCTCCAAGCTCTTACCTCTGTGTACCATCTTCCATTATATTCTCTACTTTCAAGATTTACACCAATAGACACTTTTGTTCCAATAGCTATTCTCTCAATTTCTTTTGTTTTGTCACCCCAAAACGAGATACAAAGCTTTTTATTAAATTCACTTTGCTGTTCTATAACAACTTCTTGTTTTACCCAAGTTCCCTTGGCAGAAGTTCCATTTATTGGTTGTAATTTTGCAACTACAATTCCTTCTATATCCATAAAATTCAAATCTTTTACATTAAACTGTATTTAATTTACAAAGATAAAAAATTATATATTAAAGTCCAATTTATTTTAAGATATTATTGTCCGCTAAAAACGAAACTCGCCTATCTTGTCTATTTCGCCGATGCT
>CAZRHJ010000081.1:0-4081 GCA_964600025.1 uncultured Rikenellaceae bacterium | reverse complement strand
CTAAAAAGCAAATATCAAAATTTGAGTAAAATCGCATCTTTTTTATCAAAATGATGAGTAATGAAATTTGTTGAAAAATAGCTCAACAGGATTTTGAATTAAACTTGGATTGAATTATATAACGATAACTATCATTAATGTGTAAATGCTTGATTTACAGTGGAGTACAATGGCACTCCACACTCGTTTTATATCCTATCCTCAAAAAATGGCACAATTAGAAGAAGAAAAACAGTGGTATGTTTTACAAGCAATGCATGGCAAAGCTGAGAAAGCGAAAGAAGTTTTCTCAAATCTTTCCATTGAGTCATTTGTGCCTATGAAAGTAGTTCCAGATACTGCAAAGCATAAAAAAGGAGCAACAAAACTTATACCAGTCCTATCACATCTAATCTTTGCCGATACAACTTTAGATAGAATCAAGGAAATAAGAAGGGTTCATAACTACATATACTACAAAACAGATATAACCCAAAATGGTTCACCTATGATTGTTCCACGTTCTGAAATGGAACATTTTATTGACTTCGTTCAAAGTGGTGGCGAAGAAGGTTATTCAAAGATAGAATATATAGATAATGATAGCTTTAATATAAGCAAAGGAGAGAAAGTCAGAATCTTATCCGGTGCTTTCAAAGGACAAGAAGGCATATTCGTAAAAGTCAGTGGTAAGCACCGTAAACAGATAGTAGTATCAATAGCGGGAGTGTTATCCATTGAAATTATACATCCCAATCCGAGTCAAATAATTGAAAAAATATAAATTACGATGATATTATCAGACCTAATCTTAATCCTTGTAGCATCATTAATTAGTGCGACTATAGTACTTTATTCATTGCCTAAGATTCTTCTCTTTTCATTAAAGAAAAAATTATTAGACAAAGTTGATTATCGAAAAGTACACTCAACTACGGCCAGCAGACTTGGTGGAGCTGCATTTTTCCCTTCTATATTGATTGCATTAGTCGTTTCTGTGGTTCTATGTCCGAACGTAACAACTTATTCTATTTCTATTAATAATAATTTTTTAATAGAAATGATATGTGTTATGATTTTATATATTATAGGTTTAATAGATGATACAGTAGAAATTAGGTATAGAAAAAAATTCATATTTCAATTTATAACAGCTATCGCAATTGTGAGTTCTGGCAATTATATATTCGATCTAAATGGTTTTTTAGGAATAGAACAAATAAATGAATATGTCTCATTTCCACTTACAATAGTCTTAATTGTTTTTATAACGAATGCTATTAATCTAATTGATGGCATAAATGGTTTGGCGTCTTTGTTATCAATAATAGCATTTGGGTTCTATGGTTTAATGTTTTATTTGAACAATGATATTCTTAATAGTATTATCGCATTTGTATATATGGGTGCACTTTTACCATTCTTTTATCATAATGTATTTGGCACACGTAAAAATATCAAATCTAGAATTTTTATGGGTGATGGTGGGGCCTTGGTAATAGGATTCACTTTAGCTATTATGGCTATAAAATTATGGAATATATCCTATATTGGTTCAATAGAACAAAAACACGTATCCGTATTATCGTGTATAATATCATTTACAATGTTATTAATTCCATGTTTTGATGTAGTTCGAGTAGTATTACATAGAGCCAAAAATAAACAACCATTATTCTTACCCGATAAAAACCATTTTCATCATAAATTGATGGCTTATGGTTTTAGTGCCCATCAAACCTTAGTATTAATAGTCCTTTTAGACTTATTCTATATTTTACTAAATGTTTCTCTCCTATACATATATCCTAATTTTACATTTATAGTACTTATAGATGTATTATCATGGATTGGATTACATATTATTTTAACTAACAGAATTTTAAAAAAACAATTATGATGAAACAAATATTTTTTTTACTTCTAATTTTCTGTATGACTTCATGTGCTACGCAACAGAAAATTTTATATTTTCAGGATAGAGATGTGAACAAAGAAATTGAAACGATAGAAGGTGGCGAAATTAGATTCCAACCGAATGATATTATTTCAATTTTTGTAACTAGTAAAAATCCTGAATTGGCATCAGTCTTTAATTTACCACGTATTCAAGGATCAATTGGTAGTAGTTCTTCAGCAATAGCTAGTAGTGGGCAGAATGGAGTTTTAAATTATACTATCGATTCTGAAGGATGTATTGATTTTCCTGTTTTAGGATCGATTAAGGTAGAAGGATTTACAAAAACAGAATTATCAAAACACATTAAAGCTCAAATTCTGTCGAGCAACCTTATTAAAGATCCTGTTGTAATAGTAGAATATGTAAATCTATCTTTCTCTACAATGGGAGAAGTTACTCGTCCTGGTCAATATTTTCTCACAAAGGAAAAGACAAGTATATTAGAAGCACTTAGTATGTCTGGTGACCTTACCATTAATGGTATTCGCGATAAAGTTTTTCTTACTCGGAAAATTAATGATAAATTAATAACATATCAAATAGACTTAAAATCTCAAGGGATTTATAAATCACCTGCTTATTTTATTCAGCAGAACGATATCATATATGTCGAACCAAACAAAGTTAGATCAAATCAATCAACAGTTAATGGTAATGCTGTTAGGTCTGTAGGTTTCTGGGTGTCGATAGCTTCATTTTTAACATCTATTACCACATTATTTATCATAAAATAAATTTCACTTATGAATAATAAAGATACGTCATATATTACTTTAAAAGATGTTTTTGAGATATTCATCGGAAATATTTGGATATTTATCATACCAATAGTTGTTTGTATTAGTTTAGCTGTAGCTTATATAATTATTACCCCTCCAACTTATCAGCGTACAGCATCTGTATTGATAAAAGAAAATGACAAAGGCCAATCTATAGGAGGATCTGAGGTTTTTGAAGAAATGGGACTCGTTCAATCCAAGACAGATATTAACAACGAAATTCATGTTCTAAAAACTCCTCTATTAATGGAGCAAGTAGTAGAACGATTGAAATTAAATTACAATTATAGTGTTATAGAAAATGGTTTTAGAAAGATAGATTTATATAAAAGAGCTCCCTTTGAGGTTCATTTAGACAATTTGTTAGCTAATGTTAGCATTTCCTTTACTTTCAAAGTTACCGGTCAAGAAAATTATTTAATCGAAGATGTTATGATTGATCACGTAAAAATTAAATCTTCAGTGACAGGCACCTTTGGTAAAGCTATCAACTGTGGTGTAGGAAATATAATTATACACAAAGGTATTTTAAATCCGGAAAAAATATCAAATAATTTATATGCTTTTCATAAGAATAGTATAAAAAGTACAGCATTACAGTATATCTCTGCACTCTCTGTTAAAATACGAGAACAAAAAGTCTCCATTATAGATTTAAGTATCACTGCTGGTTCAATAAGCAAAGCTGATGATATATTAAACACTTTAATTACAGTATATAATGAAAATTGGATTAAAGATAAAAATTTAATAACATTCAGTACCACCAATTTTATTAACGATAGAATAAGAATCATAGAACATGAATTAGGTAATGTAGATAAAGATATATCATCTTACAAAAGCGAACATTTACTCCCCAATGTAGAAGCTGTTGCAGGAATGAACCTTCAATCATCTGAAGATATACAAAAGAAATACATTGAATTAAGCAATCAGCTATCTATGGCTCGATATATATTACAATATATGGAGTCAAGTATAACAAGTGAACAACTTCTACCCATCAATTCAGGAATAGAATCAAGTTCAATTAATGATCAAATTAAGTATTATAATGAATTACTTTTAAAAAAGAATGCACTTTTAACAAATAGTAGTATTAATAACCCCGTTATTGCAGACATGGTTGTTGAGGTTAATTCCCTTAAAAAAGGATTAATATTATCAGTCAATGATTTAATAACAACTCTCAATATACAAATCAAAAACCTGCAAAAAGAAGAATTAGCTGTAAGAAAGAAGATTTCAAACAATCCATCTCAAGAATTATACTTGCTCTCTTCAGGTAGACAACAAAAAATTAAAGAAGAGTTATATTTATTTCTTCTTCAAAAACGTGAAGAAAATGAATTAAGTCAAG
>CAZRHJ010000080.1:0-4169 GCA_964600025.1 uncultured Rikenellaceae bacterium | reverse complement strand
ATAAGATTGCACACAACAAAAAAGCCGATAAAATACTGATAATTATACGTAAAGCAATATCTTCCATAGTAAAAACTTCACCAGCTAATAATTTCGAGCAAATAAAAAATACAGCTGTATAAAGAGCGATAAAAATCGTGTATTTATTTCTTCTAAGTGGTAATCTAAATATCATCTCTTCAATGGTTGCCATCAATATAACTATAACGACCACAGCTAAGAAACCATATTGACTAATTTGATTTAAAGTTTCACTCACATCAAGTTTAGAACCTAAATTTGTAGTGTAATGATCTAAAATTAGAGATAATGCAACGAATACTATTTTTATCACAATGAATATCAACACTGTATATAAAATATGTTTAAACCGCAAATTTCTACGAATATTTTCATTCGGATTCTTTAAAAAGTTAATTATATTCATTCTATATTTCGATAAATTTTAATTCATACATCACACAAATATAATTAAAAAAAAACAATAAATAACTAAAATACTAAACGAATATATATTTTGTTGATTGCCTCGCTTTATATAGTATTTGTTTTATAAGTTTGTGAAAAATTTTGATATTTAGGATTTGCATTTCCTATTATTTGTGGAAGTTCTCAGAAGCTCGCCATATCGGCACTACTGAATATTACAAAGAAGTCTTTAAACAGACAAAAGAAGTATAGCATACTCTTTCAGATTTACAGATACAGCAGGAACAGGTAGAAAAGCAGCTTTCACAAGTTAAGAATGATGTTAGCAAGGAGAAACTAAAGAACAGTGCAGCTGATGTAGGTTCTAAAATTATAGATGGTGTAGGTTCTCTTATTGGAACATCTAAGGTTAAGAGGTTGGAACAGCAGGTTTCATCACTTCAAGAAGATAACGCAGACCAAGACCAGCGCATCACAAATCTACAAGGTGAGATTGCTGAAGTGCATAGAGCCTATCAAGCTGAAATGGAGAATAGAGATAAGGAGTATCAGAAGAAACTTGCTAACAAGGATTCAATCATTAAAAGAGCTATTGCTTGGTTTCCTGAGTTTGAAAACATACTGAAGCTAGAAAAACAATGTGTAGAAATTGGCTTTTCTATTAAAGAAGCAGCAGTCCTTATTACAGGTAGAGCTATTGAATTTACAGGCAAGCTGTTTTCAAAAGAGCATAGGCGATACTTCTCAGTTGATAAGGCTTTGGCTAAGATTGGTCGTGATAGTACGGATAATAATAGCTTGCATTTGACTATTAACGGAGTGAAGATTGGGGAATGGTTTAGGGAGAAGTGGGAGAATTTTAACAAGAAAAATGGTGTAAGTAATTCAAGATTAAGAATATAAAAAAATAAATATATTGAGATGTTTTTAATGGCTTTAAATATAATTATTATGCTAACTTCAATATTTATTTATTATGAGTAATTGTATAATATATTTATTTTCAATGGGATGAATAAATATAAAATTAAACTTATAGAATAGCAACTTGATTATTATATTGTAAATATGCTAAATATTTATACATCATTGGAATTTTCAGAATAAAATGAAAATAATTCACTATCTTTGCAGACGTAATTGTAAAGATAATTAATATGGAAGAATGCAATAGACTAAAGATTGTTCTTGTTGAACAAAAAAAAACAAGTAAATGGTTAGCTAATGAGCTTGGCGTAAATGCATCTACAGTATCCAAATGGTGTACAAATTCATCTCAGCCTAATTTAGGAATGCTATTAAAGATAGCAGTAAAACTTCAAGTTAATTATACAGAACTAATAAAATCAACATGATATGAATTTAGGGCAAGTATATACAAAAAAAATAATTGCAAATTATATGGTAGACCTTTTAGATTTACCTAAAAATTCTCATATAATTGACCCTTGTTTTGGTAAAGGTATTTTTTTAGAATCTTTAAAAGAAAAAAATTATAAAAATGTTACAGGTATTGAAATTGATTCTAACTTATATAATTTAGTAAAAGAAGAATTTTCTTCTTTTGAATTAATAAACAAAAATTTTTTCTCTTATGTAGCTGATAATAAAATTGACGGTTTTATTCTTAATCCGCCCTACGTTAGACAAGAAGAAATAGATGATATGAATATTCTTGGTGTTACAAAAGAGCGTATTTCAACTAAATGTAACGAATTTAATATCTATTTAAAAGCAAATTTATATTTATATTTTATTGCACGCTGTATATCAATGCTGCAAGAAGGAGGCAAAATGGTTGCCATTTATCCAAATGTTTGGATGAATACACCTGACGGAAAGATGTTTTTAGAACAAATTCGCAAAAAAGGATGTATCAATAATGTTATCCAAATTAAGGGTTCTCCTTTTGTAGGGAATCCTCTTGTAGATGTTATGATAATGAAATTTACAAAGGGGAAAATAAATGACACACTAGAAGAAACGCTTTTAATAAAAAATAATGAATTGATAATCTCTGCAAAAGAAAAAGCTGTAAATCTATGCAGTATAGAATGTGTGCATCTTTCATCTCTTGCAGAAATTAGACGTGGTGTTACGACTGGTTTTAATAATGCTTTTATTAATCCTCCTTTAAATATAGAAAATATTTTGGTTGATATTCTTTCTTCTCCCAAAGATGTAAAAGGATATACAACCCAAAAAGCAAAATTAGATAAACTTTTATCTTTATCTACAATTAATGAGTTTTCAAATGATATTACTCAATATATAAAAAAAATGGAAGGTTTTATTTTAGATAAAGGAAAGCCAAAAACTATAGTAAATCAAATTAAAGAAGGTAGAATTTGGTACAAAATTATTATTCCAGAGATACCAGATTTAATATTTCCATATATAATTAGAGATAAGGTAAGATTTATTATAAATGAAGGTAAGGTTATTGCAAGAGATAATTTCTATACAATACGAACCAAGGAAGATAATTTTCTAATGTTTGCATTATTGAATAATTTATTTGTATTCAGTCAATTGGAAGCACAAGGAAAGTCTTATGGCAACGGATTACTAAAAATACAAAAATACGATGTTGATAACTTGATGATACCAAACCCTGCATTAATTCATAAAACAACAAAAAACAAATTGATAAATTATGCAAAAAAAATGATATTAAGCCCTAGTGATTACTATATAATATCAATAACTAAAGAAATATCACAATATTATAAAATAAATAATATTGAAGAAATTTATAAATCACAAAAAAATAATAGATTACAACATGTGCAATAAAATAGTAAGTCTTTTTTCTGGCGGCGGAGGTCTAGATATTGGTTTTAAGAAAGCTGGATTTGATATTATATGGGCTATAGATATAAATCAAGATGCAGTAAATTCATATAAACATAACGTTGGGAACGAGATAATTTGTGGCGATTTATATGATATAGATGAGACGACAATTCCTAAATGTGATATTGTAATTGGAGGTCCTCCATGTCAATCATTCTCTCTTGCAGGAAAAAGACGGAGTAATGATAGTAGAGGTAAATTAGTATGGAGATATATAGATATTATTAAAGAACTACAGCCTAAAGCGTTCCTTTTTGAGAATGTAACAGGTTTATTATCAGCCAAAAATGATGATGGCAATAAAATACTACCTTTGCTTTTTGAAGCTCTCTCAAATATTGGATATTCAATATCTCATAAAGTTGTTAATGCGGCTGAATATGGGATTCCACAATTAAGAAAACGAGTAATCATTGTAGGACTAAAAAGTTCAATGAAACAATTTGAGTTTCCAACAATTACACATAATCAAGATGGTAGCAATGGAAAATTAAAATTTATTAGCGTTAAAGAAGCTTTGGGAGATTTACCTATTCCTTCAAAAGATTGTGGCATATCTGAGCATGAATGGCCAACAATGAGTGAGTTGGATAAATATATTTGTCATCACGTTAAACCTGGAGGTAACTACATGGATATTCCTGATGAAGTTAATTCTGTTAGAATAAAAAGATTAAAAAAAGAAGGAGGTCATACAACATGTTATGGAAGAATGAATTCAAAAAAACCTTCATACACTGTCAATACATATTTTAATAGACCAAATGTTGGATGTAATATTCATTATGAACAAGATCGTTTAATTACTTTGCGAGAGGCTATGAGGTTACAGACATTTCCTGATGATTATAAATTTATATCAAAAAGTAAACAAAGTAAAAATC
>CAZRHJ010000079.1:0-4256 GCA_964600025.1 uncultured Rikenellaceae bacterium | reverse complement strand
ATTTTGCTGATGGTCATAACGTAGCGTACTGGCGTACGTGAGTTATGAGCATCGGCGAAATAGACAAGATAGGCGAGTTTCGTTTTTAGCGGACAGTACTAAAAAAGATATGCAATTTGGTTTTGCCAAACATAATGCTAAAAGCAACAAAAACCCTCCTAAATAGGAGGGTTTTATATTAGTTTTATACTTGGTCAGTATTGGTAATTCTATTTAGAATTTTTCGATTGTACCAAATGTTGAAACATTCTTTACAATTTCTTTTGCAATTCCTTTGTGGAAAATATTTCCAGATGTTGCAACTTTAAGGTCTAATAAATCGACTGCTCTAACATAAGCCTCAGCATTTGTGTTTGAAACAGCTGTAAGTGAAACACAATCTGTTTGAACAGTATTCACATAAGCACTTCCAGTAGCTTTCAAAAACACATTATCTGCTTTACCTGACAAAAGGATTTTACTACTACTTGATGCATCTAAATTTGCTTTTTTTGCTTCAACAATAGCTGCTACACTTGCAGTAGAAGAAGTCTCGATAGTGATTGCATCAAGAGTAAATCTTTTGCCAAAATATACTTCTGCTTTTTCTTTTGCAATAATATAATTTGGACTTTCAACAAAAATATCAAGTACAATAGAATCTACTTGTTGTTTTTTGAACGAAAATGGTTCTTTACGTGTGATATAAAGATTTCCTTTTTTCTCGTTAATAACCAAAGATTCGTTAGCAGCATTAGAAATTTTACCTTTCAAAATAATTTTGTTGTCGTTAGACGGATACACATTCAAGATAATTTTGCCTTGAACAGAAAGTTTGTTAAAAGGTTTCAAAGTCTTGTCAATAACAGATTGAGAATAACCAACAACACAAAGCACTGATAAGACAAATACAAGTAATTTTTTCATAAATAATTATTAGTTTAAACGTTAATCACCAAAACAAATGCCAACTCCTCTGGCTGCTTTAATGATTGCACTATCAAGTTTCACTGTGTGCATTTCGCCAACTGCTTCTGTCAAAGGCACCGAAACGATATTTGGGTGACGGTAAGCTACCATATGACCAAATTGTCCTTCAAGCACCAATTCCAAAGCTCTAACACCGAATTGAGTAGCTAAAACCCTATCATAAGCAATAGGAACACCTCCTCTCTGCAAGTGTCCAAGAACAGTCTCACGAATATCTGGCTCAAAACCTGCATCACGCAAAGCGTCGCTCAAAGAGAAAGCTACACCACGCAAACGTATGTTTTCGTAACCTACTTCTTTGGATTTAATTCCAGAAACATCGCCATTTAGAGGTTTAGAACCTTCGGCAACAACAATAATAGCCGAACCTTTACCTTTTTTGTAACGAGATTCCAATTTCTCAATTATCTTGTCGATTCTATAAGGTATTTCGGGTATCAAACAAACATCTGCACCACCAGCAAGAGCTGCATTCAATGCTATCCAGCCAGTATCTCGTCCCATTACTTCAAGAATAAATGTACGATTGTGCGAAGCTGCTGTTGTAACCAGTTTGTCTATTGCCTCTGTTGCAATTTGCACCGCAGTCTGAAAACCGAAAGTAAAATCAGTTGCAGACAAGTCGTTGTCAATAGTCTTTGGTACACCAACGATATTTAAACCTTTTTCGTATAATTTTTGTGAAATTCTTTGAGAACCATCTCCGCCAATACTAATCACAGCATCAATATTCATATACTGCAATTTGCGAATCATCTCATCTGAACGATCAACATATTCCCACTGACCTGTTGCATTGTTTTTGATTGGCCACGCAAAAGGACCTCCCTTGTTGGTTGTTCCAATAATTGTGCCACCTTGGTAGTGAATACCACTAACACGTTTTTCGTCCAATAATTCAACTTCTGTTGGCTCACGTAGAATGCCGTTGTAAGCCTCAATACTTCCAATTACCTCAATTTCCTCTTTTTCTTGGGCTGCCCTTTTTACTATACCACGAATTACTGCATTCAATCCTGGACAGTCACCACCTGAGGTAGATACTAAAATTCTTTTCATATTTTCTTATTAATTAAGCGTCAATTTAAAAATAGTTAATGCGTTATTTAGTGCCACTAAAAAAACAAACAACTATACGTATGCAAAGGTATAAATTATTTTCAGACTAAAAAATATTAACGAAACTAAATAACATTTAACATTCATAATAAATTTAATCACTTAATAGTGTTGTCTTTCAAAAATCATATAAACTTGTATCTCTTAGGATATTTTGCATATATTAAAGTAGCGTAGAACGTACCTCAGCAAATAGATAAAAATAGGCAAATTTCGGATTTGGGATAGCACTATAAAACAAAATACGAGTAAATACCCATTTTCTGAGGTTTAAAATAATAGTACTTTTGTAGTCGATAAAAATACAAAATTCTCAAAAATGAAAAGACTATCATTAATTATAATTTTAGCATTATTAACACTAAACACTAATGCTCAAACAATTCAAGAACTTTCTCAAAAAGTAGATTCTCTCGAAAAACTTCAAGCTGACAACAAAAAAAGCATAAATAAATTTCAAAACTGGTTGCAAACCTCGTGGGTTAAGAATTTCAAACTTAGTGGATATATGCAAGTGCAATGGCAAATGGCACAAACCAAAGGAGCAGATGCAATGTACAATGGAGGCAATTTTGGGGACGAGATGGACAATAGAATTATGATTCGTAGAGGTCGTGTAAAACTTGGATACAAATTAGACTATTTTTCGGCAGCAATTCAGATTAACGCTACGGAAAAAGGCGTAAGTTTAACACAAGCAAATATGAATTTTCATTTACCGAACGAGATATTTACTGCAAATTTTGGTATGATGACTTCAAATTTCTCTATGCACCTGCCATATTCTTCTACGAACCGAATAGAAGCAGAAAGACCACGTGTCATATCTGCACTTATTGCCAATCCATTTATTTTGGGAGCGAACGTAACACTTAGAGGCAAAAAAGAAACTGCTTTAAACGATTTAAGATTAGATATTGGGGTATTTACGTCAAACTGGGGAAAATTAGACACATATTCTCGCAAAAGAATTATGGCAAAACTGGATTACCAAACCACTTATGACAATAATATAATGTGGGGACTTTCTTCTTCGTTCCACCGTGGTGGACTGCCAAACGTTAGCGACAAATCTTATTCATACGACAAATCTCAACAAAAATATATAGAAAAAACAGGTGTTCAAGGCAAAATGAACAACTCACTATATTATAGTATAGGGGGCAAATTTGGATTCAAAACAGTTATTGGACAAACAGAGTTTTGGGGAGAGTACTTGTGTGGTACAATGCCGGGAACTTTGAGTGCTAACTACGCTATCAAAGACGAATCAAAACTTGCAGGTATGGGCGATATTTACAACCGTAAGTTCGAAGGATTTTATACGACAATGATTCACAAAATCCCTTATACAAATCTATCTTTCGTTGCAAGGTTCGACAAATACAACCCAAACAAAGAAATAAGTGGAGATATGATAGGCTTGGCACAAGGGTCTTCAATCCAAGATATTAGCTACTCTACTGTTGGAACTGGACTTGCTTATGACTTCCTAAAAAATCATCTTAGAGTACTTGTTTATTACGAATTTATTTGGAATGAACAAACTGCAAACATTGCAGAATACAACACCAACTTAAAGGACAATTTATTGACAATAAGACTACAAGCTAAATTTTAAAACACAGTCCACTAATTTTGATATTTTCACTTACTGTTGTGATAACCATTTTTGAGGTGTTTGCTGAGTATGTTCTTTAAATATTCGATAAAAAGAACTTTCTGACGAAAAACCAGATTGCAAAATAATATCAATCATTTTTTGATTATCTTGTTTATGAATATTCTCTAATAATATTTTTTTTGCGTGATTGACACGAAAACTATTAATAAGAAATGAAAATGTAGTTTTCATTTCAACATTTATAGTCCTATATACATAGGCTCTGTTCGTTCCCAATCTTTGCACCAAATCCGAAACTTTAAAATTGGGGTTTAGGTATAATTCTTCTCGCTCCATAAGACACATAATTTCGGACGATAAATCTGCGTAACGTTTAGGAATTATAATAGTACCCTCTTCTTTGACTTGATTTAATATATCACGTTTAAATTCTACATAACTAAACTTTTGGTTCCAAACAATATAACACAGTGTAAAATTTGCCGCAGCAAAAAATAACATTATAAAGTAATGAGAAATATACTTAAAGACAAAAGCGTGACTT
>CAZRHJ010000078.1:0-4359 GCA_964600025.1 uncultured Rikenellaceae bacterium | reverse complement strand
GAAGAGTTATATTTATTTCTTCTTCAAAAACGTGAAGAAAATGAATTAAGTCAAGCGTTTACCGCTTACAATACAAAGATTTTAAATCTCTCAAGCGGTAGTAACTTTCCCATTGCCCCCAATGTGAAAATTATTTTGTTTTTTGCATTCTCTTTGGGGCTGATTTTGCCTATTATTTTTTTAGTGCTTAAAGCATCGTTTGACACTTTAGTCAAGTCTAAAAACGACTTAAAAGACTTGACTATACCTTTTATCGGTAGCATACCACATCTTTCTGTTGGTCAGTCAAAGAAACGTTTTGCTCTCCATAAGAAAGATGTAGAAATTAATAAAATTATTGTTGCAAAAAATAGCAGAAGTATTCTCAATGAATCATTTAGGGTCCTAAGAACTAACTTTGATTTTATACTTGGTCAAGATAAAGGGTGTCATGTTATTCAGAGTATTTCAATAAACCCGTCTTCAGGGAAAACCTTTGTAACGTTAAATCTTGCAGGTACCATCTCCTTAAAAGGAGCCAAAGTCTTAATCGTAGATACCGATATGCGTATGCATCGTATGAGTAAATTTGTTAATTCTCCGAAGTTAGGACTTTCTAATTATTTAAGCGGTAAAATTGAAAACATTGAAGAAGTAATAGTTCCGGTAAAAGACCTGTCAAGTCATTTGAACATCATACCCGTTGGTACAGTACCTCCCAATCCTTCAGAACTGCTTTTAACCGAACGCTTCTCTCAAATGCTTGAAAAGTTAAAAACACAATACGACTATATTTTCTTTGACTGTCCTCCTGTTGAGATAGTTCCAGATAGTGCTATTATAGGTAAATACTGTAATGCTTCTATCTTTGTGATTAGAGCTGGCAAATTTGATAAACGCTATTTGTCAGAAATAGACAATGTAAAAAACAGTGATAAATTTAATAATATGTGCGTTATTTTGAATGATGTAAAACATCGTTCACGTGGCTATGGCTACGGCTATGGCTACGGCTATGGCTACGGCTACGGGAACCATGAAAATGATGATAAGTGATATCGTATTAATTAAATGAATAAAATTTTACAATTAACAAATTCTAAATGGATCAAGTAGCTGAATCAAGAGTAAATAAGACTTTGCTTAATGCACGTGTGAATCTCGTGTTTTATATGCTTTCTCTTTTTGTGTCTTTTTTTACTCGAAAGATATTTCTTGATAAACTGGGGATCGATTTTGTTGGTCTGTCAACAACTCTACAGAATTTATTGGGTTTTCTGAATCTTGCAGAGTTAGGAATTGGTAGTGCTATTGGTTATGTGCTATACAAACCATTATTTGACAAAGATGAAACAAAACTAAATGAAATTATCTCAGTGTTTGGTTATATCTATCGTTGGATAGGAATGGTTATCATTTTGGCAGGAGTTATCTTATCATTTTTCTTGCCACTTATTTTTAAGGACGTATCAATTGATTTAGGAGTCATCTATTATGTTTATTACTCATTTTTAGCTTCGTCACTGTTAGGCTATTTTGTAAATTATAAGCAAACACTGCTTGGTGCAGACCAAAAAAACTATGTGGTAGCAGGTTATCTTCAAACGACTGTTATCCTAAAAACGATTCTTCAGGCGGCACTTGCTTATTACACTCAAAACTACTACGTCTGGGCGACGAATGAGATTATCTTTGGAGTAATTTTCTCTTTAATTTTAAACTGGAAGATAGGGAAGGTTTACCCCTGGCTTCAGAGTGATATTAAGTTAGGCAATGGTCTTTTGAAGAAATATCCCGAAATTTTCAAATACACCAAGCAGCTTTTTGTACATAAGATAAGTATGTTCGCTCAGTTTCAAATGATACCAATATTAACATATTCTTTCACTACATTAAAAACAGTGGCTTTGTATGGTAACTATATTATTATTATTGATAAGGTTGTTGTTGCTTTAAATCAATTGTTTGATAGCACGGCTGCAAGTATTGGAAATTTAATTTCAGAAAACAATAAAAGTAATTCAATAAAAGTTTTTTGGGAATTATTTGCATTGAGATTTTATGCAGCAGGACTAATTGTTTTTTGTATATATCATCTTATAAGTCCATTTATATATTTATGGTTAGGTGAAGAATTCTTATTAGATGACATATTTTTATTTTTAATAGCTGTTAGAATTTTTATAAATCTAACTAGAACAATAACAGGTAATTTCTTAAATGGTTTTGGTTTATTTGCTGATGTTTGGGCTGCAATAAGTGAAACAGTGTTATTTTTAATCTTTGCCATATTAGGTGGGTATTATTGGGGATTAAATGGTATCATATTAGCTAATATTTTAAGCTCTTTTTTCATAATTTGGATATGGAAACCAATTTATTTATTTAGTTGTGGTTTTATGCTACCATTGAAAAAATATTGGGTCCCTTTTATGTCCTATTTACTTGTAACAATATTTAGCTGGATAATTACTACATTGCTAATCTCTCGTATCAAGTTGATTTTTAATCCGTATGATAGTATTGTAATGTGGTCAATATATGCAATGATAATAACTTTAACTTATTTGATATTTTCCTTTATTTCATTCTTTTTATGTTCTAAAGGGTTTCAACGTGTAGTTAGAAGATTTGTAAAATCAGATAAAATATAAATAATGAGAAAAATAGCTTCTTTATTAAAAAGAATACTTCCTTTGAAGTTGTATGTATTACTAGCGAATGGATGTATTTTAGTTCCTAAATTTTATAAAAAAATTATAGAAGAATTGGAAGAAAATCGTTTATCAATATTCGTACCTAGTATTGAGAAAGAAATATTATTGACTAGAAAGTATGCTCATATCATAGATAAAGGAATTCAGTGCGAATATCCTAAGCCGGGTCACAGTCGAGTTTACTATGATTTATTGAAAGAACAATTAAGAATTTTAGATGACGCAAATATAAAGCAGGATGCAACTATTGTTTGGGCAAAAGAAAGATTGCATTACTATGAAGAATTGCAATGTAATAGCTTTGTTATAGAATCGAACAAAGATAATTCTTCAAATGTTAGTTATGAAGAATTAAGAGAATTAATATTATCAAGACGTTCTAATCGAATTTTTTCCTCTAAAGTTGTGGAACAATCTAAAATAGACAAACTAATTGAAATATCAAATTGGGCAGCAAATAGCTGTAATAAACAAGCAATAAAAATATTTTATACAAATTCAATGGATTTATCAAAAGAATGTATGAAGTATTGTAAAGGGAGTACTTGTTTTAGTGAAGTAATACCATCTTTTTTTGTCTTTACAGCAGATAGACGTGGCTATGTGTGGCCTACTGAAATGTATTTACCCTCAGTTGATGTTTCTTTAGGTGCACAAAATTTATTTTTGCTTGCACATACTCTTGGATTGAGCGGCACGATTCTTACTTTTGCTCAAAAAGACGAAAACGATGAGAAAATGCTTAGAAAACTGCTGAACATTGATGATGATTATATTATAATCTTTTGTGCAGCTATGGGATATGCAAAAAAAATAACGACAACACCGAATCGTAAAATATAATAAAAAATATAAAATATGAAAATAGGAATTCTTACTTATCACAGAGCTCATAATTATGGCGCAGTTTTACAAGCATATGCTTTGCAAAAATATCTACAAAATATGGGGCATACAGCAGAATTAATTGATTATAGACCTGACTCAATAGAGGAGGTCTATAAACGTTTTATTAAATTTAAAGTATCGAAAGCCCATAAAAAATATCCGGATTTTTTAAGATTTATTAAATATTTACTTTATCAAATTCCAGTTCGATTTTTATCTAGATATAAGAGATGTATTTATTTTAAAGAATTTATATCCGATAAATTAAATTGTTCTCAAGAAATATATGATGGTGTTAAAGAACTTGATTATGATTTGTGTATTTGTGGAAGTGATCAAATATGGAATCCAAGTAACACGTTAGGTTTAGATAGAATTTATTGGGGAGATTTTAAGGTTTCAAAATCTTCCAAAAAAATAACATACGCTGCAAGTAGCTCTTTTTATGATTTTGATGAAATCCAAAGAGATAAAATAAAAAGATATTTGTCAAATTTTAATTTAATAAGTGTAAGAGAAAGTTCTCTTCAAACATATTTAAAAAATAATTTTGGAATAGAATCTACTCATGTTTTAGATCCTGTACTTTTAGTTGGACGAGAAATTTGGGACAATATAGCGATTAAACCTAAAATATCGAATTATGTTGCTGTTTATTTTCCTAACCAAAAGACTTTGGATGAAACAAAGAATATGGTTAAAAATAATAATTTAAAAATATTAGGACTTTTTGAGGGGTATAGTTATCGAAATTTATTGAATAAACAGATAAAGT
>CAZRHJ010000077.1:0-4482 GCA_964600025.1 uncultured Rikenellaceae bacterium | reverse complement strand
AAACACTGTAATATATTATCGCTTAATCCATTACAATGATTTTTTAAATTTTTACTGGACAGCAATAATTATTTATCACCTCTATTTTTTTAGCAAAATAGCTAAAATTCATTGTAATTGCTTGATTTTCAATGTGAGATAGTTTTATCTATGCTTTTAAATCTTCAATATTAATTTCTTTTGGCATAAATTGCATTGGGTCACCACCTAATTCCAAAAGTTCACGAATTGTGCTTGATGAAATTAGAGCTGTGTCGCTTGGAGTAAGCAAAAATACAGTTTCTAAATTGCTGTTAAGCATAGTGTTAATTAGTGCAATTTCTTTTTCTGCCTCAAAATCACGTATATTTCTAAGTCCACGAACTATGTGTGTGATTTTTTGTTCACGACAATAATCACTTGTAAGTCCCTCGTAACTAATTACTTTTACACGATGATTTGAATGGTAAACTTTCTCGATTAGAGCTTGTCTTTTGGCAACAGGCAAAAAACCGTGTTTTTTGTTGTTGTAGCCAATGGCAATTATGACTTCGTCAAAAATATCTAATGATTTATCTACTATTGCTTTGTGTCCCAAAGTGAAAGGATCGAACGACCCGGGGTAAATAGCTGTTTTAGCCATATAATTAGTTGTTAATATCCAAAATACCTTCTGGTAGGGAGAATTGAATTGTTTTGTTTTCTTCTGAAAACTCGTCTATAACATCGTCGTTGGCTGGTAAAAATACTTCCTCGCCATTTATTTCAGAAATAAACAAAGGATTAAATTCGCTGTCAATAAACTCTGTGATTGTGCCAATTTTGCCACTTGTCAAGTCGGTAAAACTATATCCTACAAAATCTTCGTAGTAAAGCTCATCATCTTCTTGTGAGTCGTCTTGGTTCTCAAATGTAACTATTTCTGCTCCAACAAATTCCATTGCTCTGTATTCTGAATCTATATCGTCAAAAATTGCTACGGCTTTACTCGCTCCACGTTTTTGGAAGGAATGAATAAAAAGAGGAACCAATAGTCCATTTATATAAACGAACAATGGTTCCTCGAAATCTACTTCATCGGGGAATGTGTCATACAAACGAAGAGTTAATTCGCCATTTAAACCAAATATTTTGACAATCTTGGCAATTTTAATAGCATTTTCTTCTCTGAACATAGCGATGAATTAATAAGTTCTGTAAAAAAAACTATTCAGCTGGAGTTTCAGCAACTTCCTCAGTTGCAGCAGCAGCTTCCTCAGCAGCTTTTGCAGCAGCAGCTTCGGCAGCAGCCTCAGCTTTTTTAGCTTCTAATGCAGCAGCACGAGTTTCTTTAACTTGTTGCTCTGCTTCCAAAGCAGCTTTTTTAGCAGATTTATTGTTCTCAATAATTTGAGTTTTAGCATCGCTAATTTGGTTTTCTTTTGCAGCTAACCATTTTGCGAAACGCTCCTCAGCAACTTCCATAGTGAAAGCACCTTTTTTAACACCACCAAGAAGGTGTTTTTTCATAAATACACCCTTGTCAGAAAGAATGTTTTTACAAGTTGTTGTAGGAACTGCACCTTGCATTAACCAATACAATGCTCTTTCGAATTTCAAATCGATAGTTGCAGGGTTAGTGTTAGGGTTGAATGTACCCACTTTTTCAATGAAGCGACCATCACGTGGTGCTCTGCTGTCAGCAGCTACGATAGAATAAAATGCATAACCTTTTTTACCGTGACGTGCTAATCTTAATTTTACAGCCATTTTGAAATAATTTTAAATTGTTAATACCATTTGCCCACACGTGAGCATATTTTCGACAAAATTAATTCTTTTTTTGTTATAAACAAAATTTAGTAGATTTTTTTTACTAAGATTTTAGTTTGCTCTGTCTTAAATTTTGCAAATCAGAAATTATGTGTTATATTTGCAGGAAAATTAGTATAATATTTTATTATTTAACAATATTATAATTTATAAACTTAATACAACTATAATTGAATGACAAAAAGAATTATCTTTCTGGTGGCTGTGCTATGCGGCTTCATTTTGCAAACGTCTTGCAAGAAAAATATCCCTACAAAAACTTTATTAAGCATTTCGGTTGAAAAACTTCCTACCAAAACAATTTACAAAGCTGGAGAAGAAATTGATTTGAGCGGCATAGTCGTTAAGGCTTTTTATAGCAATAACGAAAAGGTAGATGTAAATATTGATAAATCGAATATTGATAATATTGATGAAAGTCAGGCGGGAGTAATTAAAGTAAGAATTAAATTTGAAGATAAAACAACTTTATTTAATCTTGAACGAATAATTGAAACACCTAAAATTCTTGAAAGTATAAAGGTGGTGAAATTACCAACCAAAACAATTTATTCTATCGGTGAGGAAATTTTGCTTGATGGAATTATTGTAGAGGGCATCTATGACAATGGTAGTAAAGAAAATATCAGTGTTTCAAAATCTAATATTAAAAATATTGACGAAAGTGTTAAAGGGCTAATCTCAGTAACATTGGAAGTTGAAAAAATAACTACAACTTTTGACCTTACAAGACTATTAATAGTAGTTAAAGACGGTGTTTTACGCGAAGTACAAGATGATAATTTGGATAGACTTGTGCTACCAAATAACATTAAAATTATATCAAAAGAAGTCTTTAAGAATAAAAATATAAAGACTATTGTTCTTAATGAAAATTTAGAAAAAATAGAGGAAGGTGCGTTTATATTCTCTACTTTGCAGGAAATTGTTTTTAATGAGAATTTAAAAGTTATTGGAAAAGAGGCTTTTTATAATTGTGAGAATCTTAAAGCCATTGATTTGTCTAAAACACAGCTGACAAGCGTATCTGACGCAACCTTTGCTTGGAGTGGAATAGAGAGTATTAAGTTTTCCAAAACTATAAAAATTATTGAAGATCAAGCCTTTTGGCAAACAAAAAAACTCTTGAATGTAGTTGTGCCAGAAACAGTATTGGAAATTGGTTTGGAGACATTTAGAGAAAGTGCTGTCAAAAGTTTGACTCTACCTAATAATATTAAAATTTTGGGCAATAGAGCATTTTATATGTGTAGAGATTTGCAAGAGGTAAAGACTTATGGTGATTTAAACGGGTCTGAGGATAGTTATGCAGGAGTGTCTTGTTTTGAGCAATGTACTTCGCTTGCTACTTTGCAAATTCCAAGTGAGATACGTGTCATTAAACAGAATTTTGTAAATGATAATTCTCTTATCAAAAAAATAGAATTATCTGATAAAGTAAAACAAATTGATTTTGCAGCATTCAGTGCAAGTCAGATATCAGAAATTAGTATTAAAGCTGAAAATCCTCCTTTGGCAGGAAGAATGGAAATTGCTTGGGACGCATTCCCAAAAACACTTACTTTGATTAGTGTTCCAGCAAATTCTGTTGAAAAATATAAAAATGCTAAGGGGTGGAAACAATATGCAAACATTATAAATAGTAATGTCCGCTAAAACGAAACTCGCCTATCTTGTATATTTTGCAGATGTACATAACTCACATATTTACAATACGTTACGTTATGTCAGTAAAATAACATAAGAGATTCGAGTTTATTGGAGCTTGTACGATTTAGAGAAGATAAAAATTTTTACCGAACAACAATATTAGACAATAAATATAAACTTATTATGAAAAATCAAATTGGCAAAATTATTGCATTATTTGCAGTAGCTATTTTTACATTGAGTTGTTCATTAACAAGAACAGCCCACGAAACAGAAGTAGATGTAACATATAAAGTAGAAATGCAGAGTTCTACCTCTGAAAATCCTTATGTGATTAAAGCAAATTATATCGACGAAAACGGTTCGGAAATACAGATAAATGATGATGCTCCGTGGGAAAAGACTATTAAAAATATTAAAAAAACAAAATATTTCACCTTTGATGGTTATTTGTTTTGTATAGCTACAAGGTCGATAGAGGGTAGAGTGTCTATGATAGTTAAGGATTCTAAGAATGGAAAAATTATTTATGAGGATAGTTTGAATTTTGATTCTCACAAAAATGGCGACTCTGGATATACGGCAGATGAGTTACGTGAAAAGACAACTTTTATGTTGAAATTGGATATGAGAGATGAATAATCGACTGTCTGCTTCACGTACGCCAGTACGCTACGTTATATATGCAAAATAGCCTAAGAGATCCGAGTTTATTGGGAACTTGTAAGATTTTTACCTGACAGCAATAATAAAAAACAGCCCAATAGAATAGTTTTTTTACTTTAATATTCCTCTTTTTATACTTTTGAAAGACGGATTGTTTAGAATGGTAAATGTTTTGAATATAGTCATTTGCCATTCTTTGAAATAAAAAAAACTTATTCTACTATAAAAAAATCGTATATAAATATAATAAAAAATATTGAGTATAATTTTGTGGTTTCAAAAAAAACAACTAATATTGCATTATAAATAAAAAAAATCAGTGCCTATTGACAAATTATACTTTTGAGAATTAAAAAAAACTAACTTAATTAACTA
>CAZRHJ010000076.1:0-4775 GCA_964600025.1 uncultured Rikenellaceae bacterium | reverse complement strand
ATTTTCAAACGAATAAAGCAAACGAAGATTCTTTGAATATCAATATCACAAATTCATACAACACTGTTACATTAGATTATTAAAAACAACAAAACTAAAAATATAACAAAAATGAAAAAATATATTTTAACTATTTGCTTCTTTTTAGGAGCATTAATAAATCTTTCGGCAAAGGATTTAATCCACAAACAGATTTCAAAAGGCGTAGCTATCGAAAAAATTGATGTTTCGAGTATAATTGACGTAGAGATATACAAATCAAGTGATTTTAGAGTGGAACTTTATGCCACAGAAAACATAATAAATCAAGTTAATCACACAATTATCGGAAATAGCATTATACTCAGCCTAAAAAGTGGAAGATTCCAAAATAACGAGAAAGTTATTGTAAAAATCTACACAGATGAATTTACAAATATAGATTCTAAATCATCATCAGATGTGTATATCAAAGGTAATTTCACACTTAATTCAATGGTGTTAAAATCTTCTGGTTCATCGGATATAAAGTTTGAACAAGATATTGTTGTCAATGGAGATGTGAATATTAGTGCTGAAAGTTCAAGCGATATTCACCTACTAAATATAACTTCAAATGGGAGTTTAGCTATTGCTACCAGTGGGTCTGCTGATGTTAAAGGATTAAATCTAAAAACAAATAAAAGTTTGAACATTGTTGCATCATCTTCTTCTAATGTTTATTTCAGTTCTACAAACACATTACAAAACAGCAATATTGTATGTTCTGGAAGTTCAGATTGCTCGTTAGGACAGTTTAACATAAAAGACAATCTAAATATAGTAGCAAATTCTTCTTCTGATTTTAAAGCAACACAAACGAAAGTAGGGAGCAATGTAAACTTAGTTGGTTCAGGTAGCTCATCTATCGAAATATTGTCGCTAAACGCAAATGGGATTTTCCAAGCATCACTTTCTTCTTCAAGCGATTTAGAGATTGAAAACGGTGGTATAATATTAACAGAGGAATACAACAAAATATCTACAAGTGGAAGTTCTACATTCAAATGCCCAAACCTAAAATTAACAAAAGCAGAAATATCTTGCACATCTTCTTCACAAATCATAATAAACGTTAGCGATGAAATAACCTTTGGAGATGTTAGTTCTATGGGAGATATTAGATATATAGGAAACCCTATTTTCAAAAATATGCCAGGAAATGTAAGCATAAAGAAATATTAATACTTACAGTCCGTAACTATTCAAAAACTCATTGCACTTATAGCAATGAGTTTTTATTTTTATAAAGTTATGATACATAGGTTTTTAACTAATTGTTTGTTTTTCAACATCACAACATTATCCCTTAAAATATTTTGAGTATATTATATATTGTTATATCTTTGCAACATCATAAATATTCACGGAACAAATACAAATATATATGAATTGGTTTACAAACTTATTTATGGGCGGAGGTATCGCTCACTCGGTTATTATCTTAGCACTGGTAATAACCATTGGTATTATTTTGGGTAAAATCAAAATTGCAGGTATTTCTTTTGGTATTACTTGGATTTTATTTGCAGGGATTACTCTTAGCCACTTTGGAATGAGATTAGAACCTGAAATTTTGCACTTTACCAAAGAATTTGGTTTGATTCTGTTTGTGTACTCTGTGGGTATGCAGGTAGGACCAGGTTTCTTTGCTTCTTTCAAAAAAGGAGGAGTTACTCTTAATGGATTAGCTTGTGGAGTTGTGCTTTTAGGCGTAATCACAACCTATATTATTTATTTAATCACAGGGCTTCCAATCACTACAATGGTCGGTATAATGTCTGGTGCAGTTACAAATACTCCGGGACTTGGTGCAGCACAACAGGCTTACACAGATATGACTGGCAATTTTGACAACTCAACAGCAATGGGTTATGCAGTAGCTTATCCACTTGGTGTTGTGGGAATTATTCTTTCAATCTTGTTGATTAGAGGAATCTTCCGTATAAACTTCATCAAAGAAAACGAAGAAATTGCCCGTAAACGTGAAGACAACGACAAAAATGTTGCTAAAATATCTATCGAAATAACAAATCCTAATGTTGCAGGTCGTTCAATAGTCGAACTGGCTAAAATCATAGGTAAAAAAATAATTATATCAAGAGTTCTACACGTAAATAATAATGTAGAAATAGTTTCATCTTCAACAAAACTCGAACTTGGCGACAAAATCCTTATAATCGCTAATGAAGCTGACGTAGAAAGCATAACAGCATTCCTAGGAAGACAAATCGAAGAAGATGCTCCAAACTGGAAATCTCTTGACTCACATTTTATCTCAAAACGTATTATCGTTACAAAACATAATATTACGGGTAAAACTCTTGGAGATTTGAAAATACGTGAGAATTTTGGCGTTAATGTTACCCGTGTAAACCGTGCTGGTACAGACCTTCTTGCATCTCCACACCTTTCATTACAGCTTGGCGACAGACTGTTGATTGTAGGTCAAGATGCTCAAATAGAAGCAGTTTCAAAAATGGTTGGAAACTCACTTAAAGGCCTTAACGAACCTAACCTTATAGCAATTTTCTTAGGTATTTTTGTAGGTGTGCTTTTAGGAAGTATTCCTATGATGTTCCCAGGGATTCCACAACCAGTTAAACTTGGTTTAGCAGGAGGTCCACTTATTGTTGCTATCTTAATTAGCCGTTTTGGCCCTCAATTTGGTCTTGTAACTTACACTACCCTTTCTGCCAACCTTATCTTGCGTGAAGTAGGTATTTCCTTATTCTTAGCTTGTGTTGGACTTGGTGCTGGCGAAGGATTTATTGATACAATAGCAAACGGGGGTTACGCTTGGATTGGCTACGGCGTTATCATAACAATAGTACCATTGATTATAATTGGCATTATAGCACGATTAATATTCAAAATAGATTATTTTACTCTTATGGGACTTTTGGCAGGTAGCACAACCGACCCACCTGCATTAGCTTACTCAAACGCAACATCTGGTAACGAATTGCCATCTATCGGCTATGCAACAGTTTACCCTCTTACAATGTTCCTACGAGTTTTATCTGCCCAATTATTAATCTTAATTTTAGCATAGTCCTAAAACTACAAATAATTATTAATAAGCCCTATATCTCAATATAATAGAGATATAGGGCTTATTATTATATTGTAAACGGCCGTAATAAACAAATGTGAGACTGTTCAAACGATAAGATAGGCGAGTTTCGTTTTTGGCAGACAAACAAAAAAGCCGAAGAGAAACTCTTCGGCTTTATATAAATGATTCAATAAAGAACTATTTGAACATTTCGCCAAATTCTTTAACTGAAATAGATTTTTTAGAAGTTTTGATTTTGCCTTCAACAAACTCAACAACCATTCTTTCATAGATAGCATCATAAAGCTTACGAGCCTCTTCTTTGTTGTTTACAATTTGATTAGCATAGTTTGTCAACAAACTGTCTTCAACAGTTGGCATTCCGTACTGAATAAACTGCATTTTAGCCATTTGTTTAGCCTCAGCAATCAAATCATCGTGCTCAACTTTCATATCGTTTTCTACAACGAATTTACGTTTGATAATATCCCAAGACATCATCTCTGTAAATTGAGGATATTCTTTTTCAATTTCTTCGTTAGAATATTTACCCTCGTTCATTGCAAAAATCCATTTTTTAAGGAATGTATCTGGCAATTCAATTTTAGCATCTTCAATAAGTTTTTTACGAATATCCAAGGCTAATTTATATTTGCTTTCATTTTCCAAAGATTTCTCTACTTCTTCTTTTGCAAATTTCTCAAATTCCTCAACTGTTTTGATATCTCCGTTAGGGAAAGCTTGTGCAATGATTTCTTCTGTCAATGCTGGAATTTCAAACTTGCGAATCATATCTACTGTAAGAGTAAATTCTGGATTGATAGTTTCCAACTCTTCCTCTTTAAGTTTAAGGATAGCTGCACGTTGAGATGGAGTTTTGTAAAGGTCATTTACGTTTACTTCCATTACATCACCAACTTTTTTACCAATAAATGGTGCACGCTCCTCTTCTGACATAGAGATAAGACCTACATAAGCATCTTTAATCTCTGTTTCACCTTGTTTTAGAGTACAAGTAATTGCCTCATCAGCAGTTACCTCTGGAACTTCTACTAACTGACCGAAACGTTGAAGATAGTTTTTCTTATAGCTATCCAACATATCATCTTCAAGCTTGATAGAATATTTAGTGATTTTTGTATTTTCTAAATCAAAATTAATCTCTGGAGAAACACCAATCTCGAAGTGGAATTCCAAATCGCCTTGTGCTTCAAAATTTAATTCTGGTTGAGTCTCTGCTGGAAGTGGATCACCAAGTACCTCAATTTTGTTATCAGTAAGGTATTTATAACACTCCTGAGAAGCCATTTTGTATGTTTCATCAGCAGTTACACCTTTCAAATACATTTTTTTGATCATACTCATCGGAACCATACCAGGTCTAAAACCAGGGATATTAGCTTTCTTTTTGTAATCTTTAAGTGATTTCTCAACTACTTCTGAGTAGTCCGAAGCTGAAACTGTAATCTTGATAATCTCATTAAGATTACCGATATTTTCTTTTACAACTTGCATATTGACTTTTTAAAATAAATTAAACATTCTTTTTATTTCGGAAATGCCCACGCCTTAAAAAATTAAAAAACCGCTACCCACTGTTAGTAGGTAGCGGTTTGGTGCGGATGAAGGGACTCGAACCCCCACGCCTCTCGGCACTAGATCCTAAGTCTAGCGCGGCTACCAATTACGCCACATCCGC
>CAZRHJ010000075.1:0-4887 GCA_964600025.1 uncultured Rikenellaceae bacterium | reverse complement strand
CCAGTTGGGCCCACACAAAAAACAAACAGTTACGTGAAAATGTAACTGTTTTTTTATGAAAAAGAATTGCACCCGCCTCTCTATATTTTCAGTCGGTCACTGGTTCAAGCCCAGTTGGGCCCACACAAAAAACAAACAGTTACGTGAAAATGTAACTGTTTTTTTTTAAGAAAAAGAATTGCACCCGCCTCTCTATATTTTCAGTCGCTCACTGGTTCAAGCCCAGTTGGGCCCACACAAAAAACAAACAGTTACGTGAAAATGTAACTGTTTTTTTTATGAAAAACTGTCCCGTTCTAAAATAGGTTTACACTTAAAAATATGTGTCGTCCTGAAAAAAGTTTACACAAAAAAAGTAAAGATAGTACTGTTTGAAAACTATTTTAGGATAGAACAAAATACCACCCCTACCTATAATAATTATTTTCAGATTTTAAGGCAAAAGGCAAAATTACTATATTCATAAGATTAAGTACAACAAACGGCAAGACAGCGACCAACGCACCGAAAGATAGGGCGATATATAGAATGTAGCCAACAAATGATACATTTATAGACAATATTATTCCAACTGGAAGAATAGCAATTATAGGTTCTTTAATTAGTGTAAAAAGACTTCCAGCAATCAGAACTGACAAAGGGACAAAAAATAGAAAATTTTCTTCTATGACTACCAAGCCTAAAATACTAAATACAAGATTTACGAACATCAAGCCAAAAAGCATTTCTCTTGCTTGTCGCAATTTATCTTTAAAATACAAAAAGCAAAGAATAATAACCAAAGCCATAAAACCTATAACTCCAACGGTAATAGTATTGTCATTAGGGATATATGCCAACTGCATAAAACTATAATCATAGCTATATGCTTTGGCAGCGATATTCGACACAGCATAACCCAACAGAGAAGCAAATGCCATTACAAACATTACCAAAATACTATAAAGACCAATTTTTGATAACTTAACATCTTTTCTTCTGCCAAAAAGAAACAGAATTAAAGCAAACAAAATATAGACTAAAATATTAATTACCCAATAACCTGTTTTTGTAAAAGAGAAATAACCTAAAATTGGATAACTAAAAAACACTTTTGAGCTTTCTGAAATAAAAATATCATTATCTGCATATTTTTTGTTCACAAGATATTCTTTAACTATCGGACTTAACTGTACGCCATAGTGATAAATAGATTTCAAAGAAATATTGTTATAATTATCCAAATCCGTATGATAATATTTAAGATTATCTAATACGGCAAAATTAAACCCTGCTATACTATCTTTAAGTACTGTAAAATCACTATAATTTGGTAATATAGAATATATTTTTGTGCTTAACGAAAATCCAGATTTATTAGTAGCAAAAGCGTATAAATCCATTAACTGCGAATTATTATTTGATGTTTCAAACAACATTGCAGGGCCTTTTACTCCACGAGCCTCAATATTTATTACAAGATTAGAATTTTCAAAAATTTCTGAATTGTGATTTAGTGCAGACTTAATACCATTCAAGCCGTTTTCTTCGGCATCTGTAAACAGAATTCTTAGACCTTGATTCCACTGCGACCGATATAGTGTAGCAAGTCTTGTAAGTTCAATACTTATACCTAATCCATACCCATCATCGGCAGCTCCTTTGGAACGAACCATTTTCTTGTCTACAATCAAAAAATCACGAGAATCATAGTGAGCAATTAAGGTAATATACTGAGTGCTGTCGTTAGCTACAAGCGGCTTAAACTCGGCAAAAACATTATCAATACCAAAGTAGCCACCTCGCTTATATTTAATCGAATCATAATGGTAAATATTCACATTTGCACCAAGGGATTCAAGTTCTTGTACTAAATAATCTCGTACACGTGCTTTGGCAATAGTATCTACAATAGAATGAGGTTCTCGACTAATCTCTGCAATGGTTGCAGAAACTCTTTGAGCAGAAAATTCACTATTTTGCAAAGTTTTTTGACCAACAAATGGCAAGTTGCATATTGATAAATAAGCAGCCAGCACAATAACTACAAAATAAATAAAATAGACTATTTTTCTCATAAATATTATTATTTAGATTTTCAAATATATAAATAATATTCTAAATTATTGCAAATTAGTATTTTAATAATAAAAAAGCCCTCTACAAGAGGGCTTTAATTGAATTTTTTAATAGACCATTAATATCAATCCTTTGTTTGTAGCTGCGTCCCACAGCCATAGTTTTTGCAATTCGTCTCTTACAAGTTCCATTTTACCAGAATAAGCATCAAGAGAATTTCCACTAACAGTAACATCAACTACATCACCAATTTTAGATGGTTTAGCAGACAAAGTACATTTCAATGAAGACGATTCGTCCAAATTAAAAATTTCATATTTAGAATAATCTTCGGTATAATACACTTGATGTTGAGTATCATCTTTTGCAAATAATGCAGTATTGATTTGGTAGTATCCCGGGACATTTTTCACCTTAAACTTTGTAAGATTCTCTGTTGTAGGTTTTTCAGGTTCTGGTTTTGGGTCTTTTTCAGAACAAGACACAGCCACTACAACTGCCATCAAAGCAGATAAAAATCTAAAATATTTTGTTATATTTTTCATAATTAGTTCACATTAATTAATTTAACAATAAATTCTTTTTTGCCATCTACTGTCATTTCACATTTAACAGTGTAAACACCAGATGTTAGGACTTTTGCATCTTCTACTTTAAGCACTTCGCCATTCAAGAACCATTTTACTGAACTTGCATTCGCATTGTGTAGAATTGGAGAGAAAATAGCTTTACCTGCATTTTGCTCGTATTCAAATATGATTTTAGGGCTTAAATCTTTACTAATTACAAGAGTCTTAACGTCTTCTTTTTCAACAAGCACATACCCTTCACCTTGTTTCATTTCAACCTTAACTTCATAAGTTTTATCAGATTCCAAACCAGAAATATTGAATTGTTTATTAGTCAATATTTGTTCTTTATAGCTGTCTGCACTGCCTTTTTCTTTCCAACTAACTTTATATTCAGTTGCAACTGAAATCCACTTCAATGCGATACCATTAGTATATGCAACTGTTTGAAGCATATCCATTTCATTTGTGAAATATACTATACCATTTTCTACTCTAATGTTTTTCAAATTCACATTTAGTGCTTTACCAGACCAATCAATAGCAGCAGGGTTTGAAGAAGAACCAAATTCACGAACAGGAATACCATATAATACATCTCTAATTTGGCTCAAAATAGTATAGCCTCTATCGTTGAAGAAAGATTTTGTACCATTTGCAAAAATAGGAATTGCACACTCGTGAGAAGTATTATTATTAGGGCCATTTCTTCTCCATCTCTCAGATGCAGATTTATCGCCTGCCATATTGTTTGATTTGTCAATATGAGTAATCATCATTCCTTCAATATCGTCAGGATCAGCTAAAATATATTTGTCCCAGTTACGAGTCATTGGATTAGCTCCCCAACGATTTTCCAACATAAAATATTCATTTTCTACACTTGTTGGAATAATATATGCTTGGTTTTTAGCTATATGCTCCAATTTATACTCTTTATTCTCATTAATTTCTATTGGCTCTATCCAACCTAATTGATAACGTTGGAAAGCAGGGTAGAAAGGAGGAGTACGACCTTCGTTATTGTAATTACCAGAAGTCATAATATCATATTTTGACATACCAGAAGACCTGCCACCAGTAGCTCCGTCAGTATCATAAGTATCTTGAAGACCCAATACGTGACCAAATTCGTGAGCGAAAGTACCAATTCCACACATAACTGTTCCATCAGAACCTTTAAGTTCAGAAGTACAAGCATAGGTTGAGAATATCTTACCATTATAACTTGCACCAGTACTTACTGACCATTTGTGAGGCCAAATAGAATCATCTGGACCACCCTCAGCCTCATTATGACCTGCATAATAGAAGAAAATCATATCTATATAGCCATCACCATCTTCGTCATATTGAGAGAAATCCACACCAGCAGCAGCTGCGGCAGCAGCAGCGTCAGAAGCAAATTGACGAGGGCCAACATCATCACCAGAAGAATCATTTCCGCCATAAAAAGCCATATTGTTAGTCAAAGTAACTGGACCATAAATATCAAACTGTGGGGAGAATTTACCCATTGAGTTATCGTGATAGAAATCAAAAGCACTACCAGTACCTCCGTTCTCAGAATAACCCTTTTGGTTCAAAAGATTAGAATAACGAGTTTTAGCAGTCGCTTCGTCAGTAAATTTCACATCTTTGAAATTAACCAAAATAACAACGCCTTTTTTTACACCGTCTGTTGGAAATGCTTTTTGCATTGTATCCATACGTGAAGCTCGTTTTGCAGAGGCAATGCCTTGCAAAGCAGCCATAGTTGTAGAAGGAGATTTTGTAGATAAAAATGCTCTTTCAGATTTTGTTCTTGAACCGACATTATTAGCTTTGACTTTTGACACATAAATCTCGCCATTAAAAGCCATATCGGCATAGTAATAAACACCTTCCTTTTGAGCTACAAAATAGCCATCAGAAGTTGTTGTGTAGTGAAAGTACTCATCACCGTGAACTTGGATAGTGATTGAAGAACCATCTTTCTGCTTAACTGTTATAAGTCCTGGATATGCAGGAACTGCATAAGTAGCTGTTGTAAAGAAACAAGCTAACAAGACAAACAACAATGCAAATAGTTTTGTTTTTTTCATAATTGTTTAATGTTTTATAGTTTACAAAGTAATCATAGTTATACAAAAATACGTATATTTATTCATAAAACAAATTATTTAAGCACTTAATTCGGTTAAATAATTTAGTAAAAAATAAGATTAAAGTTAAAATTGGCACATACAATGATGTGCCAATCAATAAAAATAATAAAAAT
>CAZRHJ010000074.1:0-5030 GCA_964600025.1 uncultured Rikenellaceae bacterium | reverse complement strand
ATAAATTAAAACACTGTAACATATTATCACTTAATCCATTACAATGATTTTTAAAATTTTTTTACCGGACAGCAATATTTTGGAAACTTAGATTTCTGAAAAATAGGTATATGAAAAAAGGCAAACCATTAGGTTTGCCTTTTTTATCAATTAGGAAGAGAATTAAAAAATAGTTCTAAATAATTCTCTATCTTACTTCTATTAGTTTAACTATCTGTTTAAATTCTTCCTCAGAAAGTTTCAGTTTTTCTTTTTTAAAATCTGCATCACCCTCTGTGTTAATAGGAATTAAGTGTATGTGGGCGTGTGGGACTTCCATTCCCAACACAACAACTGCAACACGTTTGCAATTTAATTTTTCTTTGATGTTTTTTGCGATTTTTTTTGCAAAAACAATCATCTCAGAAAGTTCACTATCTTCCAAATCAAACAAATAGTCTTGTTCACGTTTTGGAATTACGAGTGTATGACCTTTTTGAATTGGAAAAATATCAAGAAAAGCGTAAAACTTATCGTTTTCTGCAATTTTGTATGACGGAATTTCGCCATTTACAATTTTTGTAAATATAGTTGCCATAATGGTTTAATATTTTGAAAATTTAGGTTCTAAAATACTTGAATAGACAACTGCTTTGCCTAAATCAAATTCATCTAAAACATATTCTGTTTTATGAGAATTGTCTTCTTTTAATAACTCCTCTGTTTCAGTGGTTTTGTTTTGAGAGTTCATCAACTCGTCATAACGTTTATCAAACTGCGAAGTCATTTCAAATTCCATAGGCTTATATTCTAACTCCTCCCTTAGAAGAGAATTGGACACAGTATTTGTTTCATAAATTGTTTTGCCTTCCTCATATCCTGAGCTATGAGAAATGCTTGGCAAAGGCTTTGAGGCTACATCAAAATCTTGATTGTCAATTTCTTCTATATCCTCTTGTTCGTCATCTAAAAAAGTCAAATCCCTATCAGAATCCTCCTCCATAAACGCCTTTTTGGTATTCTTTGCTGCTCCTACTTTAAAGAAAGAGATTGCAAAAATTATAGCAATAACAATAATTATAAGTTTCATAAGCACTAATTATTTTCATTAAACTCTACTCTACTAACTTTATCCACTCCTTTAACTGTTTGAATCAAACTCATTAACTGTTTTAACGCACTATTGTCTTTGACATAAAGAACAATGTTACATTCAAATACAGCGTTGTGAGTTTCGTAATTAAGGTTACGTATATTTACATTAAATTGAGTTGCAATAATTTGCGAAACTTCGTACAAAATTCCAACCCTATCCGAGCCTATGAGTTTGATTTTACAAAGATAAGACATACTGGCTTTTGCAGACCAACTTGCTTTTACTATTCTATCTCCGTGTTTGGCAGCATAGTCTATCGCGTTTGGACAATCTTTTTTATGAACAACTACCTTGCCATTTTCGTCCTTAAATGCAGCTATTTCGTCCTCTGGAATTGGGTGACAACAACTTGCAATAGTAAAATTCTGACTTGTAATTTCCTCTTTGGATTTGTTACTACCACCTCCAAACAATTTGAAAGGATTAACAATATCCAAATCCAAAGACCAGAAATTAAGTAATTTATTTGATTTACTTGATTTAAGAATCTGCCCTAAATTGTCTAATTTAATCTGACCTGTACCAATTTTACTATAAAACTCTTCTTTTTTGATACAACCGTACTCTGGCAATACTTTGTGAAAAACACGAGCAGAAGGCTGTTTAATACCATATTTTTCAAGTTCATCGTTAAAGATTTCCATTCCCTTATCAACAAAACTTACCGAATTACGTTTGATATAAGTTTTGATAGCGTGTTTTGCTTTTGCAGAATTAGCATAATCCAACCATTCAATTTTTGGACTACTATTGCGTGAAGAAATAATTTCCACTTGGTCGCCACTCTCCAAAACAGTATAGATTGGTTTGAGAACGTGATTAATTTTTGCACCTATTGCACCATTTCCAAGTCCAGAGTGAATCTCGTAAGCAAAATCCAAAACAGTTGAACCTTTTGGCAACATACGGGTTTCACCATTTGGAGTAAACACTACTATCTCTGTTGTATAAAGATTAAGTTTAAACTCATCTAAGAACTGAACTGCATCATCTATTGGACTTGCAAGAACTTCTTTTATTTGTTCCAACCATTTGTCCAGTTCACTCTCTACATCAGTTTCACTTTTGTATTTCCAGTGAGCTGCAAAACCTCTCTCAGCAATTTCATTCATTCTCTTTGAACGAATTTGAACCTCTACCCAAACACCATTGGGCCCCATAAACGTACAGTGCAAAGCCTCATAACCATTTGCTTTTGGGATACTCACCCAATCTCGAAGTCTATCTGGTTTGGGTTTGTAAATATCTGTAATATTAGAGAAAATCTGCCAACATTGTGATTTTTCAGGGGTAATTTGGTTCGCCTTGAATATAATTCTAATTGCAAACAAATCATACACATCTTCAAAAGGAATACCTTTCTTTTGCATTTTTTTCCAAATAGAATATGGACTCTTTTCACGACCTTCAATCACAAAATCATAGCCACCTGCCACCAAAGATTCTCTGATAGGCTTGATAAATGTTTCGATAAATTCTTGACGCTTGATACTTGTATCATTCATTTTATGCTCAATCTCATAATATTCTTTGGGATATGAGTGCATAAAACAAAGATTTTCTAACTCTGTTTTGATATTAGAAAGCCCCAATCTGTGAGCCATAGGAGCAAAGAAATAAAGCGTTTCGCCAATGATTTTAACTTTTTTGTGTGGTTTCATTGACTCCAAAGTACGCATATTGTGCAACCTATCGGCAAGTTTTATCAAAATAACCCTAACATCGTCTGAAAGGGTATAAATCATCTTTTTGAAATTTTCGGCTTGTTCAGAACTTGTCGAAGCAATATCACCAGCTTTTTTCAGTTTTGTCAAACCATCTACCATAGATGCTATTTTTTCGCCAAATATACTTGTCAAATCCTCTACTGTATAATCAGTATCTTCGACTACGTCGTGTAGAAGTGCTGCACAAATACTTTTTAGACCAAGGCCAATTTCTTCAACTACAATTTTAGCCACAGAAATAGGGTGAATTATATAAGGTTCACCAGATTTACGTCTAATTCCATAATGTGCTTTGTTGGCAAAATCAAATGCCTTACGTATCATTTCGAGCCTTTGAACATCACCACGTATTATGTCTTTTGAGCAATTCAACAAATCTTGAAAAGCCTGTTCAACCAAAGCATTATCTTCTTCTGTAAACATATATAATTCTCCTATAACGAAAATATTATTTATTCTCTTTTATAAAATCTCTAACTTTCTGCTCTATCTCACTGCGTAGAGCCTCGTCTGTTTTTAGGAGTGTAAGAAGATTATCTCTTCCTTGTCCTAATTTTCTTCCGTCGTACGAAAACCAAGAACCACTTTTTTGAATAATATTTGCGTCTGTACCAACATCAACTATCTCGCCCAAAATAGAAATACCCTCGCCAAAAATTATATCAAATTCAGCACGTGTAAATGGTGATGCTAATTTGTTTTTGACAACTTTTACTTTTGCTCTAATACCATATTGCTCGTCGCCATCTTTTAAGTTTCCAGACTTACGAATATCAATACGCATTGAAGAATAAAATTTAAGTGCATTACCACCTGTTGTTACCTCTGGATTACCATAAGCAATACCAATTTTTTCACGCAACTGGTTGATAAATATACACACACATTTTGTTTTGCTAATAATACCCGTAAGTTTACGCAAAGCCTGCGACATCAAACGAGCTTGAAGAGCCATTTTTGCATCTCCCATTTCGCCTTCTATTTCAGCCTTTGGAGTAAGTGCTGCAACAGAGTCAATAACCACAATATCTATTGCACCCGAACGAATTAACTGTTCGGTGATTTCGAGAGCCTGTTCGCCGTTATCGGGTTGCGAAACCAAAAGATTATCAACATCTACGCCTAATTTTTCGGCATAAAATCTATCGAATGCGTGTTCTGCATCAATAAATGCTGCTATTCCTCCTGCTTTCTGACATTCTGCAATAGCGTGAATTGCAAGTGTTGTTTTACCAGATGATTCTGGTCCATATATCTCAATAATACGACCTTTTGGATAACCGCCAATTCCAAGTGCTGTATCCAAACCTATCGAACCAGTAGGAACTACTTGTATATCTTCATTGCTGGGTTGGTCACCCATTTTCATTATCGAGCCTTTACCAAAATTCTTTTGAATTTTGTCCATAGCAGCAGCCAAAACTTTAAGTTTATCTGCAGAAATATTTGTTTTTGTTGCTTTTTCGTCAGCCATTTTATTATAAATTATATGATTCTAAAATTTGTTCAAAGTGTTGTTTTGTATTGACTTTTTCAAAAATCTTCTCTATTACTAAGTTTTCGTCAATTATAAAAGTTTTGCGAATAATACCCATATACTCTCTGCCGTAAAGTTTTTTTAATGCCCAAACTCCGTAGTCAGTAGCAATTTTTTTGTCGGTATCTGCAATTAAATTAAATGGTAATGTGTGTTTTTCAATAAACTTAATGTGAGATTTCTCACTATCGGGACTAACTCCAACCACCACAAAACCGTGTTTTAACAACTCTGTATACCCATCTCTAAGACTACACGCCTCGGCAGTACAGCCACTTGTATTATCTTTCGGATAAAAATATAATATTATTTTCTTACCTTTCAAATCATCTATCGAAAGTTTTGTTCCTTCTTGTGTAAGTCCCTCAAAATATGGGGCTTTATCTCCTACATTTAAACTCATATTCTTGTTTTTTAGATATTTAGGTGTTACACCCAATTATTTAAGCATAAAGATAATAAATATAAATCATATTTAATACTTTTTTTAATATTTTTTTGCAATACTATCATAATAAAAAGCTTGGTTGTTAAGTTACAACCAAGCTTTTTATAAATTTAAATATTATTGTCCGCAAAAATGAAACTCGCCTATCTTGTCTATTTCACCGATGCTCATAACTCACGTACG
>CAZRHJ010000073.1:0-5573 GCA_964600025.1 uncultured Rikenellaceae bacterium | reverse complement strand
ACCATCAGCAAAATAGCCTAAGAGATCCGAGTTTATTGGGAGCTTGTAAGATTTATGAAAGATAAAAAATTTAAAAATCATTTTGCAAACCTTCTAAAAATTAAAAATACTGTAATGTGTTATCGCTTAATTTCTTACAATGATTTTTTAAATTTTTATCGGACAGTGATAATTTTTTTATAAATAATTACCTCCATTATTAGCAGAAAGCTAAAAATGGAGGTAATTATTATTTTAGCGGATAGGGCTTTATAAATTATATATTGCTTTTATAGGGTCTAAGTCGGCAGCTTTTTTGGCAGGAATATAACCAGAAACAATACCGACTACAATAGAAATCATCAAACCTATAATTATGTTCTTTGGTGTTAAGATTATTTCTATTGGCGAGTAATTGTTGCCAATAAGTATGATGATATATATGATAATCAAGCCTAATATGCCGCCAAACAGCGACAGGAACACGCTTTCGAACAGATAAGACGATAGAATGGTGTATGATTTGGCTCCCAATGCTTTTTGAATACCAATTTGTGTGGTTCTCTCTTTGACGGATACAAACATAATATTTGCAACACCAATAGCTCCAATAATTATAGAGAATAGTCCAATAACCATACCTGCAAGGTTTACAACAGAGAATATTTTGTCTAATTGGTCGGCAATAATATCCATTTTAAAAACTCCAAAATCACTCTTTTCGGTAGGCGAGATGCGTCTAATAAGTCGCATAGCTCGTTTTGTTTTGTCTATCAAATCATCAACACCTGCCGCTGATTTTGCTTTAAGACTAATCATTCCAGAAAATCCGCCTTGTGGAGGGAGCATAGATTTTATTGCTCCAAACGAGGATATTGCAGAATTATCCATATCTCCAAATATACCGTTAGATGGTTTTAGTATGCCAACAACTGCAAATTTAATTCCATTAACGCTAACTTTTTTGTTTAATGGACTTTCGTATGGAAATAGTGTTTTTGCCAACTCATCGCCTATTACCAGCACTTTGCTGCCTCTCGCAGACTCTGCTTTTGTGATATAGCGTCCTTCTTTTAAGCCCAAATCGTTTAGGGCAAACATATCGTCAATAAATCCAACAACTATCGTTTGTGTATAGTTGTTTTTGTATTTGATACTTAAATTGACTGCGTTGTCTTGATATACTGTTTGGCTAACTTCGTTGTTTAGAATATCTTTAATTTTTAGATACTCATTACGAGAAATTCTTGGTCTTGCCAAAAACTCTCTTCTTGAAATGCTCATAGATTCTATTGGAGTTGCTCTTTGAACATATACTGTGTTGCTTCCTAATACGCTAAATTGTTTGTCTATTGAGTATTTTAGAGAGTCTATGACAGTATATGCAGCAATAATCGAGATGATTCCTACTGTTATGCCCAAAAGCGTTAATATGGTTCTGACCTTATTTGTTCGCATAGAGTCAATGGCTGCAATTAGGGACTCTTTGAGCTGAAAAAAAATAGTTATAAATTTTGTGTACATAATTTCGTTTATAGTATAGTTATATTATTTTTCCAAAGATAAATAATATTTTTGTAATATCGACAATTTTGACTATTTTTGTGAGCATATTATAAAGTGAAAAGGAAAATTAAATAAAAAGAAAATGGAAACAGTTGTTAGTGGAATTCGTTCGACAGGAAATTTACATCTTGGGAACTATTATGGAGCGTTGGTTAATTTTATAAAAATGCAAAAAGAAAATAATTGTTATTTCTTTATTGCTGACTACCACTCACTAACTACACACCCAGACCCATCTATCCTACACGGAAACGTTAAAAACGTTATCTCTGAGTACTTGGGTGCAGGTCTTAACCCAGACGAGTGTGCTTTGTTCGTTCAGAGCGATATGCCTCAGGTGGCAGAATTGTATTTGCTCCTAAATATGCACGCATTTATTGGAGAGTTGGAGCGTACAGCATCGTTCAAAGACAAAATTCGTAAACATAGCGAAAATGTCAATGCAGGACTTTTGACTTATCCTGTTTTGATGGCTGCCGATATACTTATCCACAATGCTGACAAAGTGCCAGTTGGTAAAGACCAAATTCAGCACCTTGAAATGACTCGTAAGTATGCTCGTAGATTTAATAATCTTTATGGAGTAGAGTATTTCAAAGAACCAGAACCTTATACATTTAGCGGTGAGCCTATCAAAGTTCCGGGATTGGACGGAAGTGGTAAAATGGGTAAGAGTGAAGGAAACGGTATTTACTTGGTAGATGATGATAGTGTTATTCGCAAAAAAATTATGAAAGCAGTGTCTGATTCAGGCCCTACAACTCCAAACGAGCCTATGAGTGAAGCAATTCAGAATTTGTTTACATTTATGAAGATTGTTTCACCACAAGATACTTATAACTTTTTCTTAGAAAAATATAATGCTTGTGAGATACGTTATGGTGATATGAAAAAACAGTTGGCAGAGGACGTATGCTCGACTATTGCTCCAATTCGTGAGAGAATCTTGGATATTAGAGCAAACGATGCTTTAATTTCGAGAGTTATCCGTGAGGGTGGCGAAAAAGCACGTGAAAGTGCTATGAAAACTGTCAAAGATGTTCGAGAAATTATGGGAATTCACAAGTTCTAAACTCTCTAAATATTAGTTAGTAAATAGTACAAATGAAACTTTAATTTGTGAATTAGCATAAAAAGTTTGAATAATTAAAAAAAAATTACTTCCTTTGTAGGAAATTTTTACGTAAATTTGACTGGAAAATGAAGCGAAATAGCTTATATTCAATTAGTTTCGGTGGTTTGAGCCTTGGAGAACATAACTTTGATTTTGTTCTTACTAATGACTTTTTTGCCTCATTTGGCGAGTCAGAAATACTAAATGGTGATTGTAAAGTGTCGATTGATATGAAAAAACATTCAAGTTTCTTGGAAATGAATGTTGATATTGTTGGTACGGTTGCAGTAGAATGTGATAGATGCCTCGAAGAGGTGCAATTAACAGTAGATTTTCAATCTTTGTTGATAGTTAAACTATCATCTGAGGTTGGCGACCCTGAGTTTGAAATAAACACAGAGGAAGAAGATATAATTTGGGTTAATTCAAATGATAATCAATTAGATATGTCGCAATATCTGTTTGATAGTATAAGTTTGTCGCTCCCAATTTCACGTATTCACCCCGACGACGAAAACGGTGAGAGTACTTGCAATAAAGATATGTTGGATAGATTTATCCAATCAAAATAATTACAGAAGTCTAATTTAATAAAATATTTAAAATGGCACATCCAAAACACAAGATCTCTAAAACAAGAAGAGATAAGAGAAGAACTCACTACAAAGCAGTAGCTCCAACAGTATCTACTTGCTCTAACTGCGGTGCAGCTACTCTTTATCATAGAGTATGCCCAGAATGTGGTTTTTACCGTGGTAAACAAGCAATGGTAGTTGAGTCTAAATAATTTTTAGACCCGACTAACTATTTTCTTTTCTAAACTAAAAAAACAAAAGATGCGTATAGGTGTAGATGCAATGGGTGGTGATTATGCACCACAATATGCCGTATTAGGCACATTAGATGCAGCAAAATTGAGTCCTGACACAACATTCGTGTTGTTTGGTGACGAAAAATCAATCGAAGCTGTCATTGTGGAATTTGGAGAAAAACCTTCTAACATTGAAATTGTTCACACAACGGAAGTGATAGAAATGAGTGACTCCCCTACATCTGCGTTTACTAAGAAACCAAATTCAAGTATTGTAGTTGGTTTCGGTTACTTGCAAAAAGGCTTAATTGACGGCTTTGCAAGTGCAGGAAGTACTGGAGCAATGATGGTTGGAAGTATGTATGCTATAAAACCTATTGAAGGCGTAATGCGTCCAACTATTGCGACTCCACTACCTACGTTTGATGGTGGAAGATTTATTTTGATGGACGTTGGTCTGAACATTGATGTTAAGCCCGAGGTTCTAAATCAGTATGGTATTCTTGGTGGTATATTCGCTAAGTCTGTATTTGGTATTGAAAACCCACGTATTGCCCTTCTAAACATTGGAGAGGAAGAAGAAAAGGGAAACGCACAGACAAAAGCAACTCACCAACTATTAAAGGAATCTGATATTAATTTTGTTGGTAATATTGAGGGCAAATGTGTACTTAAAGGTGAAGCAGATGTTATTATTTGCGACGGTTTTGCAGGTAACGTTATTCTAAAACTTTTAGAAAGTTTTGAACCAGTCCTTAAAAATATCGACGAACTAAACGACAGCTTTAAAGCAGGGCTAAGCTATGAGACTTATGGTGGTACGCCAGTTATAGGTATCAATGCTCCTGTGATTATTGGTCACGGTTGTTCAACTCGCTTTGCAATTCGCAATATGGTGTTGCGTACAAAAGAAGTAGCTCAATCAACACTTATCAAAGATCTAAAAGAAGCTATTAAAAATTAGAAGTTAAATGAATAAAATAACAGCAGCTATTACAGGTGTTGGGGCTTATTTGCCAGATTATATTTTGGATAACGATGAGTTGTCTAAAATGGTAGATACAACCAACGAGTGGATTATGACACGTGTCGGTATTCGTACACGTCATATTTTGAAAGGAAACAAAGGTACATCTTATATGGCTATTCGTGCCGTAAAAGACCTTTTGGAGAAAACAAACACTAACCCTGACGAGATTGATTTGTTAATTTGTGCAACTGTTACTCCTGATATGTTTTTCCCTTCAACTGCAAACTTGATTTGCGAGGGAGTAGGTATCAAAAAAGGATTTTGTTTTGATATGTCGGCAGCGTGTAGTGGTTTCTTGTTTGGTATGCAAACAGCAACTCGCTATATTGAGTCTGGGCATTACAAAAAAATCATTTTGGTAGGAGCTGACAAAATGTCATCTATTATAGATTATACTGACAGAGCTACTTGCCCATTGTTTGGTGATGGTGCAGCGGCTATTATGTTAGAGCCAAACTACGAAGGAAATGGTCTTTTGGACTTTATTTCTCATATTGATGGTTCGGGTACAAATGCTCTATATATGAAGTCTGGCGGTTCTTTGAACCCTTCGTCACTTCAATCTGTTTTGAACAGAGAGCATTATGTAACACAAGATGGTCAAACTGTATTCAAAGCTGCGGTAACTCGTATGGCTGACGTAACAGTTGAGATTATGAATAGAAACGGTATTACTGCCGAAAACTTAAAATATCTTGTTCCTCATCAAGCTAATATGCGTATTATTAGTGCTACTATGAACCGTGCAGGTATTACAGATGACAAATGTATGATTACTATTCAAAAATTTGGTAATACTACTGGTGGAACATTGCCACTTTGTTTGTGGGATTACGAATCACGTTTGCACAAAGGCGATAATCTTATTTTCTCTGCATTCGGTGGTGGCTTTACTTGGGGTTCAGTATATTGCAAGTGGGCTTATGATGGTGATACAATGCAAAGATAAAAATATTCAATAATATTTCTGTTCGCTAAAAAACGAAACTCGCCTATCTTGTCTATTTCACCGATGCTTATAACTCACGTACGCCAGTACGCTACGTTATGACCATCAGCAAAATAGCCTAAGA
>CAZRHJ010000072.1:0-5576 GCA_964600025.1 uncultured Rikenellaceae bacterium | reverse complement strand
GCATCGGCGAAATAGACAAGATAGGCGAGTTTCGTTTTTAGCGGACAATACTAATTTAATTTCAAATAACTATTAAAAAAGCTCCCTTTTAAGGGAGCTTTCTGTATAGTTGAAATCTTATCCGTCAAAATCTGTTGTATTTTTGGAGGACAATATTGGGTTTTATTTCTTTGCCATTTCTTTTGCCCAGCTGTCTTTTAGTGTAACTGTGCGGTTAAAGATTAGTTTTACGGCGGTAGCGTCTGTGTCTAATGCAAAATATCCTACACGCTCAAACTGGAATGTTTCGCCAAGTTTTGCTTTTGCGAGTGCGGGTTCCATATACATCTTGACAGTTTTCATTGAATCTGGGTTTACGTTAGAAGGGAATACGTTTCCGTCTGATTCGTCGTTTGGATTCTCTTGTAAGAACAATCTGTCAAACAATCGTGCTTCTGCTTCTACTGCATCTTTTGCACTTACCCAGTGGATAACGCCTTTCACTTTGCGTCCGTCAGATGATTTTCCTCCCATACTTTCTGTGTCGTGGCTACAAATTATCTCTACTACATTGCCTTCTGCATCTTTGATAACTTCTTCACATTTAATCAAATAAGCGTAACGCAAACGTACCTCGTTGCCCGGTGAAAGTCTGAAATATTTTTTTGGAGGATTTTCCATAAAGTCCTCACGTGAGATATATACCTCTGAGCTAAATGGAACATCACGTCTTCCTGCACTTTCGTCCTCAGGATTGTTTACACAACTAATATATTCTGTTTTGTCTTGTGGGTAGTCTTTGATTGTTACTTTGATAGGGTCGATAACTGCCATTCTACGCTCCGAAACTTTGTTAAGATCTTCACGTACGCAGTGTTCCAATAGTCCCAAATCAATCACGTTATCACGTTTAGCAACACCAACCATTTGTGCAAAATTACGCACTGAACGTGCAGTGTAGCCTCTACGACGTAATCCACAGATAGTAGGCATACGAGGGTCGTTCCAACCCATAACAATACCTTCTTGAACCAATCGTAATAGTTTACGTTTGCTCATTACAGTGTTTGTGATATTCAAACGAGCAAACTCATATTGGTGTGATGGATATATTTCAAGATTGTCAATAAACCAATCGTATAAAGGACGGTGAACGTCAAATTCCAAAGTACAAATAGAGTGAGTTATGTTCTCGATAGAGTCGCTCTGACCGTGAGCATAGTCATACATAGGATATATGCACCATTTGTCGCCAGTACGGTGATGCGAAGCGTGAATAATACGATACATCAAAGGGTCTCTAAGCAACATATTTGGGTGAGCCATATCTATTTTGGCACGAAGAACCTTAGAGCCGTCTTCAAATTCTCCTGCTTTCATTCTTTCGAACAAATCCAAGTTTTCTTCTACCGAACGCTCTCTGTATGGCGAATTTGTGCCGGGAGTAGTTACGCTACCTCTGCCAATACGTATTTCTTCTTGTGTTTGGTCGTCAACGTATGCTTTGCCTTTTTTGATAAGTTCAACTGCCCAAGCATATAGTTGGTCAAAATAGTCAGATGTAAAAAATACATTATCCCACTCAAATCCCAACCATTTAATGTCTTCTTGTATGCTATCAACATACTCAACATCTTCTTTTGTAGGGTTTGTGTCGTCAAAACGCAAGTTGCAAGTGCCATTATATCTTTGTGCTAAACCAAAGTTCAAACAGATTGATTTTGCGTGTCCAATATGCAGATAGCCATTTGGTTCTGGTGGGAAACGAGTTTTGATTTTTGCCAAACCTTCACTCAAATTATTTTCGATAATCTCTTCTAAGAAATTTAGAGATTTTTCAGTTTCTATTTTATTATTTTGTTCCATTTAGGTTATTATTTTATTTATATGATTACAAAGGTAGGAATTTATTACGTACGACCAAAATACCTAATAATGTTTTAGAAAAATATTTTGTGTCTTTTTTTCCACCACAATAGCAATATAATCCCCCACAACATACCTCCAATATGTGCAAAGTGTGCTATACTACTCATAGTTCCTGTTACTCCCATAAACAATTCAATAGCACCATAAATCATTACAAAATATTTTGCTTTGATTGGGATAGGTGGAATAAGTAGCATAATTACGTCGTTTGGGTGCATAAGACCGAACGCAAGTAATACCCCAAATACCGCTCCACTTGCTCCAATGGTTAGAGTGTTTAGTGAAAAAGTTAGTAGTTCGTTAGCTCCTCTCACTGCCTCTGCAATATATGCACTGTTTTCGGGCATTGCTCTCCACGAATCCATAAACGACTGGCTTAGCTCTGCTCCGTCAAATCTGTCTGCTACCAACATACTAAACGAATTAGGTGTTGGACTTGCTATGAATGCTTCAACGCTCGAAGCCACAGACTGATATTCCAACTCGCCTACAAGCATATTGAATAAACCTGCTCCAATACCTGTAACCATATAGAAAGTCAAAAATCTTTGGCTACCCAAATCGTATTCCAAAATCCTTCCAAACATAAATAATGCAAACATATTTGTGAATAAATGCGAAAATCCACCGTGCAAAAATATGTTTGTAACAAATTGGTGTGGCATAAAATCTTCGTTTCTCCAATTATGAAGACCTAACATAGATGTTATATCTTCGCCTATTGGCAGTAGTGTTTGTGCCAAAAACACTACCAAATTAATAAGTAGTAAATTCTTTACTACTGGTGGTAAGTTAAAATTCATATATTTTTATTTCAGTAATTCGTCAATTCTAAATCTTTCTATTTCTACAAAAATCAAACGACCCTTTGGGCTGTATCTGTAATTGTTACAATTAAACAACTCTTCCAAAACCTTAGGAAATTCTTCTTTGACCAATGATTTTGACCTTTTGATAGCCTCAATGCTCGAAAGTCTTTTTACCAACAAATCTCGTTTATGGTCGTCATATCCAATAGCATCATCACTACTTATAGACTCCAAAATATCCTCAAATACTTCGTACAAATTGTATTTGTCATATCCGTTTGGGATAGCTGTAACGTCTATTGCCCCGTCCGTTTCACTGTCTTGAATCTCAAATCCAATGTTTTTCAAATCTTCTAAACTGTCATCTATTACAGCTCTGTACGTTACCGAAAGAGGAATAGTAATAGGGAAAATTAGCTTATTCGCAACTGCTTTTTGTTTCTTGCTTACCATTGACTCGTATTTCTCATAGCATATTCTGTTGAGTGCCGAAAGAATACGAATAAATAATAGTCTGCCACCCAGTGGGGCAATCATATAATCATTATCAAAACGAGTGCAAGTACCAAGAGTTGTCAAATCATATTCTTTTTGAGTTTCTTGAAAACTTATGCTTGTTGTGTAAACTTCTTTTTCTGAATTTTGCGTGTCGTATTCTTCCGAGAAAGAAGATGATAAAATCTCATCACTACTATTCTCAAAATTATCTACAATATTGTTTAAATCACCAAAACTACTGCTTACTTCGTTTATTTTTATATCTTCTTTCAAAAATTCGGGGATATTTATTTCTGATATTTCAGAAACAAACGAAGAGGATATGCTTTCTGGAACTTTCTCAAACGAAACTTTGTCCATAGCTTTGTAGCTATTGTCTTCATTCCCAATGATTGCCTCGCTAAACGAAAAATTTTCGTTAAATGGATTGTATTTTTTTTCAACACTATCTTTGTTTACTTCGGCTGCCATTGCTTTGAAACTTTCTGTTTCGTTGAGGTCTATTTGTGCCTCATTGCCCACCTCAAAATCAATAGTTGGCGAAATACCATTTTTGCCAAGTACTGCTTTTACAGATGTAAAAAGTATTTGCCAAATCTGTTGTTCATTTTCAAATTTCACATCTACTTTCTCTGGGTCGGCATTAATATCTATCTCTGCGGGGTTTACCTCAAAATACAAGAAATATCGTGGTGAGACTTTGTTGTTTGGCAAAATATTTTCAAATGCTCTGTTTATAGCTTTGCTGAAATATGCAGTTCTGAAAAATCTTCCATTTACAAACATAAACTGTTCGGCAGACTGTATGGCTGTCTCAGGTGAGCCTATGTATCCCTTTATCGTAACAATAGAAGTTTCTACATTAATCTCCATCAACTGATGATTAATGTTTTTGCCTATAATGTTGTTTACACGGTGTCTTAATGTCCCTATTGGAAGATTGTACAAACATTTTTCGTTGTTATATAAAAACAGAGAAATTTGTGGATTGCACAAAGCTATTTTTTTGAACTCAAAAATTATATGTTTCAGTTCAGATGATGTGGCTTTCAGAAAATTGCGTCGTTGAGGAACATTAAAAAATAACTTCTTTACAATGACCTGAGTTCCCTTTGTGGTTATTTCTTTAACGTGTTTTTTCAAATCTCCACCAGATATTGTTACTCTGCAACCCATATCGTCCTCGTCCCTACACGTTTTTAGCTCGACTTCTGCAACAGAGGCTATTGAAGGGAGAGCCTCCCCTCTAAATCCAAATGTCCTAAGTGAAAAAATATCATCTGTTTTTGAGATTTTGCTCGTAGCGTGGCGTTCAAACGCTGTGAAGGCATCATTATAACTCATACCTACACCGTCATCAATAATATGGATTAATTCTTTTCCCCCGTCCTCTATTTTTACAATAATCATAGTGCTTTGTGCATCAATAGAGTTCTCCATCAATTCTTTAACAACCGAGGCAGGTCGTCTAACCACCTCGCCAGCTGCAATTTGATTTGATGTGAGTTGTGAGAGTTTCTGAATAATATCTGTCATTTCCCTATCTCAATCTATCTACCAACATCAATACTATATCCAGCCTTAGAATTACGTAGGTAAGCATTCCTAACAAACACAAAAAAATCATTGCTCGTATCAAAAATCTTCGCTTATCTACTGAACTTGTCTGTGGGCGGTCTATTCCCAACATTCTGTTACGACGTTGGTTGTGAATATATTTGCCAGGTACGTAGTCTGTGTCTGTTTCTCCTGTTATCCTACGCTCACGTTCCTCACGAGCCTCTTTTGCAGGATCGTAGTATAGCGGAATATGGTTGTATTGTCTGGGTTTTCTATTAAATCCCGAAAGTCCTATCATATTTGTATGGTATTTTGTTTTTTACTGCCTTTTATAGAGGTCTGTTTCTTTGATAATGTTTATAGTGCTACAAATATTATATATAATAGCATTACAAGTATTATTAAGTATGCTATAATCTTGCGTTTATCAACCTTTTTAGCACGTCTTCTAATTTTCAAATTCTTATCATTCATATCACTACATATATATTGTAACTTACAAATATAGTATATTTTATTTATATTCTAAAATTTGAACCTCAATTTGTGTGTTTTTTGCTTGTTGAGTGGTTCTGTTGTTTCGAACGCTCATTTCTTATATTCGGTTTTTTCATCTAAAATTGCTCTAAAATCATTTTGTCTGTGGTTTAGAAACTTGAAAAATATAGTTATCCAAAAAAAATCTCAGAAAACCTCAAAAAAATCTTTCAATGTAACTGATGGTAAATCAGCAAGTTGATAAATGGCTGTAAAAATAATTCGAAAAAAGGTCGAAAAAAATTTGGAGTTAAAGAAAAAGTC
>CAZRHJ010000071.1:0-5881 GCA_964600025.1 uncultured Rikenellaceae bacterium | reverse complement strand
AAATTCTCCCGACAAAATTTCCATTTCATTGTCTTCAAGGTATTTTTGGATATTTCCATAACTTGCAAAATCACCAGAAATAACTATTTCGCTTTCATCAACAAAAATTTCATCAACCCCAAAATCAATCAATTCCAATTCTAATTCTTCAATATCAAGACCTTCTTTAACAGGAGTTTTAAAGATACATTTGTGTTCAAACATAAATTCAACACTTCCACTTGTGCCAAGTGTACCACCACATTTGTTGAAATAACTACGAACGTTTGCCACTGTACGAGTTGTGTTATCAGTTGATGTTTCAACCAAAACAGCAATTCCGAATGGTGCATATCCTTCGTAAATCATCTCTTTGTAGTCCGTCATATCTTTGCTCATAGCACGTTTGATTGCTCTCTCAACGTTCTCTTTTGGCATATTTTCGTGCTTAGCATTTTGAATAAGAACTCTAAGACGAGTATTGTTGTGTGGGTCTGGACCCCCAGCTTTTACTGCGATTGAAATTTCTTTACCAATTTTTGTAAACACACGAGCCATATTGCCCCAGCGTTTCATTTTACGTGCCTTACGGTACTCAAAAGCTCTTCCCATATATTTAATACTTTTTGATTTATCTAATAATCTACAAAAGTAAGTTATTTTTGTGTAAATTCAAAAAAACAGACTATATTATATTATTAAACATCTAAATTATGTTTTTTTAGCAAATTTAATTACCTTTGCTCTATAACAAACTGTTTGGTATGATACATCTTATAGGTGCAAGTGTAGGAAAATATATGTGGCTAAATAGCCAAAATTTTATTGGTCGTTTTTGGGATTGCAGTCTTGAAAACGAAGTTAGAGTAATTGAACACGGTTATATTAGTCCAAATTCATCAGATTATTTTGAGGAAACAATTATAGAGTGCAATGGTTACAAATACGTTGGCAATACAGTAATTCATTCCAATGCTCAAAGCTATAATTCTTGGTTACGCTCCAACAATACAGAAACCCCAATCTCTATTCATATAATTGCAATTACCGAGGGAACTACACCTCCTATTGTTAGCAAAACACTTAATGCTATTACTCTATTTGTGATTGTTCCAGACGATTTGTTGCGTAAATATTTTACTCTTACAAATTCCGATTCACAACTTTGCGGAGAATATCTTTCAAAGCTATCTTCGCTAAGTAGAGTGGATATGTTCGAAACTCTTTTTGTCGAAAGATTAGAATCAAAGTGTGATATTTTATTCTCATACCACAAACTAAGTGGAGGAAACTGGCTAAATACATTGCTTTACAGCATTTTTGACGCCTACAATATTGCGTCTAAAAATCGTAAATATTTCAGGCAACTTATTTATAACATAAAATATTACTCGATTATCCAAACTCTTAATTCAGTAGAAGAAGTAGAAGCTCTACTACTCGGAAGTGCAGGTCTGTTAGATAAAGTTGAATTTGCAGACGATTATTTATATTCACTAAGGAAATGTTTTGCAAATATCTCTCAAAAGTTTAGTCTACCACGAATAAACCCTCTTTATTGGGATTCTTCCTCAGTAAAAGGAATTAGTATATATGTTTCATTTGCTCAATTAGCTTCGATTATTTTTAATAACAAAACACTTTTGTATGATGTTATCGAAAGTAGAAACTTAGACGACCTACGCAAACTTTTTACAAAAGATATTTCAATTTACTGGCAATCACATAGCGATTTTATGGTACTCGAAGAAAATGTTCCAAAAACTAAAAATCTCTCAAAACAAAAAGTTGATTTACTACTTATCAATGGAATTCTCCCTTTTATAACAATCTATGCCAAAGCCAACAACTTAGCAAATATTGATAGCCAAAAAATAATTGACTATTATTGCCAAATACCAAAAGAAGAAAATACATTTATCCGTAAATGGGAGAAAATGAGTATCGAACTAAACGACTCTTTCGAAAGTCAAGCAATAATCCAATTAACTAAAAATTATTGCAAACTTCGTCAATGCTACCGTTGCAAACTTGGTCAAAAAATGCTCAAAGGGTCTTCGACCCGTTCTCTATAACCAATCCCCGATACTTATATCTTTCCTGATGACTTAGAATATAGTGCATTTGGTATTTTAGTATAGGTTTTTCTTCGACCCGTTCCCTATAACTAATCCCCAATACTTATATCATTTCTGACAACTTATAATATAGTGCATTTGGTATTTTAGTATAGGTTTTTCTTCGACCCGTTACCTATAACCAATCCCCGATACTAATATCTTTTCTGATGATTTAGGAAATTTTGCATATAAATATAGCATACTTATATACGTGAAGCTACTATACAAGATAGGAAAGTTTCGTTTTTAACGGACAGCATTAATTTAAACAATTAAAATTAATCTGTTATTAGAAATATTTCTTCGTTTTCTTCGGACATATATAGTTTTTCACGAGCATAGCGAATCAAGAATTGGCGATTATTTTTGATTTGGTCAATAATTACACAATCTTGTTTCATTTCTTGCTCCAAATTTTGAATTTCTTGCTTTACCTCACGTATTTCAATACGTGTTCGGACATTTGCAACCAAAGGACTATCATCATTAAAAATCTCAAATAGGGCAAATACAACAAATATCAAAAAAATCAATCTTCGGTTTGATATATGCCCAAGCTCAATTTTATTTTTTTTATCGAGAATATTTTTGGATTTATTCTTGAAGAAAGACAGTTTCATTATTTTAGACCTAATGTTTTGATTTTTGATTCTATTATTTCTACGATTTTTTGGTTGTCTGAAGCATTATCTACAAAATCCAGTTTATCAATATCAATTATTAATTTCTCTCCTTCATAAATATTTTCTATCCAATCCAAATACAATTCGTTGAGTTTTTGCAAATATTCTGTTTGTATATTCTGCTCAAATGCTCTACCTCGTTTGTTGATTTGTGATATTAATCTGCTTACATCTGCTTTCAGAAATATCAATAAATCTGGGTGTTTGACCTCCTCAATCAAAAGATTATAAATCTTTATATAAGTTTTGTAATCTCGGTAAGTGAGTAGCGTCATATTATGCAAGTTTTTGACAAAAACCATTGCTTCTTCAAAAATAGTTCGGTCTTGAATTACTGAAATATTTTCTTTGGCAATATCACGCATTTGCACAACTTTGTTTGCCATAAAGCTAATTTGTAGCTTAAACGACCAAAGTTTCATATCCTTGTAAAAATCATCAAGATAAGGATTATCAATATTTTCGTAATAAGGTTTCCAGCCATATTTCTCCGAAAGCATCTCTACGAGAGTTGTTTTTCCACAACCAATATTTCCTGCAACTGCTATATACATAATTATATAAGTATTTTATATTCAATATACTCTCTTTGTCAAATAACATTTTAGCGGACAATACTAAAATAAATTATTCTTTTTTGCAAAGATAATAAACTCTTCCGATAAATCTCTATTATTTGATAGTCTTGGGATTTTATTTTGCCCCCCAAGTTTGCCTTTCGAGCCATACCACTGGTAAAAAGCCCCTTCTTTTACAAACAAAAATTCTGGTTCGTTAAGTGTAGTGTTATTATTTCTTTTGGCTTGGTAGTCGCTATTAAGGGATTGAATTGTTTTGTCAATTATCTCTGTAAATAATTTTTTATCAGTTGGTTCTTTCGAAAATTCAACAATCCATTGATGTGCTCCTTTACTACCAACTTCCATAAATATTGGAGAAACCATATATTCTTTTACTGCACAATCACATTGTTTGCAAGCTTCAACTATTGCCTTGTCGCAATTCTCTACAATTACTTCTTCACCAAAAACATTCAAAAATAATTTTGTTCTGCCTGTAATCTTTATTCTGTGAGGTTTCAGCGAAGTAAATTCCACAGTGTCCCCTATCATATATCTCCACAACCCTGCCGAAGTAGAGATAATCATTGCATAATTAACTCCCTTTTCTACTCCCTCGATTGGAACTATTGCACTTTCGTTGCCAAACTTCGACATTGGCATAAATTCATAAAATATATCATAATCAAGCATTAGCAACATATCTTGCGTTAGGGGATTGTCTTGTATTCCAAAAAAACCCTCAGAGGCATTATATGTTTCTATGTATTTCATATTTGGATTAGGGAAAAGTTGTTTGTACTGTTCTCTATAAGGCTCAAAACTAACCCCTCCGTGAATAAATAATTCAATGTTTTTCCATAATTCTGGAACTGTATTTTTATTGTTGTATTTCAGTAGGCGTTCAAGCATAACCATATTCCACGAAGGCACACCTGCAAATGCAGTAACATTTTTTGAAGAACATTCTTTACAAATTTTCTCTACTTTCTCGTTAAAATCAGGAATTATTGCGGTTTCGCTTTTTGGAACTCTACTATATTTTGCATACCACGGAGTATTACTCATCATAATTGCAGAAATATCCCCACAGACATAACTATTACCATTGTTTGAACGAGTTTCGAGTGAACCTCCCAAGGTTAGTGTTTTGCCACTCAAAACGCTATTATGTGGGTAATTATCCATAAGTAATGCCAACACATCTCGTCCGCCTTGCAAATGCCCCCATTGCAAATATCTTTGAGTAACTGGCAGAAATTTACTTTGTGAGGACGTCGTTCCAGAAGATTTAGAGTACCACAATATATTATCACTACTAATTGTCCCTTGTGTTTTCTCAAAAGATTTTTCTATCCACGATTGATAGTCTTCATAGGTATTTACAGGCACTTTTGAGGCAAAATCTTGGTAAGTATCACTATCTTTTATACCGACAGATTTTCCATAGTCCGTGTATACTAAATTGTTCAAAAGTCGCTTAAAGGCAGTGTGTTGCACCTCTTCTGGATTTAACCTAATCTTGTCAATTTGTTTTAGTCTTTTTGAGAAAATTATATTTAAAATAGAATTAAGCATAAATAGTTTATTTTATTATTCTCACAAAGATATATAAAATTAAGTAAAAAAATAGTATTTTTAATTATTTTATTATATTATTGAATATCATTGCGTTACGTCCATTTAGTAAAAATACTTTGAAAATAAACGAGAATTATTTTGGTAGTAAAGAAAATTATAGTACTTTTGTACTACCAAATAACGCGGGGTGGAGCAGTTGGTAGCTCGTCGGGCTCATAACCCGAAGGTCGTAGGTTCGAGTCCTGCCTCCGCTACTATTCAAAGGCTATCTTTTTAGATAGCCTTTTTTATGCCCAAAAATAAGAATATACACAGTCCTGAATCTGGATTGATCCCAAAAGATGGCTCGGGATATGGAGATGTTGGCTGAAAAACTTAATGGAAACAATTAGAATATAGTAAATGCACTTAAAAATAATTTTAAGTGCATTTAACTAAAATTCAAGTTCTATCTAATGCCAATAATAATGTGTTCGACAAATAGCAATTATTAGATAAATCAAAAAAACAGCAAAATATAGAATTATTATCTTCTTTTTATTGGTTCTTTTGCACCACAAAATTATCATTCCTATAATACTGTAAATACCCACAAATAGATTCTCAAGAAAATAACCAATATAAGTATGGGTATATCCTATTTGTGGATAATTTTCACCTTTTACAGATAAAAAATCATATGCGTCAACTAAAAAAATAGTTGTAAAAAATGCATAAATTAAAGTAAATATTATTTTTACTGTTTTATTCATAATACTATTAATATCTTTTATACTTCACAATTAATGGAATACTGTCTTGTTTTCCTCTATATTTTTCAACAAATTTAAAAAAATCACTATCGTTATCTACAAGATCTATACATCCTGCACTACCAGGATTTTTACCACCATGAATCGTGAAACCATTTCTTTTAACACCATCTACAATAACTTCTTTCGGTAATATGTCTATTCGA
>CAZRHJ010000070.1:0-5978 GCA_964600025.1 uncultured Rikenellaceae bacterium | reverse complement strand
ATATTTTTTCCAAGCCCCTTACAAATTAAAACACTGTAATACATTGTTGTTTAATTTATTACGATTATTTTTAAAATTTTTACTGGACAGCAATAATATTAATTAAACTTATTGAAAATGGCTACAATTTTGAAACAAACAGAAGGAACTCAGTTTCCTATTCCAAGTGCAAAAGATATGCGTTTTGCTATCGTTGTTGCAGAGTGGAATTATGCTATAACATCTAAATTACAAGAGGGTGCAATGAAAACTCTTTTGGAGGCTGGTTGTTCTAAAAAAAATATAATGATTAAAACCGTTCCCGGTGCTTTTGAATTAGCAATGGGAGCTCAGTTTATTTGTGAGAATACAGATATTGATGCAGTTATCTGTTTGGGTTGTATCATTAGAGGTGGTACTCCTCACTTTGATTTTGTATCACAAGGAACAACACAGGGTATTACACACGTTATGATGGAATACAATACTCCAATAGCTTTTGGCGTTCTTACAACAGATGATTTGCAACAAGCAGAAGACAGAGCTGGTGGTTCTCTTGGCAACAAGGGTGCAGAAGCTGCTGAGGCTGCAATAAAAATGGTTGCACTAAAATTAGATATGGAAGAAAACGCAGAGTAGTCTGCAATTTTATTTTTACAAACAAATTTTTTTTGAAAATGGCTTATTTATTTACTTCTGAATCAGTTTCGGAAGGACACCCAGACAAAGTGGCTGACCAAATATCAGATGCGATATTGGATCAGTTTTTGGCGAAAAATTCAGCTTCTAAGGTTGCTTGCGAAGTGCTTTGTACCACAGGGTTAGTCGTAGTAAGTGGAGAGGTAAATTCAGATGCTTATGTAGATTTGCAACAAACTGCACGTGATGTGGTTAATCGCATTGGATACACAAAATCTGAATACAAATTCAACGGGGATTCTTGTTCTGTAATTTCTGCTTTGCACGAGCAATCGTCTGATATTAATCAAGGCGTTGTGCGTGAGAGTGAAGATGAACAAGGTGCTGGTGACCAAGGTATTATGTTTGGTTATGCTTGTCAAGAAACCAGAGAACTTATGCCTGCATCGTTGATGCTTTCACACTACATACTGTATGTTTTGGCAGAGATTCGTAGAGAAGGTAAGTTTATGACTTATCTACGTCCAGACGCTAAATCGCAAGTTACAGTAGAGTATAACGACGACCAAACAGCCAAAAGAATCCACACTATTGTTGTATCAACTCAGCACGATGAGTTTGTTTTGCCTTCGGCTAACAAAACTATCAAACAAGCAGAAGTTGAAATGCAACAAACTATTGCTAACGACGTTCTAAATGTGCTTATGCCACGTGTCAAAGAGCGTTTGAAAATTAATGGCAATAAACTATTATTGAGTTTGCTTAAAGATGATGATTACATCTTGCACGTAAACCCAACAGGAAAGTTTATTATCGGAGGCCCTCACGGAGATACAGGTCTTACAGGTCGTAAGATTATTGTAGATACTTATGGTGGTCGTGGTGCTCACGGTGGTGGAGCATTCTCTGGAAAAGACTCTTCGAAAGTAGATCGTTCGGCAGCTTATGCAGCTCGTCACATTGCTAAAAATATGGTAGCAGCGGGTATTGCTCACGAATTCTTATTGCAGTTGTCTTATGCTATTGGTGTAGCTCAACCGCTTAGTGTTTTTGTGGATACCAAAGGTACTGCAAATGTGAATCTTTCAGATAGCGAAATAGCTCAAAAGGTTGCTGAAATGTTTGATTTTCGCCCATCAAAAATTGTAAAACGTTATGGTTTGCAAAATCCTATTTTTGAGGCTACTGCTGCTTATGGACACTTTGGTCGTGACCCTTACACAAAAGACGTAACAGTATATGAAGACGGAGTTAAAACATCTCGTTCAGTTAAGTTTTTTGCTTGGGAGGAGTTAGATGAAGTTGAAAATATTAAATCTAAATTTGCTCAATTTTACAAATAATTTCTATTATTAGTAAAAAAATAAATTAAAAACGCACTTAGTATATACTAAGTGCGTTTTTTTTGTTGTTTTGTAAAGTGATTATAATTATCTTTGAAAGTTACTAATCAAGATATTAATAATTAAAAATAAAAATACTATGTTTTCAAAACAAACTTACATTGCACGCCGTGAAGAGCTACGCCAAAAAATGGGTAGTGGCGTTATCTTATTGGGAGGTAACTCTGAAAGTCAATTAAATTATGCTGACAATACCTATCATTTTAGACAAGATAGTGATTTTTTGTATTTTTTTGGTTTGAATAGAGCAGATCTTACTGGCGTTATCGACATCGACAATAATATTGACTATATTTTTGGTGATGATTATGGTATTGCATCTACTGTATGGATGGGTAATCTTCCAACTATTGCAGAACAAGCCTTAGAGGTTGGCGTTACAAATGGTGGTAACGAAGAGGAAAAGTCCGAAATGTTGAAAAAAGTGTTGGACGGAGGTCGTAAACTCCATTACTTACCACAATACAGAGGTGATAACAAAATTAAATATGCTGGTATTATGGGTATTCTTCCAGCACATATCAATAGATATGCTTCGTTGGAGCTTATCAAAGCTGTAATCTCTATGCGTATTATCAAATCTGCCGAAGAAATTGCAGAAATGGATAGAGCTGCCGCAGTTGGTTATGCAATGCACACTTCTGCAATGCGTGCAACAAAAGTTGGTCGTACAGAAAGATATGTAGCAGGTGTAGTTGAGGGCAAAGCATTGGAATTAGGTAATGGTGTTTCGTTCCATAGCATTGTAACTCAAAGAGGTCAAATCCTTCATAATCATAATCACGATGGTATTTTGGAAGATGGTAGAATGATGTTGGTTGATGCAGGTGGTACTACAACTATGGATTATGCAAGTGATAATACTCGTTCGTTTCCAGTAAATGGTAAGTTTACAAGTGTTCAGAGAGATATTTATCAAGTTGTACAAAGTGCATTTGAGCTTGGTATAGATATGCTTCGTCCCGGAATTATGTACAAAGAAATTCACTTGGCTGCTGCAAAACGTGTTGCAGAGGGATTGAAAAATCTTGGTTTTATGAAAGGAAATATGGACGACGCTGTTGCTGCTGGTGCTCACGCAATGTTCTTCCCTACTGGTTTGGGGCACCAAATTGGTCTTGATGTTCACGATATGGAAGGTTTGGGCGAGAAGTATGTAGGATATGACGAAACAGTAGAGCGTAGTACTCAGTTCGGTTTGGCTTCGTTGCGTATGGCTCGTGAACTTAAAGCAGGACACGTGATGACAGTAGAGCCAGGTTGTTATTTTATTCCAATCTTGACTGATAAATGGCAAAAAGAGGGTATTAATGCCGAATTTGTTAATTTTGACAAAGTGCGTGAATACTTGACATTTGGTGGTATTAGAATTGAGGACTGTGTGCTTGTAACAGAGGACGGACACCGTATTTTGGGTGAAAACCGTATTCCTTTCACTGTTGAAGACATAGAAAACGAAATGCAAAAACCTTTGTTTGAATAACTTTTATTAAAAAATATTAAATATGAAAAAACTATTATCATTATTGGTAGCAGCGTTTATGTTTGCTCCAATAGCTAAGGCCGACGAGGGTATGTGGCTACTGCCTTTCTTGCAGAAGCTTAACCAGTCTAAAATGCAAAAAATGGGACTTAAACTAAGTGCTGAGGATATTTATTCTATTAACCAAAATAGCTTGAAAGATGCTATTATGATTTTTGGCGGTGGTTGTACTGGCGAGGTTATTTCGTCGGAAGGACTATTGCTTACTAATCACCACTGTGGTTATGGTGCAATTCAACAACACTCAACAGTTGAGCACGACTACCTAAAAGATGGTTTCTGGGCAATGAACCGTGCAGAAGAAATTCCTACACCAGGGTTGAGTGTTTCGTTTATCAAACGCATTGAAGACGTTACAGAATCTGTATTGAAAGGTGTTAAAGACTCAATGACTGAAACTGAGCGTTTTGAGGCTATTGACAAAAATATTGCTAAACTTGTCAAAAAAACTTCTACTAAGGAGTTCCCAAGTTCAAGAGTAATGGTTAAAGATTTCTTTGGTGGCAACCAATATATTTTATTTATTGTTCAGACGTTTAAAGACGTTCGTATGGTAGGTGCTCCTGCAAGTTCAATAGGTAAATTTGGTGGTGATACTGACAACTGGATGTGGCCTCGTCACACTGGCGACTTCTCAATGTTCCGTATCTATGCAGACAAAGACAATAATCCTGCTGAATATTCAAAAGACAATCAACCTTACAAAGCTCCTAAACACTTGAAAATTTCTTTGAAAGGTGTTCAAGAAGATGACTTTGCAATGATTATGGGTTTCCCGGGTTCTACACAGCGTTATATGACTTCTTATGAGTTAGAGGAAAGAATGAATATCTCTAATAAATCTAAGATTCACGTTAGAGGTATCAGATTGGAGCTACTTATGGAAGATATGATGAAAGACCAAAAAGTTAAAATCCAGTACGCAAGTAAATATGCTGGTTCGTCTAACTATTGGAAAAACTCTATCGGTATGAATCAAGCTCTTACTAAACTTAACGTAAAAGCTGATAAAGAAAAAATTGAAAGAGAATTTAATGCTTGGGCTAAGTCTGAACCTGCTCGTAACGACAAATATGGTAATGCTTTGGATTTGATTAAAAAAGCTGTTGATGGTCGTAAAGAGGGTTTCTATGCGTTGAACTACTACATCGAAACTTTGCGTTCTTCTGTTGAAATTTTGAGAATTGCTGGTATGATTGATTCATATATGTCAAACAAAAATTACAACGAGGAAAGAGCTGTTAAAGCAATTACAGATTTCTACAAAAACTACAATATGCCAACTGATAAAAAAGTTGCAGTAGCTATGTTTAAACTTTTCAAAGAAAATATTGCTGATAAATTCCAACCTGCTGGTCTTAACGAAATGATTGCTAAGGCTGGTTCTATTGAGAAATTTGTTGATGAACTTTATGCTAATAGTACTTTTATTTCAAAAGAAAAAGCTATTGAGGCTCTTTCTAACAAAGAGCTTGTAAGCGGAGATATGGCTGTGGCTATTTCAAAAATGGTAGGTGAAAAAGTGAAAGAACTTGCCAATGATATTGCTCAGTTTAATGAAATGTGGGAAAAAGGTCATAGATTGTTTATTGGCGGTTTGTTGGAAATGAATCCTGACAAAGCTTATGCACCAGATGCAAACTTTACTATTCGTTTGACTTACGGTAAAGTGAAACCTTATTCTCCTCGTGATGGTGTGGTTTATGATTACACAACTACTCTAAAAGGTGTTATTGAGAAAGAAGACCCTAATAATGCTTACGAGTTTACTGTTCCTCAAAAACTTAAAGACCTTTACAATGCAAAAGACTATGGTCAATATGCAAAAGCTGGTGAAGATGTAGTTACTTGTTTTATCGCAGATCTTGATATTACTGGTGGTAACTCAGGTAGCCCAACTTTGAATGCAAATGGCGAACTAATCGGTGCTGCATTTGATGGTAACTGGGAAGCTATGAGTGGAGATATTGCATTTGAACACGATTTACAAAGATGTATCGTTGTAGATATCCGCTATGTGTTGTTTATTGTTGATAAATACGCTGGTGCAACTCACCTTATCGAAGAAATGGATATTGTTAAATAGTATTTAAAACTTAACACTCTTGTTTGTTTTGCAGCTACTCTTCTGTATGCTATATAATGATTATCTGCAAAATGCACTAAGAGTTTAAGAAACTTAGAATAAATTTTACAGTCCCCACTATATAATTATAGTGGGGACTGTGTTTTTTTTGTATGCTACTATATGTCAAAACTAAAATTCGCTTTCATTGACCTTTTAAGAACAATGAGCGAAACATATATATGTAAATAGTATTGTCCGCTAAAAACGAAACTCGCCTATCTTGTCTATTTTACCGATGCTCATAACTCACGTACGCCAGTACGCTACGTTATGACCATCAGCAAAA
>CAZRHJ010000069.1:0-6240 GCA_964600025.1 uncultured Rikenellaceae bacterium | reverse complement strand
TTGCCCGTATATGTTATAATGCCTATTATTTTGCCAAAGATACTAAGAATCGACGTAATGCTTTTGTTGTCTTTCTTTTTTGGTTCGATATTAGATTACTTTTCGGCAAGTGGTGGAAGTATTACTATTTCATTGCTTGTGATTACTTTATTGCGAAATTTAATTGTTAGGAATTTTATTGTCTATGAGCAGTTTTTTTCTTATCAATCATTGACTTTACGCACAGTTAGACCACTTTCTTATCTAAAATATATTTTTCTAATAACTTTGTTATTCAATATTGTTTTGGTATTAGTTGAAAATTTTGGTCAAGTATCGTTGATGTTTATGATACTAAAAATATCAATATCTACTTTACTGACAATTCCTTTGATATTTTTACTGCAATATTTGGTATATGATGATTTTGATTAATAATGGATTTTAATAGGGTTTATATATTCAAAATATTTCTTATAATAATTTGCTCAATAATTATTATAAAATTATTTTATATTCAAGTGATTGAAGATAAATACGAAATATCGGCTTTGAACAATAGTGTCAGAGTAAATACTTTGTATCCTTCGAGAGGTGAAATTCTTGACAGAAATGGTTTGTTGTTGGCTCAGAGTAAAGAGGCCTATGACTTATACGTAATTCCACGTGATGTAAAGGCTTTTGATACAACTTCACTATGTAATATTTTGAATGTTGATAAATATATCTTGGATAGCCTTTTCCAAAAAGCAAAATCTTATTCATACCGCAAAGCGTCATTGTTGTTTAGCCAGTTGGAACACCGTAAAAAACTTATGATAGACGAAATGAATATTAGCGGTTTGCACGTTGAGTATCGTTCTGTTCGCTCATATCCTTACAATACGGCTGGAAATATTTTGGGCTATGTTAGCAATGTAACGCAAGGTGATTTGCGTAAAGATGATTTTTATGATAGAAATGATTATATTGGTAAAACTGGAATTGAGCGAGTTTACGAGTTTTTTTTGAGAGGAGAAAAAGGACAGAGCCTAAAAGTAGTAGATGTTCACGGTACTGTTGTAGATAATTATAACGACGGAGCAGAAGATTTTGCTCCTACAACTGGAAGTACCATTACAACAACTATTGACTTGCGTATTCAGAAACTTGGAGAGGAGTTAATGAAAAACAAAATTGGTGCTGTTGTGGCAATCGAACCTGCTTCTGGTGAGATATTGGCAATGATTAGTTCCCCAACCTACAATCCTGATTTATTGATTGGGGAGAGTCGTTCAAAAGCATATTCAGCTCTTCTCAATGACCCTCGTCAGCCTCTTTACAATCGTACTGCTATGGGGGCTTATCCTCCTGGTTCAACTTTCAAAACTGCTGTTGCACTTTCGGCTCTAAAATATGATATAGTTGATTATAATACTATGTTTTCGTGTAGTAATGGATTTCATTATGGTGGCAGAACTCTTGGTTGCCACTCACATTATTCTCCTTTGTCTATGGAATTTGCAATACAAACATCTTGTAATTCATATTTCTGTAATGTGTTTGTTCAAATGCTTAATTCCCCTCAGTTTAGTTCACGAGCTGAGGCATTGGATACGTGGGCTAAACAGATGAATTTGATGGGGTTTGGTGTAAATCTTAATTCTGACGTCTCGGGTGAATTATCTGGTTTGATACCTACTTCTAAATACTATAATTTTTATTATCCACGCAATACGTGGAATGCTTATACCATTCTTTCTGTTAGTATTGGGCAGGGGGAAATACTTTCTACGCCTTTGCAGTTGGCAAATTTTGCTTCGCTTATTGCCAATAGAGGATACTATATTACTCCACATTTATTGAAAAAAGTTGGTGGAGTAGCACAAAAAGATGAACGTTTGACCGAAAAACACGAATCTACAATAGAGAAACGCCATTTTGATTTTGTGGTAGATGCTATGTGGAAAGGTGTTAATCAAGCTGGAACAGGTGCAGTTGCCAGAGTTAATGGTTTGGATATTTGTGGCAAAACGGGTACGGCAGAGAACGGTTTTGGCAAAGACCACTCAACATTTATGGCTCTTGCTCCTCGTGAAAATCCACAAATAGCTATTGTTGTTTATGTCGAGAATGGTGGGTTTGGTGCTACTGTTGCAGCTCCTATTGCTTCACTTTTGATAGAAAAATATATGACAGATTCTATTTCACGTCCTGAATTGATGACAAAAATGTTGGATATGAAAATTGATTACCCTCATTATGATAAAAAAGAACAAAAATAACTACAAATTCGATATTGACTGGTGGTGTGTAGCAATTTATGCACTACTTGTTATTATAGGATTTTTGAGCATACACTCAGTTAGCTATAATGATGCTTTGCCTTATGGTTTTGGGCAAAAATCATTTATGCAGATTGTATGGGTTTTTGTTGCACTTGTTGCAGCATTAGTAGTTATGTTTGTTCGCAAAGAAACTATTTTCAAAGCCACTATCCCTATTTATGTTGTTCTTGTGATAGTTCAGTTCCTTATGATTTTTATAGGAAAAGAGGTTAATGGGGCTAAATCTTGGATAGGAATAGGTTCTTTTGGAATACAACCTGCTGAATTTGGCAAAATAGCAACTGCACTTATGCTCGGAAGAGTTATAAGTGATTATGATTATAGTATCAATAAACCAAAAGGTTTGGCTCTTTCTCTTGGGGTAATTCTGTTGCCTATTATGTTTATTCTTCTCCAAAACGACACTGGCACAGCTCTTGTGTATTTAGGATTTATGTTTGTGCTATTTGTAATAGGCTGGAAAATGTGGATATATGTTATGTTTATATCTTCGATTCTTTTGTTTATATTTAGTATGATATTCAACCCAGTGTTTTTGGCTTGGATTGTGTTTTTGACAATCTCTATATATGTAGCATACAAAACAAATCTTTGGTTTTCTACCGCAAAGTTTATTGCAGGTATCGCTTTATTAGACATTGCACTATCATTGTTGTTTTGGTGGTTTGAAATAGATATTTTACCTTATTATACTACTATTTTGTCTGTGTTGTTGCTTAGTCCAATTCCAATTTACTATGCACTTAAACAAAATATTAAAATTATAAATCTTAGCTTTGTGTTTTATGCCTCTGCTATGTCTTTCACTCAAATAGTAGATTTTTTATTTAACTCTGTTTTGAAATTACACCAACAAAAACGTATATTAGATTTGTTGGGATTAGAGTCTGATGTTAAAGGCTGGGGATACAACGTAAATCAATCTATGATTGCTATTGGTTCTGGTGGTTTTTTTGGTAAAGGCTATATGAAAGGTACTCAAACAAAATATGATTTTGTGCCAGAACAAAGTACGGATTTTATCTTTTGTACTATTGGCGAAGAGGGTGGATTTCTAATTACGAGTGCCGTAATAGTATTATTTATGTCTTTAATGTTAAGATTAATAAAAATGGCAACAAAAGTTAATGATTCTTACGCAAAAATTTATACCTTTGGTGTAGTTTCTGTGATAATGGTTCACGTATTCATAAATATTGGTATGACAATAGGCTTAGTTCCAGTGATTGGAATTCCTCTTCCTTTGATTAGTTATGGGGGTTCTTCCTTGTTGTCTTTTACTGTTATGATATTTTTGGCTATTAAACTTTGTTCGGAAAACAAATACAATACTTATTATTAGAAAATAAAAAAACAATATAATGAAATACAAAATTAGTAAAGATGCAACTATTGCAGTAGTGGGCTATGGAAGCTGGGGTACGGCTATTGTCAAAATTCTTCAAGAAAACGAACAAAAAATAGGTTGGTTTATCAAAAATGAGTCTGTTATAGAGGGTGTGCGAAAAGATGGTTTTAATCCTAAATATTTGAGTGGAGCTCAACTAAATGTTGATAAACTTGATATTTTTTCGGATATTAATCGTATTTTGGAATATGATATTTTGATTTTTGCTACTCCTTCGGCTTTTTTGGTTGAAACGCTCAAACCTCTAAAATCAAATTTAGAAGACAAATTTATTATATCGGCTATCAAGGGAATTGTACGAGATAGCAAAGACAATCTTATTACTATTGCAGAACTTTTTAATCGTGAATACAATATTCCTTTTTCGCAGATTGGTTTGCTTACTGGTCCTTGCCACGCTGAGGAAGTTGCAATGGAGAGATTATCTTATTTGAATGTGGTTTGTACAAAAGAAGAGAATGCTAAACTGCTTGTTCCAAAATTCGAAACATCATTTATCAAAATGAATATACAATCGGATATTTACGGAATAGAGTACTCTGTGGTACTAAAAAATATTTATGCTTTGGCAGTTGGAATTTGTAAGGGTTTGAACTATGGCGACAACTTTATTTCAGTTCTAATTACAAACGCAGTAAGAGAAACAAAAATGTTTTTGGACGGCAGTTATGAGTATGATAGAGATATTAACACTTCTGCATATTTGGGAGATTTGCTGGTTACATCATATTCACAGTTTAGCCGTAACCGTACATTTGGAAGTATGATTGGCCGAGGCTATACAATCAATTCTGCACGTCAAGAATTGGGGCAGGTTGCCGAGGGATATTATGCTACTTCGTGTATCCACCAAATGAACAAATTAAATAATATTACTATGCCTATCGTAGAGACAGTATATAGAATACTTTACGAGGGACACAATGCAAAAAAAGAAATTTCGTTACTTTCAGATAAATTAAAATAAAATGGGAAGAGTAGATTTAAGTATTAAAAATATCAACACTTTTGTTGATGCTAACGAACTTGAAGCACAGATTAGTCGTGCGAGAGTTTGTAATGAGATGTTGGACGAAAAAACTGGCAAGGGTTCAGATTTTTTAGGTTGGGTAGATTTGCCTTCTTCAATTTCTAACGAAGAAATTACAAAAATTAAGAGTGTCGCTTCTCGTCTAAGACGTGATTGTGAACTTGTTGTGGTTATTGGTATTGGAGGCTCATATTTGGGAGCAAAAGCTGTTATTGATAGTCTTTCAAATTCATTGACAGTACTCGATAAATCGCCAAAAAAAGACCCAATTATTGTTTATGCAGGTCATCAAATTAGTGGTAGCTATGCTGCTGAGATTAAAGAGTTAATTGGTCAATACGAAACGGGTGTGGTTGTTATTTCAAAATCTGGAACTACCACAGAACCTGCTATTGCATTTAGATTTATCAAGGATTTGATGGAAGAAAAATATGGCAAAGAAAATTCTGTAAAACGTATTGTTGCAATTACTGACGAATCTCGTGGAGCTTTAAAAAAACTATCAACTTCTATGGGTTATGATACTTTTGTTATCCCAGATAATGTTGGAGGTCGTTTCTCTGTATTGACTGCTGTTGGACTTTTGCCTATTGCCATTGCTGGGTTTGATATTCAACTTCTTTTGGAGGGTGCAAAAGAAATGAAAGAATTGTCTATGGGGCAAGAAACAAATATTGTCGAAACTTATGCTGCTGTGCGTAATTTGCTTTACAAACAAGGTAAAAAAATAGAAATGTTTGCTTCGTTTGAACCAAAACTACAATATATGGCAGAGTGGTGGAAACAACTTTATGGCGAGAGTGAGGGTAAAGATTCAAAAGGAATTTTTCCAGCAAGTGTGATTTTTTCTACCGACTTGCACTCAATGGGACAATATATTCAAGATGGCGAAAGACATTTGTTTGAAACTTTTGTGAAAGTGAAAAATGTGAAATCCGATATGGAAATTACAATGAATGTTGATAATCTTGATGGTCTTAACTTTTTGTCGGGAGTTAAATTTAGCGAAGTAAATGCTATTGCACAACAAGCTACTATCTTAGCTCACGTTGATGGTGGTGTTCCGTGTATGGAGCTTACAATCGACAAACTTGATGAAATGAGCATAGGTGCTTTGATATATTTCTATGAGAGAGCTTGTGGAGTTTCGGGTTATATGCTCGAAGTTAATCCATTTGACCAACCCGGTGTAGAGGCTTACAAAAACAATATGTATGCACTACTTGGAAAAGCTGGTTACGAGGAACTTAAAGAAAAATTACAAGCTCGTTTGTAGTCTTTGCAATTCTGCAAATTATCAAAAAATTATAGGGAATTTCGAAAAACTTTGTTTTCTGAAATTCCCTATATGATTTTTATCTTTCGGAAAGCGTATAAGTCAAGAAAAATTATTTTTAAAATTTTTATCTTTGAGAAATCTTACAAGCTCCCAATAAACTCTGATCTCTTAGGCTATTTTGCTGATGGTCATAACGTAGCGTACTGGCGTACGTGAG
>CAZRHJ010000068.1:0-6325 GCA_964600025.1 uncultured Rikenellaceae bacterium | reverse complement strand
CATCGGCGAAATAGACAAGATAGGCGAGTTTCGTTTTTAGCGGACAGTACTAATAATATTTCAGCTCCGTTCACTAAATAAAAAATGCTACTCCATTGAGTAGCATTTTTTTATAATGTAAGTTTCGTTTTTAGCGGACAATACATTATTGTGGTGAATAGTTAGGAGCTTCACGAGTAATTGCAACGTCGTGAGGGTGGCTCTCTGCCATACCCGAATTAGTAATTCTAACAAATCGAGCATCTTTAAGTTTATCTATACAAGATGCACCGCAATAACCCATACCTGCTCTCAAACCACCAATAATTTGGTAAACAACTTCGCTAAGTTCGCCTTTGTAAGGAACACGTGCTGCAATACCCTCTGGAACAAGTTTTTTAACATCACTTTCTGAATCTTGGAAGTAACGGTCTTTTGAGCCTTTTTGCATAGCTTCCAAAGAACCCATACCACGGTAAGTTTTGAATTTACGACCATTATAGATAATAGTTTCGCCCGGAGCTTCCTCGACACCTGCAAACATAGAACCACACATAATAGTATCTGCACCAGCAGCAATAGCTTTTACAACATCACCAGTATATCTAACTCCACCGTCAGCAATTACAGGAATACCATAAGGACGAAGAACTTTTGCAACATCATAGATAGCATTTAGCTGAGGAACACCAACACCCGCAATAATACGAGTTGTACAGATAGAACCCGGGCCAATACCAACTTTAACTGCATCTGCACCAGCCTCTGCCAACATCAACGCAGCCTCTGCTGTTGCAACGTTTCCAACAATAACATCTATTGAAGGGTAAGTTGCTTTGACTTTTTTAAGAGCCTCAACTACTCCACGAGAGTGTCCGTGAGCTGTATCAATCACAACTGCATCAACATTTGCATCATATAGAGCTTTAACTCTATCCATAATATCGGCAGTAACACCAACACCAGCAGCAACACGCAAACGACCTTTTGAGTCTTTACAAGACTGAGGATTAGTTTTAACTTTTGTGATATCTTTGTATGTTATAAGACCAATTAATTTACCATTAGCATCAACTACTGGCAATTTCTCTATTTTGTTTTTTTGAAGAATTTCCGCAGCTTTTCCAACCTCTGCAAGAGAAACAGTGATAAGATTTTTGCTTGTCATAATGTCCTCAATTTTTGTTGTAAGGTCATATTGGAAACGCAAATCACGATTAGTAACAATACCAATTAGTAAATCATTCTCAACTACTGGAATACCCCCAATTTTATTTTCTTTCATAAGTGCAAGTGCAGTACCCACTGTTGCCTCTTTTGTGATTGTAATTGGGTCGTAAATCATACCGTTTTCTGCACGTTTTACACGTCTAACTTCGTTGGCTTGTGCCTCGATAGACATATTTTTGTGAATAACACCTATACCACCTGCTCTGGCAACTGCGATAGCCATAGCTGATTCTGTAACAGTGTCCATTGCAGCAGAAACAATAGGAGTGTTAACTTTTATGTTTTTCGAAAATCTTGATGTAATATCAACATCTTTCGGAAGGATTTCTGAGTATGCTGGAACAAGCAATACGTCATCGAATGTAAGACCTTCGGTTGTTACTTTATCTGTTAGAAAAGACATAATTTTTACGGATTATTAAATTTGTGCAAAGATAATACTTTTTTACGAATTTACCTCTATGCACAGTTAATTATTTTTATTATTATCTTTTTGTCAAAGGATTTTTGAAGATGCAAACGCACTCTTTTATCTTCAAAAACAGTAATTTTTGAGCTTAATTGTTCGTTGTCCCATTCCAACTGAACCAAATAATCTCCTGCTGGGGGAATTAGTTTCATTTCTTCATCTATCACCAAATATCCGTCTTTATCAACCTCAGCCATAAAGAAATACGGAGTACAAAGATATTTATTTGCTTTCACAACATCTCCCTCACTGAGCAAATTTCGGATAGTGGTAGAACTAATATCCGCTTGGTCTATTTCGTGTTTTGGGATTTCCACAACCTCAAAACCATATTTCATACCCATTGCCTGCATAAAATCATAGCCATTTTGTCTATTATGCCCAAAACGGTGGTCATAACCAATAATCACAGCCTTTGCTCTGAGCTTATCCACTATATATTGTCTAACAAATTCTTCCCCGTTAAGCTCACTAAATGCCTTGTCAAACTTAGCTACATACATAAAATCCACACCAAATTCACTAAGCAAATATGCTTTTTCGTCGAGTGAATTAAGTAATTTAAGTTTTGAAATATCTAAATTTAAGGCTTTTCGAGGATGAGGATACATTGTCAAAACAACAGAACTTGCACGATATTCTTTGGACAACTCCATTAATTTTTCCAAAATCGAACGGTGGCCATAATGCACTCCATCAAATGAACCGATTGTAACAACACTGTTCATTCCTATTTGCGAATTATCCCTTACTATTTCCATATTTTAACTTTTTAAGTAGCACAAAAGTAGTAAAAAAATAAATACGATACAAAAAGTAAACAAAACACACATTTTAAAGACATACCCCCTAAAAAAACACATCAAAAACATAAAAACATATATTTTTATGAGATATACCCCCTAAAAAACTTGCACATAAAGAAAATATATGTACTTTTGTAGCGATAAACAACAAAAAAAACCTCAAACTATGTATTCAATAAGATTTAGAGCTATTGAAAATAATATGGCTCGACCAAATCAATTAGAAGAAATTGATTATCCAAGAATTACTCAGATATTTGGAGAAGACGTATTTGATAAAGAAACAATGCGTAACTATCTATCAAAGGAAGCATACAAAGGTGTTTGTAGTGCCATCGACGAAGGCAGACGAATTGACAGAAAAGTAGCAGACCAAGTGGCCTCTGGAATGAAAGCGTGGGCTATCGAAAGAGGTGCAACACACTATTCGCATTGGTTTCAACCACTTAACAACTCTACTGCCGAAAAACACGATGCTTTTTTTGAACCAGTATGGGAAGGAGGCTCGTTTGAGGTGTTTAGAGGAGAATTATTAATACAACAAGAACCCGACGCATCTTCATTTCCAAATGGCGGACTAAGAAACAACTTTGAAGCTCGTGGATATTCAGCGTGGGATCCAACTTCTCCCGCATTTGTAATAGACAACACATTGTGTATTCCAAGTATATTCGTTGCATATACTGGCGAGGCTTTGGACTACAAAACTCCACTACTGAAATCTTTGACAGCATTAGACAAAGCAGCAAGTGAGGTGTGTCAATACTTCGACAAAGAAATAACTAAAACATCTGTAACTCTCGGTTGGGAACAAGAATATTTTTTGGTAGATGAATCATTATATTATGCTCGTCCAGATTTGTATCAAACTGGCAGAACACTAATGGGACACACTGCGGCAAAAGACCAACAATTAGACGACCATTATTTTGGTGCAATTCCCGAAAGAGTTTCAAGATTTATGAAAGACTTTGAGGTAAAAGCATACAGATTGGGTATCCCACTAAAAACCAGACACAACGAAGTTGCTCCAAATCAATACGAATGTGCTCCTATGTTTGAGGAAGCAAATATTGCAGTAGACCACAATACACTGCTAATGACAATTATGAAAAGTGTTGCAGTAAAACACCACTTGAAAGTTATTTTCCACGAAAAACCTTTTGCAGGAATTAACGGTTCGGGCAAACACTGTAACTGGTCGCTACTTACAAACACAGGTGTAAATCTGTTAGCTCCCGGCAAAACACCAAAAAACAATATGCAGTTTTTGACTTTTTTCATAAATACAATCAAAGCTGCTCACGAATATGGTTCGCTTATGATGGCATCTGTTGCGTCGGAATCTAACTCGCATCGTTTGGGTGCAACCGAAGCTCCACCAGCAATTATGTCAGTATTTATCGGCTCAACACTTTCAGAGATATTGGACTCTATCGAAGAGCGTGTAAGCGAGAAAAAGAAACTTACGCCTGACGAAAAAACAGATCTAAAATTGGATATTGGCAAAATTCCAGAAATTATGCTCGACAATACAGACCGTAACCGCACAAGCCCATTTGCATTTACTGGAAATAGATTTGAGTTCAGAGCTGCTGGTTCTACTTGTAATTGTGCAGCACCACTAATCATAATAAACACTGCTGTTACCAAACAACTTCAAGATTTCAAAAGAGAAGTAGATAATCTGATTGAAAAAGGAACAAAAAAAGATGAGGCAATTCTAAAAATGCTTCGAAAATACATTACAGAATCAAGAAATGTATTGTTTGAGGGCAACGGATACAGCAAAGAGTGGGTCGAGGAGGCAACACAAGTAAGAAAACTAAAAAGTATAAACAACGTTCCTGAGGCATTCAAAGAATACATCACTGATAAGAACGTAAAACTTTTTGAAGAACTCGGAATATTCAACAAAATAGAATTAGAAGCTCGTATAAAAGTCAAAAACGAAACTTATATAAAAAACTTACAGATTGAGGCTCGTGTTTTGGGAGATATGGCAATAAATCATATTATCCCAACTGCAATTCACTACCAAAACGTACTTATTAAAAACATTAAAGGAATAATGGAAATATTCCCAAATGAATATAAAGAAATTGGTGGACAGGAAGCAAACACTATAAAAGAAATAGCTCTTCACGTCAAGGAAATTCAAAAGGCAGTATATGAAATGGTAGAAGCTCGCAAGAAATGGAACAATGTAAATTCGATAGGGCAAAGAGCAGAAGGCTACCACAAAGATGTTAAGCCATATATACAAGAAATAAGAAACCATATTGACGAATTAGAATTAGTGATTGATGACAGTCTTTGGACACTTCCTAAATACAGAGAATTGTTCACTATATATTAATCTCGTCTATATCTTTATAGCTTTCGTCTATAATCTCAAAAGCACCTAAGGTTTTAGGTGCTTTTTTTGTTATATTTGTAAAACTAACCCAAACTTATATATTATATAATGAATTTACACAAGATATTTAGCATAATTATTACCGCACTTATTACTGTTTCGTGTACACAAAACGAAAATTGGACAGACTATAACTCTGGTAGAGTTATTTTCAAAAACCTATCTGAAAATAGTTTAGGCTCAGAAAGGTTTATGAATTGTTTTCCTGACCCAGAAAAAACTATAACAGAATTAAGCTATGAGGTTTTGAAAAATTTATATTTCTCAAAAAAAGATTCTATTCCTTACATCAAAAAAATAAATTTCACTCTCAAAGACTACAAAGGAATTTCGGCAAAAAGCGGAAAATCACCAGAAGTAAGTATATATTATAGTACTCAGTGGGTAGAAAAATGCGATACAGCAAGGGTTTGTTACGAAAGCAAAGGAATACTTATTCACGAACTTACTCACGTTTATCAGTTAGAACCCAAAGGCATTGGGAACTACGGAAACAATAAAACATTTCGTGCATTTATCGAAGGAGTCGCAGATGCTGTGAGAATAAAAACAGGTTATATGAACTCAAATATGCGTCCAAATGGTGGACACTATACTGACGGATACAAATATACAGCGTTTTTCTTTGTATGGCTAAGCGACAATTATGACAAAGAATTTATCAAAAAAATAAACGAAAGTACAAAACACGTTATTCCGTGGTCGTTTGACGGAGCTATAAAATATTCTCTTGGCAAAGAATACTCTGTAAAAGAATTATGGTATGAGTATTCCAAAGAAATGGGAAACGTTAATAACTAAGCCACCGACAAAAAATAAGCATAAAGATTTTGAAATAAAAAGATATTTTTATACCTTTGCTCCCTGAAATACAGGAATCTCTTTCGAAACAATTAATCGATACATTCCGTATTATAATTTAAAACGTTTTAATAAAGTGGAAAATTTAATTAAACTTGCTGCTGAGGCTTACAACACTGCCGAAGCAAAATCTTACCCAGATTTCAAAAGTGGTGATACTATCACTGTAACTATCAAAATCAAAGAAGGCTCAAAAGAGCGTCTTCAACATTTTAGAGGTGTAGTTATCCAAAAGAGAGGTGCTGGTGCTACTCAAACTTTTACAATTCGTAAAATGGCTGAGGGTATTGGTGTTGAGAGAATCTTCCCTCTATACTGCCCTACTATCCAAACAATCGAACTTAACAAAGTTGGTATTGTTCGTAGAGCTCGTATCTTCTACTACCGTGATCTTCGTGGTAAAAAAGCAAGAATTAAAGAGAAAAGAGTTAATATTGCAAAATAAGCTCAATCTCAATTCTTTAATAAAAAAGCAAACCTTAGAGTTTGCTTTTTTTATTAGTAAAGTCCGCTAAAAACGAAACTCGCCTATCTTGTCTATTTCACCGATGCTCATAACTC
>CAZRHJ010000067.1:0-7307 GCA_964600025.1 uncultured Rikenellaceae bacterium | reverse complement strand
GTACTGCATTTAGTTGTGGGAGAGTAGGTAGCCGCCACTTGAAAGGGTCAAGATTAATTTCTTGACTCTTTTTTTTATTTTCTGCAGAAATGTTAAATATAAAACATTTGCAAAATCGCCTCTTACGAACTTCCGCAATCTTCCAAGTATCCACACGAAAAAATGTATTCTCATTTTTTCGCTGTTTTTGGAGCGAGCAAACGAGAGCGAAGCAACTCGTTTGTGAAGTTACCTTTTTTTGAAAAAGGTATAAATTATAGCCTTGCACGCACTGAGAGAGGCGTGCCGAGCCACCGCGAGTGCTAAGAACTTCCACAAAGAATAGAAAATAGAAATCCGAAATATCACAGCCAAATCCAATTTTCATTAAATATCCGAGAAAAGATAAGGAAAAAGGGTCTTAGACCCCCACCTCTTCCCGCCATATTCATATTTAGGAACAGAGAAGATTAAGCTCACTCGTGCCGATGGTACTGCATTTAGTTGTGGGAGAGTAGGTAGCCGCCACTTGAAAGGACAATCGCAAGGTTGTCCTTTTTTTTGTTCTGCCGACAAATGTCAAATATCCAATATTTGAAAAATCCGAAATATCACAGCCAGATACAATCTACATTAAATATCCCCGATAAGATAAGGGAAAAGGGTCGAGACCTCACCACGAAAAAATGTATTCCCATTTTTTCGTTGTTTTTGGAGCGAGCATACAAGCGGCGAAGCCAATTTGTATGCGAAGTTACCTTTTTCTGAAAAAGGTATAAATTATAGCTTTGCACGCACCAGAAAAGGCGTGCCGAGCGACCGCGAGTGCTAAGAACTTCCACAAAGAATAGGAAATACAAATCCGAAATATCACAGCCAAATCCAATCATCATAAAATATCCGAGATAAGAAAAGGGAAAAGGGTCGAGACCCCACCACGAAAAAATGTATTCCCATTTTTCGCTGTTTTTGGAGCGAGCAAACGAGAGCGAAGCAACTCGTATGCGAAGTTACCTTTTTTTGAAAAAGGTATAAATTATAGCCTTGCACGCACCGAGAGAGGCGTGCTGAGCCACCGCGAGTGCTAAGAACTTCCACAAAGACCAGGAAATGCAAATCCGAAATATCTGATCAATCCAGAAAATAGGTGGAGCAAGAAAAAATATCCTATCTTTGTTGAATGGAAAAAGAAGATTTTATAAGATTAGTATTACCCGAATTTGTTTTGGATAATTTTGATGCAGTGTCATACAGTATCAATGGAGAAGTAGTAAATATATACTTGGACGAGAAAAATATTCCACCGAAAGATGGAGAATGTAAATTTATCTCAAAGGGTTTTACACCTGTAACAACGATACAAGATTATCCGATGCGAAGTAGAATTGTTTACCTTCATATACGACGCCATAAATGGCTAAATATGACGACAAATAAGGTGGTAAGTAAAACTTATGAACTATCACACTACGGCACTTCTTTAAGCAAGGAGTTCGTAGCTTTTTTAAAAGAATATAATCGAAAGTAGTGAGAGCCACTGCGAGAGCTAAGAAATTCCACAGAGAACCGAAAAAAATCCCAAAAAACACACTTTTGGAAAGTGTCCTCAGCTGGGTATGATTTTGGAATTTGCAACACAAATACAATATGCTGATAAACAAAAAGCCTCGATAATCTAAGATTATCAAGGCTTTTTTGCGGTATGGACGAGACTCGAACTCGCGACCCCCTGCGTGACAGGCAGGTATTCTAACCAGCTGAACTACCACACCATTCTGCTTTTGTGCTACAAAGATAGATATTTTTTTTTATAATCCAAAATAATTCACATTTTTTTTCAAAAATTGATAAAAAAAACTTAAAAATGGCCTTTTTAGCTATTTATAGGTAGGTGTTTTAGTTAAATTTAGCTATGTGTAGGGATTTTTCTGTGTTTATTTTATCAATATTTTTGTAATATTAATTTTTAAAACATATAATTATGAAAAATATTGGAATCGTTTTTGGTTCATCAACAGGAACTTGTGAGGAACTTGCAGGTAAAATTGCAGAAAAACTTGGCATAGAAATTGATAATGTAATTAATGCTGCAAACTTATCAAAAGAAAAGGCAGAGTCTTATGACGTTTTGGTGTTAGGCTCTTCTACTTGGGGTTTAGGCGACTTGCAGGACGACTGGTATGACGGTTTAAGTGTACTTAAATCTGCTAATTTGGCAGGGAAAAAAATAGCATTATTTGGTTGTGGAGATTCTGAGTCTTATCCAGATTCTTTTTGCGACGCAATGCGTAAAATTTATGATGATTTACAGGGTTCTTCTTGTACATTTATTGGTAAAGTTTCGACAGATGGCTATTCTCACAGTTTCTCCGAATCCGTAGTAGATGGTGAATTTATTGGTCTTGCACTTGATGAAGTAAACGAAAGTAACTTGACGAATGATAGATTGGAGCAATGGATTAACAATTTAAAAACTGAATTTTAAAGAATTATTATGAAAATTGACAGAATTTTTGCCCGTGAGATTTTAGACTCACGGGGAAATCCTACTATTGAAGTTGATGTAAGATTAGAGTCTGGTGTTGTTGGAAGAGCATCTGTCCCGTCTGGGGCATCTACTGGTGAAAATGAGGCTCTTGAACTTCGAGATAAGGATAAAAATCGTTACGGAGGCAAAGGGGTCTTAAAAGCCGTTGAAAACGTAAATACAATTATTGGTGAAGTGCTAAAAGGATATAATGTATTAGAGCAACGCCGAATCGACCAGAAAATGTTGGAGCTTGATGGAACAAGTACAAAATCAAATTTAGGTGCAAATGCTATTCTTGGAGTATCGCTTGCGGTTGCAAAGGCAGCAGCAGCGTACTTGCAAATTCCATTATACAGGTATATTGGTGGCGTAAACACTTATGTTCTTCCTGTGCCAATGATGAATATTATCAATGGCGGCTCACATAGTGACGCTCCTATTGCGTTTCAGGAATTTATGATTCGCCCAATAGGTGCATCTTCTTTCCGTGAGGCTCTGAGAATGGGAGCAGAGGTGTTTCATTCTCTGAAAAACGTTCTTCATAAACGTGGACTTAGTACAGCAGTTGGTGATGAAGGAGGATTTGCTCCATCACTGAATGGCACAAAAGATGCTTTGGACTCAATTATTAGTGCCATCAAAGAGGCTGGATATGTTCCTGCAAAAGATATTACTATTGCTATGGACTGTGCAGCATCTGAGTTTTACAAAAATGGAAAGTATGACTACACTATATTTGAGGGGAAGAATGCAGTTGTTCGTAGTTCTGACGAACAAATTGAGTTTTTGGAAGAATTAATAGCAACCTATCCTATCGATTCTATTGAGGACGCAATGAGCGAAAACGACTGGGAAGGTTGGCAGAAACTAAATTCTCGAATTGGCAATAAATGTCAGTTAGTCGGAGATGATTTGTTTGTTACAAACGTAAAGTTTTTGTCGAAAGGTATAGAAATGAATTGTGCAAATTCGATTTTGATTAAAGTGAATCAAATTGGTACGCTTAGCGAAACATTAGACACTATCGAAATGGCTCATCGCCACGGTTACACAACAGTTACTTCTCACCGTTCTGGCGAAACTGAGGACGCAACCATAGCAGATATTGCAGTTGCAACAAATAGTGGACAAATTAAAACAGGGTCTTTGAGTAGGAGCGACCGTATGGCAAAATACAATCAACTTCTAAGAATTGAAGAGGAGCTTGGTGCGAGAGCTGTTTATGGATACAAAAAAATAACTATTCAGTAATACTGTTGTCTTCTAAACACGAAACTCGCCTATCTTGTCTATTTCACCGATGCTCATAACTCACGTACGCCAGTACGCTACGTTATGACCATCAGCAAAATAGCCTAAGAGATCCGAGTTTATTGGGAACTTGTAAGATTTCGGAAAGATAAAAATTTTAAAAATCATTTTCAAAGCCCCTTAAAAATTAAAACGCTGTAATATATTATTTCTTAATACATTATAATGATTTTTAAAATTTTACCTGACGATACTATTCAGTAATACTGTTGTCTTCTAAACACGAAACTCGCCTATCATGTCTATTTCACCGATGCTCATAACTCACGTACGCAAGTACGCTACGTTATATATGCAAAATAGTCTAAGATAGGCGAGTTTTGTGTTTTAGTAGGCAGTTCTATTTGTCAATATATTTTTCAAATCTACTTAGTGGCATTGCAAGTGCCATTGCTGCGTGTATTTCTCCTTTTATTCCTAATTTTTTATAAAAAGATTTAGGATTCTTCTGTTTTAAGGCACTGCATACAAATCCCATATAGAAATGGGCAACAGACAAACTTTCTGCCATTAGAGAAGCATTTTGGTAGGCAAGATTTGAATCCTGACAACCAAATTTGCAGTGTTTTGAAGTATGAATAAGTATAACGCAAGTTGCTCCTCGCAAAACTAAATCATTTCCTTTGTGCATTTCTTTCTCTATGCGTTTAAACACTGGCACATATCTGTAAATATGCGGAGCAATCTTTTTTGTTAATTGCTTGATAATGGGTTTGCTAAGCAGATTTGCAATTTTCGCAAAAACACTAATAGTATAGTCCGATATATATTTTATTTTCTCTGGATCTGTAATTACAGTAAATCTAACTAATTGCAGATTACTTGCTGTGGGAGCTCTGTGAGCTGCTTCTAAAATTTGTTCTATATATTCCTCTGGGATTGATTCTTTTGAGAAAAGTCGGTTGCTTCTTCGTGCCTTTATAAGCTCCATCAGTTGAGATGCAGTAGCCATTTTTTCTCTATCAATTTTGTGAATCTTATGAGCAGGAAAATCACTGTGCATAATCGAATCTGTTGGGCAAATAGCTACACAATGACCGCATACAATGCAATTATCTGTCGAAACTAATTTTGCTTTATTATCCTTTTTCTCGAATAACATAGAAGGGCAAACTTTCACACATTTACCACAGCCAATACAAGTATCTTTGTTTATTTTTATTTTCATACTCTCAAATATTTTCTCAAAGATATAAAAAAACGCTGTACTAAAAAGTACAGCGTTTATAAAATTTTTATTTTTCCGAAATTGAACAAGCTCCTATTTCGTTTTTAGCGGACAGAACTTATGGTAACATAATAGGTCCGTCAAGTCCCATCGGAGCACCAGTATAGAACCAGATGCCAAATATGATTAACCAAACAATAGTAAATACGATAGTAAATGGAATCATCAAAGAGATAATTGTTCCGACACCATATTTACTATCATAGCCTTGTGCATAAGTTACAAGCAATGCAAAGTAACTCATCATAGGCGTAATAACATTTGTAACAGAGTCGCCAATACGGAAAGCTGCCTGAGCAGTACCCGGGTGGTAACCAAGAAGCATCAACATAGGAATAAATACAGGAGCTAAGATAGCCCATTTAGCCGAAGCACTTCCCATAAACATATTGATAAATGCAACCAAAATTACAAATGCTGCAATCATAGGATAACCAGTAAATCCAACGTGGCTCAACCAGTCTGCACCTTTGATAGCAATGATAAGTCCAAGATTACTTTCTTTGAAGAAATATACGAACTGAGCAGCAAAGAATACTAAAACGATATAACTACCCATATGGCTCATAGATTTACCAATAGCATTCATAACTTGTTTGTCTGTTTTGAAAGAACCAGTAACTTTGCCATAGATAAGTCCGGGAACAAAGAAAACAAGCAGTAAACAAACTACAATACCAGAGAAAAATGGAGATTTTAGTACTTCGCCAGTTTCTGGGTTACGCAAAAGTCCATCTTCTGGAATAATTGTCCAAGCAAAAAAAGCAAGTAGTGCAAGAGTTCCGATACCAGCCCAACGCATACCTTTTTTCTCCATTGGAGTAAGTTGTTCAATTTCAAGAGCTTTAACTTCTCCTTTGTATTCTCCCAAACGAGGCTCAATGATTCTTTCTACTACAAATGTACCTACTATTACAACCATAATTGCCGAAACAACCATAAAATAGTAGTTTACCATTGGGTTTACGTTGATAGATTCGTCAATAATATGAGCAGCAGATGTACTCAAACCTGCCAAAATTGGATCTACTGAACCAATCAAGAAGTTTGAACCAAAACCTGCACTAACACCTGCAAAAGCAGCAGCAAAACCCGCCATAGGGTTACGTCCAATAGCTTGGAAAATCATAGCTCCAAGAGGAATAAGAACAACATATCCGACCTCTGATGCAAGGTGAGAAAGAATACCAGCAGTAATAACCGCAGGAGTAATCAAACGACGTGGAGCTGAAAGCACCAACTGACGTACCATTACAGTAAAGAGTCCAGAACCTTCTGCAACTCCAATACCAATCATAATTACCAATACTAATCCAAGAGGAGGGAATGCTACAAAATTGTGTTCAATGTTTGTATATACCCATCTGAAACCGTCGGCACTTAACAGGTTATTAACTGCAATAGTGTCTTTGGTAACTGGGTGAATCGCACTCAAACCAAAATAGTCAGCAATAGCAGAAAGGACTAAAACGCAACCTGCCATAATAGCAAATAATGTTGCTGGGTGTGGCAGTGCATTACCAAAATACTCAATTTTGTCGAGTATTCGAGCAAAAAGTGATTTTTTCATTGTTGATTATTGTTTAAAAATTATTATCCTATGTTTAAGAATTGCACAAAGGTAGTGTTTTAAAATCACAAAATCAACTTAAATTTAACTTTTGGTTTAAGTAATAAATAATTTATAAGCAAATACGTAATTTGTCAAACAAATTATCATTGATGTTTTTGAATATCAACAAAAGAATTAAAATTTGACAAAAATTATTTTTGATATTTGTTAATATTGAATGCATAATCTGGAAAATTATTTTCTTTTATAGTTTCGTTTTTAGCGGACAGTACTAAAATGATATTTACATTTGCTGTTATTAACTTAAAATATATAAGTATGTCAAGCTATGTTTACCCTTTTGGGGGTGGAGAATTTAGAACAGGTCATCGTTCAGATAATAATAAAGAAAATGACGAAAAAGATAAGAAGAAAGGGAAAAAACACTACCTTTAAAGTCAAAAGAAAAAAAGATCATGATTCTGTATGATCAAAACCAAAGTGCGATGAATCAAAATATGATAATTATGTTGATTCTCTATTAGTAAAAACAAAAAATAAATAGAATTGCAGAAACGTCACTCGTAAATAGGGCTTATGGAGTTGTAGGTAGAGGATTATTTCCCGGTGGGAAAAACTCGTGGGGAGAAGGTCGAATAGACATATTACCGAAAGAAGTTATTGTAGATGGTGTTAAAAGAAATGGT
>CAZRHJ010000066.1:0-7406 GCA_964600025.1 uncultured Rikenellaceae bacterium | reverse complement strand
ATGCTCATAACTCACGTACGCCAGTACGCTACGTTATGACCATCAGCAAAATAGTCTAAGAGATCCGAGTTTATTGTGAGCTTGTATGATTTCGGAAAGATAAAAATTTTAAAAATCATTTTTTCAAGCCCTTCACAAATTAAAATACTGTAATATTTTATCGCTTAATTTATTACAATGATTTTTAAAATTTTTACCCGATAGCAATAATATGTAAATTGCCTATGTATAAATCCAAAAAAAGCTACTCTGTACTTAGAGTAGCTTTTATACTGTAAAAATATTTATTATTTTTTCTCTGGGATATATTCAGCGTTGATGCCCAAGATAATGTCGTTTGTGATATCTAATGATGGGTTAGATGCTACTACTGTGCCAGATGCTTCGCTTGTAGTGATGATTAAATCGTATTTTTTAGTTTCGTTGTATTTTTTGATAAATTCTTTGATACTAAAAATAATTTTGTTTCTAAGAACTTGCTCATCTTCTGCAATTTTTTGAAGAATTTGATCTCTGTATTGCAAAAGTTCTTGTTGCTCTTTTTGCAAATTTTGCTCTTTTGTCATAGCCTCTGTACGAGTGATAAGGCTGTTTTTTACTTGTTTCTCAAAAGTTTGAAGTTTTGCTTGGAATGCATTACCTTTTTTCTCCAAATCTGTTTGAACTTTTTGAGCTTTTTGGATAAATTCAGCATTAAGGTCTTTGTACATTGTGTAGTTATTAACCAAAGAGTCAATGTTTACATACACAACTGAACTTTTTGTAGTTTGTGTAGCTGTCTGAGCTGGTTGTGTGCCTTGTTGGTTGCAAGATGTAAATGATGCTACAACCACAAGCATAACAACGCTAATTAGTGTCTTAATCATACGTTTATTTATTTTGTTATTATTATGCGAAATATATTTATATCTTTCTTTGCGTACAAATGTAATAAATTATATTTATATTTGTATAAAATATTTGCTTATGTATGATTATTTTAGAGGTAGTAAAGTAGAATTGAACCCTTCGAATTTGATTTTGGAAGTTGCTGGAATTGGTTATAATATTGCTATTTCACTTAGAAGTTACGAAGAATTTGCTAAGAATGACACCTTACAAGTGTTTGTTGAGCAATATTATATGCGTGATGATTTGCCTGTATTGTATGGGTTTGCAACAAAAGAGGAGCGTGAGGTTTTTCGTTTGTTGGTGAGTGTTTCGGGTGTTGGTGGGAATACAGCTCGTACAATCTTATCAACCTTCAATGCTTCGGAACTTCAACAGATAATTGCAAGCAGTAATTCTGTAATGCTCAAAAAAGTTAAGGGCTTGGGGCAGAAAACTGCCGAAAAAGTTATTGTTGAATTGAGAGATAAAATCGTAAATGTAGAAATATCAGACTCTTTGAGTGGGGCGGTTTCTGTTGCTGGTTCAGAAATTGCATCGGAGGCTATAACTGCACTTACCTTGCTCGGTTTCAAGCGAGATGTTTCGCAAAAATGTATTAGAGCAATACTTTCTAAAAATCCAACTGCTACGGTCGAAGAACTTATAAAACAGGCTCTGAAAGCTATGTAGAAAGAATTTGTTTGTCTGAAATATTAAGCATTTGTATATATGTTAGGTAAAAATTTATTGTTAAAACCAATATTTATTCTTACCTTTGAACCAAATTTTGAAAAATAATATTAAATGGAATCTATCTATCTAATTTCCTTAGTTGTCCTTGGAGTCCTATCTGTATCTGGACTTGTAGTAGGCGTTTCTAATGACGCTGTTAATTTTCTTAACTCCGCTATTGGCTCAAAAGCTGCCCCAAGAAAAGTTATTATGGCAGTTGCCTCAATTGGTATTTTAATTGGTGCTACTACTGCAAGTGGTATGATGGAAGTGGCTCGAAGTGGTGTTTTTTATCCTGCAATGTTTACTTTCTCGGACATTATGATGCTGTTTATGGCAGTAATGTTTGCTAATGTTATATTGTTGGACTTATTTAACACTTTTGGTTTGCCAACATCTACGACTGTTTCTTTGGTCTTCGGACTTTTGGGTTCGGCAGTTGGTACTGCTTGTATGAAAATATGGACAGAAGAAGGCGTTAGTATTCACCTTGCTAACTACATCAATTCTGGTAACGCACTTGCAATTATATCTGGTATTTTGTTGTCGGTTGTTATTGCATTTGTATGTGGTACTTTTGTGATGTATGTTACACGATTTATTTTTACTTTTACTTGGAAAAAGAAATTCCGTAGGTTTGGTTCGATATGGTGTGGTATAGCTTTGACTGCTATTACAAATTTTGCACTTATCAAAGGTCTTAAAGGCTCAACAGTACTTCCTGCTAATGTTAGTGCATATATGAACGAACACGGTGTTATCATATCTTTGATTTTGTTTGTGGCGTGGGTAATTATTATGTATATCCTTCAACACGCATTCAAAATGAAAATCCTTAGAATTACTGTTCTGGCAGGTACATTTGCTTTGGCTTTGGCGTTTGCAGGTAATGACCTTGTGAACTTTATAGGTATATTTATTGCCAGTTTGGACTCTTATAATATTGTTAGTGCAACAGGTGATGCCTCTATGCTTATGGGGGATTTGTCTAAGCCAGTTAGTGCACAGGCGTGGATGCTTGGTATTGCTGGTTTGATAATGGTTGCTACACTTTGGCTTTCCAAAAAATCTGAGGCGGTTACAGAAACTGAGCTTAATCTTGCAAAAAAAGATGTTGGTATTGAGCGTTTTGGTTCATCTCCTATTTCTCGTTCACTTGTGCGTGTTACTGTTCAACTTAACAGAACTATCACCAACATAATGCCCGAAAAAGTTCAGAGATTTATTGAAGATAGATTTGTTGAACCTGAATCTGTCGAAGAATTACCAGAAGAAGGTGCATCTTTTGACTTGTTGCGTGCAACAGTAAACCTTACTACTGCTGCTCTTTTGATTGCACTTGCTACATCTTTCAAACTTCCACTTTCAACAACTTATGTAACGTTTATGGTTGCAATGGGTTCGTCTTTGGCCGATAGAGCTTGGGGACGTGAGAGTGCTGTTTATCGTATTACAGGTGTAATGACAGTTATTTCTGGTTGGTTCTTGACTGCACTTATTGCATTTACTATTGCATTTGTTGTGGCAGTTATACTAATGTTTGGCGGCACAGTTGCAATTATTCTTTTGTCGCTTTCTGCCGCATATATGATGTACAAAAACGATATTGCACACAGAAATAAAGCTAAAAAACAACAAGTTAAAAATGTTGATGCAGATATGGACGTAGTTCAAAAATGTACGCAACAACTAAGCGATATAGTTGAGAAAGTAGATAGAGTATATAATCAAACTCTTACGGCACTCTATACAGAGGACAGAAAACTCCTTAAACAAGCAGTTAGGGAGAGTGAAGAGATGTATAATATGGCTCACGAACAAAAATATGAAGTCAATTCCGTATTGTTATCACTTGACGATAGTTATATCAAAACTGGACACTATTATGTTCAGATTGTGGACTACGTAAACGAGCTTACAAAAGCCCTTTTGCATATCACACGCCCAAGTTTCTTGCATATCGACAATAATCACACTGGTCTTACAAAAGAGCAGGTTGATGACCTTAAATATGTAAATGCAAAAGTAAGTGAGATTAACTCTCTGATTGTAGAAATCTTGGATACTGGTGATTATTCAAATTTGACAATGACAATGACTTTGCGTGAGAAATTATTTGGCGATATTGCAAATATTACAGAAAAACAAATTCAACGTATCAAGAGTGGTAACACTTCTACTCGTAGCAGTATGTTGTATCTTGATATATTGAGCGAAACTAAGACTATGATTCTTCAATTACGTAACTTGTTGAAATCACAGCACTATTTTGTATCTAAATAATTAAACAAAGAATAATATGAAACTATTAGACGGAAAAGTTGCACTTATTACTGGTGCTGCAAGAGGTATTGGTAAAGCGATAGCTATGTGCTATGCTCAGGCTGGTGCTACTGTTATTTTTACTGATATGGTAGAAAATGAAGCTTTCAAAAATACAGAAAATGAACTTAAAGCTTGTGGTGTAAACGCAAAAGGCTTTGTATCTGATGCAAGTGATTTTGAGGCGTCTGCACAACTTATCGACCAAATCGTAAAAGAATTTGGACGTATTGATATTTTGGTTAATAATGCTGGTATCACTCGTGACTCATTGCTTATGAGAATGACTGAGGAGCAATGGGATTTGATTATGAAAGTTAATCTAAAATCTGTTTTTAACCTTACAAAAGCAGCTCAAAAATATATGCTTAAACAACGCTCAGGTTCTATTATTAATATGAGTAGTGTTGTCGGTGTTTCGGGTAACGCAGGTCAATCAAACTATTCTGCATCTAAGGCAGGTATTATTGGTTTTACTAAATCTGTTGCACAAGAACTTGGTTCAAGAAATATTCGTTCAAATGCTATTGCACCGGGTTTTATCATTACAGATATGACAGGTCAGTTGCCAGAAGAAGTGCGTAACGAGTGGGCAAGCAAAATTCCATTGCGTAGAGGTGGTACTCCTGAGGATATTGCAAAAACTGCATTATATCTTGCCTCAGACCTTTCTTCTTATGTTACAGGTCAAGTTATCCACGTTTGCGGTGGTATGAATATGTAATTTCTGTTCCCTAAAATAAAATAGTCCTGTCCGCTAAAAATGAAACTCGCCTATCTTGTCTATTTCGCCGATGCTCATAACTCACGTACGTCAGTACGCTACGTTATGACCATCAGCAAAATAGCCTAAGAGATCCGAGTTTATTGGGAGCTTGTAAGATTTCGGAAAGATAAAAATTTTAAAAATCATTTTTCAAAGCCCCTTACAAATTAAAACACTGTAATATATTATCGCTTAATCCATTACAATGATTTTTAAGATTTTTACTGGACAGCAATAAAAGTAAAACTACTGCCAGAGCGTCGTTTCTGGCAGTAGTTTTGTTTTTAGCGGACAATCCTATATTTAATCCTTAATGTATTTCTTAATAACGTTTACTTTGTTTTTGGGCACATAAATATCTACATCGACATTTGGTGTAAACAAAGCATCTTTAATGTCTATTTTCACAAACTTATCAAGTTTAATTATATTGCCATTTATCTCGTAGTTGAAGTTGATATCTTTTGCACGTTTTGATGCTTCGTTAAGTGTTCCTCCGTGGCTTTTTTTCTTAACCTTTACAATAATATCTTCTATATCATTTTTGTAATGAACATCTACATCTACTTTTTGGTAGTAGTATTTGTTGTTTTTCAATGACAATATTTGTTCAAAATCATTGTCACTACTATAATATATTATATTATTCCAATCCGTATAGTCTTCGTCAAATATAAAATAATCAAAATTGTGTTTATAATCATTTGTTCTAAATTCAATTTTTAGCGAGTCGTCAATATCTGAAATGTGTTCCGTAGTTTGAATTTTTGCATATTCTCTATTTTTGAATGAAAGGCCAACTAATGATGTTGTGGAAGTAACGCCCATAATTGTTGCCACTATAAATAGTGAGATGATTGTTGCCCATTTGCTCAAAATGTGTCGTCCATTATCAATAATTCTATATATTAATGCAATTAGGAACAATGCCCCTATTATGAATGATGCAAAAAGCAGAGCAGGGAAAATAAAACTTGAACCAGTCATTTCAGCCCAGAATGGAGAAATTATTACAGTCAGACCTGTAAGTACTCCTATAAATAGTGTCATTTTTACAACCAAAATTGCAATTAAAATATAAACAATGGCACGTAGAATAGAATTTCCTCCATATTTTATTTTGTTGTAAATCTCATCGCCGATAGGTTTTTTTGGAATTTCGTTCTCGAAATTAAATCTAACTCCGCTTTGAGTGTCCAAAGAATCCCTTTCGATAGAAGACACAGTACCAATTTGCGAGATAATATTTCTTATCATCTCAATGTTTACAACGCAATCTTTGTTAGGTAGTTTTTCATTAAGAATTTCGGCTATGCGACTTTCTATGTCTTGCACCAATTCGTTTTCTGAATTATCACCGTATTTGTTTTTTAGCGAGGAGATATAGTTGTTCAACAATGTATGAGCATCTATGTCTATTGTATAAGAGAATCCAGAAATGGAAATTTTTATAACTTTATTCATAATATTCATTTTTAGATGTTAAACATTTGTTGCTCCTTGTCTAATGCTTCGTATTTGTTGGGATAATTCTTCCCACGCAAAATCGAATTGCTCCAAATATTGAAGCCCTTTCTCGGTGATAGTGTAGTATTTGCGAGGAGGTCCTTGCGGTGATTCTTCCCAACGATAACTCAGCAGTCCTTGATTTTTCTGACGAGTCAAAAGAGGATAAAGTGTACCTTCAACTACAATCATTTGAGCTTCTTTGAGTTGAGTTAATATAGAAGAAGCATACGAGTCCCCTCTTGATAGTATTGCCAAAATGCAGTATTCGAGCATACCTTTTCGCATTTGAGCCTTTATGTTTGCAATATCAATATTTTCCATATCTATCTCCTATTTTTTGAACGATTCAACATATCAATTTCTTCCTGTGTTTGTGCTATTGGAATAACTATCCATAGGATAATATAAATCCAAAGTGATATGCCCCAGAAAAACATTGTGATAAACAATGCAATACGAAGTAATGAAACTTCTAAGCCGTAATATGATGCAAGTCCACTACACACTCCGCCAATCATCTTGTCTGTTGGATTACGAAGTAAACGTTTTGCAATAAATTTGTATTCTGTTCGTGGTGCTTGGCTTGTTCCATCATTCCTATCGCCAAAAACCGAAGGATTACCAATGGCTGAGATTACGTGTTTCACAAGTTCAATATCTACCACTTGATATTCACTTGCTCCTCTTTCTCTGAAAATCTCCATAATACGAGTTTCTATATCTCGCATTGTTTCGCTATCCTCGTGTTGAGCTTTTAGTCGAAACTCAATGTCTTCTAAATATGCCGATAGCATTTGATAGGCGTCTTCATCTATCGAGAAAGCTATTCCAGAAATGTTTACTGTTAAAGTCTTTTTCATTTTGTTTAGTTGTTGTTTAATTAATTTATAAAAGATAGTACTATTATTTCATCTATTACCTATATTGTTATAGGTATTTTGATAATGCAAATATATGTATAAATAATATACTATGCAATACATAGTAGCATAAAAATAAAAATATTTTTAAACGATATTTGTTATGTTGTTGATTGATAACAATATACGTGCCAATATTTTTATCTTGAAATTTTACTAATTATGTAATTTGTTTGTTAAATGTTTTTCTTATTGTCCTTTAAGTGCAATGAAGGTGGATTTTATTTATTTTTTTATAGTATTGTCCGCTAAAAACGAAACTCGCCTATCTTGTCTATTTCGCCGAT
>CAZRHJ010000065.1:0-7464 GCA_964600025.1 uncultured Rikenellaceae bacterium | reverse complement strand
AAAATTTTAAAAATATTTTTTCCAAGCCCCTTACAAATTAAAACACTGTAATACAGTGTTGTTTAATCTATTACGATTATTTTTAAAATTTTTACCGGACAGCAATAAAATTAAATATATATTTCATATTTTTGTAAAAGAAACACCCCTTAAAATTTACTAATATGAGAAATATAGAAAACAAAGCAGAACTTGAAAAACTTATAGAATCAAAAGAAATAAAAGATGTAAACATATCTTTATTAGATTTAAACAATTTAAAATTTGATGGTTGTACACTCTCAAATGTTATTTTCTCTGAAGAAGAACAAAGCGAAAGAGAGTTAAAAAACATAACATTCAAAAGTGCTGAACTAAAAAATGTATCATTTCAAAAAGCAACATTAATTGATTGTAATTTTGATTTTGACAAAGAAAAAGGAAGTAAAAGCAATATTTCACAAACATCTTTCAAACATTGCACACTATTGAACTGTCGTTTCCGAAAAGTCAAACTTGATTGGTGCGATTTCAGATATACAGAAATAAATGCTGGGACATTTGAAGAATCATCAATTAGCTATTGTGATTTTTACAGAGCCTTTTTTGGCGGGGTTATACTTTTTAGAAAGGCAATAATAAAGCATTCAAGTATAAACTATACAAATTTTGACACAAGTGTTGGTATTAGAAAAGAAAATCTTTATAAAGGAAAAATTATACAAGAATATAAATATGAATACGAACATTTTTTGAAAGATTGGGAAATCTTTGGTACAGGTGTAAGGACAAACAACCAAAATTCTATATCAGACTGGGAAGTAAAAAAGTCTGTTGAGGCAAGGTATGCAGATGCAGAAGAAATTTACAAAACACTAAACGGTTTTTGGGCAGGTAAAGGTTTTTTATCCGATGCTAATTGGGCTTATGTAAAAGGCAGGACGATGGAATTAGGAAGAATGTGGAAAGAACTTATTAGTTTTAAATTAGGCTTTTGGAAATCATTAAACCATATACGACTTATTATTCAAAATATTGGCTCTAATTTACTGTTTGGATATGGCGAGAGTATGCAAAGAATGATTATGACATATATCCTACTAATATTTGTATTTGCATATTTATTTAACAACAACGCAAATATATATGATTATTCAGAAGCAGTTATATTAAGTGTAAAAAATATGGTTGGTGTTGGTTCTGAAAATCTATCGAACATATCACCATTCGTAGACTTTCTAAATCTAATTCAAACTTCGATAGGTATAGTTCTAACGGGTATTTTCGGTTTTATTTTAGGGAATAAAATTAGGAATAAATAATTATCTATGTCCAAAAGAAATTTAAAAACACTGTCTACCTTATTGATTTTACCCATTGAGCAGGAGTTTGCCCTGTGATTTTCTTAAAGTTTCTGTAAAAGGAACTTTCGTTTGAGAAACCTGAGAGTTCACTTATTTCACTAAATTTGATGCTACTACCTTTTTCTTTGATAAGTGTTTGGGCGTATTCTACTCTGTAACTATTGATATAATCCGAGAAAGATACGTGATAAACTTGGTTGATATAGTTGGAAACGTAACTTCTGTTACTTCCTACTTTTTGGGCAATATCAGAAATTCTTAAATCAGTTTTAGTAAATATTTTTTCTTGTTCAATAACTGTTTTGAGTTCTTCTCCAAACAGTTTGTCAATATGCTGTATGTATTCATCTTTACAATCCGAACTACAAACCTCAATCTCATCACTACCCGCAATTTCTTTTTCTAAGTCAAAGGCAGAATAATCTTGTTTGAAACTAATATAGCACAAGGCAAAAATAAAAACGCTAAATCCAATAGAAGGGATAGCCAACAATTCAGGTTTATTAAGATAAAACTCCCTACCTAAAATATTCACCAAAGCAGATATTGATGAGATAACAATAAACAAAACAAAAACTTTGTTTATGCGAGATAGAGTTATTTTCTCAACATTAGCAAAATAGTTACTTATTTTCTTCTCGTACCGATGCAGTTTTTTCAAGCCATAAATTATCACTAAAATAATCTGAACAGAAAAAACAATTTTAACAAAAGTAACCCTATAAACTTGTAGAGTATCTATCAAAGTAAGGGATTTATGAACTTCTTTTGTGTAAAAAGAACTCTCTACAAAATCAATCTTCTGGGAATTATCCATAAACAAATATAACACAAAGGTCAAAATACTAAGTATTACCGCAGGAGAAAGTATCCATAAATCTTTGAATTTGAGTTTTCGAGGCTCGGTCAATGCACGGATATATAGATAGTAGAGAGGATAGACTGCTAAATGCGAAAAAATGTATAGACTCTCAATTTTACTATATAAATCATAATATTTATTATAATAAATTGCGTGGCAAAAATATATGATAGATGTAGCAACCAAAAAAAAGGTAAAAACCCTCTTTGCATAGTTGTTTTTTTTGAATTCACTAACAAAAATGACTGCCCAAAACAAAGCCATATACATTGGAAGTGTAGTAAATAAATCAAAAGTCATAATATAAATTATTTTTTTCTGTTGCAATTTACTAAATTTCCGCTATAAAACAAAATTATAATTGGAGTGAAAATTCAAAGTTTGCACACAAACCATCTACGGTATTAGTTTTGTACAACAAAAAACCAACATTAATAGGAACTCCTACCCTAAATATTTTGATATCTGTGTTCAAACCGCCACCATAAGAATAGAAATTTCTATCTCGCACTATAAAATCATAGTTTCGAGTAGGTTCGGCGTTAGAATACTGAGCGAACACACTCATAGATACTCTTTTGAAATAAATTATGCCACCCAATCCCCAATCTGGGTAGAATAATGGAGCTTTATAAATTCCTTCCAACGAGTATATTCTTTTTGCAGTAAAATCATCAAAAGCTCCCAAAGGAAATAAGCCTTTTTGCATAAAATTAAATTTTCCCTCGTCTTGATATTGTGCTAAAACAGCCAACTGAGTACTATGGTTTTTCAAAATCCCCGGAAAATAGCCTTTTGCATAAGCTCCATAGATAGACCCAAAATCTTTCAACAATGGATTAATATTAGAATATGCTTGAAGAGTATAGCCCCAGCGTGGAGCTAATTGTTTTTGAGTATAGGATTTATAGTTCTGAAAAATTGCACTAAAACTCATTTTTGTAATACCTGATTCTTCGCTTTCGTCCGATAGTAATAAAGTATTTACATACTCCATATCTGCTTTTAGAGTTAATCTACGATTATTAACACCAGAACTAAGATTCATTGGCAAAGAAACACTACCCCCAACCGAAAGATATTTGTCTTTACCCTCAACATCTGTTTTCAAACCATTAATATCCACATTTTGGTAACCTCCACCATAATTCAGCTTTACACTAAAATGTACTGGCAGTGCTGTGTAATTTGCAGATGCTCCCAGTGCAAATGATTTTTGAGAATAACCCAACGAAAGTCCTGAAATAAGTGTTGAATGCAAGTTTTGTGAAAGAATATTAACCCCTGCTCCAACCGCCAATTCCCTTTCGTTTATAATTCTGTCAATATCAAAATACATTGGAGCCCAACTATGTACATTAAATAAATTCGCTGCTTTTCTGTATTTTTTTACTTTGTATTTACCAAGCACAGAACTATCCAAACTTAGCGTATCAAGATTAATTACGGGATATTTTTGTAGATTAGATTGTGAAATAGAATCATTCTCAACAACACTCAAATAGTCTATTGGAATGTATCTATATGCAAGTTTTTGAGCAGAACTCAAATCAATTTTCTGTTTTGCAGGAAAATATCCTTTTATAGAATAATTTGTTAAAAGTATTTCGGCAGAATTATCGGTTTTTTGCGACCATAGCGAACTTGGCATAGGAGCAAACGAACCAAATTTTGAGTTTGTAATTTGATATTCTACCCCTTTTGACAAATCAAAAGCGTGAACTTCGTCCTTTCCAGTAGAAATAGAAGTGTAATACAACAATCCATCTGAGGCAGTCAAATCCTTGATTGTAACATAGGAAGGACGGGTAATTTTATCAAAATTATGAGTTTTTTCGTTAAACTCTCCTATCCACATTCCCTCATTATTTAGTATTACTGCAACAAGTTTATTTGTTTTATTATCCCACGTAAGACCGTTAAATGAAGCATCAAACCAATCAAAAACATAAGATTTAATTTGTTTGAAGTTGGTATCCGTAAAAATAAGCGTTGGCATATTCTCTCTGTCGTATCCTACCATTGCAAAACCTTTGTCTGCAACCGCTGTAACATAAAAAGCACCTATTTCATCTACTTTATGTTTATTAAATTTCTTGTAAGAAACTTTATCCTCTGTATTTACAGATAGTTTAACGGATTTAACTACCGAAAAATTCTGCTGACCATAAAATTTTGAAGGCAAATATTCTGTCCAATAAACAATATTATCTTTTATGATTGGTCGAGAAGTAACATAGCCCGTATAAAACAAAAGCTGCTCTTTTGAAGTATTTTTGTCAATTACCACAAATCTACTTGCTCTATCTAAGTCCTTTTTCAGAACCACGATTAAGTTTTCTGTCAAAGGAAGTGGGTGAGAATAAGTGGTATATGAAGTGGTCTTGGGATTAAGTACAGTTGCAGAATTTTGTACATCATCAAGCTCTTCCCAATGTTTTTTTAGTTCCTTGAAAGTGCGAATTGAATGTTTTGTAGGAGTTGTTTTGGCGTGTTTGTTGTAAGTCATAGCCACTGTTACAAACAAAAAAGGGTAACGACCTGTGTATTCGACCGCCTTTTTCCAAAAATCCACACCATAATAACGATTAGCCGCTCCCACCAACAAATATCCAGTTTTGTAATTATCTGGCACATTGTCTTTGAACGACCCAAGAACCATTTTGTTATAGTTCAGTTTATTTGGGTTGTTTTTGCGAAACAAAATCTCGTTATTCTCTAATATTGCACGATATTCTATATTAAATTCAGGCTGACGACCACGACCAAAAGTAGAAGTAAGCGTTTCGTTCAAAACAGCATCTCCCTCCAAAAAATACCCAGGTAAGAGTGCAGACACTATCCCCGGAGCTTGTTGCCCTAATATATATGAAGCAAATTTAGTAAAACCAACGTTCAAAGTACTCATTTGAGCTACGTGGCGATACTCGTGCGAAGTAAGTTGTTTGAGCCACTGTGTGGCGTGCGTGTTGCGAGAAGGAATCGAAAATAATTCCATTCGTTTGGGAGCCCAAGTAACCATTCCATTCGAAAGGATATTTGTGCTATGGACTAATATTGGGAAATCATAAAGTTTATCTCCTAAACCACGTGTAATATAAGGACTTAGAGTGTCGATATAAGATGCTATTGCATAGCCAGTTTTTGAGATATGTTTTGGAAAAACTACCCTAAGATTTTTGGTCTTAATCTGCGACCATTTCATAAGTGGATCTATCTCCGAAGGAGTATATTGAGCAAAAGTTTTGAGTGGACAAAATTGTAGCACAAAAATAGCAAACACAAAACATATTAGCTTTTTATATAACTCTGCTTTTAATATACCCATTTTCGTGTAATATTTCGTTTATTTTTTGTCTAAAATCCCCTTGAATAATTATCTCACCGTCTTTAACACTGCCGCCTACTCCACATTTGGTTTTGAGCATACGACCAAGCTCTTTCAAATCATCTTCACTCCCTTTAAAATCGGCAACAATAGTAACTTGTTTACCCTTTCTTTGGCGTCGGTCAAGAGCAATCCTAAGCAACTGTTTATGTTTTTCGACAGTTGGTTTATCTTGATTATCGTCGGTTTGGAACTCATAATCAGGATTTGTAGAATAAACCATATTTAGTCTGCTTTTCCAATCGTTATCGCTCATTGTTATTGATTTTTTTATTGTTTATATGACGAGTTTTATCCCTTTGGGTTTTCTTCTCAAAACTCGCTTCCATTGCTTTATTTAGGTCTGTTCCAGTCTGGTTTGCCAAACAAACTAAAACCCATAAAATATCTGCTAATTCTTCGGAAATATTATCTTTTTCACCCTCCTTGAAAGACTGTTCGCCGTATTTACGTGCCACAACTCGTGCCAACTCACCAACCTCCTCTGTCAAAATAGCCATATTGGTAAGCTCATTAAAATACCTAACACCATAGGTCTTAATCCATTCATCTACACGCTCTTGTAGCTCTTTTATTTCCATTTTATTCTTTGTTTTTTGAATCTATCCAAATAGTAACAGGACCATCATTTGTCAAAGATATTTTCATATCTGCACCAAACTGACCTGTCGCAACACTATGCCCCAATTCTTTTTCCATACGTGCTATAAAAGCCTCGTACAAAGGCACCGAAATATCTGGTTTAGCAGCTTTGATATAAGATGGACGGTTGCCTTTTTTGGTAGATGCTTCGAGTGTAAACTGCGAAACAATCATAACTTGGGCTTTTATATCCATAAGCGAAAGGTTCATAACCCCTTGCTCATCATCAAATATTCTTAGTTTTGTTGCCTTGCCCACAAGCCATTCTATATCCTCTTGACTATCCTGCTCCTCTATTCCAACAAGTATCATCAAACCTTTGCCAATCTGCGAAAAAACATTGTTATCAATCACACATTTAGCCTCGCTCACTCTCTGAATTAATATTCTCATAGCTCCAAACTAAAACATCATAGTCAAATTATTACCTTGCTTTAAGTTCAAGTGGTAGGTATGAATACCACATTCCTCAGCACTCGGAAGATTAATTTGATTATCGTCTATAAATAGTGTTTCTTCGGCTTTCAAACCGGCATCTTTCAATACGTATTTATAAATATTTGCATCTGGTTTACGCATCTCCAATTCGTCCGAATAGTAGCACTTCTCAAACAAAGTTTCCATATCATATCCAAACTGACGTGTAAAGTTATTTAAGAAACGTACTCTATGTGGGTAATTAGTATTGCTCAACAAATATAGATTATATTTTTTGTCATTATGCAAACGCTCTATTACTGCAACTTTTTTGGAATCAAAAGGCAAAAGCAATGCCGACCAAGCCTCAAATAAATCTCTTTGCGAAACCTTTTGAGTGTTTCCGCCATATTCACTAAGCACGTGTTCAAAGAACTGTGGAGTTGTTAATTTACCCATTTCTAACTCTTCAAAAAAAGAACGTGTATTTGGGTGAATATCATCTGCTTTGAATCCTGTAATACCCAATTTAGCAAAAGCCTCAACAGACTTATTCATATCAATATCGAGAATTACTCCCCCAAAGTCAAATATAATGTTTTTGACCCCTTTATCTATATTTATCATACCAGTTTAAATTTTATTTAGAAATCTCTTGCAAAATTACAAATATTTATTTACTTTTGCAAAGTCAAATCAAATAAAGATTTGGGGCCTATAGCTCAGTTGGTTAGTAGCACCTGACTCATAATCAGGGGGTCACTGGTTCAAGCCCAGTTGGGCCCACACAAAAAACAAACAGTTACGTGAAA
>CAZRHJ010000064.1:0-7603 GCA_964600025.1 uncultured Rikenellaceae bacterium | reverse complement strand
GACTTTTTCTTTAACTCCAAATTTTTTTCGACCTTTTTTCGAATTATTTTTACAGTCATTTATCAACTTGCTGATTTACCAACAGTTACATTGAAAGATTTTTTTGAGGTTTTTTGAGATTTTTTGGAACAATCATACTTTAAACAAATTTTATAATATTGGCAAAACCCATATTTAAAGGTTTTTGTGCATTTTGGGATATAATTTGAATAGCATTTATTTAAAAATAGTTATCTTCGCACTATGGAAATTGAGAAAAAAATATTTGAGATTGAATCGAAAGCACAGTTTGACGAGATAGCCTTGGAGTTATTTCAGTTTCAAGCTGAGAATTGCAAACCCTACAAAGATTATATTTCTTTGGTTGGGATAGACCCAAAAAAAGTAAATAGTATTGAAAAAATCCCTTTCTTGCCTATTGAACTATACAAAACACACGATATATATTGTGGACAAAAGCCAAACGAGGAATTATTATTTTTAAGTAGTGGCACAACTGCAGGGACACAATCTCGCCATAGAGTTGCCAAAGCACAATTATATATAGACTCTTTTTCTAAAGGTTTTGAGAAATTCTATTCAAAGGTCGAGGAAACACAAATATTTGCACTTTTGCCAAATTATATTGAGAATAAAAATTCTTCACTATTATATATGGTGCAAAATATGATAGACAATGCACACTATGGAGAGTTCTTCCTATATAACAGAGAGGAATTAGTCCAAAAATTAGAAAATAGAGATAAAAACCTTCATACCTTACTTTTTGGAGTAAGTTTCGCACTTTTGGATTTAGCAGAAAAATATAAAATAGACCTTTCGCAAAACGTAACAATAATGGAAACTGGCGGAATGAAAGGCAGAAGAAAAGAAATAACAAGAGGGGAGCTACACAGTATATTAAAAAATAAATTTTGTGTCGAAAACATACATTCTGAATATGGTATGTGCGAATGTTTATCACAAAGTTATTCTAATGGAAATGGAGTTTTTTATTCTCCAAATTGGACTAAAATAATAATTAGAAACCTAAACAATCCTTTTCGTATTGAGAGAATGGGCAACAGAGGAGGAGTAAACATCATTGACCTTGCAAATATCTATTCTTGCTCATTCTTACAAACACAAGATGTAGGCGTTGCACTTTCGGAAAATTCGTTCAGGATAGAAGGGAGAATAGATAGTAGCGATATAAGAGGTTGCAATTTATTAATTCAAAATTAGCATAGCCCACTAAAAAATCGCCTATAATAAAAACGCTGTAATAATATATTACAGCGTTTTTATTAATTTTTAGCTAACAGACCTAAATTATCTTAGACTTTTTAAGAAGTCAAGTGCTTTGCCGATACGCTCTTTTGCAGATGCGTCTTTTTCAGATTTGTAAGCAGCTTCGACATCTCCAACATAGTGCAAATAGTTTATAGCGGCAATATATTCAGCAGCTCTTGCTCTAACCTCAGCATCTGGCGAGAATAATTGACCCTGAACCAAACGTTTTGCCTCCCAAGAATTGACAGACTGCAACCAATCAAGCATTTCTACTTTCTCTTGTGCTGTACCATTTAGGAACACATCAAGTGCAGTAGCTTCTTTATCACGCAATTCTTTTGTCATCAAAATTTCTTTGCCAAAAACATTTGGATTTACAGCAGCAGCCTTGTATTCAATAATCGGCATATCCAAAGCCAAACGAACCATACGTGGAACCATCCACATCATACCAGCAGTTGCTTCTGGGTGAGCAACAGAACTAACTACTCTACCCTTTCCGTAATCGTTAGATATCAAAATAGGGCGATTGTTTGTCATATTTGCAGGAGCATTTCCCTCTACGTGAACATCACTTTCCATCATACCAAGAACGTTGTAATTAATATCAGATTCTTCGTTTTTGACATAAACAGGTCCTTCGTAATACATAATATATAGGGTATCAAGTTTTGCCAATTCTGGGAAAACTTTTTTACCTTCTTCGTTCAAAGTGAATTTTGAAATACCACGACCTCGATTATCGTGTTCGATATCAATAGCCATAGCCCCATTCATTGATACGCATTTGTAGTTAGGAGTTGACGACAAGAAATATGCACCTGCACAAATACCTACAACACCTTTGCCACCTGCAACAAAATCTTTGATGCGTTTGTGGTTTTCCTCGCCCATATTCATAAATTGACGTTTACCACTTCCTCCCGGAATAATAACTGCATCTAATTGGTCTAACACTCCATTTGCAATATCACCAGTAGTAATTGTACGAGCCTCCATTTCGGGGTCTAATGTTACTGCTTCGACAGATTCCCAAATACAAGTAACTCCACCACCGTGGCCATCAAACACACCCACTTGAATTTTTTTAGGCTGTGTAGTTGTTTCGCTCTGACAAGATGCCATCAATACAAGTGCCGAGCATAGTAATAAAAATAAATTTTTCATCTAAATAAATTATTTAAGTTTTAATGATTCTAATTTTTGTACTGCTTTGCCAATACGAGCTTTTGCATCTGCATCTTTTTCGTTTGCATAAACGGTTTTCAAATCGTTCAAATACCACAAGAAATCAATTCCCGCAATATATTCAGCAGCTCTGGCTCTTACTTCGGCATCTGGTGAGAACAAAAGACCTTGAATCATTCGTTTTGTTTCCCAACCATTAACAGATTGCAACCAATCCATAATATTTACTTTTTCTTGAACAGAGCCATATAAAAATATATCCAAAGCAGTAGCTTCTTTGTCACGCAATTCTTTTGTCATCAAAATTTCTTTGCCAAAAACATCAGGATTAACCGCAGCATCAGTGTATTTGATAAGTGGTAAATCCAAAGTCCAACGAACCATACGTGGAACTATCCAAATCATACCAGCAGTTCCCTCTGGGTGAACTACACAGCTAAACACTTTCCCTTTACCATAGGTATTTCCTATGAAGATTGGTTTGCCATTTGTTAGATTTTTGGGAGCGTTACTCTCCAAATGAATATCGCTTTCCATTGTTCCAAAAACTGTATGTTTAATTTCAGAATCTTCGTTTTTAGTATATACTGGACCTTCAAAGTACATTACATAGTTAATCTCCCTACCAGCTAATTCTGGGAAAATATTTTTACCCTCTTCGCTCAAAGAGAATTTTGCAATACCGTGTCCACGATTATCGTGAGCAATGTCGATTGCCATTGCACCATTCATATCCATACATTTGTAGTTAGGTGTAGAGGACAAGAAATATGAACCTGCACAAATACCCACAATTCCTTTACCACCAGCAACAAAATCCTTGATACGTTTGTGGTTTTCCTCTCCCAAATTCATAAACTGACGTTTGCCACTTCCTCCCGGAATTACAAGTGCATCATATTCTTGAAGTTTACCTGCTGCAATATCTCCCGCAGTAATTTTTGTAACTTCCATAAGGCTATCAATTCTAATTGCTTCGATAGTCTCCCAAATACTCATCTCCGAGCCACCGTATCCGTCAAATACACCAACTCTAATTTTTTCAATTTTTGGACTATTAGATTCTGTACAAGAACTCATAACCAAAACAAGTGCTAATAACACCAAATAAAATTTTTTCATCTTTATTTTTTTTAAATTTAGGTTTTTGCAAAGGTATAAAATTGTTTTTGAGCCAAGTAAAAAAAATATTAATTATTTTTTGAAAAGAGCCAACTGTTTCTGCAAGTCCAACATTCTATCTCTTTCGATAGTAGCTTTTGCAAAATCCAATTCTTTGGCAGCTTTGAGCATTAATTCTTGTGCATCTTGGATTTGTTGTTCCAAATCTTGTTTTGCACCACTTGTGTATGTTGCATTTGTAGAAGCAACAATTCTATTCTCAATTTTTGCTAACTCTTTGTAGTTTACTGTTTTTTTGTCTTTTGCAGTATCCTCTACTTGCCTATCAAACGTTTTGGAGATTTGTTTAACAATCTGCTTTGGTGTTTGATTGTTAAGTTTGTTATATCTAATCTGTTTTTCTCTTCTACGATTAGTTGCATCAATGGTCTGACGCATAGCCTTTGATATTCTGTCTGCAAACATTATAACGTGTCCGTTTATGTTACGTGCGGCACGACCTGCTGTCTGCGTCATAGATCTTTCTGTTCTCAAAAAACCTTCTTTGTCAGCGTCCATAATTATAACAAGCGAAACCTCTGGCATATCCAGTCCCTCACGCAAAAGATTAACTCCTATCAAAACATCAAACCAACCTGCACGATACTGTTCAAGTATTTCTACTCGTTCCATATTGTCTAAATCAGAATGTATATATCTACATCTTATCGAAGATTTCTCCATAAATTTGGATAATTCCTCTGCCATACGTTTTGTAAGAGTAGTTATCAATACTCTTTCATCTCGCTCTATGACTGGTGCAATACGTTCAAAGATTGTATCAATTTGATTATCAGTCGGTAAAACTTCTATTTCTGGGTCTAAAAGACCTGTTGGACGAACAAACTGTTCCACTACCAATCCTTCACTTTCGTTTAGTTCATAATCAGCGGGAGTGGCACTAACATAAACACTCTGCCCTATCAATGATTTAAATTCATCAAAGAAAAGGGGTCTATTATCGAATGCCGAAGGCAACCTAAAACCATAATCAACAAGATTTTGTTTTCGAGATCTATCACCACCATACATAGCTCCAATCTGCGGAATACTTACGTGGCTCTCGTCTATAACAGTCAAAAAATTGTCTGGAAAATAGTCTATCAAACAGAAAGGACGAGAACCTGGTTTACGTCCATCAAAATATCTCGAATAATTCTCGATACCAGAGCAATAACCAACTTCTTTTATCATTTCCAAATCATATTCTACTCTATGTTTAAGCCTATTTGCCTCCTCGGTTTTACCCATATCCAAAAACTCTTGGTGACGCACAAACAAATCATCTTGAATCTCACGAATGGAGTTTTTTATACGTTGTTTTGTTGTAACAAACATTTTGGCTGGACGTATAACAAGTTCATTTTTAGTTTCAATAATTGAATTTGAAACAGGGTCTATAACATATAATTCAGATATTTCATCTCCAAAAAATCTAATTCTAAAAGCCACATCACTACCAGCAATATACACATCAATAGTATCTCCTTTGACCCTAAACATTCCACTCTCAAACTCAACCTCACTACGAGAATACAAAGCAGAATTTAAGTCTAACATAAATTTTGTTTTGCTAATTTTCTCCCCGATAGATATATGTATGGTTGTTTCTTCAAAGTCTTGTGGGTTGCCAATACCATATATACACGAAACAGTAGCAACTACTATCACATCGTTTCTACCCGAAAGTAAAGCCGAACTTGCAGCAATTCTCATTTTGTCAATTTCATCATTAATCGACAAATCTTTCTCTATATAAGTATCTGTGGTAGGCAAATATGCTTCTGGCTGGTAATAATCGTAGTAAGACACAAAATAATGAACAGCATTTTCTGGAAAAAAACTTTTAAATTCATTATACAACTGAGCTGCCAAAGTTTTATTGTGGCTCAGTATAAGTGTTGGTCTGTTTTGTTTTTGGATAACATTCGCAATAGTATATGTTTTTCCCGAACCAGTAACACCGTGTAGCACGATATTACCAACCCCCTCATTCAAATAAGAATTGATAGAGTCGATTGCCTCTGGCTGGTCGCCTTTTGGGTCGTATTGCGAAACTAATTTGAAATCCATTACTTTGTATATTAAACTATTGCTGTCCGATAAAATAGACAAGATAGGCGAGTTTCGTTTTTAGCGGACAATACTAATATTAAACATTGCAAAGATAGTAATATTATTTATATCTTTGCACAATAATCAAGGCAATACAATGTTAATAGTTTTAATTTTATCAATAGTTTTAGGGATAGATAGCTTATTGTTATGTATGTCTATGGGAATGTGTGGCAACAAATACGAAACAAAAAGAATTTGGTTGTTAATCACATCAATAGGTTTATTTCATTTCTTTATGCCAATAATTGGATATTTACTTTCACTAAGTTTTTCGTCGGTAGATTCGGATTATGGCAGGTACTTAGCTACTGCAATTTTTGCTTTCTTGGGTATAAAGATGATTTATGATGGTTATAAAATCATAAAAAATGGCAACGAAGACGAGCCAATCTGCGAAGAGCTTTCGCTAAAAAAAATACTTATGATTTCTTTTGCCGTATCTATTGATGCTATTGTAGTTGGTTTCTCTATTTTCGTATCACATTTAGATAACAATATATTTATCCCCTCTCTTTTGTTCTCAATTTTTGCATTTGCAATGTCAGCAATAGGTTTTTTCTTTGGTAAACAAATAAACAAACTTATCGGAATTTATGCAACAATAATAGCTGGTTTGATAATGTTATTCTTAGCATTCAAAACTTTCTCGCTATAAACATTCTGTGTTTTTAGGAATATAGACTAAATCCATATAATTTTTGTACTCATTTTTTCGTTAACATAATAGCATTATAAAGAAAAATACTGTCTACTAAAAAGTTTTATCTTTCATAAACCATACAAGATAGGTAAGTTTAGATTTTAGCGGACAATACTAAAAAGGAATAAAATATGAGTACATTCAAAGCATACCGCACAGAAGAAATAGACGGTAAATTTATTAATTCTATTCAAAATATTGATAAATCTGTATTAGACAATAGTGAATTAGTTGTTAAGGTTGCCTATACTGGTATCAACTACAAAGATTATTTGTCAAGTATTGGCAACAAAGGCATTACCCGCAATTATCCACACACGCCGGGCATTGATGCTTCTGGCTATGTTGTTTCAGACAAAACAGGAACATTTGCCCAAGGTGAAGAAGTAATTGTTATGGGTTATGATTTGGGTATGAACACAGACGGAGGATTTGCGGAATATATTGGAGTTCCTGCCGAATGGGCAATACGCAAACCCGAAGGACTAAGCCTAAAACAAGCTATGCAAATTGGAACAAGTGGTTTCACAGCGGCTCTTGGTATTTCAAAAATGCTACAAGCAGGTCAAGACCCACAAAACGGTGCAGTTATCGTATCTGGGGCAACAGGAGGCGTAGGAACTTGGGCTGTTCAAATTTTATCTACATTAGGTTTTGAAGTTTGGGCAGTTTCTGGCAAAGAAGAAGACAAGCAATTATTAATAGACTTGGGAGCAGCAAGAATTTTGAAACGTGAAGAAGTAATGATACCAAAAGAAAAAGCATTGGTTCGCCCCACAATCGCAGGAGCATTCGACGCTGTCGGTGGAGAAATGTTAGTTTCTCTACTCAAACAAACCGAAAAATTCGGCTCAGTAGCAACTTGCGGTAACGTTGGAGGAAACAATATAGAAATGACAGTTTTCCCATTTATTCTAAACGGAGTAAACTTATTAGGTATCACTTCTGCAAATGTTTCTAAATCTATGAGATTCAACGTTTGGGATTTGTTAGCCAAAACAGCCAACACCGAATTAGTCGCAAAATACGGCAAAGAAATATCTCTCGAAGAGGTAGATTCCGCATTTGACCTTATAAAAAATGGCAAACACACTGGCAGATTTACAGTAAGTATTGTCCGCTAAAAACGAAACTCGCCTATCTTGTCTATTTCGCCGATGCTCA
>CAZRHJ010000063.1:0-7627 GCA_964600025.1 uncultured Rikenellaceae bacterium | reverse complement strand
TACGCTACGTTATGACCATCAGCAAAATAGCCTAAGAGATCCGAGTTTATTGGAAACTTGTATGATTTCGGAAAGATAGAAATTTTAAAATCATTTTTCAAAACCTCTTACGAATTAAAAATTATTACGTAACCCATTATAATTATTTGAAGCAATAATACTAAATACAAAACCTGCAATACCTTGATAGTATTGCAGGTTTTTAAAATTGTTATTATTGTCCGCTAAAAGTTTATCAACCACCACATTTAGAGTGGCCACAAGAAGTACAAACCAAACAGCCTTCTTGATAAACTAAACTTTCTTCGCCACATTCTGGGCAACGTTTAGATATTTTTGTGCCAGAAGGAATATATTTAGCCAAAGCACGTTCTACACCATTTTTCCAAGTGTTGATAGACTCAATATTGAAACTTAATGATGAAACCAAAGTTACTACGTGAAGTATAGGCATATCGTTTCGCAATACACCAGAAATTAGTTTTGCATAGTTCCAGAAAGTTTCGTCGAACAAACGAGAAATACCCCCTACTGTGTTTCTATAACCATATTTATCTTCATATTGGAAGTCATAACGCTTAGTTCCGTCTTCTTCTACTACTTTAACAATCCAGCCTTTTGTAATACGTTTAGGGATATACATTGAGTCTTCTTCGATTTTACCAGTAAAAATCTCGTAAGGTTTGTTATCATAAAGACCAACAAATGCAATCCAATCTTCTTTACCATTTTTGAAACGAACAACATCAGATTCCAAAACTTGTGGTCGTTTAAGTTTACGAAGAGCCTCTTTATCTTTTTGTTCTTTTGCAGATACCAAAACTCCTGTACGGCTACCATCACGATAAACTGTGATACCTTTACAGCCACATTCCCAAGCAGTTTGATAAACCTTAGAAACTACATCTTCCGAAATATCATTTGGAAGGTTTACTGTTACAGAGATTGAGTGATCAACCCATTTTTGAACAGCACCTTGAAGTTTCACTTTGCTAACCCAGTCAATATCGTTTGAAGTTGCTTTAAAATAAGGAGATTTATCAACTAATTGCTGAATCTCGTCAGAACTCATAGTATTAACCTCATCTAAATTATAGCCATTCACACTTGCCCAAGTCAAGAATTTATGATGAAAAACAAAATATTCTTCAAAAGAATCACCAGTGATTTCATCAACAAACGAAACATTTGTAGATTTATCATTTGGATTAACTTTACGACGACGTTTATAGAAAGGTAAGAATACTGGTTCGATACCAGATGTAGTTTGAGACATCAAAGAAGTAGACCCTGTTGGAGCAATAGTCAATAATGCAATATTACGTCTGCCATATTTAGCCATATCAGCATAAAGAGTAGCATCAGCATCTTTTATTCTATTTATAAATGGATTTTCTATTTCTTTTTGAGTATTATATACTTCAAATGCTCCTCTTTCTTGTGCCATAGTAACACTCGAACGATAAGCAGCAAGTGCCAATGCTTTGTGAACAGAAACAGCAAATTCGATAGCCTCTTCTGTGCCATAACGCAAATTAAGTGCAGCAAGCATATCACCTTCGGCAGTTATACCCAATCCAGTACGACGACCTTGCAATGCTTTTTCTTTGATTTTTGTCCAAAGTTCTCGCTCTACTCTACGAATATTATCTTCCTCTGGGTCTTGATTGATTTTATTCAAAATAGACTCAATTTTTTCAATTTCAAGGTCAATAATATCGTCCATCATTCTTTGAGCTTTCTGAACGTGATTATTGAATTTGTCAAAATTAAAATAAGCCTTATCAGTAAAAGGATTTTCTACGTAACTATATAGATTTATTGCAAGTAATCGGCAACTATCATAAGGACAAAGAGGAATTTCACCACAAGGGTTTGTTGAAACAGTCTCAAATCCTTCTTCTTTATAGCAGTCTGGAATAGACTCACGAATAATAGTATCCCAAAACAAAATACCTGGTTCGGCAGATTGCCAAGCATTATGGATAATCTTATTCCAAAGAGCATTAGCATCTATTTGTTTTTTAATTTTTGGGTCTTTGCTATTAATAGGAAATTGTTGAGTATAAAGTTTCTTGTCTATTGCAGCACGCATAAACTCATCATCAAGTTTAACAGAAACATTAGCACCAGTAACTTTTCCTTGTGTCATTTTAGCATCAATAAATCCTTCTGCATCAGGGTGTTTTACAGAAATAGACAACATTAATGCACCACGACGACCATCTTGTGCAACTTCACGAGTTGAATTTGAATAACGCTCCATAAACGGAACAATACCAGTACTTGTCAAAGCACTATTCAGAACAGGAGTTCCAGCAGGACGAAGGTGAGAAAGGTCGTGGCCTACTCCACCCCTTCTTTTCATTAATTGAACTTGTTCTTCGTCTATACGAATAATTCCACCATAACTATCGGCTGGATTTTTGTGTCCAATAACAAAGCAGTTTGAAAGAGATGCAATTTGTAAATTATTGCCAATACCAGTCATAGGTCCACCTTGTGGAATAATATATTTAAATCTATCTATTAATCCAAATATATCATCATAAGACATAGGATTAGGGTATTTTTTCTCAATACGCTCAATTTCCTTTGCAATACGATTATGCATTTGAACAGGCGAAGATTCATAAATATTACCTATTGAGTCTTTTAGAGCATATTTACTCGCCCAGACCGTAGAAGCTAAATCATCTCCGTTAAAATACTTCGATGTTTCTTTTGTTGCTTCCTCGTAAGTAACAATTTTTTCGTTTGACATTTTAATATGATTTTTTAAAGAGTTATTTCTAAAATTCTTTGTAAAATTATAAATCTTATTTTTGATAATAAAATAAAAATCACTTAAAGAATTAACAAGTTATCAACACTCTATGTAATTCTTTAAGTGATAAGTAGTTATGTTTTATTTAAATATAACCTATTGATTTACAATAAATTAACATTAAAACCATTGAGTTACAGACACTTTATCAATACTTCCTCCAAGCGGAGGATTGCATTTAGAAATTTTAATTTTACCGCTCAAAATTTTTGGATATTTTGCCTTAATACTGTTTATAATACGCTCTGCCACGTGTTCTAAGATATTTGAAGAAATCATCATTTCTTCTTTTATGGTAGCATATACATCTAAATAACTAACAGTATCAGAAACATTATCACTTTGGTTTGCTATCTCCATATCACATTCAAAACTCATATCTACCAAAAATCTATTTCCTACAATTTTTTCTTCTCGATAACAACCGTGGAATGCGTAAAATTCCATATTTTCTATTTCAATAAGTCCTTTTTTCATAATATCATTTATTTTTTAAGATATAACATTAATTTGGAAATAACATACTTATTGATTCTGCAACCCTTTCTCCATCAACAGCTGCCGAAATAATACCTCCTGCATAACCTGCACCCTCTCCACAAGGAAATAATCCCTCTATTTGGATATGAGCTAATGTTTCAGGGTTTCGTGGTATTCTCACAGGAGATGACGTACGTGATTCTACACCCAAAATAACTGCTTCGTTAGTTACAAAACCTTTCATTTTCTTTTCAAAAGATTTAAATCCATTTCTTAGTGATGTACCAATACTCTCTGGTAACCAAAGATTCATATCCGACACTTCGCCTTTGGGAACATAAGACATATTAGGAAGATTATGTGATGCTCTTTTTGCAACAAAATCTGCCAAACGGTGTGCTGGGGCTTTTTGAGCTCCACCTCCATTTTGATATGCTAAATTCTCTAATTGTTGTTGATAAGCCAATCCAGCTAACACTCCATATTCTTCAATCAAGTGTGCATAATCTTTTTCACGTATCTCTGTAACAATACCAGAGTTTGCGAATACAGAATTTCTACCATTTGGCGACATACCATTAACTACACTTTCACCGTCTGCCGTAGCAGCAGGAACAATAAACCCACCGGGACACATACAGAAAGAATATACACCTCTATCTTCTACTTGTGCAACCAAAGAATAAGTTGCAGGTGGAAGGTAAGGACCTCTATTTTTTACACTATATTGAATTGAGTCAATCAATGCTTGTGGGTGTTCTACCCTAACTCCCATAGCAAAAGGTTTCGCCTCCAAAGCAATTTTTTTATTATTAAGTGTATGGTAAATATCACGAGCAGAATGTCCTGTTGCAAGGATAGTTGCAATACCAGATATTTTCTCTCCTTCATTACATACAACACCCAATATTTTATCATCTTTGATAATAAAATCAACAACTTTCATACCAAACCTAACTTCTCCACCAAACTCAATAATCTGTTCACGCATAGAACGAATTATTCGAGGAAGAACATCAGTACCAATATGTGGGTGTGCCTCATACAAAATATCTTCACTTGCACCGTGATTATGGAATATTTCTAATGTTTTTCTATAATTACCACGTTTTTTTGAACGTGTAAATAATTTACCGTCCGAATAAGTTCCTGCCCCACCCTCACCAAAACAATAATTACTTTCTGGATTAATAGGTTGGTTACGATTAGCAGCAGCAATATCAATTTTACGTGCCGAAACATCTTTACCTCTTTCAAGCACAATAGGTTTGTAGCCTAATTCAATAAGTCGCAATGCTGCAAACAATCCTGCTGGACCACTTCCAACAACAATAACCTCTGGTGCAGAACTAACGTTTTGGTAATTATATTCTATTTTGTCAGGTTCACGCTCGTCGTCACTAAAAACTAATAAAGATAAATTTACCTTTACTTTTTTTGTTCGAGCATCTATACTCTTACGTACAATACGCACGTTTGCAATCTGTTCAACAGAGATATGTAGTTTATCAGCTGCAATTTGTGTGTACTTTTTGGGTGATGCTGCCACGTCGGGACTAACAACTAAATTTATTTCTTGTGCCATTTTAATCTATTTATTTTCACAAAGATAATATTTATAATTTTTAAATTATTATCTTTGCAGAAATATATTTATTGTGGGGGCATTTCCCTAACTTTCAAACTTATAAACAAAATGGTTGATAAATCACGTTATGCAATGAGAGGAGCATCTGCTGGAAAGGAAGATGTTCACAAAGCTATTAAAAACATAGACAAAGGACTTTTCCCAAAAGCTTTTTGTAAATTAGTACCAGATATTTTTACTGGTGACGAGGATTATTGTTTAGTAATGCACGCTGATGGTGCAGGTACTAAATCTTCTTTGGCATATATGTATTGGAAAGAAACAGGCGATATGTCTGTATGGAAAGGAGTTGCCCAAGATGCTATTGTAATGAATACCGACGATTTGTTATGTATTGGTGCAGTAGATAATATAGTTTTATCATCTACTATTGGTCGTAATAGTAAAGTAATTCCGGGTGAAGTTATTTCTGAAATAATCAACGGCACAGAAGAGTTTTTACAAAATCTTAGAGAAATGGGTGTAGGCATACATTCAACTGGTGGTGAAACTGCTGATGTTGGCGATTTAGTACGTACTATTATAGTAGACAGTACTGTTACAGCACGTATGCGTAAAGCAGATGTTATAGACAATAATAACATTCAAGATGGTGATGTTATTGTAGGTTTATCATCTTATGGTCAAGCAACATACGAAACAAGATACAATGGTGGTATGGGAAGTAATGGATTAACTTCTGCACGTCACGATGTTTTCTCAAAAGAAGTTGCACAAAAATATCCTGAGAGTTACGATACAAATATTCCTAACGAACTTGTTTATTCTGGCTCATACTCACTTACGGATATGATTCCAGAAGTAGGTATTACAGCTGGTCAATTAGTACTATCTCCAACACGTACTTATGCACCAATTATCACACGCATATTGAAAGAATGTAGAAATGGTATTCACGGTATGATACATTGTACAGGTGGAGCTCAAACAAAAATTCTTCATTTTGCTGGTGATATTCACGTTATCAAAGATAATATGTTTGACGTACCTCCTTTATTCAGAATTATTCAAGAACAAAGTGGCACATCTATGCAAGAAATGTACAAAGTTTTCAATATGGGACACCGTATGGAATTATACGTTAAACCAGAAGCAGCCGAAGAAATTATTTCTATCTCAAAATCATTTGGTGTAGACGCACAAATAATAGGTAGAGTAGAGAAGTCTGATTCTCCAAAACTAACTATCCTTGCTAATGGCAAAGAATACAACTACAAAAAATAATTAGCACTTATACACTATAAATAAAATAGCCCTCATTAGAGGGCTATTTTATTTTCACAGAAAACTACGTTTCAAGAAATTTCATATTAAGAATAATTGTCCGCTAAAAAAGTCAAATTACTTAATTAGCCCGCAAAAGTTATCAACATTTACCATTTTACAAAACACCCCAAAAATAGCCCTTTTTAAAGACTTTTCCCATTTATAGTACATTCCTATAACTCTTACACAAATACTCTAAAATAAAACATATTTACCACCTCTTCCCCGGAATATTTGATGGCATTGTCTATCAGGTTGCTGAGTACATGGGTGAAATGGAAGCGGTCTATGTAAAATACGGGATCATGGGAATCTATATCCAGGTTGAAAGTGATCTTTTTCTCCGGTTTGTCCGCAAATGCCAGCGTATAGTTCTGTACCAGCTCCGAGAGCAGTTCTTTTATGTTGCATCCCGATACCTGCATGTTGTAATTTTCCTGTTCCTGCCGGGTGATGGAGAGGATGCGTTCTACCATATCCGAGAGCAGTCTCAGTTGCTGCCGGGTGATGTTCAGGTATTCGTCCCGTTTCTGCGGATTCCGGTAGGCCGAGAATTGCAGCAGGGCTTCATTGGCGGCGCTGGCGACGGATATGGGCGTTTTAAGTTCGTGTGTGATATTGCGGGTAAAATCCGATTTAAGCTCCTCCAGGTTCTTCTGCCTGAAAATGGTCCGGAGCAGGTAATAAAATGAAAGCACCAGTATACATAAGATCAGCAGGGAGGAGGTGATGATCCCGGCCATTTCACGCAGCAGTTGCCGGTGGGGATTCTCAATCTCCAGGGTGAAGTTATTCCGGTTGTTTATCCTTACCGGGAGGGTGAATCGCAGGGGATCCGTCACGACCGGACCTATGACGCTGTCTTTTTCTCCTCCGTATATCCAGATCCGGTGAGGGGCTGAAATATCTCGGCTTTTCAGGTTTTGGGTGAGCAGGGTATCGTATTTTGCGATTATTCGGTAATCTTCTTCTATTGCGTATGATATTTTGGTGATATGTATGTTTTTCCGGTCCGGGGCTCTTTTTATATCGTAGGTATAATTAAAGGTATGAACCTGCGCCGGTTTGCCGGCAACGGTGCCGGTAATGGTACGGTTATCTCCGGGCACCGGATCGTTCGCCGTACTGTCGGTAATACTGATGCTCCGGATCACGGAGGCTTTCAGGTCGGAGAGATTGATAATGCCCGTCACGGTAGGGCCTGCTGCTTTTCGTTGCGTCAGTTCCTGAAAGGCGGATTGCTCAATGGCCGCATTTACTTTCTGATTGAATTCTTCTTTCCTGGATTCATACATTTTCAGGAGCCAGAATATCTGTAATCCGGCCAGGCATACCAATATACCGGAGATACTGATGGATAATATTTTGAATTTGACTTTATTCATCGCAGGGCAAAAGTAATCAAT
>CAZRHJ010000062.1:0-7688 GCA_964600025.1 uncultured Rikenellaceae bacterium | reverse complement strand
GATCCGAGTTTATTGGGAGCTTGTATGATTTCGGAAATATAAAAATTTTAAAAATGATTTTTAAAACAAAAACGCAGGAATAACTCATATTCCTGCGTTTTTTAAGATATTTATTTCTCCTTTTTTGGGGGAGGAGAATTTTAGAATTTGCCTTTATATTTCTCTAATTGTTTTTTTAGTGCGTCTATTGCCTCATCATAAGCCTCTTCAAAACTTTTTGCTTGTTTTTCTGAAACTAATTTATCTCCGGGGACGTCAAGTGTTACAACAACTACTTTGTTACCAACCTCTTCGTCTTTCGAAATTTTAAGGATAACATCTACACTATTTATTCTATCAAAAAATCTATTTAGTTTGTCTGCTTTTGCGTTAATAAAATCCAATAATTTTTGGTCAGCGTCAAATTTTACAGATTGAATGTTTACGTTCATAATAATACCTCCTATATTTTAAGTTTATTATTAGCTCTTGGGTGAGCTTTATTATATACATCTTTTAGTTGTTGGATATTGGAGTGAGTGTATATCTGTGTTGCAGATAAATTTGCGTGTCCTAATAGTTCTTTTAGACTTTCAATACTTGCTCCTCTTCCTAACAAGTGAGTTGCAAAAGTGTGTCGAAGAACGTGAGGAGATTTTTTGCCATCAACTCCAAGTATTGTGAGTTGGTGCTTGATTATTCTATAAACCTCTATTCTCGATATTCTCTTGTTTCTTGATGATAAAAATAATGATTTTTCTTCAACAAAACAAATTTCTGAGCGTAAAAATAAATAATTTTTTAATTTTTCTTTCAAAATTCCGATTATAGGGATAATTCTTTGTTTATCTCCTTTACCACTTACAAGTATTTGCATTTGCTCGATAGACAAACTATCAATATTCATACCAATCAATTCTGCTAAACGCATACCAGTGGAGTAGAGCATCAAAAAAATTAAATCTTGTCGCTCTTTGGCATAGTCATCACTAATTTCGAGCATTTGAAACACTGTTTGGTCTATATTGCTTTCTTTTACAAATGCAGGAAGTGTTTTCGTCTTTTTGAGAGAGCCTACAAGTGCCATAGAATTGGACTTTATATAAGATTTCTTATACAAGTACTTATATAAGGATTTGATGGAAGAAATACGGCGATTTATGGTAGAGGCTTTCAGATTGTCGTCGCCCATAGCCATAATCCAATTACGAAGGTCGTGTGCATCATAAAGCTCAGGATTGAAGTCGTTGTCCTCTGAGGTGTTTTCGTTCAATCCCAAATAAAGCAAAAACTGACTGATGTCGTTTTTGTACGAGCATACAGTCAGTTTTGAATATTGCTTTTCGATTTCTAAATAGTTGTAAAAACTTTCTAAATACAAATCTGAAATATTTTATTAGTCTTCTGATCTACGAAGTTGTTCTACGTAAACTGCTTTTTGCATTTTTTTACGGTTCAATACAGATGGCTTAACAAATTGCTGACGTGCACGAAGTTCTTTGATAACACCTGTTTTTTCGAATTTTCTTTTAAATTTTTTAAGGGCTTTCTCAATATTTTCACCCTCTTTGATTGGCATAATAATCATAGTCGTAAATTATTTTTTGTCTTTTCACAAAGACAGTTTTGTTATTAAATTATTTTTGTTTTTGTGAGAGTGTTACATTTTTTATGACTCGTTGTAGCATTTCTCAATTTTATCCGAGTTCAAATTATTATGCTATGATATATGCAACAATCTCCTTTTAGTTAAACTCATAATAATTTGAGCCACAAAGATAAGTCTCTTTTTTTAAATTACAAAATATTTTTAATAAAAGATTTTTACCTTTCTGAAATTGTCCAAGTTTCTAATAAACTCGGATCTCTTAGGCTATTTTGCATATATAACGTAGCGTACTGGCGTACGTGAAGCAGAGCATCGGTGAAATAGACAAGATAGGCGAGTTTTATTTTTAGCGGACAGTACTATAAAAGATATGTCTTAGTATCATAATAATCAATAAAATCACAGCAATTAGCAGTATTATTGCTCTTGCTTGTTGTTTAGAAAACGGAAATACCCTATCAAAATTATTTCTCAACTTCTGCACTTTTGCTAAATTCTAAATGTTTGTATTTCAAACTTGGTGATTTTATAAATTCCCCCAAGCCAAGTGTTTCCCATTTTTGGTCTATTTCTCTAACTGTATTTTCGTCTTGCAAGACTATGTTTGGCCACGGGCGAGAGAAATTTGAATTGTGTTCAAATTTGCTTCGAGCGTCAAAGATAACATATTCTTTTTCTACTATACTATCACGTACTGGGTCTATGTTGTTGGCTGCAATCCACACCAAAGTAGATAAATCTTTGAAATTATGTTCGCTATCAAGCACAATTACAAAGTTTATTCCTTTAATTGAGTTTTTCTCAAAAAATGTTTTTATTGTTGCGTCCAATTTGCTATTTGAACGCTCAGCACTTACAAATATCACACTCCAACCTTTCTGTGCCAAAGAACTGTCCACTGCTGTTAGTCCCTCTGTTAGACTTATTTCTTTTGGTAGGGATATTTTTCTTTGAACAGATGTTTCTCCTTCCAGACGTTTGCTCAAATCAATGCACAGTTTGCCCCCATAGCCACATATAGGTGCATTATGGTCTAATACGTCCAGAGGTCCACGTGAGAATATTAATGACTCTTTCAAATCAATATCCCTTAATGCTTCTTTGTATATATTGTAGTCTGTCAATTTCGCTTTTGGTTCGGACACCACAATAGCAAACTTATTGAACATCATCTGACCAGCCCCCCACATACCACTTGCAACTTTCAGAGCTTGTCCTATATATCTCTTGTTGATATTCATTACAGCAATGTTGTGGGCAACTCCCTCGAATGGCAAAAACATATCTGTAATCTCAGGTTGCATAACTGCCTTGATTGGCGACAAAAATATTCTTTCGGTTGCTTTGCCTATATACGCATCTTCTTGTGGAGGTATCCCAACTACGGTCGCAGGATAAATTGCATCTTTGCGGTGTGTGATACAAGTAATATGGAACAAAGGGTATTTGTCTTGCAAAGAATAAAATCCAGTGTGGTCGCCAAATGGACCTTCAATAATTTTTGCTTCTGCCGTATCAACATATCCCTCAATCACAAAATCACAATCACTCGGAACTCTCAAATCGTTTGTAATACATTTGACCAATTTTACTGGTTTGCGTCGAATAAATCCAGACAAAATATATTCATCAATTCCCTCTGGCAGTGGAGCTGTTGCAGAGTATGTATATGCAGGGTCGCCTCCCAAACATACAGCAATAGGCATCGGCTTTGATATTGACTTGTATTTCTCGTAATGTACTTCCCCAGTCTTATGTTTATGCCAATGCATAGCAGTTGTGTTTTTATCAATTACTTGCATACGATACATACCCACATTTCTCGAAGAGTTTTCGGGGTTTATGCTGTTTACAAGTGGAAATGTAATAAAAGCTGCTGCATCATAGGGAGCAGATTTAAGAATTGGCAAATCATACAGATTGATATCTGTCCCCGTTATTATGGTTTGCTGACATTCTCCTTTGCCCGAAATGTTTTTTGGCAACCATTGCGAAACGTCTTTAAGTAGAGGCAACATTTTGAGTTTGTCGCTAAGTGTGAGTTTGGGCGAAGTAGCATCTTTAAATAAATCGTCTATTCGTTGGGTTAAATCCTCCAACTGCCCAACTCTCAAAGCCATAGATATACGCTTGTCGCTGCCAAACATATTCAAAAGTACAGGAAATTTTGTCTCGTTATTCTCAAAAAGCAGAGCTTTACCACCGTTTTTTACCATACGGTCGTTTATTTCTGCCATTTGCAGGTTTATGCTCACAAAATCCTTCACTCTAATCAATTCGTCATTTTTTTCCAATAAATCGACAAAATCCTGTAAATTTTTCATAGTACTTAATTATTTTTATGAAACAAAAATACAAAAAAAGAATAAAAAGACCTATATTTGTGCTAAAATATTAACACTGCCCAAGATATAACAGTTTTTTGTGCTATGAGTTTTTAAATTTGCGAGTTAAATCGCATTTTGTTAAGGGCAAAAAGTATAATTTAATAAAATATGTTTTATTCGTTAGTTATTCCTGTATATAATCGTCCTCACGAGATGGACGAATTACTCGAAAGTCTTTGTCATTTAGAGCATAAGGACTTTGAGGTTGTTATTGTTGAAGATGGTTCAAAAGTTTCGTCCAAACCAATAGCTGAACGCTATTCGCAAAAACTTAGCATAAAATACATCTCCCAAAACAATACTGGCCCGGGATTAGCACGAAATAAAGGGGCAGAACACAGTTCAGCAAATTGGATTATATTTTTGGATTCGGATACAATTATCCCCAAAGATTATTTAAACAAAGTTGATGATTATTTATCTCAGAACCAAATAGATGTTTTTGGTGGGGCAGATACTGCAATGGAGAATTTTTCAGAAATTCAAAAGGCAATAAGTTATGCTATGACTTCGTTTTTTACTACGGGAGGAATTAGAGGAACAAAGGGCAAAAAGATGGATAAATTTTTCCCTCGTAGTTTCAATATGGGAATAACTCGTAGTGTATTTGAAACAACTGGGGGATTTAGTAAATTGCGTTTTGGCGAAGATATTGATTTTAGTTACAGAGCAATAGCTTATGGTTTCAAAACTGCATTTATCGAAGATGCTTTTGTGTATCACAAAAGAAGGACTGATAGAAAAAGTTTTTTCAAACAAGTGTTTTTCTCTGGTGTAGCTCGTATTAATTTGAGTATGAGGCACAAAAAAACATTGAAAATAGTGCATTGTCTTCCAGCTGCATTTGTTTTGTTTACAATTCTTTGTCTTTTGACTCTCACACTATACCCTTTACTGCTTGTTGCAGCTTTGTGGTTTGTGGATTCTCTCAATAAATACAATAATGTGAATATTGCCATTCTATCCATAGAAATGTCTTTTATTCAGATACTTGGCTATGGTTTGGGATTTTTGTATGGAGTTTATAACAGATTAATCCTCCGAAAACCCGAAGATGCAAGTTATAATACTACATTTTTTTAAAGTACAAAACACTATTATATTATGAACAAAAAATATGCAGTTGTGCTATCTGGTTGCGGTGCAAAAGATGGTGCAGAAATACACGAATCGGTGTCGGCTTTGATAGCTATATCAAAAGCGGGTAATACTTATCAAATATTTGCCCCAAATATTAATCAAAAACACGTTGTAAATCATATTACAGATGAGGAAATGACCGAACAACGTAATGTTATGGTTGAGGCAGCACGTATAGCTCGTGGCGATATTAAGCCTTTGGAAGAATTGAATGTAAATGATTTTGATGCACTGGTATTGCCGGGAGGTTTTGGTGCAGCAAAAAATCTTTTTACTCTTGCATTTGACGGATTGGATTTTAAAGTTCTGCCAGAAATGGAAAGAATAATTTTGGATTTTCACAAAAACAAAAAGCCAATCGGAGCAATGTGCATATCGCCAGTTTTGATTTCAAAAATATTGGGAAGTTATGGTGTTACTCTTACTTTTGGACCAGAAAATCCTATGGCACAAGATGTTGAAAATAAATTTGGAGCAAAAGTAGTTGTGATTGGCAGAGATGAAGCTCTTTTGGACGCTCAAAACAAAGTTGTTAGTACCCCTTGTTATATGTACGGCGATTCGAATATTGCTCAAATAGCACAAGGAGCTGAGAATATGGTTGCTAAGATTGATAATATTTAGGGAATTTAAGTAAATTTTCTAATGATTATTTGCTAAAATACTAAAAAAGGTTGATGATAATTTCATCAACCTTTTTTGTGTGGTTTTGTTGTTAGTGTACGGTGCTACATCTTAATATTTGTTTGTCAAAGGCATAACAATATCTCTACCCAAAACAATTTTTGAAAGTCTAATTACTGGTGGAATTTGGAAACGTTTGTACTCATTTATTTTCAAAAGTCTGCGGACTTTTAGTACTGTGTCTTTGTCAAATCCTTGCTCAAACAGAACTTCGTTGCTCATACAGTCCTCAATCATAGAATATAGTAGTTTGTCTAAAATCTCGTATTCTGGTAGTGAATCGCTGTCTTTTTGGTCTGGACGTAATTCTGCCGAAGGAGCTTTGTCGATAATGTTTTGAGGAATACGCTCCGAATCATTGTTTATCAATCTGCATAAATCGTAAATCTCGTTTTTGTACAAATCTCCAAGCAAAGACAATGCACCGTTAGTATCTCCATATAGTGTGCCATATCCCATAGCTGCCTCGCATTTGTTCGTGGTATTCAAAACAATATTTCCAAATTTATTTGAGTAAGCCATCAACAGTCCTCCACGAATTCTCGATTGTAGGTTTTCTTCTGCAACAGAGAAAGGTAAATCCCCAAATATTGGATTTAGACTTTGCATATACTGTTTATAAATTGGTTCAATAGCGATTGTTTTGTGCTTAATACCAAGGTTTTCTGCAAGTTTCAAAGCATCATTTACCGAGTGCTCTGACGAGTATTGCGATGGCATTAATAGCACATCTACATTCTCCTTGCCAAGTGCATCTACTGCCAAAACGGCTACCAAAGCCGAATCAACACCGCCTGAAAGTCCCAAACAAGCTTTTTTGAAACCATTTTTTGCAAAATAGTCTTTGATTGCCAAAATCAAAGCGTTGTAAGTCTCTTTTGATTTAATCTTTGGAGTAGTTTTTTTGTTTCCTAAGTTACCAAAAGTTTCAACATCTTCGGTTTCTACAACAAGCATATCTTCCTCAAAAGATTTTGCTTTTGCTATTACTGAGCCATTGTTGCTCACAACAGTCGAACCTCCATAATATACTATATCTGTATTGCCTCCTACAAGGTTTGCACTGACAATAGGTACATTAACTTTTTGTGCTAATTGTTGTAAAATCTTTGTTTGCTCAAAATTCACATAGTGATAATATCTTATTGCGGTTGGGTTTACAATCGCCTCAAAATATGTTCTTCCGTTAAATATATCCAACTGGTCTATATATTCAATATCTCCACCTATTGCCAAAAACACTTTACGTCCTTTGACAGTTAAAATATTTTCTAACAATTCTCCTTCTGGAAAAAACTCGCTTTCTACACCAGAATAATTCATAATCTCATCACGAGAAGTAATCATTGCCTTTGAATACTCCCCAACAATCTCTCTTTCCGAAATATGAAGTATCGTGTTAAAAACATCTGTTTCATTTTGAGTAGGAGTGCCAATAAGTACATCAATTCCCTGTACATACTCCGAAATTTCAGAAACTGCATACAAAGAATCCTCCACAAAACCCTCATAAGAAGCCAAATCATAGGTAGGCATACCGCAAATAGCCATTTCTCCAAACACAATCAAATCTGCTTCATTTGATTTAGCGATAGATATTTGTTCAATTATTTTTTCTTTATTGGCATTAATATCCCCCAAAATAGGATTGATTTGTGAAATTGCTATTTTCATAATCAAATTTTTTAAAATTTATTATCGGTTGATTTTCAGCGTATTAATTCATATAAAATCAATTAATACACATCAAAGGTAGTTTTTTATTAAAAAAAAAGCAAATAAATTTGGATTATTAAATATTTTGTCCTACCTTTGCAAAGCAAATGAGAGAAATATGGTGCCATAGCTCAGTTGGTAGAGCAAAGGACTGAAAATCCTTGTGTCCCCGG
>CAZRHJ010000061.1:0-8426 GCA_964600025.1 uncultured Rikenellaceae bacterium | reverse complement strand
CATCGGTGAAATAGACAAGATAGGCGAGTTTCATTTTTAGCGGACAATACTAAAAAAAACTATTTATTCATTGCAACCTTACGACCTTCCTCCAAAGCGTTTAGGTTCATATTCACAACCTCTTCACCTTTGCGACCAAATATAGAACGGATTGCATCTTTGATTTGCTCATAATCAATTCCCAAGAAAGGAGTTGCAGCACCAAGCATAACCATATTTGCAGCACGAGGATTTCCCATATCTTTTGCAATTTGTTCTACGTCCAACATTACATTGTGAGGCATAGACAAAATTTTGTCAGAGATAAGTTTTTGGTCTGGGTAATTAGGAATATTCACAAACGCAGCAGACGAGGTAACTATATAGCCATCTTTTGCCAAATAAGGCAAATAACGCAAAGACTCCATAGGCTCCAACGAGATAATCAAATCTGCACCAGCAAAAGGAATTAAGTCAGACTGAACAGGAGTGTCAGATATACGCAAATTAGACTGCACATCGCCACCTCTTTGGCTCATTCCGTGAACTTCGGCTTGTTTCATATACAAACCGTTTTTGATTGCTGCTTCACCAATAACAGCAGCAATAGATAGGATACCTTGACCTCCTACACCAGATAGTATTATATCAACTTTCATATTTATTATCTCCCTTAGTTTGATTTTTGTTTTTGACGATTTTTACGAGCAAGTGTTTGGATACATTCTCTACGAGGAACAATTACCGAAACACCGTTGTATTCAACCTCTTGTTTGATAACCTCAACCATTTCATCAAAATTCTTTTTAAGTGGAACAAGAGTTCTAATATGTTCTTTTTCCACACCAATAGCCTCACAAATTGCCTCGATTTTGCCAGTACCTTGTGATTGTTGTCCGCCAGTCATTGCAGTTGTTTCGTTATCCGAAATAACAATAACTACATTTGATTTAGAGTTCACACAATCCAGCAAACCTGTCATACCAGAGTGAGTAAAAGTAGAATCGCCGATAACTGCAAATGCGGGGAACAGACCACCATCTGACGCACCTTTTGCCATAGTAATAGAAGCACCCATATCCACACAAGAATCAATCGCTCTGTAAGGAGGCAAAGCACCCAAAGTGTAGCAACCAATATCACTAAATACTTTTGAGTCTGTGTACATTGCTGCAACAGCATTAAGAGCCTCATACATATCACGGTGTCCGCAACCTTGACAAAGTGCTGGTGGACGTTGTTCTACGAACTCAGGCATTTCATATACAGATTTACATTCCAAACCAAATGCTCTACCAACTATATCTGGATTTAATTCCCCATCACGAGGCAATGTTCCGTCCAATCTGCCTTTTACTGTAAGTCCACGTCCCAACAAGCCTTTAAGTTTTTTCTCGATAATAGGCATACCGTCCTCCAAAACAATAATTGCATCAGTAGAATCCACCAAACGCTCTAATTGTTTGCGAGGCAAAGGATATTGAGATACTTTTAGCACTGAATAAGGGCATTCATCTTTGAAATTTTCCATCAAATAGTTGTAAGCTATACCACAAGCCACAATACCAAGCGATTTATCCTTACCTTCAATTAATTTATTAAATTCCGAGTTTTCACTATCTGCCACAAATTCTTGTTCTTTTGCAAGAAGTAATTTGTATTTACGACGAGCATTTGCTGGAAGCAAAATAAATTCTCCTTTTTGTTCAGGAAGTTTGATAGTATTTTGTGATCTTGCCTCACGAGTTTCTACCCCCGAACGAGAGTGAGCCAAACGAGTAGGGATACGCAACAAAATAGGTTCTTTATGTTTTTCCGACAAATCAAAAGCCATACGAACAATATCATAAGCCTCTTGTTGTGTAGCAGGTTCTACGATAGGCACCATAGAGAAGTATCCATAAAAACGAGAATCTTGTTCATTTTGAGAAGAGTGCATAGAAGGGTCATCAGCAGCAACTACTACCACACCACCATTTACACCAGTCATTGCAGAATTAATAAAAGCATCAGCAGCCACATTCATACCCACGTGTTTCATACACACCAAAGCACGTTTACCAACAAACGACATACCAAGTGCGGCTTCCATAGCTGTTTTTTCGTTAGTTGCCCAACGACAATATATGTTTCCAGCTTTACCTTCAACAGAGGATTGTATATACTCAGTTATCTCGGTAGATGGAGTTCCGGGATAAGCATACACAGCAGAAATACCTGCATCAATAGCAGCTTGAGCTATTGCCTCATCTCCCAAAAAAAGATTTTTGTTCATAATTCAAAGAATATTTTATTAGTTTTTTTAATTTTCTCAAAGATATAATTATTTCTCTTACAATCAAACAAACATCAAAAAAAAGACAGAATAAAAATTCTGTCTTTTTTATTTACGAAAAATAAAAGCTATTTTACTGCCTCACATAATTCGCTGCCAGCTTTAAATTTAGGAGTTTTTTTAGCAGGGATATCAATTACTTGTTTTGTTTGAGGGTTCAAACCTTTACGAGCAGATCTTTCAGATACGCTAAATGTACCAAATCCTACCAAAGAAATTTTTTCACCTTTCTTTAATTCCTCCTTAGTAACCTCAATTAGTGCATCAATAGCACGTTTAGTATCAACTTTGCTAAGACCAGCATTTTGACTTACTGCGTCTATCAATTGTGACTTGTTCATTTTTTTTGTTTTTAAGATGTTAAAAATTATAAATCTGGACTTAAAACTTTAATAACTTCGTCGGTAAACTACTCCGACACTGCAAATATAGTAAAAATTATTTATCAAAAAATTATTTTCTTATCAAATTAGTATATTTTTTTACTAACTATCAATATTTTAAGCCCTCATAAATAATAATTCATCAAATTTTCTATATTATTTTTTTGGAATAAGAATATTATTTCCAATATATTTTATTTACTTTTTTTTCTACTTTACGCTCTATTCTATTGGGCAGATTATTATAAAAATCCAATTTTGATATTTTTTCAACCTTATCCACACTCATTGAATAATTCATAAAATCACTTTTCAAAGTAGTTTTGTTAGGGATTACAAAACCAATCGAATTATATTCCCCATTTTTTACAGACATCACAACTTTGAAAAAACTGTTTGGAATACTAACTTTGTTTTTACCAATATAACCCAGTTTTTCGTCATAAAGTACTCCACCTGTAACAATATACAAAGTGTCATATTTGTTTGCCCACTCACGAACTTGCGTTTCAAGTTCACGCCAAATATTCCTATTCAATACAGCTTTCTGCGGAGATATGTTCGACAAAATAAATGTTTCTTCATTCTCCGTTCTATTTTTAGCCCTATCGGCAGAAGGCAACAAATGCCCTCTATCAAACGAACTTTTATAGTAATCTTGCTTGTTACTACTTTTCCAACCTTTTGCCAAAACAATAGGGTCTGGACGAAAATCATCTGAGCGTTTCACTCGTTTGCCTTTCAAATCGGATTTTGTAAGCATATAAGCCACCCACAAAGACTGCTTGTGCTGTGGAGAATACATATACGAAAATCTACCCTTTTGATTTACCACATAATGGCTCGAATCTTTAATATATGGGAGTTCCAAATTGGGTATATAGGTTTTGTACTTGATAGGTTTCCAAAACAATCCTCCAAACACCTCCAACGAAGAGTAAGAACAAAACATCACTAACAGTATAACTACCGTTAGCAATGAAATTTTGTTTGATTTTGTTCGTTTTTTCTTTTTTGCCATTATAATACTAAAATATTGCTATCTGGTAAGTATCAAAAAAATTATTGTAATGGATTAAGCGATAATATATTACAGTGTTTTAATTTGTGAGGGCGTGGAAAAATAATTTTTAAATTTTTTATCTTTCAGAAATCTTACAAGCTCCCAATAAACTCGGATCTCTTAGGTTATTTTGCATATATAACGTAGCGTACTGGCGTACGTGAGTTATGAGCATCGGTGAAATAGACAAGATAGGCGAGTTTAGTTTTTTAGCGGACATTAATAACACCTACTATAATTTATCGTAAGCCTCTTGAAGTTGAACCATAGCTTGTTGGAGCATAGCACGAGATGTACCTACATTTAGTCGCATATAACCCTCGCCATTCACTCCGTAATCTGCACCATAGTTCAAAGCTAATTTTGCTTTTTTGTACATAAAATCGCAAAGTACTTCTTTGGAAGTTGAAATTTCGCTCAAATCCAACCACAACAAGAATGTAGCCTCAGGACGATATGCTTTGATTTTTGGCATATTAGCACCAATATAATCCACCACATAGTCTAAATTAGATTGGATATATGCGTTTAATTTATCTACCCACTGCGAGCCTTGCGTATAAGCTGACTCCAAAGCTCTTGCACCTAATTCATTTCCATTATCAATATGGAATTTCATAGCTTCATTTTTGAATTTTTCGTGCAACTCTGCATTAGGAGCAATCACCACAGAAGTATAAAGAGATGCTATATTAAAAGTCTTGCTCGGAGAGATTATTGATATAGAAATATCTGCCAACTGTTGTGAAAGCGAACCAATATGAATATGTTTGTTACCATAGTAGATTAAATCTGAGTGTATTTCATCAGAAATAATTTTAACACCATATTTCAAACATAGTTCACCCATACGAAGCAACTCTTCCTTAGTAAACACTCTACCACTTGGGTTGTGAGGGTTGCACATCAAAAACACTTTTGCCTCTTTGATTTTTGCTTCAAAATCCTCAAAATCAATTTGCCATTTACCATCGACAAGCATCAATGGATTTTCTAATAATTTGCGATTATTACGTCTAACAATATCAAAAAACGGAGGATAAACAGGTGTTTGGATTAATACTCCATCTCCCTCTTGCGTAAAGGCATTCATACCAAAAGCCAAACCAGCAACCACCCCGGGGCAGAAGTCCAACCATTCTTTTTTTACAGTCCAATTATTGCGTTTCTCAACCCACGAGATAATAGCATTATAATAGTTATCACTACGGAATGAGTATCCCAAATTAGAGAAAGTCAAACGATTAGAAATTGCATTAATCACAAAATCTGGACATTCAAAATCTGTATCAGCTACCCATAATGGCATCATATCATCTGAGCCAAAAAAATCATTCAAAAGGTCGTATTTGTAACAGTTACTACCTTTGCGTTCTACAATATTATCAAAATTTGTCATATCTTATATTTTTATATACCACAAATGTAAAAATATTTTGATTAAGTATCAAAAAAAATATATACTTTTGTAGAATATAAAGACAGAAAAAACGTATAATTAACAAAAATAGAAAAAATGGAAAAAGGACCTATTTCACAATTCATCACTCATCATTATCGTCACTTCAACTCTGCCGCATTGGTAGATGCTGCAAAAGGCTACGAAGACCAACTAAAAGACGGTGGTAAAATGATGTTGGCTATGGCTGGTGCAATGAGTACAGCCGAACTTGGTTTATCGTTGGCAGAGATGATTCGTCAAGACAAGATACATATCATTTCTTGCTCGGCTAACAACCTTGAAGAAGATATTATGAACCTTGTTGCTCACTCTCACTACAAACGTGTACCGGGTTACAGAGATCTTACACCAGAGCAAGAAAAAGAGCTTTTGGACAATCATATGAACCGTGTTACAGACACTTGTATTCCAGAAGAAGAGGCTTTCCGTAGATTAGAAAAACACCTTGTTGATGTTTGGAAAGATGCTGCTGACAAAGGCGAAAGATATTTGCCTTACGAGTTTATGTACAAACTTCTTCGTAGCGGTGTTTTGGAACAATACTATGAGATTGACCCAAAAGATAGCTGGGTACTTGCTGCTTGCGAAAAAAACATTCCTATCGTAGTTCCTGCTTGGGAAGACAGTACAACTGGTAATATCTTTACTGCACACTGTATCAAAGGCGAATTCAATCCAAACTTGGTTAAAAATGGTATCGAAACAATGATTTTCTTGACTGAGTGGTATCGTGCTAATTCAGGTGGCAAAGGTGTTGGTTTCTTCCAAATTGGTGGTGGTACTGCTGGGGATTTCCCTATTTGTGTAGTTCCAATGATGGCACAAGACCTTGAATGGACTGACGTTCCATTGTGGAAATATTTCTGCCAAATTTCAGACTCTACAACTTCTTATGGTTCATATTCTGGTGCAGTTCCAAACGAAAAAATCACTTGGGGAAAATTAGATATTGACACTCCAAAATTTGTCGTAGAAAGTGATGCAACTATTGTTGCTCCACTATTGTTTGGTTACGTTCTTGGTTGGTAATAATCTACTTTTAAATATAATACCCTGTAAAGTTTTAGCTTTACAGGGTTTATTTTTTTTATAAAACAACCAATTATATTATCTTTGTGAGAATTTTAATCAAAACCAAATATGTTCAACATTCTTTTTAGACTAAAACAAACACTAATTGGCATACAATTTCTTTTTGTTGCATTTAGTGCTATTGTGATAGTTCCTCTTCTTATCGGAATGGACCCAACTACTGCACTGCTTTGTGCTGGTGTTGGCACTCTAATTTTCCACTTAATCACAAAAGGGCAAGTTCCAATCTTTTTGGGAAGTAGCTTTGCGTTTATTGCCCCAATAATTGCATCATCAAAGCTATACGGACTTCCTGCCACAATGTCGGGCATAGTTGCAGTAGGTTTGGTGTACATACTAATCGGCAGCATTGTGCGTTGGAAAGGCATAAAAATCATTCAAAAACTATTTCCACCTATCGTAATTGGGCCAATTATTATGCTTATAGGACTTTCACTTGCTCCAAATGCTGTGAATATGGCAAAAGAAAATTGGTTAATTGCAAGTGTATCTCTTGCCACTTCAATACTATTTTTGGTATATGGCAAAGGAATGGTCAAACTTCTTCCTATCCTTGCAGGAATTGTCGTAGGATATATATTTAGTCTTTTTTTAATTGATATAGATTTCACTCCACTTGCCGAAGCAGCTTGGTTTGAATTACCTAATCTGGTTCAAATAGAATTTTCTCTCGAAGCAATTTTGTTTATGCTACCAATAGCCATAGCACCAATTATCGAACATATTGGAGATATTTACACTATTTGTAGTGTAGCAGAAAAAGATTTTGTAAAAAAACCGGGACTTCACCGAACTATGATAGGCGACGGAGTTGCGTGTATGTTCTCTGGCTTTATTGGAGGCCCTCCCGTAACTACATATTCAGAAGTTACTGGTGCAGTTTCATTAACAAAAATGACAAATCCAATGATTCTAAGAATTTCTGCAATAGCTGCTATTATATTCTCATTGATAGGCAAAACAAGTGCATTACTAAAATCTATTCCTTCGCCCGTTTTAGGTGGGATTATGCTACTTTTATTTGGCACAATCGCAAGCGTAGGAGTTGGCAATATGATACAAAACAAAGTAGATATGAGCAAAACTCGAAATATTATTATTGCCTCAATAATTCTTACAACAGGACTTGGAGGTGCAGTTCTTTCTATCGGTTCATTTTCTCTTGCAGGTATTGGCTTAGCCTCAGTGGTAGGTGTATTTTTAAATCTTATACTACCAGACAAAAAATAATTTTTTAGTATTGTCAGCTAAAACCGAAACTCGCCTATCTTGTATATTTCACCGATGCTCATAACGTAGCGTACTGGTGTACGTGAAGCAGAGTACCTGCGAAATATACAAGATAGGCGAGTTTTGTTTTTAGTAAACTATATAATTCTACTTAAATATTTCATTCCTATTAAACAAAATCAAATATGCTGCCCCAATAGTTATATAGGAATCCGCAATATTAAAAATAGGGCTAAAAAAAGTATAAGGCTCACCTGCACCAAATGGAAACCAATCGGGCAGAGTTGTATTGTAAATAGGAAAATAAAGCATATCTACAACGCTTCCGTGCAACCAAGTGGCATAGCCACCACCCTCTGGCAAAAATTGAGCAACTTGCCACGGAGTAGATTCCGAAAACAGGACTCCATAAAATATACTATCAAACAAGTTACCTAATGCACCACACAAAATTAATGATAGACCAATAATCACTCCAATTTTAGTTTTGTGTTTAAGTAGTTTATTAATATAATAAACCAAAGCCCCAATCATTACAATTCTAACCAATGAAAGAAACAATTTACCCATTTCTCCGCCAAACTCAAAACCATAAGCTGCCCCTTTATTCTCAATAAATTTAATTTGAAACCAATCTCCAAACACCATAATACTCTCGCCTATAGTCATATTAGTTTTTATCCAAACTTTCACAACTTGGTCGATAATCAATAAAGACAATATAAATATTATAACAAACTTTTTATTTTTCATATTATTAAATTTGATTACAAATATAGCTTATTTTATTAAAAAAACTATTACTATCCGACAAAAATTTTAAAAGCAATTAGTACTGTCCGCTAAAAACGAAACTCGCCTATCTTGTCTATTTCGCCGATG
>CAZRHJ010000060.1:0-8615 GCA_964600025.1 uncultured Rikenellaceae bacterium | reverse complement strand
AGCATCGGCGAAATAGACAAGATAGGCGAGTTTCGTTTTTAGCGGACAGTACTATTTCCAAAAATTCTTTATTTTAGTAGCTCATTAATCTTTCCAATCATTGAATTGAACTCTTCTTCGTTATAAAGGCGTGTCATAAATGCAATTTTACCATCTTTATCTACAATAACGTTACGTGTTACTCCTGCACCTTCCTCTGCATATTTGTGAAAGAAAGTACCTTTATCGTCGATAGATAGTGGGTAAGTAACTTGTGTAAGTTTTCGCATTGTAGTAATGTCTTCTTCTTTTTGTTTGTACATCAAACCGTAAAGTGCAAAATCTTTGTTGTCTTTAAGTTTTTGCCAAATTTCACTTTCGATATGTGGCATTTCTTTGATACAAACACTACACCAAGTAGCTGTAAATTGCATCATTACAACTTTCCCTTTCAAATCACTAAGTTTGACTGTTTCGTTGTTTGGTGTAATAAATTCAACATCTGGAGCTTTATCTCCAACTTTTACGATATAGCCTCTACTGTCTTTTTGTTCAGCACAGCTAAATGCTAAAACCCCTGCAGTAATGGCAAGTGTAAGGACTTTTAATAATCTTTTCATATTATGTAGTTTTGCTTAGGTTTATAGTCTTGCCAACATATTTTTTACGTTGTTCTCAATTCTTTCCTCAATATTATCGCTTTCAGCTTTCACGAATTTTTCTCCGATAATGTTTTCGTAAAGTTCGATATATCTTTCAGAAATAGAATTTACAATCTCCTCTGTCATTTCTGGAACTTGTTGTCCGTCTTTACCTTGGAAACCATTTTCCATCAACCATTCACGTACAAACTCTTTTGAAAGTTGTCTTTGAGCTTCACCTTTATCAAATTTTTCTTGGTAGCCCTCTGCATAGAAATATCTTGAAGAGTCTGGTGTATGAATTTCGTCAATCAAATATATTTTACCGTCTTTTTTACCAAACTCATATTTTGTATCAACCAAAATTAAACCGTGTTTTGCAGCAATCTCTTGACCACGTGCAAAAAGTTTCAAAGCATATTGTTCTAATTGTACATATTCACTTTCAGACACTAAACCTTTTGCTATGATATCTTCACGAGAGATATTTTCGTCGTGTTCGCCTTGTTCAGCTTTTGTGCTTGGAGTAAGGATTGGAGTAGGGAATTTTTCGTGTTCACGCATTCCGTCAGGAATCTTAACACCACATATTTCTCTTGCACCTGCTTTGTAATCTCTCCAAGAACTACCAGTCAAATATGCTCTAACAATCATTTCAACAGGATAACCCTCACAACGATGACCAACTGTTACCATAGGGTCTGGTGAAGCAATTTTCCAGTTTGGGCAAATATCAGAAGTCATATCCAAAAACTTTGAAGCTATTTGGTTCAAAACTTGACCTTTGTAAGGAATCCCCTCTGGTAGAACTACGTCAAATGCAGATATTCTATCTGTAACTACCATAACCATATGTTCATTGTTGATGTTGTAAACATCTCTAACCTTGCCAACATACAAATCTTTTTGATTTGCAAAGTTGAAGTTTGTTTTAACTACTGCTTTCATTTCTTTTACATTTATATAAATTATGTTATTTATCGAATGCTTCGACTATTCTTTTCACTAATTTGTGTCTTACTATATCTATTTGTTGCATCTTAATTACCTCAATTCCCTCAATGTCTTTCAGAAGTTCACAAGTTTTTTCAAGTCCTGAATCGCTTTTGTGAGGTAAGTCAATTTGTGTAAAATCTCCTGTAACAATAAATTTTGCACTACGTCCCATACGTGTCAAAAACATTTTTAGCTGTGTTGATGTTGCATTTTGAGCTTCGTCCAAAATTACAAATGCGTTGTCTAATGTTCTGCCTCGCATATAGGCAAGTGGAACTATCTGTACGATTGATGTTTCAATGTATTCTTCTAATTTCTTAACAGGAATCATATCGTGCAGTGCATCATATAGAGGTTGTAAATATGGGTCTAACTTGTCTTTCATATCTCCGGGCAAAAAACCTAATTTCTCTCCTGCTTCTACGGCTGGGCGTGTCAAAATTATTTTTTTTACTTCTTTGTTGCGTAATGCTCTCACAGCCATTGCTATTGCAGTATAGGTCTTGCCTGTACCAGCTGGGCCTACTGCAAACATCAAATCATTTTTGATAGAACTCACAACCAAACGTTTTTGATTAACGCTACGAGGTTTTACTACAAGTCCATTGTTCCCATAAATAATTATATCGTCTGCTGGATTACTATTCTCTCCCTTAGCTTGTGGCTTTGTTTGTAGAGTAGTGGCATCAAAAATCTGGTCTATCACTTCCTCCGACAAATGTCCATATTTTGAAAGATAGGTGGTAGTTTGTTTTAGTTTTTTCTCGAACGTGTCTATTAAAACCTCATCTTCGCCTTGAACCTTTATTTTTGAACCACGTGAATGGATTTTAAGTTCAGGGAATTTAGTTTTTATGCGTTCAAGTATTGCACTTTTTGATGCAAAAAAATCTCTATAATCAATATTTTCTAACGAAATAGTCTTTTCTGTCATTGCGTTAAGATATTCTTAATCTTTGTCCAATTCTTAGTGAATTAGCGTTTCTTAGGTTATTCAGTCTCATTATTTTTTTCACTGTGGTTCTGTATCTTCGAGCTATTGAACCCAATACATCACCTTTTCTGACTACGTGGATACTTGGTCTTAGTTCAAGTTTGCTAATATCCTTTGCAGTCAATTTCTTCGGTAAATATAATGAATCTTTTGCTAATATCTCATCTTCTTTTTCAATAAAATCCAAAACGTGCTTTTTTGGAATGTTTATTACGTATTCTTTGGTAATTGCTGGTACTATCCACGTCTTAAATTGAGGATTTAGAGCTTTGATGGTTTCGTCGGAAATACCTAATGTAGAAGATATTTGTCGTAAGTCCATTACCTTGTTGTTGATTTTTAGCGTATCCAAAACTACATATTCTGGCACATCTACCAAATCAATATTGTGAGTTTTGTAGTAGGTAAACGAGTAGTTTGCTGCTATGAATGCAGGAACATAATCACGTGTTTGGAATGGCAAATACGGATAAATATCCCAATATGTCTTTGCATTTTTGGCTCTCTTTATTGCTTTGTTTACGTTTCCTGCACCACAGTTGTAAGCAGCAATAGCAAGAGTCCAATCATTGTAAATATTATATAATTGTTTCAAATATTTACAAGCTGCCTCAGTTGATTTAACAGGGTCAAATCTTTCATCAACAAGCGATGTTATTCTTAGTCCAGATATTTTGGCAGTAAATGGCATAAACTGCCACAATCCACCAGCACCAACTCCCGAAACTGCATTTGGTCTAAGCGAAGACTCCACAACGGGCAGAAGTTTAAGCTCCAAAGGCATACCGTTGTCTATTAATCCTTTTTCGATAGTAGGCATATAGTACAATGCTCTACCAAGCAAAATATTCATTGTCTTTGGATTGTCAAGGTATCTGGCAATGAATTTTTTTAGGATAGGGTGGTATGGCAAATCAATCTCAGTGTACATATTCTCAAATCTCTCTTTAAGCTCTTTGTCGCTTATGTTTCGGATTTTTGAGTTGAATTTTAATGAGTCTTTTGAAAGAGATACCTTTGCATAAGAATGAATATTATCTACAACGGATTCTCCTAAAAATTGATTAATTGCCTCATCAATATTTTTTAATTTAGTAGAATCAAGATTGCGGATAGCAAAAAGTGTATCTGCACTGTGTACTTTTTCCACATATTTAACTATGGTATCAACTACATATACAGTATCACGTATATATTCAATCTGGATATTTTTCTTTTTATTTTTTTTACGTTTTTGTGCAAAAGATGTGTTTGCAATGGTTAATATAATAATTAATAATATACTAATCTTTTTCATTAAACTTATGTTTTTGGTTATTTAATCATTAATTTTACTTCAACCCCAACTGTCGAATTAGAAAGTATTGAACTGCTTGTAGGAGTTTCGATTAGACCAATTTTTGGCGTAACTTTGAAAGCTAAATCATCACTTATATCAAAAGATTTAAAACTTGCATCAACATAGGCTTCTATAACGCCCAACAAATATACTCCACAAGTATAGAATATTGATAAATCTCGGTTTCGGCGGTAATCGTCACGTATATTTTTAAGCTGGTCGGGAGAATATCTTCCACCAAATTCGTCTATTGTAGTGTCATCTCCGTCAGTCGAAATTTTGTAAGCTTTATCAAATCTGTTGAAGCCTTTTGAGTTGTAGCTAACAACATAGCCCAATCCTGCCAAAGCACCATAGTATATAGGTAATTTCCAATATGATTTATTGTAAATCTGACCACCTCCGGGAACAAACAGACCCAAAAGCGAGGCTTTTGCAGGTGCTTTTGCTTTCCCTTCAAAATTAACAATACCGTCTGCCAAGAAATATAAATATGTTGCAGCTGCACCAGCATAATAAATTGTACGCTGTGTTTTTAGGCTGTTATAGTCTTTGTGATAACCGTCAATTATATTTTGAGGCATTTTGTCTTTAACTGCCTGATTGTAAATAGCTTTTGCGTTTTGAGCCTTATGGTTTGTCCACACTCCTAAGCCAGTAAATCCTCCAACTCCTCCATACAAAGCTGCCAACTTCCAGTAATCCCTATTTCTAATTTGTGCAAAACCGGGTACAACAGTCGAAATCAATGTTGTTGTAACTATCGACATTGTGTCTTTGTTTATCCCCATTGCTCTTTGGAGTTTTCGGTCTATCAAAGCCCTATAATCTATTATAGAGTCAAGTTTTAGTACGTTTGCTATTGCTCCGCTCGAATTAAATTGTGGGGTAGTGCCACCCACAACTCTCAGTGTATCTGTAAAAAACATTCTCGAAAGAGAGTCTATGTTTATTTTTGTAAAATCTGCTTTGACCCTCGATAACGAGTCTGCAACAAATTGTATAGGGTTGCTTACACGTAGTGAATCATAATGACTTTGAGAATATATTGTAGTGTCAATATTGTACTTCTTGATTATTTTATCGACTCTTTTTTTGCGTTTTTCAGCAACTCTTTTTTGACGTTTTATGGCAAGTCTGTCGAACTTACTTTCTTTTTTTGATTTTGTTTTGACTGTATCCGCTATTGGTTCTGTATCCATTTCAATAGCTGACACTTCTTCGACTATTTTTTGAGCATTTGCGTCTGTGCTAATCACAGCAAAAGCAAAAAACAGTATAAAACCATATAAAAAACTACTAAATCTATATTTGTTAATCATTTATCTTTTCAAATTTCTTTAAGATGTTTTCAATCTCGTTGTCATCTTTGAAATCAATAACGATTTTACCACTACCGTTATTACCCCTTTTGATACAAATATCTTGATTAAAAAATCCTTCTAAATGCTCCACTAATCTTGAATATGATTCTGGATAACATTCTTCATCTTTTGTTTCTATTTCTTTTGGGGTGTTATATTCTTTTGCAATTTTTTCAACTTGTCTAACCGACAAACCACTTTTGATAATTCTTTTGAGTACAGAAATTTGTTTTGCTGCCGAATCAATCGAAAGCAAAGCTCTGGCGTGTCCCATAGATATTAGATTGTTTTTAAGTGCAATCTGTACCTCTGGTTGTAGTTTAAGTAATCGAATATAATTAGTAATTGTGGAGCGGTTTTTGCCAATTCTTTTTGATAAATTGTCGTGAGTAATGTTACATTCCTCTATTAGTCGGCTTAATCCGTCTGCAACTTCCATTGCGTTCAAATCCTCACGCTGAATATTCTCCACCAAAGCCATTTCGAACATTTGTTCGTCATTAACTTTGCGAATATATGCAGGTATGGTATCTAATCCTGCCAGTTTGGACGCTCTGTAACGTCTTTCCCCAGAAATTATTTTGTATTTTCCTTTTTTGTCTTCTTTGACTGTAATGGGTTGAATTACTCCAAGTGCATTGATAGACATAGATAATTCTTCTATCAATGATTCATCAAAGATTGTACGAGGCTGATTTTCGTTAGCAATAATGTAATCAAGGTGTAAATCAACGATTGAGGGGTTGTGGTTGATTGTATTAACAATATCGGTTGGGAGATCCATATCCAATAATGCTCCCAATCCTTTACCTAAACCTTTAGATTTAATATTGTTCATTTTTTTATATATATATTTTTATTCGTTTCGTTTAATAAGCTCGTTGGTTAATTGCAAATAAGCCTGTGAACCCGAAGATGCAGCGTCATACAACATTACTGGTTTTCCATAACTTGGAGCTTCGCTCAATCTGACATTACGTCTAATAACAGTATCAAATACTAAATGTTTGAAATGTTCTCTAACCTCGCTCACAACTTGATTTGAAGATTTTGGGCGAGAGTCAAACATTGTCAATAAAAACCCTTCAATTTTGAGCATAGGGTTCTGGCGTGATTGAATCATTTTTACAGTAGTTAGCAATTTTCCCAATCCTTCCAATGCAAAATATTCGCACTGAACGGGGATAAGAATACTATCTGCGGCATTCAATACGTTTAGTGTAGTAAGTCCCAACGAAGGCGAACAATCCACCAAAATATAATCATAATCGTCTTTGATTTCTCTCAGACCAATTCTAAGTCTTGTCGTACTATTGTCTAATTGTAGAAGCTCTGTTTCTGCTCCTGCTAAATCTATGCTCGAAGGCAAAATTGATAAATTTTCAATAGATGGGTGCTGGCATATTAACTCCGAAGCAGGTTTATCACCAATCAATAGATTGTATGTTCCCTCCTCGTTTACATCAAAACCCAATCCAGATGTTGCATTTGCTTGTGAATCAGCGTCAATAAGCAAAGTTTTTTTGCCTTTAATAGCAAGTCCTGCCGCTAAATTTATAGCAGTAGTTGTTTTTCCTACACCACCTTTTTGGTTGGCTAATGCAATAATTTTTCCCATAGACAATTAGATATGAGTTGCAATATTAATAATTTTTTCCCAAATATACTAATTTTTTGACTAATTAAAACTATCTTTGTGAACCCAAAAATCTTTAAACCTATTGATATTTAAAGATTGAGGGCATAATTTATTTTTGAGTAATTTTTTTTTTGACTATGATACCAAATTCTACTATTGTTGCTATTTCTACTGGTGCAGGTGGTGCAATTTCTGTTATTCGCCTTTCTGGTTCGAATGTTTTTGAAATTTGTGATAAGTTCTTTGTCCCAAAAAACGGCAAAAAACTTTCGTCTTCCAAAGGCTTTTCGCTTCACTACGGAAATATCGAAAATAAGGGTAGAGTAGTAGATGATGTTTTGGTTTCTGTGTTCAAAGCTCCTTATTCTTACACTGGCGAAAATATGATAGAAATATCTTGCCACGCTTCTAAGTATATTCAGCAAACAATTATAGAAACTTGCCTTTCAAACGGTGCTACACTTGCCCAAGGAGGTGATTTTACTATGCGTGCTTATGCAAATGGCAAATTAGACTTAGTTCAAGCCGAGGCCGTTGCAGACCTTATCTCTTCGTCGAGCGAATCTGCTCACCGTCTTGCTATTAATCAAATGCGTGGAGGGTATTCTGCTGAGTTCTCTCGTTTGCGTTCTGAGCTTATCAATCTGATGACTCTTATGGAATTGGAATTGGATTTTAGTGAAGAAGATGTTGAGTTTGCCGACCGTACTCGTATGCGTAATCTATTGTGTGAGGTCGAAGATAAAGTTACTTCGCTTGTAGATTCTTTTCAACAAGGAAATGCTATCAAAAATGGTGTTCCAGTTGTGATTGTAGGCAAACCCAATGTTGGTAAATCAACCTTGCTAAACGCCCTTTTGAACGAAGACCGTGCTATGGTTTCGCCTATTGCAGGAACTACACGTGATGTGATAGAAGAAAGTATTACGATAAATACTGTTACCTACCGTTTCATAGATACAGCAGGTTTGCACCAAACAGACGATATGCTCGAAAATATGGGTATCGAACGTACGCTGTCGAGTGTCAAAAAAGCCTCACTCGTTTTGTGTTTGCTTACCCCCGAACATTCAATCGATACGCTCCAAACTCAAATACAAGACCTACAACTACAAGACTGGCAACATCTTGTAGTCATTATCAACAAATCCGACCTCTCTGTTTCTGGCATTACCCCTGCCCAAATCAAACAGCACTTAGGTGTGGATTGTATCTCAATTTCTGCCAAAAACAAAACAGGCATAAACGACCTTAAATCCCTTTTAACGTCCATCTATGCCCTAAAAGATACCGACAATGAAGTCATTATCAGCAACCTCCGCCACTACGACCTACTACGCCAATCCAAAGAAAGTCTTAGCCGAGTTCTACAAGGAATAGACAACAACATTCCCACCGACTTCATCGCCCAAGACCTCCGAGAAACCCTCACAAAAATCGGCGAACTCACCGGCGAAATCTCCAACGACGATATCCTCCACAACCTCTTCCGTAACTTCTGTATCGGAAAGTAAGTACTAATTACTACTGATTAATATATATCACTATTGATAGTTAAGGCGTTCATTTTGAACGCCTTTTTTGTTTTTTGGCTTATCGGTGTTTATCGCTGGTAAGCGTTTTTTATGGCTTTTTTGTACCGTATTTGTTGCTCGTTTGTTAC
>CAZRHJ010000059.1:0-8684 GCA_964600025.1 uncultured Rikenellaceae bacterium | reverse complement strand
GATTGCAAAAATTATTGCTAAAAAACAAGGGGTAATTTCGCAACAATTATAAAAAACACTTTTAATTAACTCTGATACAAAGGTAAGGCAACGACAGCAAAAAACAGTCCTAAATATATATTTTAGACTTTTATTTAATAAAATATAAGTCCTAAAACAGGGAAAACACAGCCCATTTTCTGGAATTTAGGCTGTTTTAAGGTAAAAAACCACTCTTTGAGAACAAATAACTGTAAAAAATAGGATTATTTGCTTTCCGTCTTTAATTTTCAACGTACTACGTATTTTGTCTATTGGAATATCAAAATCACGTAATAACACAGTAGCAGTTTTGATTTTATTGTCTTTTAAATAGCTCAAAATCTGTTTTGGTTTGTAGGGTTCACAGCCAATAATTTCAAAGCACCTCAATGCAGGAACATCAATTTTGGAATTAGAAAGAGCTAAATGGGAGTTAAAAAACATACTTGAATCCTTAGCTAAAAACTTTTCAAACAAACTACAAACTTTGCGACTTTTCACAAAAGCCACATCTGGAAGTAGCAAATAAGAGAACTCACAATTCATATCAAATTCGCCAGCACATTGCACATCAACAGAATTTTCAAATTCATAATTTGCAATTTGGTTTTGGCGATTAACAAGCGTAACAATCTCCTTGGATTTTTGATTAGAGTCAATATCTATAATCAATTCCTTGCACTCCCCCGCCACAGAAACAGTTTGTAAAACCACATTATCCCCAAACAACTCAAACGCCATTGCATTATCAAACATAGGAGATGATTTAATCACAATACGTTTTGAAATTTGTTTGAGTCGAGGAAGCAGTTCAATAATATTTGGCGAAGACTGTTCGAAAGAAAAAAATCTCTCATCTGTATTTCTCCTTGCAGGGTCAACAAACACCAAATCAAATGCTTCTCCCTTATATTCATTCACAAAATCCGTACTATCACCACATACAACATTTATGTTATCAGCTCCCAAAAGTCCAAAGTTATACCTTGCAATATCTGCCAAAAGCTCATCACGTTCAATGGTTATAACACTATCAAAGTGTTTTGAAAAATTATAGGTATCAGCACCCAAACCACAAGTCAAGTCCAAACAACTAAGACCTGAATACTTACGAGTACCTACCGTAAGCCAACTACTCGACTGTTCGTAAGAAACAGGCGGAATAATGGCAGAAACAGCATAATATTCGGGCAATTTAGTCTTACATCTTTGCAGATATTTGATTTGTGTACATATATTTGAAGAAAGACCCTTTAAGGCTAAGCTCAACGGGTCATTATCTTTATTTTTCAGTATAAGTTCTCTACATTCGATAATTTGCTGAAAATCATCTCTCGAAAGTCCAAACATAAGCTATTCTAATCCAAATTCTTTTGCAATTTTCTCCATTAATTGATAAGCCTCATCATAATCATTTGCAATTTCTCCTTCAAGAATTGCATCTTTGATTCGACTTTTAATATCACCAATCACATTAGATGGTGATATATTGTATCTCTGCATAATAATCTCACCAGTGATAGGCGGTTGAAAATTACGTATTCTGTCTTTTTCTTCTATCTCTTTGAGCTTCTGACGAACAAGCACAAAGTTCTCCAAATAACGTTTTACCTTTGCATCATTTTTGCTCGTTATATCTGCCTCGCACAACAACATCAAATCATCAATATCCTCTCCTGCCTCAAACAACAAACGTCTAACAGCAGAATCCGAAACAATATCTTCGACAAGTGCAATAGGACGCAAGTGCAAATACACCAATTTTTGGATATATTTCATACGCTGATTCAAAGGCATTTTCATTTTTTTGAAAATATTATATACCATTTTTGAACCAACTACTTCGTGAGCGTGAAACGTCCAACCTAAATCATTGTCCCAAGATTTAGTTCGAGGTTTTGCAATGTCGTGCAATAATGCAGCCCATCTCAAATCTTGATTGTCGGATTTTAGTGCTACATTATCCAAAACTTGCAAAGTATGATAAAAATTATCTTTGTGTGCACGTCCATTTTTGACTTCAACACCTTTCAGTGCAGTTATTTCAGGAAATATATGTTCCAAAAGACCTGTTTTGTCAAACAATTTAAAACCAATAGAAGGAGTTTTTGAAGCCATAATCTTCTCCATCTCTATATTGATTCTTTCTTTGGTTATAATATTAATTCTCTCGGCATTCGCACGTATAGAATCAAACGTTTCATCACAAATTCTAAATTCCAACTGAGTAGCAAACCTAATTGCTCGTATCATTCTAAGTGGGTCGTCCGAAAAAGTTTTGTCAGGTTCTAATGGAGTTCTTATGATTTTGTTTTGCAAATCTTCCATTCCTCCAAAAGGATCGACAAGTTCTCCAAAATTAGCAGCATTGAGCGAAAACGCCATAGCATTTATCGTAAAATCCCTACGATTTTGGTCGTCCTCCAAACTGCCCTCTTCTACTATTGGATTTCGAGAATCAAAATTATAAGATTCTTTTCGAGCTCCTACAAATTCCAATTCTATACCTTTGTAACGCAACATAGCAGTGCCATAATTACGAAAAACAGATACTTTGGACTTAACTCGTTTACCAATAGCCTCAGCCAATTTTATTCCACTACCCACAACGACAACATCAATGTCGGTACAATGTCTTTCCAAAAAATAATCACGCACATAGCCACCAATAACATAAGCCTCAACGCCTAAGTCATCAACAACTTCTCCCAATAATTTAAAGACTTCTCCCTGCAAATGATTTGCCATCTATTTTAACTGTCTTAGATATAACTGTACTGTATTTTCCAAACCATAATACAAAGCATCAGAAATCAAAGCGTGACCTATTGATACTTCCAAAAGGTTTGGTATATTTTGGTGAAAGTATTGCAAATTCTCCAAACTCAAATCGTGTCCTGCATTAAGACCCAAATTGTACTTCAAAGCCTCACGAGCTGTCTCTACAAATGGTCGGATAGCCTCCTCACGATTTTGAGCATAACCAGAAGCATAACTTTCTGTATAAAGTTCGATTCTATCACAAAGAGTTTCGGCAGCGTGTGCCACAAGTTCAGGCTCAGCATTCAAGAAAATCGAAACACGAATACCATCTTCGTGAAATGTTTTTACTATTTCTTTCAAATACTCTTTGTGAGTAATAGTATCCCAACCTGTGTTAGAAGTAAGCACTTCTGGTGGGTCTGGAACAAGAGTTACTTGTGTTGGTTTAACTTGTTTTACTAATTTTATGAAAGACTCCGAAGGGTAACCTTCTATGTTAAATTCGGTCGTAACAACCTTTGTTAAATCCATTACATCAGCATAACGAATATGACGTTCGTCTGGACGTGGGTGAACAGTAATTCCTTCTGCTCCAAATCTTTCGCAGTTTATTGCTGCCTCAACAACGTTTGGAGTATTTCCACCACGAGCATTGCGAATAGTAGCAATTTTATTAATATTTACACTTAATTTTGTCATTTTTGTAACAATATTATTATTTATTTATTACTGTCCAGTAAAAATTTTAAAAATCAATGCAATGTATTAAGCAATAATATATTACAGTGTTTTATTTTTTTGAAGCTTGAAAAATGATTTTTAAAATTTTTATCTTTCCAAAATCATACAAGTTCCTAATAAACTCGGATCTCTTAGGATATTTTGCAGATGGTCATAACGTAGCGTACTGACGTACGTGAGTTATGGGCATCTGCGAAATATACAAGATAGGCGAGTTTCATTTTTAGCGGACAATATTATTATTTATTTTCTTCTAATAGATTTTTGACTATATCAAATAGCTTACGAGGAGGACGGCACGCTTTTTTTGTATCGGATTTCATAAATCCAACTGTAACACTACCAGTTGTCAAAAGTTCGTCTTCACGATACACCTCATAATGAAACGTAGCTCTTACACTTGGCATATCTTTAATCATCACTCGTATGGTAAGCAAGTCGTCGTAGTGTGCAGGTTTGCCATAATCTATATTAACATTCAAGACAGGTATCATTATACCGTCTTGTTCCACTTCGTAGTTAGACACACCAAGATGACGAATCATCTCCGTACGTGCTGCATCAAAATAGGTAACATAATGAGCGTGATACAAAAATCCCATTTGATCAACCTCACCATACCTTACTCTAATTTTATAGTCAAAACTTATCATAGCAATATGTATTTAGATTATTCAACATATACCACAAGCCCTTTCAAATATTCTCCCTCTGGGTGATAAATATTGATTGGGTGGTCGGCAGGTTGAGTAAGTTGGTGAAGAATTTTGACTTTACGACCAGCCATTGCCGCAGCCGAGAATACCGAGTTACGGAACTGCTCTTTGTTTACTGCTTGCGAACAACTAAATGTAAAAAGTATTCCACCACTTGCTATCTGCCTAATAGCTTGTGCATTTATTCGTCTATAACCCTTCAAAGCATTGTTCAACACTTTTCTGTGTTTTGCAAAAGCAGGAGGGTCTAATATAATCATATCGTATTTTTTATCTAAGTCTTTGATGTAATCCAAAGCATCTGCAACAATTCCATTGTGAGGAGTCTCTTTACCAAAATTCATTTCAATGTTTTCGTTACAAAGCTCAATAGCACGAGCCGAACTATCCACACTATCCACCTCAACAGCACCACCAGCTATTGCATAGACCGAGAATCCACCAGTATAACAGAAAGTATTAAGTACACGTTTGCCTTTTGAGTAATGTCTAACCAATTCACGATTATCACGTTGATCCAAGAAAAAGCCAGTTTTTTGACCACTGTTCCAATCAACATTAAACTTCATAGAATTTTCTTTTACTACGGTTGGCGTAACACCTTTGCCATAAATATAACTATCTATTGGCGATAAATCTGCATTGTAAGGAAGTGTCGAACTACTTTTGTCGTATATAGAAATTATTTTATCTCCAAAAACAGATTTAATTGCCTCACAGATTTTCTCACGCTCCATATACATACCCACACTATGTGCTTGAACAACTGCATTTGAGCCATATATATCTACAATCAAACCCGGAAGTAAATCTCCCTCCCCGTGTACTAAACGATAACAATCAGTGTTTTGGTCTGTCCCAATCAACAAATTGCATCGCATATCATAAGCAGCTTTTATTTTGTCGTTCCACCACTGTTGGTCTATTTCATTTTCTTCAAACGAAAGAACCCTAACGGTAATCGAACCTATCTGACAATGTCCTTGTGCTATAAATACTCCGTCGTTATCATAAACAGAAACTATATCTCCCTCTACTGGTTCTCCCTCTACTCTACTTATTGCACCAGAAAACACCCAAGGGTGAAATCTTTTTAAAGAATCTACTTTGTCTTTTTTTAAAAAAAATTTAACTTTATTCTCTGTCATTATGTTTGTATTGTAATAATCGTTTATATATTTCCTCGCACACCCAAGCATCAGTAGCTGCATAACGTAACTGCGATTCGGTTAATTTCACTGCACACCAATTACTCAATCGTTGAGCCTTAGACAAATGCCCTCCCATAACTATTGCAGTAATTTTTTTAAGGCTAATATCCTCTATGCCATATTTGCCGACTTCTTTTTGCAAATCCACAAAACTATTCGGAAAGAAAGTACCTTTGCCTTTTAGATGTGTAATATCGTCTTTGATTGCTACGCCAATTTTTTTGATTTTTTTGGATTGCAATACTTTGAAAACGTGTTTGCTTACTGGGGTTTTGTTGAGCCTAATCAAAAAAACTTTACCAGCTCCCGAAAGTTGCAAAAGAGAAATATCATTTTGCACACCCTTTTTGAAAGAAACTCTACTCTCTGTATCAAAACCTACTATTTCACAGTTTTTGAGAATCTCCCAAACTTGTTTTTGTTCGTCATAAGTATCAATAACAATAATCTCTCCCTCAAAAATTATTCGAGGAAGTGTAGAAATATCTTCATTATTAATCTTGTTTACAAACATAGCTAAATTATAAAATTCTCACAAAAGTAACAAATTCTACTCAAATTCTCCTATAAGATTTGAAATATGTTTATTCAAAATCTCAAAATCGAACCCACGACCAACTCCAAAAGCAAAAAGTTTGTTGCGTAAATCATATTTATCTTTGTATTTGACACTACTCATTTTCTTTTTCAAAAGTTCGTAACATTTAGTGTCTTGTTGGTCAGAATTAAGCTCTTCTGCCAAACATTTACGTATCAAATCTCTATCTATATATTTGGCAGACAACATCATAGATATTTTATTTTGTCCCCAGCCATTAAATCTAAATTTATCTCGTATATACGCACGTGCAAAACGTTCATCGTCCAAAAACCGTTCCCTTTGGAGCATCTGAACAGTGTTTTTGGCTATTGTATCATCAAATCCCCATAGTTTGAGTTTTTTGTATATATCACTACTACATTTTTCGGACACGGAACACTGTTTCATAAGTATTTCGGTAGCTTTTTGGAGTGTGTATTTACTTTCCATAACTATTTTTTAGCTCTAATCATTCGGTTTTTGTCAAAAATATCCTTTATCAATTCTACTTTCGAAAAACCTATATTCTTAATCATTTGAATGGTTTGTTCTCCAAACGCCTCGTTTATCTCAAAATACAATGCTCCATTTTCGGACAAAGCACCAAAAGCAAGTTCAGATATTTTTCGATAAAAAACAAGAGGGTCATTATCTGGCACAAACAATGCCAAATGTGGTTCGTAATCCATAACATTAGGTCGCATAAACTTCTGCTCCGAGATTGTGATATATGGAGGATTGCTAACTATTATATCATAGGACTTGTCCAAAGATTGGGTTTGCAAAATATCCACAAGTTCAAATTGCAGGTTTATACAGCCAAATTTATCTGCATTTATACGTGCAATATTAAGAGCCTTTGGCGAAACATCAAAAGCACAAACACTACTATTCACAAAATATTTTGCGAGCGAAACAGCTATAACTCCACTACCAGTCCCAATATCCAAAATATTTTTGGGAAAGTTATTCTCTGATATAATCATATCCACAAGCTCCTGAGTTTCAGGACGAGGTATCAACACTCCGTTTTCAACGTAAAATTCTCTACCGCAAAACTCCGCTTTACCTGTAATATACTGAATTGGAGTTTGTGCATTTAGGCGGTCTATTACGCTTTTGTGCAGTGTTTCATCAATTTCTATGGTTTGGGTAGGCGAAACCAATACATCTATTTTGCGAACACCATACAAGTCCTCAACCAAAATATATGCACTGTTTTTTGCCTCTTCCACCGAACAGAACTGAGAAAAAACACTGAAATATATATCAAAAAGTTCCTTTATTGTCATAATTCTACAAATGTAACAAAAAATAATGTATCTTTGAACAAGTTAAGTAACAATTATGGATAAAGATAATAAAGATATAATATATATGCGACGTGCCTTGGAGTTGGCAGAGCGTGGAAAGGGTTATGTATCAACCAATCCTATGGTTGGAGCAGTAATAGTTTACAATGATAGAATAATTGGCGAGGGCTACCATCAAAAATGTGGAGAGGCTCACGCCGAGGTAAACGCAATAAATTCTGTTAGAGAACAAGACCTAAAACATTTGGCAGATTCTACTATGTACGTAACATTAGAACCGTGTAGCCATTGGGGTAAAACTCCTCCGTGTTGCGATTTGATAATTTCGAAAGGTATCAAACGAGTTGTGGCAGCAATGCAAGACCCTTTTGCAAAAGTTAGTGGAAATGGCTTTAAGCGTATGCAAGAAAACGGCATAGACGTAAGCGTTGGCATACTTGAAGATGATGCACGTGAACTAAACAAAAGGTTTTTGACTTACCACGAGAAAAAACGTCCATATATAATCCTAAAATGGGCAAGAACTTATGATGGATTTATAGATTGTGAAAGGCAAGCAAACGAACCTTCTCCGTGGTTTACCAACCACTCTTGCAAAGTACTTGTACACAAATGGCGTAGCGAAGAAGACGCTATATGGGTAGGCAAAAACACAGTGCTGAGGGATAATCCAACACTTACAGTACGAGAATGGTTTGGTAATAATCCCATAAGAATAAGTATGGAAAACACCAAAGAAATTGACTCTACATATAATATTTGTAACAGCGAGGCTCAAACAATCATCTATCACAAAGAAAGTATAGAAGAAATGATTTCCGATATGTACTCACGAGGAATTCAGTCGGTTTTTGTGGAGGGCGGAGAATACTTATTAAACTATCTTATCCAAAACGAACTATTCGATGAAATATTTGAGTTTGTTTCACCCAAATCTATACAAGAATTTGGAGCGTGTACTCAAAACGGCACAAAAGCACCTAAAATATTGCATAGCAAACTGATAGAAAAACACGATATAGGCAATACCGAATTAAATTACTATAAAAATAAAAATTTATGATTTTTTTCGTAAAATTTGTTTGCAAGTAAAGAAAAATAAACTATCTTTGCACTGTCAAAAACAAAATGGTGGTCGTAGCTCAGCAGGTAGAGCGTCAGATTGTGGCTCTGAAGGTCGGCGGTTCGAGACCGCTCGGTCACCCAAAAGACGAGAGAATACTCTCGTCTTTTTATTTTTATTATTATCTGCTAAAAAATTTTATTTTATATAGCTATCATTAAGGATCAATCCAGAAAATAGGTGGAGCAAGAAAAAAATATTCTATCTTTGTTGAAT
>CAZRHJ010000058.1:0-8855 GCA_964600025.1 uncultured Rikenellaceae bacterium | reverse complement strand
TAAAAATAAAATATATATATTTTTTCTATATATTAAATATTTTATTTGGTGTTGTACATCTTCTAAATTATAATTTTAATATCGAAAATTTTTCTTTAATCACAATTTGGTCTATTTTAATATACCTATGCTCTAAGATTGCAAATGGACTACTTTTGGGGTATGCCAGATTATATCACGGTTTTTTATTCGTTTGTGTACTGCACACGTTATTTAATTTGCCACCAATTTTGTTTTATTTGTATTTTTTTTAGTATTGTCCGCTAAAAACGAAACTCGCCTATCTTGTCTATTTCACAGATGCTTATAACTGACGTACGCCAGTACGCTACGTTATATATGCAAAATAGCCTAAGAAATCCGAGTTTATTAGATACTTGGACAATTTCGGAAATGTAAAAAAATTAAAAATAATTTTCCCAAGCCCATTACAAATCAAAATACTGTAATATATTATTGCTTAATATATTTCAATGAGCAGACATCAAAAAATAGAGGCTATTCAATGAATAGCCTCTGTATTTTGAGTGTGTTGGGGATTAGATGTTTTGGAAGAAGTCGTTACCTTTGTTATCGACAATAATAAAGGCTGGGAAGTTTTCTACGTAAATTTTACGTACAGCTTCCATTCCTAATTCTGGGAAATCAACTACTTCTACGGATTTGATAGCATTTTTAGCTAAAATAGCGGCTGGGCCACCGATTGAGCCTAAGTAGAAACCTCCGTGTTTTTTACAAGCGTCTGTAACTTGTTGTGAGCGGTTGCCTTTTGCTACCATAACCATTGAACCTCTGTGGCTTTGGAATAAATCAACGTAAGAGTCCATACGGCCAGCTGTTGTTGGGCCAAAGCTACCTGATGCCATACCTTTTGGAGTTTTGGCAGGTCCAGCGTAATATACTGGGTGGTTTTTGAAATATTCTGGCATAGGTTTGCCCTCGTCAATCATTTTTTTGATTTCGGCGTGAGCAATATCTCTTGCTACAATTAAAGTACCTTTGATGTTCAAACGAGTTTTGATTGGGTGTTTGTCAAGCTCTGCAAGAACTGCGTCCATACCTTTGTCCAAATCAATCTCAACAGCAGGAGCTAAATAAGGAGCTACTTCTGGCAAGAATTTTGCTGGATTTTTCTCTAATTGTTCCAAGAAAATACCTTCTTCTGTGATTTTAGCTTTTACGTTACGGTCTGCACTACAACTAACGCCAATACCAACTGGGCAACTTGCTGCGTGGCGAGGCATACGGATAACTCTAACGTCGTGAACAAAATATTTGCCACCAAATTGAGCTCCTACTCCATACTCATAACATATTTTAGTGATTTTTTCTTCCCATTCCAAATCTCTGAATGCTTGACCTCCGTCGTTACCTTTTGTAGGTAGGTTGTCGAAATATCCAGCAGATGCTTTTTTGACTGCTGCAAGGTTTGCCTCTGCCGAAGTGCCACCGATAACAAATGCTAAGTGGTAAGGAGGACAAGCCGAAGTGCCTAAGTCTTTGATTTTTGCTTTGACAAATGCTGTCAAATTTTCTTCTGTCAAAAGAGCCTTAGTTTGTTGGTAAAGGAAAGTTTTGTTTGCTGAACCGCCACCCTTAGTTACAAAAAGGAATTTGTATTCGTTGCCTTCTGTTGCATACAAGTCAATTTGTGCTGGTAGATTGTTTCCGCTGTTTTTCTCTTCGGTCATTGTGTAAGGTACTACCTGAGAAAAACGCAAGTTACGCTCTTGGTAAGTGTCATAAACACCCTTAGAAATTGCCTCAGCATCATTAGTGCCAGTAAATACATTTTCCCCTTTTTTGCCAATACAGATAGCTGTACCAGTGTCTTGGCAAGTTGGAAGTTCGCCCTCTGCTGCAACAACTTGGTTAAGTAGCATAGTGTAAGCCACAAATTTGTCGTTGTCTGTTGCCTCTGGGTCTTTTAGTATATTTGCCAATTTTTGTAGATGTGTGCTACGAAGATAGAAAGATACATCTGCGTAAGCCTCTTTTGCCAACAAAGTAAGTCCTTCGGGAGCTACTTTAAGGATTTTTCTGCCATCTACTTCGATTGTCGAAACGTAGTCTTTGGTAAGTAAACGATATTGTGTATCGTCTTTCAAAATAGGATAAGGATCCTGATACTTAAATTCAGCCATAATTTTATTAGTTTTTTAATGACACGAAATTACGAAATATGTTTCTAATATCCAAGAGTTTTTAGCATTGATTGATAACTTTGTTCTTTTGCAAACAAACGTGTAGAGTATTCTCCTGTTTCTGGATCAACATCAATGATAATATGTTTTGGAGCAGGTATCAAACAGTGTTGGATACCACCGTAACCGCCCAATGATTCTTGGTAGGCTCCTGTGTGGAAAAATCCTATATATTGTTTGTCCTCATCGTCCAAATTTGGTAGGTAGATGGCATTTGAGTGAGCTTCGGCATTGTAATAGTCTTCGCTATCGCAAGTCAGACCGCCAATAAACACCCTTCCGTATTCCTTCTGCCAGTTGTTTACTGCAAGTAGAATGTATCTTTGGTTTATTCCCCAAGTATCTGGTAGGGTAGTCATAAATGAACTATCTATCATATACCATTTTTCTCTATCGTTTTGACGCTTTTCTTTAAGTATAGAATATAGTACTGCACCACTTTCGCCAACAGTAAACGACCCAAATTCAGTGAAAATATTAGGTTCATCAACTTCGTATTGCATACAAGAGTTCTTGATGTGTGCAATAATTTCTTCAATCATATATTCATAGTCGTAGTATGAACCCAAAGAAGTTTTGATAGGAAGTCCTCCTCCAATATTTAGAGAATCCAATTCAGGACAAACTTTTTTTAGACTACAATATAAGTTGATACATTTGTTTAACTCACTCCAATAATAGGCTGTGTCTTTGATACCAGTATTGATAAAAAAGTGCAACATTTTAAGAGTAAACTTTGGATTTTCTTTAATTTTTGAATTATAGAAATCAATAATATCATTGTAGCGAATACCTAAACGTGAGGTATAGAAATCGAATTTTGGTTCTTCCTCAGACGCAATTCTAATACCCAATTTTACGTGTTTATCTTCGTTTACTTGTTCGTTAATCTCGTCAAATTCTTCTTTGTTGTCCAGAATTGGAACAAGATTTACAAAATCGTCGTTTGCCATTTGGCAAATATTAGATATGTATAGTTCACGTTTGAAACCATTACATACTATATTAATATTCTTGTCAATCAATCCATCTCTGTGAAGGGCTTGAAGAAGGTGAATATCGTAAGCTGATGAAGTCTCTAATCCAATATTGTTTTTTAGAGCTTCTTCTATTATAAATGAGAAATGAGAAGATTTTGTGCAGTAGCAATAGTTGTAAGAACCTTTGTAGTCCACTTTTGCCATTGCAACATTAAACATTCTTTTTGCTCTCTGAATCTGTGAGGATATTTTTGGTAAGTACGTTATTTTCAACGGAGTACCATATTGTTTAATAATATCCATTAGGGGAACATCGTGAAATTGTAATTCGTTGTTCTCCACACGAAACTCATCTTGAGGGAAGTCAAAAGTCTGCTCAATGATGTCAATATACTTGTTTTTCATCTACTATAAAAGATTTATTATTAAAAATTAGACTGCAAATATACACATAATTCAGTATTCAACGCACCATTTTTCTGAAATTTTTATCAATAATAGTTGTTCACTCATAGCATTTGTGTCCCATTTGTCTTGTTTTAGAGTGTAGCGACAATATGCACAGTCGCCTTGTTCGTAGTATTCGTGTATCTCTACAATGGGAATTGCAAGTTGTGATTTGTCTATAAGTCCACGTGTCCTACTTTCAATATCTTTTATCTTTTTGAGAGTTGTGGGTGTGCAGATGTCGTATATTTTTTCAAATTCCATAGAATAGTAGTTCTCCAAAAAGCGTTTGGAAGTATCTTGAATATTATTTGTGTTTCTGCTGAGATAAAATGCCGCAGCACCAATTATGAGTATCAAACAGATGCTGATGATGTAAATGTTTTTTTTCATATCTATAATTATTGTTTTTGAAATTTATTTGCTTGCGTAAAGATATGTATTTTTTGTTAAAAATGATTGTTGAATATTAATATTTTTGTACCTTTGTAAAAGTGAAGAATGTTTAAATATTACTATAATAATATGATTGAAAATATAATTGCATCATTGATTGCAGGTAGCAATAAAGTGATAATCCCACAGGTGGGAGCTTTTTTGAAAAATAATAATAAAATTGTGTTTGTGCCTTTCTTGAAAACAGATGATGGTTCTCTGTCTAAATTGCTTTCGGAGGCTTTGGGGTTGGATAAAGCACAAGCAGATGAAGTGGTGATGGGTTTTGCTGAATCACTTGCTGTTACTTTGAAAGAAAAAGGAGTTTTTGTTTTTCCAGAATTTGGAGAACTTAGATTGGACGCTAATGGAATTTATGCCTTTTTGGAGTTTCAAAATCCGAGCGTTGCAGATGATACTAAAATGTCTGATGTGGAGAGTGCGAATACGGAAGTTTCTTCTGTTCAAAGTGAGAATGTAGAACATAAAGATGTTGCGGAGGTGGTTTTGGATAAAGTTTGTGAGCCTTTGCCAGAACAACCAAAAGTGAATGTGCAGGTTGGTGTTGCTACTACTGAAATGAATAGTGAGCCAACTGAAAAACCAAATGAGGCTACTAATGTTGTGGGTGAGCAGACTATAAAAGCTGTTGAAACTCAGAGCAGACAAGTTGTTGCCACAGAGCCAGAAGTAAGACCTGCAAACCGTGGCGTTAGACCTCTTTCGGAAGTTTTGTCGGAGAATGCAGAGCAAACATCAAACATAAACGAAAGATTAGCAAACAACCGTCCAATATCTTTGGCAGAGAAATTGCAATCACAATCTGTGGAGCATAAAACATTTGCAGATGTACAAGTTAAATCGGACAACGAGAATACTGCACCGTGGGAGAAACAATCGTTGCCCAGTGTCGAACCAGAGCCGAAAAATGTAGTTTCGCAAGTGGTAGATGCAGATGTTACGAAACTTGATAATATTGAGCAGATAGATGAGAAAGCTCTTGAAAAGGAGCAAGTCAAAGAAGACGGGAAAGATATTGTTGTGAACGAGGACGTTAAGAATCAAACTTCGGAAATATCAAAAACTGAAATTAAAGAAGATGCGGAGTTGCTCGCTTCTATGCGTCAAGCAAAATCGAGCAAAGCAAGACTTTATGATTTGTATGATTCTTCCGCAGAAAGTTCAACGCCAAAGGCTGAAAATATATCTACTGTTGTTTCGGAGCCAGTTGCAAAAACTGAGGAGAAAGTTCAAGAACCGACGCAACAAGCAGTAGTGAATCCTAATCTGACTAAGAGTAAGCCAGATATGGCAGTTTGGTTGTCTGCGGCTGCTATTGCTCTTGCTGTTGTGGCTTGTGTGTATTATTTTATTGTTAGACTTTAATACTTTTAATTATGAATAATTTTGAATTTTGTAATCCAGTAAATCTGGTATTTGGTAAAGGTAAAATTGCGAATTTGTCGAAACTTCTACCAAAAGATGCTAAAATAATGATGACTTATGGTGGTGGTTCTATTAAAAAGAATGGTGTATATGAACAAGTAACCGAGGCGTTGAAAGGTTTTGATTATATTGAATTTGGCGGAATTGAGCCCAATCCTAAATACGAAACACTTATGAAAGCTATCGAACTTGCCAAACAAAATGGAGTAAACTATTTGTTGGCTGTTGGCGGTGGTTCGATTGTTGATGGCACAAAATTTATTGCAGCTGCAATGCACTACAATGGTACAAATGCTTGGGATTTGATGCTTGATGCCAAATTGATGAGTACTATGACTCCAATTCCTTTGGCTTGTGTTTTGACTATGTCTGCTACTGGTTCGGAAATGAATTGTGGTGCTGTTATTTCTAATATCACAAACAAAGAGAAATTTGCATTCCACCACGCAGGGGTATATCCCAAGTTCTCTATTTTAGACCCAACTGTTTTGTTTTCTTTGCCACGTCGCCAAGTTGCAAATGGTATAATAGATACATTTGTACACGTTATGGAACAGTATATGACTTATCCAGTTGGAGGTATGGTTCAGGATAGATTTTCGGAAGGTGTGCTTAAAACCCTAATCGAGATAGCTCCAAAAATCATAGACAACCCTACTGACTATGAGGCAATGTCAAACTATATGTATAGTGCTACTATTGGTCTTAATGGATATTTGTCTATGGGAGTGCCACAAGACTGGGCTACACATATGATTGGCCACGAACTAACGGCTATCCACGAGTTGGATCACGCAGTTACTTTGGCTTTGGTTGAGCCTTCTTTGTTGAGAGTTATGAAATCTGATAAGCACGACAAACTAATTCAGTTTGCAGAAAGAGTTTGGGGAATTGATACTGGTTCGGACGAAGAGCGTATTGAAAATGCAATCCAACAGACTCAAAATTTCTTTGAATCATTGGGAATTGTTCCTTCTTTGGAACATTATGGCGTTCCTCAATCTACTATTGACGAGATTTGCAGACGTTTTGAAGTACGTGGAGCAAAACTTGGAGAAAAAGCAAATATCACATTTGAAGAGGTGCGTAAAATATTAGAATTGGCATTTTAGTTTATTTTCAATTAGTCCTATTCGCTAAAAACAAAACTCGCCTATCTTGTTTATTTTACCTATGCTCTGCTTTACGTACGCCATACGCTACGTTATATATGCAAAATAGTCAAAGATATCCGAGTTTATTAGAAACTTGGACGATTTCGAAAATGTAAAAATTTTCACTAAAAAGGAAGTAAATGTTTTGATAATCGAAACGGGAAGGTATTTGATATTCAAAGCCTTCTCGTTTGATTTTTTTGTCGTTATGATAGTAATAAAATTTATATTAATACTTGTTTCACTTTCGTTGTTTGTGTCTTTTGGCAAAGACAGAACTGATGCAAAGGGAAAATATTTGTCCTACGAAGATTATTTGTTGGACTCGATTTGTTATTACGTTAATAAAGGTATTTCTACCAAAGAGTTTCCGGGTGTGCAAATGATTATTGTGCGAGAGGGTAAAGTGTGGTTGGATACTTGTATGGGCAAACTATCATACGAGATAGACAAAAAAGTGGATTATAATACAATCTATGATTTGGCTTCTGTTTCAAAATGTATGGGGACAACGCTTATGGCAATGAAACTATATGACGAAGGCAAGTTTAGTGATTCTTGTGTTTTGTCGGACTATATAGACCAGTACAAAAACACCGATTTAGGTTCTTTGCCTATGACACGTTTTTTTACTCACTCCTCTGGTGTTGTAAGTTCTTTGTCGTTGCAATACAAATTGATTTTTGCTGATGGTTGTGATGCTTATACCAATAACTGGTTTAGTGGGGTATTGCACAATCGAAAATCAAAAAGTTATCCTACGTTATTCAGTAAATCTCGCCGTGAAAATCTCTATATATATAAAGGTGTAAAACAGAATGACTACCTTTCGTCTAAACGAAGAGATAAGTCCGAAGTTAAACTTTGTGATTCTTTGTATCTTTCACCTGATTTTTATGAGAATGTTGTGGATTCATTGTTGGATAAATCCAAATTGCGAGAAAACAATAGAGTTGTGTATAGTGATGTGAATTTTTATTATATACGAAAGGCTTTGGAAAATGCGGCAGACACTTCAATGGATAGCTATTTGTATAAAAATATTTATTCAAAAATGCTATTGAATAATATTGGATATACGCCACTTGGCAGAGGTTTTGATATGCAGAATATTGCCCCAACTGAAAATGATAAACTGTTTAGGCATAGGCAAATTCGTGGTTATGTTCACGATGAATTTGCTGCAATTATGGGAGGTGTAGAAGGTAATGCGGGCTTGTTTTCTAATGCACGTGATTTGTTGCCTATTTGTAGGGAGTTAATGGACTCGACAGATGGTTTTTTTAAAGCAGAAACAAAAAAACATTTTCTTTCTCAGCCTTATTTTGATGAAAAGAACCTTAGAGCCTTAGGTTTTCAAAGACAAGATTCGACCCGTTTCTTGCGAAGAACATCTTTTGGCCATAATGGTTTTACTGGCACATTTTTTCAAATAGACCCATCTCAGCAGTTGATATTGATTTTTTTGTCAAACACTATTAGTCCTTCCAGAACTCATATACAAGATTATAACAAACGTACATATTACCAGATTTGGAGATTGTTGAACGACAATTTTATTAAGTTTGATATGAAAGAGAATAATTTGATATATAAAAGAAAAGATAGTTTTTAGTGGACAATAATAATTTACAATGATTTGTGATATGCTATGTATTCTGTGTTGTCGTTTAATATTGTGCCACATTCATTAAATCCGTAATTTATAAGCAGGTTGTGCATTGTCTTGTTTTGACGCATTGTGTCAATGCGTATATTGTTGATTTTTCCAAAACACCAATCCAAACATAGTTTTATAATCCCTTTTTGACTGCCATCTGAGGCAATGCGATGAACTGTGCCGTATGGTTTGTCGTTTAACCAATTCCCGTTGTATATTATAGAATAAGTTGGGTCGTTGCCAATGATAAAACTAAATGTCGCAACTATTTTTCCGCAGGGCAGTGTGATTACGTAGTTTTGTGATTTTGAAATATCTTCCCGAAGTATTACACTGTTTGGATAGTTGTTGTTCCATTGAGATGTGTTTCCGTTGGAACGCATATACTGACGTGCAGAGTCGTAAATTTTTAAAATTGCATTAATGTCAGATTCTTTTGAAAGTCTTATCCCCAAATTGCTCATAATTAATGATGGATCAATCCAGAAAATAGGTGGAGCAAAATAATTATGCGAAAAGTTTAGATAGT
>CAZRHJ010000057.1:0-9250 GCA_964600025.1 uncultured Rikenellaceae bacterium | reverse complement strand
GTAATACATTGTTGTTTAATCTATTACGATTATTTTTAAAATTTTTACCGGACAGTAATAATTTTTGCATAACAAAAGACGTGCAATTTTAAAAAATACACAAAAAATAGCCCTCATAATATGAGGGCTACTACTTATTTTCTGGAAAATAGACAAGATAGGCGAGTTTCGTTTTTAGCGAACGGCAATATCAATATACTACTTATTTTTAGGAACTAAGAATACTGGCAAAAATAATATTAGAGCCACAAGCGAAAAAGCCACTCCTCCTATTGCACCAGCAGCAAACGAGAACCAAAACACTTCTTTGTCGCCACTAATCAAAAACGGGACAAGACTCAGCACAGTAGAAATAATAGTCAAAGAAATTGGAATTATTTTGCGACTATAAGATTTCAAGTAATTATGTGTTGGAGTGTTGTGAGGATATTTGGTGGTTATATCTTGATACTCGTTTATTAAATAAATACCCGCATTTACTACCAAACCAGAAAGCATAACAAAAGCTGCATAACCTCCTTGGTCAAAGAAAAATTCTCCTATAATAAAGATTAAAAACAGTCCTATAAACGATAGCGGTATCAGGGCAATAATAATTAATGGCTTTTTGAGCGACTCAAACATAATTGAGCAAATAAAGAAAATAATCAATATAACCACAAAAAGCAGATGATATTTGCTCGATTCGTCGTATCCCCACCCCCACTTCATATCTTCGATAGTGTAGCCTACTGGCAAAATACTCTTAAATTTATTCAGTGTTTCTTTTTTGAACTTTTCTTCTAATTTTGAGCTACCAACAAAGTTATAGGGTACGTACAACACATATTCTTGATTGAATTTATTAATTAGATTACCCGAAGCACGTTTATCAATACTTCCAAAATCTTTGAGTTTAATAAAATTAGAGTCTTGTTTGATAAGCGAGTTTTGGATATGCCACAAATCAAAACTATCCACATTACTCGAACTTAGTACAACATCTACTGGTTCTTGATTATCTATCACGGTAGTAATTCTACTACTAAACAACTGGTTGTTAAGATATTGAAAATATTTTATTGCGTCAAAATTTCTTGATGCAACTTTTTCCCTATCATAGTCCATATAGTACTCCATATAAATATCCTCATACTGCGAACCTTTGATATTTACGTCTTTAACACGGCGGTTCAAAGTTATAGTATCCTTTACTTGTTGAGCTATTTTGTAGAGTTGCTCATAACTATACCCCTTGACAATAAAACTAAAATTTGTGTATCGTCCAGACATTCCAACAGCGTTGTTAAAAGAATCATTTCCGACTCCATAAATACTCCAAGACGCACCACCAGAATTTATAGCCTTTTTGATTACCAAATCTTTTAGGACAAAAGGAAACATACCGTTTGGCTCTTTGAAAGTTACAGTTATAATTCCTCTATCAAAAGACGTTACACGAGTTTCAAACATTTTAATTTCGTCAAACTGGCTTAAATAGTTCTCCATAGAGAGCATAATTTCGTTGAGTTGCTGCACTGTACAACCGTGCTGCATACTTGCTTTAATCCGAAGTTTTGTTTCACTTGGTTCACGATAACCGCCAAAGTTATTCAGGGAATTTGAAAACAAACGCAATGTTCCTCCAAAAACCACATCGGTAACAGGTTTGATAGTCTGAATATAAAGGTCGCTGCCAAAAATTTTGTTGTAAGAATCTCTAAACTCCTTGTCCTCATATTCGTACCATTTTAGGTTTGTAGGTATTAGATGTACGGGCAAACCAAAGGCAAACACAATCAAAAGCACAAAAATATATTTACGTTTATGCCCAAATTCTATGTATTTACCATAAATATTATTGAATTTTGATACTCGCCTAAGAGCTTTAAAGTTTTTCTTTTTGGTGTTTTTGACTAATTTCACTTTGTTCATCAACGCAGGAATAAACAAATATGCAATAAGTATCGACACACTCAAATTGATGATAATAACCAGCGAGAAATCAACTAACTTGTTACGCTCAACCTCTGGCAAAAAGAATACAATAATCAGCGAGGCAATCGTTGTAAGCAAAGCCCCAAGTATCGAATAAAATATTTTTTTGTTTTGGTAAAATCGGTAGTGGTCTATCATCATTATCGAAGTATCAATGATGATGCCCAGCGAAACTGTAATACCTGCCAAAGAATATATATGCAACTCTAAACCTAATAAATAATACACAATAAAAGACACTAAAATATTTACTACAAGCGTAATAACAATTAACATTGTATATTTTAGGCTTCGGCTCGACAAAACTACCAACAACAAAAGTATAACAAGTGAAATAGCTGTTCTTAGATATATTTTGTTTAATTCCTTTTGGATATACTCCGACGAATCGTAAGAAAGCATCATAGATAGATCATTGCCAAAAGTTTTTTCAAGTTCTTGAACTACGGTTTTAACCTCATTTGTCAAACGCAAAGTATTCTCTCCTGGTTCAGGATAAATATATAAATTAACAGTGTTAAGTCCATTTATACGATAATAGCTCTTTGGAACACTTTCTTTGTAGCTAATTTTTGCAATATCCCTCAAAGTTACAATTCTATCGGTTTGGGATTTGACAATTATGCTCTCAAAATTATTTTGTGAAACTTCTAAATCGGATATAACACTCACTACCGACATTTTGCCCTCAGATTCTTTGACTTGCCCAACAATTTCATTAAGTTTAAAATTATTTTGGACAACTGCCCTAATATCATCTGATGTAATACCAAGCATTTGAGCTTTGTTGTAGTCAAATTCTATAAGCCACTCATAGAGAGTAACTCCATTAATTCTCATTTCACCAATACCCTTAATATCCGACAAACGAGCCAAAATATTTTTTTCAGCATAGTTTTTAATCATATTTGTGGGCAAAGATGAATTGATAGTATAATTCATCATAAGTTCGCTACGAGTTGAGCGAGAACCTACGGACAACACTGGAAAAGTAACTCCCTCTGGCAAATATGCGTACGCTTGACGAATTTTGTTTATTGCCTCAAAACGTGCTACGTCAATATTTGTTGAACTTTTGAAATGAAGTTCTATTTCACCGTTTCCGTCAGAAGAAGTCGAAGTAATTTCTTTTAAACCAGAGATAGTTGATAGCACTCCCTCTAATTTCGAGGTAGCCTCATTCTCTACAACTTTGGCACTCGCACCATTCCAATCAAACCTCAAAGTCAAATTACTACCTTTTTGGGTAGGAGCATATTGTATGCCCACCAATGGTATAACCCCAAAACCTATTATCGAAAAGATAATCATAGTTAGGATTACTGAGAATGCCGAAACACCTTTTTTGTTATCAGACCAAGCCATAATTATTTTTTGTTTTTATAGATTTGATAGTATATAACGGGAACAAAAAATATACTTACAAAAGTTCCTAATATCATTCCTCCAATAAGTGCAACCGACAACGGAAACTGCAAATCTGAACCCAAATCACCAGTAACCAAGAAAGGGGCAACTGCGAGAATTGTGGTAAGCGAAGTCATAATAATAGGAGTTAAACGACGTACTCCACCAAGCAATATTGCTCTCAAAAGTGTGTATCCTTGTTCTCGCAAACGATTGATAGTATCTATTTTGAGAATTGAGTCGTTGATTACAATACCACTCATCACAATAATACCAATCATAGACATTAGATTGATAGACGAACCTGCCAAAGCCAAAGCAATAAATGCTCCACTAAGGTCTATCACAATCTCACTCATAATAATCAATGGTTGGATAAGCGACTCAAACTGTGTTGCCAAAATAAAGAACAACAAAAGCACAGAAACTATCAGAATAATCATAAGTTCGTTAATCATCTCCCTACTCGAAAAATAGTTCCCCGTGTAGTTCACATCAAAGTTTGCGTGTTGCGAAACAACTTTGTTAATAATCTGCATAGACTCTTCTACTCTACTTTCATCAACATCAATATCTATTGGATAGTAGTCCCCACCAGAATCAGAAATTATACGTTTGAAATCCAAAGATATAGCCTCTTGCAGAAACTCAGATATTGGATAACTTGTATGTTTATCAACAAAAATTGAGGTATTTCTCAAAATATCATCAATATTATAATTCTCTGACCCCAAAACTATGTCTATATTGTTCTGCCCATTAGAGATACTAAACAAAGTATTGCTACTAAATGCACTTTTTAGGGTATTAATTAGCATATTGTGGCTTATGCCATACATAGCAAGTTTGTCGTGTTTCACAACCAATTCTATTTGCTGTTGATAAGATATTGGTTTTATTATAACGTTGTTTATAGACAAAGATATTTGGTTTACAATTTGGTTCAATTCGTCGATATCGGCAGACAAACCATTTGTAGTACGGATATTTGCAACCAACTGAGATTGATTGTTAGAGAAAATCATATCAAAGATATTCCCAGTGGAACGGAACGAGAAAATCACATTTGGATATGTTTCACTCAGATATTTTGATATTATTTCTTTGATTTGACTAACTGTTGTGTTTTCGCCAATTTTGATATACACTTCGCTGGTTTGTATAGAACCACTTTGGGCGTGTGATAACATAAACTGACTGTTTCCGACTATGGCAGTGAATTGTGATATTTGCTTTGACACAAAACTATTCAAATCCATAATCCTTTCTTCATTTTCTTCGATAGATATTTTGTCGTTCCAATCCACAGACAACACTGTATCTGTTTCGGTCAATCGAGGAAGATTCTCTTTTGGAAGTATCAAATAGAACAAAAATCCTAATCCTGTAAACACAATAAACGAGAATAAAACTACCCATTGTTTACGCAAAAACCATATCATAATTTTTTCGTAAGCCGAGTGGTGGTCAAAAGAAAATACTTTGCACAAAAACTCATTGTTCGTACGGCTCAAACTACTCTTGAAAAACAGAGTATAATATACTGGAATAACAAGTACTGCAACAAGCAAAGAAGAGAACAAGGTAATTGTTATAGACATTGCTTGGTCGTAGAATAAAGCACCAGAAATACCACTCATAAAAATCAAAGGCACGAACACAGAACAAGTAGTAAGCACAGAACTCAACATTGCAGGAAACATCTCACCAGCGCCTTTTGCAGCAGCTTTTCGTAGTGGCAGACCTCTCTCCCACAGTTGGGTAATATTGTCTATAACAACAATAGAGTTATCGACCATCATACCAACTCCAAGCACCAATCCCGAAAGTGAAATAATATTAATTGTAAGTCCAAATATGTAGAATACAAGCATTGATATTATCAGTGCAATAGGAATAGAAATAATAATCAAGAAAGGAGTTTTGAGGTCTTTGATAAACATAAACAAAACCAAACACGCCAAAATAGCTCCCACCAAAATATTGCTTACTAAGTTGTCTATCAAATAATCCAAAAGCACTGTTTGATCTCTAACCACTTCGATTTTGATATTTGGATAATCCTTGTGAATAGTTTTCATTAGTTTATCAACACTCTCTTTCAAATCTGCCATTTGCGAATCAGTGTTTTTGATAATTGCCAACGAAACACAATCCTCTTTATGGGTTTTTGATTTACTTGTAATTTTTTGGGGGTGAAGATGCACTTGTGCAATATCCGAAAGTTTGAAAACTTTATCAGAAATATTCAAATAGATATTTTCAAAGTCTTCTTTTGAATATACTTTTGAATCAAAACGAACATTAAAAACATATTCTCCATCACGAATAGAGATATTTCCCAAAGAAATATTATTATCACGTATTGCTTTTTCTATATCAGCATTAGATATATTGAGCGAACTCATCTTCTCAATATCTGGAATAATAATTATTTCGTTGCTCACATATCCCGACACATCAACAATAGCAATTTCTGGTAGCTGTTCGATACGTTTTACAAGAACGTGTCGCACAAAATCTGTAAGCTCCGAGAATTTTGGAGAGATTGGATAAAGTTCGGTTTTTGAAAAATTAGCGTCCGGCTCTGCCAAAGAAACATTCATATAGAATGCTGGAATATCCGTAGCACTTGCTTTTATGGCAGTTGGGCGTTTTATATCACGGGGCAAATTATTCATTGCCCTATCTATTTTCTCATTTACTTCAATGAAAGCAAAGTCAATATCTGTTCCGTGAACAAATTTGATATAAATATTGCTATTACCGTCTTTGGTTTCGGCATATAGATTTTCTATGTTGTTTATTTGGTTGAGCTGGTTACGCAATGATTTTACAGCAATGTTTTCCAACTCACGAGCAGTATAATTTGGAGCATTAACACTCACAGTTATACGAGGTATATCCACATCTGGGGCGATAGACACTGGAATTAAACCAATAGCCATAACAGACAATATCACAAATGCAATAAGCGACATTGTAACTGCTACGGGTTTGTTTATTAGTTTTTCAATCATAGTTTTGAGCGTTTATGTTGATTGAATAATTATTTAGCAGATTTATTTATGATTTCGACCTGCGAACCATCAGCAAGATTAAGGTTTCCAACGTATATAACTGCATTACCCTCTTTTAGTTCTGCACTTCTGTCTTCGTTTGGTTCAACCACATAATAATCTTTGTTTGCCATTGCAGTATGCACGTAAGTCCATTTTGCTGTACCATCTTTTTCGTAGGTAAACAAAACTTCTAAGTTATCACGAATTACAACCGCAGATTTTGGCACTACTAATTTATTATATACATCTTTCTCAACATAAGTATTAACATTCATTCCTTCCATAAGTTTACCATTGTTGCGAACCATTGCACGGATTTTGATAAGACCGTTCTTATCTACAACTGGATTGACTTCGGTAATTGTGCCTTTCAAATTGGTTTGAGTGTCCGAGAAAGGATTAATACTTACCTCTCCACCTTTTTTAACGATATATACTTCTGTTTCGAGAACTGGAAACTCAACTTCAAATTTAGAATCGTCGATAAGTGTACAGAATTTATCCGAGAAATATTCATTTACTTTGAGGTCTAAGTTTGCAATAACACCATCAAAAGGAGCTACTATAACACGAGATTTCAAACGCTGTTCGGCTATTTGCAAGGACGCATTTGCATCTGCATATCCTGAACGAATTTCGGCAACTGAGAGCATATTTGAATCTATGCTACCCATATTGTTTATATCACAACCTTGCCCAATGAGGTAGTCTTTCATTTGCAATTCAGCTTTACTCATTGCCACTTTTGAGCCTTTGATACTAAGTTCCAAAGCCTCACTATCAAGTCTGGCAATTATATCCCCTTTCTTGACGTGCAAACCATTTTTAACATTTATTTCTATGATTTTACCACTTTCGCCAAATCTCAAATCACTTTTGTTTATAGATTTAAGTTTGCCGTTACTATTGAGTTGTTGTTTAAAAACACCTCTTTTGAGTATTATAGTATCAACTTTGTTTTTTTCGACTTGATAAGTTGATTTTAGTAGTTCTTCTTTTTTATCTTGCTTTTCTTCACAAGCAATAGTTAGCAATAAAGCTGAAATAAGTATAAAATATTTTTTCATAATTAGTTAGTTTTTCAGACTATTTCTGTTTTAATATTGTTTCGTCAATTTTGTTTGTAATATCTGTTTGTGTGATAAAATCATATAGAGTTATCTCTCGCAACTGGTAGTATAACAACCACAAAGATTTTAAATCATTGATATAATTTTTTGTAGCATTATCCTGTTCACTTTGTGCATTATTAGCATCGGTTACACTTATATTACCGTTTTTAAATCTCTGCATTACTATATTGTAGCGTTCGTCTGCAATTTTATTGGCTTTTGCAGAAATAAAACATTTAGAGTTTTGGGCATTAAAACGCATAACTTTCATAGCAATATCTTGGAGTTTATCCTCATAGTTTTGTTTTATTTGACTTTCGACAACCTCTTTTCGAGATTGAGCCATTTTGATTTTACCACGTCTTTCTCCCCAATCCAAAATAGGAACTTTGACTCTAAGTCCTACAACTTCTTGGTCGTTCAAATCGTGAAAAGCACTTGAAAAAGTTTCTCCTGTTTGGGTCAAGCCAAAACGAGCATTCAACATAATATCAACACCACCAGTTCCTTTTGCCCTTGCAATTTCGCTCTGTGCTGTAAGTCTTTTCACCTCACTATCAAGCATAAACGAAGAATTTCTGTTCCACAGTTCAAAAACTTTTTCATTGGTAATTTCCAAAGTTGGCATCACCTGCGGTGAAGTTAGAGAAATATCGTCAGACTCGTACAAACCCAAATAATTTTTGAGTTTAAAGCGACTGATTTTGTAGTTTATTTCCATATCACTAATTGCCATACTGTCATTCAAAAGTCTTAGCTCCAACTGCAACAAATCGTTTTTTGTAACAGTGCCTATACTAAATCTTTCTTTGGCAATATTATATAGTGTAGAAGTATTATCAAAATTTCGTTTTGAAATAAGCAGATTATTTTGGTCAATAATCAAATTAAAAAACAACTCCACTGTATTTACAGTGATACGTTCCATATCCTCAACAAATGTTTTCTTTGCAAGGTCGTATCTTTTGGGTTCAATTTTTTTGTTCCATTTAAAAGCATTAAAGCCTCCAATAGGTTGAAGATATGACAAACTAAGTGGTTGAGAATAATATGTAACTGATTTCATATCTCCAAACTGGTCAATTCGCTCCAAACTCGTGTAAAGCGAAAGTGTACCTCCCGTAAAAGGAATATTTTGGTCGACAGAAAGGCTCAATGAATTACTAAGATTGTTTGTTTCACGATAAAGAATTTCACCTGTTTGAGCATCTTGCAAACGATTGATAGAACGATTGTAGTTACCAATATCACCTTGTAGATTAAGGCTTGGAAGGAAAGTAGCTTTGTAGGAACGATAACCCCAATAGCTCGACACAAAATTATGTTTTGCAATAGCTGCCTGTAACGAATTGTTGTGAGCCATATTGATGGCTTGTGGCAGACTAAGATGGGTAACAATCTGTGCGTTTGTTGTATTCACAAACACAAGCAAAACAATTAAAAAAGATAATAATTTCTTCATAAAACAGATATTAAAGTATAATAATATAAAAATCAATCTGAAACAATTAGTAAAACGTCTTAAAAATAGTTACAATTTATTTTAGACTTTTACAAAGATATTACATTTAATGTAATTCGCAATAAAAAACACATTCTATTTGTAAAGCAGTTATTAAAGTTTATATAGAATTGTTTTTTTATTGCTGTCCGGTAAAAATTTTAAAAATCATTGTAATGGATTAAGCGATA
>CAZRHJ010000056.1:0-10543 GCA_964600025.1 uncultured Rikenellaceae bacterium | reverse complement strand
GAGCATCGGCGAAATAGACAAGATAGGCGAGTTTCGTTTTTAGCGGACAATAATAAAAATTTTTTAGCGGACGGTACTATAAAAATGATTTATAGACCCGTGTCCTTCCCCAATCTTATAATTTGCATTTTCGATAGCTTTGTGTAGGAACTCCTCTGCAAGTTGGACAGACTGTGGTAATGAATAGTCATTGGATAGGTAGGCAGCTATGCTTGACGAAAGCGAACAACCTGTTCCGTGAGTGTTTGGCGTATTGATTTTTTTGTATGCAAAAGTATTTTGTGTGTTGTTCTCGAAATCAAACAAATAATCTGTTAGTAAATCACTATCCAAATGTCCAGATTTTAATAATACTGCTTTGCAGGAAGTATCTGCAAACCATTTTGATACTTTGTCGTAGTCTTTTGTAGAATTTATTTTGATTTTTGTGATAAATTCGCTTTCAGGAATGTTTGGAGTAATTACTCTGCATAGTGGTAGAAGTTTTTGGATAATATGATTTGCAACATCTTCGCTAACAAGCATATCTCCCGAAGTCGCTACCATAACAGGGTCTAAAACAACATTTTCAATGTTATACTTTTGGATAGTTCTTGCTACTATATCAACAATCCCAAGTGATGGGAGCATACCGAGTTTTATGGCAGTTATGTTGAAGTCTTGCATTACTGCATCTATTTGTTGTTCTACTATTTTGTCCGACAAAATTTCTATGCTACGCACCCCGACTGTGTTTTGTGCTGTAATTGCAGTTATGGCAGTTGTGCAATAGCCTCCACAAGCTGCAACACTTTTCATATCTGCTTGAATACCTGCCCCAGCTCCGCTGTCCGAACCTGCAATGCTCAACACACAATTAATCTTTTTCATAATCTTTGTTTTTTAAAAATGTCTGAAACCACAAGGAATATCAATCTGTGTTTCTTCTTCAAAATATTCTATTTTATTTGTGTTTGTTATCTCTCCAATAATTCTTAAATCTCTGTCAAACAAATGATTGTATTGTTCTGCAATGTTTGTAAAATTTTCTTTTGGAATAGTCATAAGTAGCGAATAATCTTCGCCACCAGAGAGAGCCAGAGTGTTTTTGTCCCAATTTTGCTGGGTGCAAACTTCGATAAACTCAGTCCCAAAGGGGAGTTTGTCGCAATATATTTTTGCTCCTACATTCGAGGCTTTACAAATATGTTGTATGTCAGACGAAACTCCGTCAGAAATATCCATCATTGCTCCTATTTTTTGTGTGCCAATCCATTTCCCCTCATTAACGTGTGGTATAGGGTGGTGGTGGCGTTGTTCTAAAAACTTATGTGATGGGTTTTCTTTGTCAAAAATATTTTCTAAAAAAAGTTTTAATCCACACGCACTTTCGCCCAAACTTGATGAAACAACAATATAATCACCTGCTTTTGCATCTTTACGCCTTTTTATATTACTGTTTTCGATTATGCCCATTGCACAAACGTTTATGACAACATCATTAGTAGAAGAAGTTGTGTCCCCTCCAAGAAGTTCAGTCGAAAATATTTTTGATATATCATAATATCCCTTAGTGAACTCTTCGCTCCACTGTGCAGAAATGTTTTTGGGAAGAGCAATGCTCATAAATGATGCAAATGGTTTTGCTCCCATACTTGCTACGTCAGATATGTTTACAGCAAGTGATTTCCAACCCAAGTCATAGGGGCTTATGTTTTTTCTCAAAAAATGTTTGTTTTCGACCAACAAATCAGTAGTTACTACAAAACTCTGAGTGTCAGAGATTGGTATAACTGCACAATCATCTCCTATTCCTTCGTATTTGCCTGAGTTTATTCCTTTAAATAGCTTGTTTATGTTTTCTATAAACCCAAATTCTCCAAATTGGCTCAAATTCATTTTTCTAATTTTTTTAATGCCTACAAATGTAACCAATTTTTTTTTTATAAAAGATTATTCATTGCACAATAAAAAAATAATTTTTTTGTACGATAATTGAATAAAAATAAGTATATTTGCTAATTAAAACAGATAGTTTAGAGTATGAATATACTTATTTTGAATGGTCCTAATCTTAATCTATTGGGGCAGAGGAATAAAGATGTTTACGGCACACAAAGTTTTGAGCAGTATATGCAGACTTTGCGTGAGGAGTTTGGTGTGCATAATTTGGATTATGCTCAATCAAATGTCGAGGGCGAGATAATCAATATTCTTCATTCTGCTCAACATAATTACGATGCGGTAGTGTTAAATGCTGGTGGTTATACTCATACATCTGTTTCTATTGCCGATGCTGTGGAGGCTATAAATATTCCTGTGGTGGAGGTGCATATTTCACAAATACTTGCACGTGAACCGTATAGACAAGTTTCCTTGCTTGCCAAAAACGTAGTAGGCACTATTTCAGGTTTTGGTTTAGACTCATACAAATTGGCTATTTATTCACTAATAAATAAAAAATAAAATACAATGAAGTGTAATACAAAAATTGTTGCAACAATTTCAGATTTGAAATGTGATGTTGAATTTATTAAACAACTATACGATGCTGGTATGAACGTGGTGCGTATCAATACTGCTCACGCCACACCCGAAGGGGCATTAAAAGTTGTTAATAATGTGAGAGCTGTGTCTGAGGATATCGCTTTGTTGATAGATACAAAAGGTCCAGAAATTCGTACAACTCGTTGTGAAACAAAAGAAGGTTTTGCAGTCAAATTAGGTGATAAAATCATTATTAAGGGTGCTACAAGCGACACTATATCTTCGCCTGATTGTCTGTATGTTAATGATTTGAACATAGTTAAAGAAGTTCCAGTAGGAGCATCTCTTTTGATAGATGATGGAGATTTGAAATTAGATATTATCGACAAAATATCTGAACATTTGGTTGCAGAGGTTACCAACAATGGTGTTATCAAAAACTTCAAAAGCGTTAATGTGCCGGGAGTTAAAATCAAACTTCCATCTATTACTCCAAAAGACGAAATGTTTATTAATTGGGCAATAGACAACAATATTGATTTTATTGCTCACTCATTTGTACGCCACAAAGACGACGTATTGTCTGTTCAGAAAATATTGGACGCAAAAAATAGTGATATTAAAATCATCTCTAAAATCGAAAACCAAGAAGGAGTTGATAATTTAGATGAAATTTTGCAATATACTTATGGTGTAATGGTTGCACGTGGTGATTTGGGAGTAGAAATCCCTGCTGAGAAAATCCCTCGTATTCAACGTGTGATTGTGAATAAATGTATTCAGAACAAACGTCCAGTAATCATTGCAACTCAGCTTTTGCAAAGTATGATTACAAACCCACGTCCAACTCGTGCCGAAATATCTGATATTGCAAATGCAATTTATCAACGTACTGATGCTATTATGCTTAGTGGCGAAACTGCTAACGGTGCATACCCAGTAGAGGCTGTTAAGACAATGAGTGCGGTGGCTGGTGAAATCGAAAAGAGTTTAGACCCAATAGTTGATATTAAATTCCAAAATATTCAAAATAGAGTTACTGCTCACTTGTGTACTTCGGCAGTAAATTCGACAGTTGCACTTCCTGTGGAGGCTATTGTGATTGACACAATGTCTGGACGCACTGGTCGTTATATGTCAGCTTTCAGAAGCCCAAAACCAGTATATGCAGTTTGCTACAAAAAACACGTAATGAGAGTGTTAGCACTTTCTTATGGTGTAAGAGCTATTTATCAAGACAAAAAAACTGACCACTCAAATTTCTTGTTCGAGATTTTATCTCGTTTGGAGTGTCGTCAATATGTCAAAAACGAAGATTTGATTGTAGTTGTGGCAGGTGATTTTGGTGCTGCTAACGGCCCAACATTTATGGAAATAAATTCTTTGGAGAGATTGAAATCTAAACACGTATATTAAAATTATGAAAATAAAAAAATCTGATTTACTAATAAATCCTGATAGGTCTATCTATCATCTTGGGCTTAAACCCTCACAGATAGTAGATAATATTATTGTGGTTGGCGACCCTCAAAGAGTTAAGCTCGTTAGTAGCTTTTTTGATAGTGTTACAACCGAGGCTCACAATAGAGAGTATCATTCTGTTATTGGTACTTACAACTCAAAACCCATTATGGTAATTTCTTCTGGGATTGGTTGTGGGGCTATTGATATTCTTGTAAATGAACTTGATGCGTTGGTAAATGTAGATTTTGAAACTATGGAAGTTAAATCTTCTCATAGGGCTTTGAATATTGTTAGAATAGGTACTTCTGGTGCTATTTCTGACAGAATAAACCTTGGAGACGTAGTGTTGAGTAAATATACTATTGGTATAGATGCTTTGGCACATTTCTATCCTCAGACCCAAAATATCTGTGAAAACGAGCTTTCAGAGCTTTTCCATAAAAATATTTTTGAGTCTTCGCCTTATGTTATTCCTTATTCAGTAAAATCTTCTGACGAATTAGTCGCGAAATTCTCTGATATTTCCAAACAAGGCATAACTATGTGTGCAGGAGGTTTTTTTGCACCTCAGGGTAGAATAGTCCGTCTATCTCCTCGATTTGATAAAATGATAGATTTATTAGCAGGATTTTCGTACAATGGCTATGATTTTACAAATATCGAAATGGAAGGAGCTGCACTTGAATCCCTTGCTATTACGCTTGGGCATAAAGCAGTTACAATATGCTTGGCAATAGCACATCGTACAAAAATTGACGTTAATATTAATTATCACGAACGTATGCAACAGTTTGTAAAAAACGTGTTGGATAGAATCTAAAATAACTAAAAAATACAATATTATGAAATTTACGGTATCAAGTTCAGAACTTTCTAACGTTTTGCAATACGTTGGTAAAGTTATTAATCCTAAGCATACTTTGGCAATATTGGATTATTTTAAGTTCGAACTTAAAGAAAATAAATTAACAATTACTGCTTCTGATTTAGAAACTACACAAGTATCTTCGATAGAAGTAGTTGCGGTAGATATGGAGGGTTCAATATTAGTTCCTTCAAAAATGATTCTTGATTTTTTGAAAGAATTTGCAGACCAACCTATCACTATTGACACTAACCTTTCTAATGGTGAAATTACTATGATTTGGGAAACTGGTAGAGTAACTATTACTGGTATTTCTACAATGGGTTACCCAAGTGTTACGGAACACGAATCTGACATTGTACATAGTTTTGAAATCCCTGTTCAGGAACTTTATGATGGTATTACAAATACTCTTTTTGCGGCTGCAGACAAAAATACACGTCCTATTATGAATGGTATATGTATGGATATTCGCCCAGACAAATGCGTATTTGTTGCCACAGATGCTCACAAATTAGTTAAAATGACTTTGCCTAAGAACTTAGGTTTGGAACAACAGACTATGATTGTAATTCCTAAAAAAGCTGCAACACTCGTTAAGGCATTTTTGGCAAAAGAGTCTGGTTTAGTCAAAATTGAGGTTGATGCAAAAAATATTTTCTTTACAATTAATGATACAACTTTTATTAGCCGTTTGATTGAGGGAAAATTCCCAAATTATGATGTAGTTATTCCTACTCAAAATCCTAATAAAGTGATTGTTGATAGACAAATGTTTTTAAATAGTATAAAACGTGTTTCGGTTTGTGCAAACCAAGTTACAAGTTTGGTACTTCTAAAACTTGAAAACAACACTATGCACCTCGAAACAAAAGACTCTGATTTTTCTGTTGAAGCTCACGATTATTTGAATTGTTCGTACGATGGAGAGCCTATGACTATTGGTTTCAAATATCCATTATTGATAGATATTCTTACAACTCTTACTACTACTGATGTAGTTGTAGAACTTTCTGAGCCAACTCGTGCCGGAGTAATTTTGCCAGTGCCAACCGAAAAAGAACAATCTTATGATTTGTTGATGTTATTAATGCCTATAATGCCCTAATTAAATGGAATTAAATTTAAAAAATCCTTTGGTTTTCTTTGATTTAGAAACTACTGGTATAGACCCAGTAAATGATAGAATTGTAGAAATATCTATTGTCAAAGTTTATCCAAATGGTACAAAAGATATTAAAACTCGTCGAATAAACCCCGGAATGCCTATTCCAGAGGGGGCTTCGGCAGTTCACGGTATTTATGATGAAGATGTGAAAAATGAACCATCTTTCAAAGCTATTGCAAAATCTTTGTATGAGTTTATCAAAGGTTGTGATTTTGCTGGTTACAACTCAAATAAATTCGATATTCCAATGCTTGTCGAAGAGTTTTTGAGAGTGGATATAGATATTGACATCAAAAAACATAAATGTATTGACGTTCAGACAATCTTCCACAAAAAAGAACAACGCACACTTGTGGCAGCCTACAAATTCTATTGTGATAAAGACCTTCAAGATGCACACTCTGCTGAGGCAGATACGTTGGCAACATACGAAGTCCTTAAATCACAATTAGACAGATATTCAGATATTGAAAATGATGTTGATTTTTTGGCTGAATTTACCCAAAACAACAAATTTGCTGATTATGCAGGTAGAGTTGCGTATAACGAAAATGACGAAGAAGTATTTAATTTTGGCAAACACAAAGGTAAGCGTGTTGTCGATGTTTTTGCTTCCGAACCAAGTTATTATAATTGGATAATGAATGGAGATTTTCCTCAGTACACCAAAAAAATATTAACTGAAATTAGACTAAAAAGTAAGTAAATGAAAAAAGGAATAATTTTAATACTTGTTGTGTTTAGTGTTATCACTTGTTTTGCAAGTAGTTTGACACACGGTGTTTCTCTCACAGAATATAATTACCAAATTGGTAAATATATTAAACACACCGTAGTAAAAAGTGAATCAATTTCTTCGATACTTAAAAAATATCAACTACCATTAGCTGATTTTCTACAAGCAAACCCACAAGTTGCAACTCGTGGTGATGTTGCTTTGGGCGAAATGTTGAACATTACTCGTAATTCTATTGGTAATGCCACAGATGCTACTATCAACAAAGATATTAAAAAGTTTCTGAAAGAAAGAAAACAGGCAGTAAACAGACAAGAAGATATTGTTCCTCAAAAAACTAAGATTGAAGCAAGGCAACAAGCCGAGCCAATAGCTAAGCCAGTTGCAGTTCCAAAAGCAGAACCACAACTTCAAAAACTTAGCGATTCTCAGAAGAAGTTTGACTATCACAATGTACTTCCAAAAGAAACTTTATATTCTATTTCTCGTCTTTATAATGTTTCGATAGAGAATATTTTGAAATATAATGAAGATGTGAAAGAGGGTGGACTAAAAGAATATACTGTTATTCGTGTGCCTCGCTCTAACTATACAGATTATCCTAATGCTGCAACAAATGTTGTAACAGAAAAAGATACTACAAAACCACTTGTTGTACCTACTGCTACTCCAACGCAAAATGTGGAACTTGCTAAATTCGATATTTTTTCGGATAGTAGAGATACTAAAACTCTAAACGTTGCTTTTGTTATGCCAATTACTGGCGAGAGCGACCCTCGTGAAGATGGTTTTAAAGACCTTTACAGAGGTTTTTTGATGGCTTGTGATTCTCTCAAAAAATCTGGTCTTTCTGTTAATGTTGATTTGTATGGAGTTGGACGTGGAACAGACCTTTCGCACCAACTTATAGCCTCTGGACAGCTTTTGAACAAACAACTAATCATAGGTCCAGTTTTTCCAGACCAGTTTGAAACAGTAGCTGACTATGCAATTCAAAACAACATTCCTATCATTAATCCTTTGCTTGCAACTCGATTTAATGCAAAGAATATAATAGAAATTACGCCTGACAAAGCATATTACTATGACAAAATTCAGAATATGTTTGATGATAAATATGTGATTTACTATAAGTCTGTAAATGATGATGCACAGTTTGTCGAGAATATCCAAAAAATCAAAAACATTGATACTACTATTGTTTATGATAAGTTTATTACACCCGATTCAATGGCCACAACTTTGAGTAAAGATAAAGAAAACATTTTTATAGTTGCTGCCAAAGATAATCTAAATAATGAACTTTTGCTTTCAAAACTTGTTGCACTTAAAGCAACTGCATACAACCAAAAAATGAGTGTTCTTGCCTCACAACACGTTTCAAATATCCCAAAAGAGCGTAGAGGTGATTTTTTCCGTTGTGATTTGCACTATATAACATCTTCTTTCCAAGACCGTACAAACGAGGCGTCTATGAAGTTTGAAACAGATTATATTCATACTTATTCGCTTGTGCCTTCTCCGTTTTCGTATAGAGGTTATGAAATAGGTATTATAATTATGGGTGCTATCAATGAAAATGGTTCAGATTTTATGAACGAACTTAATGATACTATCCGTAGGGCTATACAAGTGCCTTATATGTTCTATCGTGAGAACGATATTGAAAAACTTGTAAATCAAGAGTGGTTGTTAATTAACTACTCACCGAACTTTTCGATTAATGTGAAATAATATAACTAACAAAAAAATGAGTCAATATAAAAGACATTTAGTTACTTCGGCACTTCCTTATGCCAATGGTCCTGTTCATATTGGACACTTAGCTGGTGTTTACGTTCCAGCAGATATATATGTTCGTTATCTTCGTTTGAAAGGCGAAGATGTGTTGTGGGTTTGTGGTAGCGACGAACACGGTGTTCCGATTACTATCAAAGCTCGTCAAGAAGGTGTAACGCCCCAAGACGTGGTAGATAAATACCATAACATTATCAAAAATGCTTTTGAGGGTTTGGGAATAACTTTTGATATTTATTCTCGTACAACTTCTGCAACTCATAGAGAAACTGCATCTGAGTTTTTCAAAAAACTACATAGTGAAGGTAAGTTTATTGAGCAAACCTCACAGCAGTATTTTGACCCTGAGGCTAATCAGTTTTTGGCAGACAGATATATCACAGGTACTTGTCCTAACTGTAAAAGCGAAGGAGCTTATGGCGACCAATGCGAGAAATGCGGTTCGACACTTAATGCAACAGATTTGATAGATCCAAAATCTACAATTACTGGTGCAAAACCTATGCTAAAAGAGACTACGCACTGGTATTTGCCTTTGAATGATTATGAAACATTCTTGAAAGAATGGATTTTGGACGGACATAAAGAATGGAAACCAAATGTTTATGGTCAGTGTAAATCTTGGATTGATATGGGACTTCAACCACGTGCGGTTAGTCGTGATTTGAATTGGGGTATCCCCGTTCCAGTAGAGGGAGCAGAAGGCAAAGTGCTTTATGTTTGGTTTGATGCTCCTATTGGCTATATATCTGCCACAAAAGACCTTACACCAGACTGGGAAAAATATTGGAAAAGTGAAGATACAAAAATGGTGCATTTTATCGGTAAAGATAATATTGTATTCCACTGTATAGTGTTTCCTGCAATGCTTAAAGCTCACGGAGATTACATTTTGCCTGAGAATGTTCCAGCAAATGAGTTTTTGAACTTAGAGGGGGACAAAATCTCAACTTCACGTAACTGGGCAGTTTGGTTGCACGAGTATTTGGAGGATTTCCCGGGTAAACAAGATGTTTTACGTTATGTTTTGTGTGCAAATGCTCCCGAAACAAAAGATAATGATTTTACTTGGAAAGATTTTCAAGCACGTAATAACAACGAGTTAGTAGCTATTTTGGGCAACTTCGTTAATCGTGCTATTGTGCTTACAAACAAATATTATGGTGGGGTAGTTCCTGCTTGTGGTGAGCTTACTGATTTTGACAAACAGTGTATTTCTGAACTTCAACAATCAAAAGCTACTCTCGAAAACTATATAGAGAATTATAAATTCCGTGAGGCTTTGAAAGAGGCAATGAATGTTGCACGTATTGGTAACAAATATCTTGCAGATACAGAACCTTGGAAACTTGTCAAAACAGATGCAAAACGTGTTGAGACAATTATGAATATAGCAATGCAAATTACTGCAAATATCGCTATTGCAATAGAGCCATTTATGCCATTTACTGCCGACAAAATCACTAAATTAGTTAATTTAGACAAAATTGCTTGGGACAAATTTGGTTGTATGGATATTTTGGAAGTTGGACACAAGGTTAATCCTGCTGAATTGTTGTTCGAGAAAATCGAAGACGAGGTAGTAGAAAAACAACTTCAAAAATTAGCAGATACAAAGGCTGCTAATCTTGCTAAAAATGCTGTTGTTGAGCCTTTGAAACCAATGGTTTCTTTTGATGACTTTGCAAAAATGGATTTAAGAGTTGCAAAAGTTTTGGAAGCAGTGAAAGTTCCTAAAACTCAAAAACTTCTTAAACTTACAATAGATACTGGTGTAGATACTCGTACAATAGTTTCGGGTATTGCAGAGTTTTATACAGCCGAGGAAATGGTTGGCAAACAAATTGTTATACTTGCTAACTTAGAGCCACGTATGCTTCGTGGAATTGAATCTAAGGGAATGATACTTATGGCTAATTCTGCAACTGGCCAGATGCAAGTTGTAGCTCCAATAGAGGAAATTATGGAAGGTTCACAAGTTAGATAAATTTATAGTATTGTCCGCTAAAAACGAAACTCGCCTATCTTGTCTATTTCGCCGATGCTC
>CAZRHJ010000055.1:0-10558 GCA_964600025.1 uncultured Rikenellaceae bacterium | reverse complement strand
AGCCGCCACTTGAAAGGACAATCGAAAGGTTGTCCTTTTTTTTATTCCTGCCAAATTGTTAAATATCCAACATTTGCAAAATCCCCTTTTACGAACCCTCACAATCTCCCAAGTATCCACACGAAAAAATGTATTCTCATTTTTTCGCTGTTTTTGGAGCGAGCAAACGAGAGCGAAGCAACTCGTTTGTGAAGTTACCTTTTTTTGAAAAAGGTATAAATTATAGCCTTGCACGCACTGAGAGAGGCGTGCCGAGCCACCGCGAGTGCTAAGAACTTCCACAAAGAATAGAAAATAGAAATCCGAAATATCACAGCCAAATCCAATTTTCATTAAATATCCGAGAAAAGATAAGGAAAAAGGGTCTTAGACCCCCACCTCTTCCCGCCATATTCATATTTAGGAACAGAGAAGATTAAGCTCACTCGTGCCGATGGTACTGCATTTAGTTGTGGGAGAGTAGGTAGCCGCCACTTGAAAGGACAATCGAAAGGTTGTCCTTTTTTTTATTTTCCGCAGAAATGTTAAATATCAAACATTTGCAAAATCCAAAATATTACAGCCAAATACAATCTATATTAAATATCCGAGAAAAAAAAAGGGAAAAGGGTCGAGACCCCACCACGAAAAAATGTATTCCCATTTTTTCGCTGTTTTTGGAGCGAGCATACAAGCGGCGAAGCCAATTTGTATGCGAAGTTACCTTTTTCTGAAAAAGGTATAAATTATAGCTTTGCACGCACCCGAAAAGGCGTGCCGAGCGAACGCGAGTGCTAAGAACTTCCACAAAGAATAGGAAATCGAAATCCTAATCAAGACGAGAATAAAATCGTTGCCCAAAGAGAATATTATCTTCCTGATTTGATACCTCTTTTTGAGTAGGTACTTTTAAAAAATACCGTTCAAATAGCCGTTTTATGTGCTGTTTTAAACTGTAATTTGGAGCCTTTTAGTTTTTACCTGACAGTACTTTATGGAATAACTTCAAAGCCGAAACCGTAGTTTTGTGGTTCTAATTTCCATAAATCACTTCCATAATTCGGATGATCTTTGACTTCTTTAGGGATAGGTCCTACTAAATTGTTTTTTTCAATTCTAAAAGTTTCTAGTTTATCTAGCTTTCCAATAGAAACAGGAATTGTTCCAACTAGTTTATTGTAGGATAAATTTAAATAAATTAGGTTTGCAAAATTGCCAATCACAGCGGGAATAGTTCCATTTAGATTCACCCCATATAGAGCTAAAGAATTTAGACTTGTTAGTTTCTCTATATCTGTCGGAATATAGCTGATATTTTTGCAATATAAAAGATGTAATATTTCAAGTTTTGTAAAGTTATCTGCAATTTTAGAAAGGTCAACTTTCGCGATCTCTGATGTTATTTTAAGCGAGCGTAAAGGAGCTCCACTGGTGTATAAATTATTTAAATTAATATTTGTTTTCGTATCACAAAAAAGTAGATGAGTTAATTTTGGTAGCGAAACAGGGTTTGTAAATACAACAGAGTCATTGGGTATGTCTATACTTTCTATGCTTAATCTCTCAATATTGGTGTTATTCCATAGTTTATTAATATTTTCAACTCCAATCGCGTCGAGTTGTACATCTATTAAGCTAGTTTGAGAGTTACTTAGTTTTAGTATGGGTTTCTTATTTCCACCTATATAATTTGCTCCTCGATTATAGCTAATTGTTAAATATTTTAATTTTGGTAATCCACCTAAGAAATCCTCAATCTCATCAATATTTGCAGCAATTTGTAATTCTTTTAGTTCAGAAAGTTTACCAAGAGATTTGGGGATGTATCCTACCAGATTATTGACATTAACACTTGTCATATTGTTCATAGTATTAAGTGCGATAACTCTTTGCTCACTACCGTCCATTGTATTGGACAATGTTACACCAGCCCACGTACTAACGGGCAACTCAAGGTTCCAAGGTTGCACCCATTTATCTCCATTTAAAGCATTATAGAAATCAACCAAAGCAAGTGAATCAGCTTTTAATACTCTTGAAAATTTCGAAGGAATAAAAATATGTTCATCGCCAAATAAATCGTATGCAATATTTATTGTAAAAGGTTCTTCCTCATGACCTATATGAGTAAAAAATAAAATCTTGTTTTTTTCAAAAGGAGGCTTATTGGAATTTCCTATTTTTCTATCGCTTTGAAACGAAGGGAAATCAATAGTTGTTTTATCGGATGTTATATATTGCAAATCAATAGTACAATCCTGTAGAGATTCAAAAAGTGTGATACGATAATAACTTTCAGGTCTATTATCTATGTTTTTAACCTCAAGGATGTTGTTGTTTGGGTCTGGATTACCCTTCTCAGTATAGGCATTATATTGAGTTGAGAAATTAGTAAACTTAATATTTGATGCAACAACATTGTTCCACTGAGTCAAATAATCACTATGTCTTTGAAACATAATCTGCATAACACATCTTTTAATAGGGATTTGTAGTTCAGTAGTATGATTACTAATTGATAACTTTGTAGATCCAGAGTATCCAAACGCCCAAGATTTTTCAGTTATTGGATCCACAAATGAAATCTTGGCAAGGCCCTCCTCTTTATCAATTTGGTATTGCTGATTAACAATTTTTCCATTAGCATCAACAAATACATAGTTACCAAATACTGCAAATTCGTACTCCCCATATTCGAGAGAGTCTTTAAGATTGATCCCTGTACTTGCAATAGAGAATAAAGTATCTGTCCTAATTATAGTGTTCTCAGATATAATTTCGTATACCAAACGAAACATCGGTTTCAATCCACTTTTTGTCATAGGTGTTTTTTGTAGTAATGCTTTTGCGTCTGACGCTGGTTGTCCTAAATCAAAAGACACTGAAAGCAAACTCTTTGTTTTAGTTTCAATAGGGAGATCTTCTTTTGTGCACCCAGAATTTATAACCGTAAGAGCAACTATGAATAAAAGTAAAATCTTTTTCATATAAAATTGATATTTTAGTTTTACAATATGCTAAATTAAACCTGTAAATGTAGGATTAATTTAGCAAAAAGCGTACTACAAAACTAATAAAAACTTATGAATATGCCAAATTTATTACAAGTTACTTAAAAACTATTATTGCTGTCTAATAAGGTTTTTTCAAAATACAAAAAAGGCATTTTCCCAAATTTGGAAAAATGCCCCTAATTTTTTTGTTTTGAAAAGTTTTATTCCTCCACAATGATTAAGTTATAGCTTTTTTTGCCTTTTTGAACGAGGATAAATTTGTTGTCGATTAGGTCGTTTTCGGTAACTATCATATCACTATCTTCAACTTTTTGTTTGTTGATAGCAATGCCACCGCCTTTTACTAATCTTCTTAGTTCGCCTTTTGATGGGAAAACGTTGGTTGTTTCAGCGAATAAATCTGTAAATGTTTTACCAAGATTGCTACGAGAGATGTTGAATTGAGGAACGCCTTCAAATACTTGTAGAAGTGTTTTTTCGTCCAAAGATTTTAAATCCTCAGCAGTTGATTTGCCAAACAGTATATTTGATGCTGAAACAGCTTTGTTGTATTCTTCTTCTGAGTGAACCATACAAGTAATTTCTTTTGCAAGACGTTTTTGAAGTTCACGCAAATGTGGTTCTTGACGGTGTTTTTCGATAAGTTCAGTAATTTCTTCTTCGCCAAGCATAGTGAAAATCTTGATGTAAGATTCTGCATCTATATCGCTAACATTTAACCAGAATTGGTAGAATTTGTATGGAGAAGTGTATTCTGCACTCAACCAAACATTACCGCTTTCTGTTTTGCCAAATTTAGTTCCGTCAGCTTTGCGGATAAGTGGACAAGTAAGACCATAAGCCTCTGCATCAGTACCTAATTTACGACGAATTAGTTCAGTACCAGTAGTAATATTTCCCCATTGGTCAGAACCTCCCATTTGTAGCTTACAGCCTTTTGTTTCGTATAAATGAAGGTAGTCAAAGCCTTGTACAAGTTGGTAAGTAAATTCTGTGAACGACATACCTTCGCCTTCGCCGTTAAAGCGTTTTTTTACAGAATCCTTAGCCATCATATAGTTTACTGTAATCAACTTGCCAATATCACGGATAAAGCCCAAAAATGATTGTTCTTTCATCCAGTCGTAGTTGTTTACCAAAGTAGCTTTATTGTCAGCATTGCTGTCAAAATCCACTAAGTGAGCTAACTGTTTACGGATAGCATCTTGGTTGTGTTTAAGTGTTGGTTCGTCCAATAAGTTACGTTCCAAAGATTTGCCAGATGGGTCGCCAATCATACCAGTAGCACCACCTAACAAGAAAATAGGACGGTGTCCACATTGTTGGAAGTGTTTAAGAATCATAACGCTTACCAAGTGTCCAATATGTAGAGAGTCAGCAGTTGGGTCGATACCAACATAGGCAGAAACTACCTCTTTTTGAAGCAGCTCCTCTACACCGGGCATCATATCGTGAATCATACCACGCCACTTCAACTCATTAATAAAATCTTTTTTCATTTTTATATTTTTTCAAAAATATTAGTCAATACTTTGAGTGATTTTCATTGCACAGAAATGAGGACCACACATTGCACAGAAATCTTGTGCGTTATTAGTTTCTTTCAACATTTCGTAGCGATATTTTTGTGCTGTTTCTGGGTCAAGCGACAAATTGAATTGGTCTTGCCAATGGAATGCAAAACGAGCTTCGCTCAATTTCAAATCACGATAAGCCGCAGCAGGGTGTCCTTTTGCAATATCGGCAGCGTGAGCAGCCAATTTGTAAGTAATTACACCTTCACGAACGTCATCACGGTTTGGAAGAGTTAGGTGTTCTTTGCGAGTAACATAACAAAGCATTGCTGTGCCAAACCAGCCAATCATAGCAGCACCAATAGCAGAAGTAATATGGTCGTAACCAGGAGCAATATCTGTTACAAGAGGGCCTAATGTATAGAAAGCAGCACCTTTGCAACATTCAATTTGTTTGTCCATATTCTCTTTGATTTTGTGCATAGGAACGTGTCCCGGGCCTTCGATAATTACTTGCACATCGTGTTTCCAAGCAATATCAGTAAGTTCTCCAAGAGTTTCTAATTCTCCAAATTGTGCTGCGTCGTTTGCGTCTGCAATACAACCAGGACGAAGACCATCTCCCAAAGAGAAAGCAATATCATATTTTTCTAAAATCAAACAAATATCTTCGAAGTGAGTGTAAAGGAAGTTTTCTTTTTTGTGGTGCATCATCCATTTAGCAATGATAGACCCTCCACGAGAAACTATACCTGTTACACGTTTTTTTGCGTGTTCTACGTGTTCCATACGCAAACCAGCGTGAATAGTAAAATAATCTACTCCTTGTTCAGCTTGTTCAAGCAAAGTTTCACGGAACACTTCCCAAGTCAAATCTTCAACAACTCCATTTACTTTTTCCAATGCTTGATACATAGGAACAGTACCAATAGGAACTGGTGTATTACGCAAAATTGCCTCACGCGTTTCAAAAATATTTTGACCAGTAGATAAGTCCATTACTGTATCCGCACCCCATTTAATACTCCAAAGAGCTTTTTCCACCTCTTCGTCAATCGAAGAACCAACAGCAGAGTTGCCAATATTTGAGTTAATTTTAACCAAGAATTTGCTACCTATAATCATAGGCTCGCATTCAGGGTGTTTGATGTTAGATGGAATAATTGCACGACCTGCGGCAACTTCTTCACGAACCAACTCAGGAGTAATCATATTTTCGCCACAAAGTTCCTCAGAAAGACCTTGATTTTCACGAATTGCCACATATTCCATTTCAGGAGTTATGATACCGTTGCGAGCACACCAAAGTTGAGATTTTGTTTCTCCATATTGTTTTTGGCGAGCCTCAATCCATTCTTGACGCAATTTTGGTAATCCTTTTTTAGTATCAATCTTATAATCTGTTTCAGAATACACGCCAGTTGTGTCATAAACTGTAATGCTATCAGAGTGAGTAAGATTGATTTTACGCATTCCAACTTTTATATTATGTAGTTTTCCATCTACATATACCTTTTCTGCATTGTTTTTAGAAAGGTCAAACAAAGTTTTTTCCATATCTTATAGTATTAATTATCAGTATATTAAAAGCTGTATTTTGGGCAAAATAAACGCCATACAGCTATTCAAACAACAAAGATACAAAATAGTTATTAAAGAATTTGCATTAATAGTGAGTTTTATCTCATATTTAATATTTTTTATTATATTTGCAAATACTAAAAAAGAACTATAAAATATGAATATGTTAGAAGTAAAACAATTAAAAAAGTCCTACACTGACAAAATTGCTTTGGACAATGTGGATTTTGTGGCACAAAAAGGCAAAATTCACGGTCTTTTAGGGCCAAATGGGGCAGGAAAAACCACGCTTATACGTTGTATAAATCGGATTATTGTTCCTGATAGTGGGGATATTCTATTGAATGGAAGAGCAATTACCCAAAAAGATGTTTTCAAGATTGGTTATATGCCAGAGGAGAGAGGATTATACAAGAAAATGAAAGTTGGGGAGCAGATTATATTTTTTGCCAAACTTAAAGGTCTTTCGAGCAGAGATGCCATATTAAAAGCCAAACTACTCCTAAAAGAATTTGAAATCACTGGTTGGTGGGACAAAAAAGTTGAAGATTTGAGTAAGGGTATGGCACAAAAAATCCAGTTTATTAATACAATTATTCACGAGCCAGATATATTAATTCTTGACGAGCCGTTTAGTGGTTTTGACCCAATAAATGCAAATCTCATAAAACAAAAAATATTTGAATACAAAGACCGAGGTGCGACAATCGTGCTTTCGACACACGATATGTCGTCGGTAGAGAGTATTTGCGATGAATTTACACTTATAAATTCCTCAAAAAGAATTCTATCGGGCAATGTAGAGGAGGTTCGTGGAGTTTATGCAAATGGGATTTATGGTTTGGTGTTTGAGGGCAAAAATACTGAGTTTTTGAGAAATATTAGAGAGTTTTGTGATTTTGAAGATAAGAGTGATTTTTCTTCAAAAAACACTACTTTGTCTATTCGTATGAATTCAAATACAGATATTAAAGAATTTATATCATTTATAAATCAAAACGTTACGATACAAGAGTTCCGAAAAACTCTACCAAGTATGAATGATATATTTATTCGTGCCGTAGGTGGTGAAATATTATTATAACAACTTTCAAACGACAAAAATATGAATCTTAGAAATATGATAGTAATACTCCAAAACGAGTATTCACAACGAGTAAAAAAACGTTCGTTTATAATTGCAACTTTGCTTACTCCAATAATTATTTTGGCAATATCGGCTGCTCCTGCTCTAATTGCAATGTATTCTTACGACAAAACAACAGATGTGTATAATGTTGCAGTATTTGACAAACACAACGTAGTATTTGATCAGCTTAAAAATAATAATTACTTGACTTTCTCGAAAATAAATGAGGAAGAAATTGAAAAAATCAAGACAGACAGAAATTTTTCTGCAATTCTGCATATTGATTCTAATATAGTTGAAAACCACAAAAACATTCAATTTGAGATGTTCAAGGAGGCTTCTATGAAAGAAACTTCAAGAATAGAATCACAGTTAAAGAAAATTATATCTAACAAAAAGATTTCGTCCTACGATATTGAAAACCTACCTAAAATTATTGATGATTTGAATGTGCATATCAAACTTAATTCACTTGTTTTGGAGGAAGACGGAAATGTCAAAAAATCGTCCTCTGCGTTTAATTTTGCAGTAGGTTATGTTGGAGGATTTTTGATTTATATATTTATTTTTGCCTATGGTTCGATGATTCTAAACAGTGTTATCGACGAAAAATCATCAAAAGTTGTTGAGGTAATGGTTTCTACTATATCTCCAAGTCATTTGATGATGGGAAAGATATTAGGTATAGGCTTAGTAGCTGTTACTCAATTTTTGATATGGGGAGTTATTTTAATGTTGGGAGGAGCAGGGGTTTCTATGTTCTTTGCTGATAGTCTTGCAAGTAATGCAGATATGGTTAATGCAGGTGCTGCTACTATGTCAAACCAAAATATGTTGCCACAAGAAATATCTATGACCGTAAATATGCTTACAAACTTTACAATGCTTTTCAAAATCATTTCAGTATTTTTGATTTATTTCTTAGGTGGATATTTGTTTTATGGAGCATTTTTTGCTGCTGTGGCTTCGGCTGTTGATAATATTCAAGATGTTCAACAACTTCAAATGCCTATTATGTTGCCAATTATTGCAAGTCTTGTATTTTTGAGTCTTGCAGTTCAAGACCCTTACAATCCCATTGCTTTTTGGTTGAGTATAATCCCTTTTACATCTCCAATTATTATGCTTGGAAGGATAACAAGCGATATTCCGATTTGGGAAATTGCATTATCTATTGTACTTTTGTACGCAAGTTTCATTGGAATGTTGTGGGTGGCAAGTAGAATTTATCGTGTAGGTATATTTATGCACGGCAAAAAACCGAGCTTTAAAGAGCTTTACAAGTGGATAAAATATAAATAATTTAACATATTTCAAAGAAACTACTATACGAAAGTATAGTAGTTTCTTTGTTTATAACACCCAGAAATATTGCGATTTTAGAGTATTATTTCTCAAATAAAGTTTGGGCAAATAATATTAAATATTTTACAAGCATTGACAACTTAATTATCTTAGGAGAGTTTAGTTTTAGCATACGATATTAAAAAATAAAAACATAAATGAAGTTACACACGTTTGAGCCACGCTTGTTTTCGGCTCTCAAAAATTATTCAAAAGACACCTTTACGGCCGACCTAACGGCTGGTATCATAGTGGGTGTTGTTGCACTGCCACTTTCGTTGGCATTTGCCATAGCGGCAGGAGTTTCACCCGAGAAGGGTTTGATTACGGCTATTATCTTTGGTTTTATTGTATCACTTTTGGGTGGTTCACGAACACAAATCGGAGGGCCAACAGGAGCTTTCGTAATGATAGTTGCTGGGGTTTATGTGCAGTATGGACTTACAGGATTGATTATTGCCTCTGTTATGGGTGGTATTATCCAAATTGTTTTGGGTATGCTCAAACTTGGTAGTATATTTAAGTTTATTCCCTATCCAATTATGCTTGGATTGAATACAAGTATTGCTATTTCTATTTTTTCATCTCAGATACGTGATGCACTGGGTTTGACAGCTGGTGTAGATGAGTTTGGAGAGGCAATACACTTAGATTTACCACTTAATATTCTCGAAAAATGGATTACGTATTTTAGTAATATCACAACCATTGATATTACAACTCTTTCTATTACTATTTGTACGATTGTTATTATAAAACTCGTGCCACGTTTTTTCAAAAAATTTCCTCCTTATTTGTTTGCAGTAATTGTCGTAACATTGGTTAGTTATCTGTTGCAAGAGTTTTTGGGAGTTCAGGGTATCAAAACTATTGGAGAGTTGAGCGGTTCGATTGCTATGGAAGAATTTGATTTTCCAACAATGGATACTATCGTGGAACTTGCATCTCCCGCAATTACTATTGCAGCAATGGGTGCTATTGTGTCTATTGTGTCTTGTTCGGTTGCAGACGGTGCAACGGGAGAACGCCACGATTCTAACACTGAATTGATAGCCGAGGGTATTGGTAATATTGTAGCTCCAATTTTTGGAGGTATTCCTGCAACAGGTGCAGTAGCTCGTACTATGGTTGGTATCAAAAACGGAGGTAAAACACCTATTGTAGGTATTGTTCACTCCTTGGTTGTTTTGGCAATATTATTGTTTTTGGGTTCGCTCGTAAAACATATTCCTACTGCTTGTTTGGCTGGTATGTTAGTGGTTGTTTCTTACAATATGTGCGAGTGGCGTTCATTAAGAAACTTTATTCACAATCCAAAATCTGACCTTGCGGTTTTGCTTACAACATTGCTTTTGACAGTTATATTTAACCTTACTGTTGCAGTTGAAGTGAGTTTAATTATGGCAGCACTTTTGTTTATGCGTCGTGTAATCGAGACTACTCAGGTGTCTGTTATTACCGAAGAAATTGACCTTAGCAAAGAAGGTGATTTTGAAACCGCAGAGGAATCTTTGCAAATCCCTGCTGGGGTTGAGGTTTACGAAATCAATGGGCCATATTTCTTTGGTATTGCAAATAAGTTTGAGGAACAAATGGCACTACTAAACGACCGCCCAGAAGTGAGGGTTATTCGTATGCGTAAAGTGCCTTTTATCGACTCGACTGGGATTCACAACCTTACTTCGTTGTGTATGACGTCTAAATCTCAGAAAATTACAATCGTACTCTCGGGAGTTAATGAGAATGTACATAATGTACTTAAAAAATCTGGATTCTATGAGTTGATTGGTAAGGATAATATTTGCAATAACATCAATGAGGCTCTTGTTAGAGCTCAGATTATTAAGAATATGAAAGCTATCGAAAAATAATTATAGTTTTAGCGGATAATACAAAAGCACACTTTTAAGTGTGCTTTTGTATTTTATTTTAGTATTGTCCACTAAAAATGAAACTCGCCTATCTTGTCTATTTCACCGATGCTCATAACTCACGTA
>CAZRHJ010000054.1:0-10766 GCA_964600025.1 uncultured Rikenellaceae bacterium | reverse complement strand
ATTGAGGAGCAAATTCTTTCAAACGAACTACAAAACATAAGCTACTGGAAAGAAATAGAAGTAAGACCTTACGCAAAATATTATACTTACGACAACACAAACGACATAAATAATACTAATAGTAGATTAAGAAATGTTGCAAATTTAGGGATAGCTATTTCACTACCTATAAACCCAAACACTAAATTTCAAAAACGTGAAATAAAAAGTAAAGAAAGACTTAGTAGCAATGAAACTAAAAGGGTTAGAGATTTACTCAAAAAAGAATTATCCGAAACAATCAATGAGCTAAACCACTCTTTATTAGCACTTAACACTCTCGAAGAGGCTGAAATATATTATAAAGAAAAGATAGCTTTCTACGAAAAATCTTATCAAAACAACAGCGTATCTATTCAAGAATATGCAAATATTTACACAAAAATGTTAGATAATATATTATCTAAATACGATTTAATTTTGAAAAGAGAAAATATAAAATTAAAACTACTTCAATTAACTGATAAATAATGAAAAAACTTACTTTCAGGAAAGAATATAATACCACAGATAATTTTCTTAGCACTATTGAGAATAAAAAGAAAAAACAAAATAGAATTTATTCTTCATTTTTTATAATTTTGATTTTACTTATAATATCATACATTTTGTATGGTATTTCTGTTGAGAAAGTTGATGGATATATACATTGTAAAAGTTTCTCCGTACATTTAGCTGACGACGTTTTAATTTCAGAATTAAAAGCAAAACCCGGAGATTATTTTAATGAAGGAGAAACTCTGTTCTCTTGCGTCTATATAAATTGGCTAAACGATGCAGCTAACCCGAATATTACAGCTACACCATTACTACGTTCGATAGAACACAAACAGGATATTGAAAAAAACAAAAGTAAGCTCAAACAAGAGAAACGAAGTGCAGATTCTATTAAAAACATCATAAATAAAATCGAAAAAGAAATAAAATTAGGAATATCAACTTCTGCTGAATTAGAGGATAAAAAATGGGAATATCTAAAAATAGAAGAAGAAATAGACCATATTAAAAATTTAATTAAAATAGATTCAGCTTCGTCAGATTTTGCAATGACAAAATATTCTTTTAAGGATACTGTCAGAACAATGGGATATTACACCTACCGAAATAGACCTCATAACAACAAAGATTTTGGTGAGGCATATAGAATAAAGGTAGCTTTTACAGACCTTAAAATCATTGATATAAAAACAAATGTAGGGGATATTGTTTACAAAGGCGAAACGATCTTAACATATTTACCATACAATAAACCCGAACTAACAGACTTACATATAAAAGCGATTATCCCTGCTGAAAGATTGGAAAAAATTAGAGCTGGTGAAAGATTTAAGGCAACCATAGGAAACGAAATTTTGAGTACTGTTACTTTATCCGTTTCTACAAGTTATATGAATAACACAGAATTAGAAGATGGTAAAATAAAAGATAATAGTGTTATAATGAGGGTCAATTTCCCTCCGGGCTACACTCTTCCTACAAAATATATGATAGACAAACTCCCAGTTACATTAAAAAACTATAAATGGAGAACATTGAAATCTGATAATATTATTAGAAAAATTATGGACTTTTTATTTTTAAGAGATTAGCACTATGACAAATAACACAAAACACACTTTTGAAATAAAAACCAATAGCGTCGGACAACGTATATTGATAGTAGATAATAATTTTTCGGATAGAGAATATACAGATATTAACCGCAAAGATTTTGATGCAGTACTGTATTTAACAGATTATTGTTCGTTGATAGAATCACAGTTAAAACTACTTAACCCACTACTAAACAACGACTTTATGTTTAAGCCATTTTTTGTGAACAACTACATTCGCAAGAAAATCATAAAGAATATGGCTGACGGTATCTGTAATTCTATCGAAGACCAACATTTGATAGAAGAAACATATAGAATTAATCGTAGAATAGAAGAATTAAACTTTAAGATTGTTAGTCACGAGCCTTCATTTTGGGACAACAATAATATATTGTGGGGGATAGCTCGATTTTACTTGACACGTGGCAACGAATTTCCTAAAAATGATTTCAAGGCAGGTAGTCTTAAAGGTTATTATAGGGGATTGTCAGAGTTTTTGATAAAACAAAAATTTATTAGCGGCGACTCTCGAAATAATTTTATAAAAAAGACTCTCTCTGATAAAAAATCTAAATTTATTGATGTTAAATTAGTTGATAGAATTAATGTTTGTCCAGTGTGCCAACATACCCATATACTGTTCTCAGAAAGATGTCCACGTTGTAGTTCAGCAAATATCAAACAGTTTGATATGATTCATCATTTTAGATGTGCAAATATTTCATCTGAAATGTCGTATCTGAAAGAAGGTCGAATGATTTGTCCGAAATGTAACAAGGAACTTTTTCATATAGGAGTAGATTACGACAGACCTATTGGCATATATCAATGCGAGGAATGTTCATTACAATTTACTCAACCTGAAATAGAGTGTATTTGTACAAATTGTAGTAAAGTTTCTAAAATAAACGAATTAGCTACAACAGATATTTACGATTACTATTTCACTCCATACGGAAAAACAATTTATGCAGAAAATGATTCTTTTGTACTTGATAAAGATATTAACCAACTTGAACAGTGTGTTACATTCAACAGTTTTGTAGATATAATTAGATATAGAATATCAAGAATAAGAAAATATAACTCAAATCATTTCATTAAAGTATATAGGATAAATGCAAGATTTAATATGTATTATAAAGAATTACTTATTAATGATATTTGTGATTTTGACAGCTATGCAACTATTGCTCTAAAAAATGACACTGTATATGTTCTTCAAGAAAACAATACCGAAACTGTAAATGAAGAATTACTTATGGAAAAATTAGAGAACATAAGACAAAATGGATATAAAGATGTCGAAATAGACTATATAGTTTATACTAATAATATGACTTCTGACGAGTTTATCAAAACCATAGAATAAATTTTATATGATAATATTTGATTTATTTGATAGTATAAAATCTTTTGTAAGTAATTTTTCTTTTTTAGAAATATTGGATATCTTTTGGTTTCTATTTCTAATCGAAATACCTCGCTACTATCTATTGGATTTGTGTGTGCTTGGTTCAATGCTAATAAGAAGAAAACAAATATACAGAAAAGAATCTATCGCAAGAGCAAAATTATTTTTAGAATCCCCATTTGTATCTGTGATAGTACCAGGCAAAAACGAAGGAAAACACATATATAAACTCTCGGTAACTCTGCGTGAACAAACCTACAAAAACATTGAAATTGTAGTAGTTGATGATGGTTCAGATGACAACACTGCTATTATTTGTAATTCACTATGCAAAAATGGGTTTATAGATAGGTTTTATAGCGTTAATGAACGTGGTGGAAAGGCAAGTGCAGCAAATTTAGCATTATTTAACAACAAAGCTAAATATATTGTTCACCTTGATGCAGACTCATCTCTTGATAGAAACGCAATCGAAGAATTATTACTACCTTTCTATATAAATGACAATGTAGGAGCAGTTGGAGGCTGTGTAAAAGTAAGAAATGCAGATGATAGTCTGTGTGCCGCTCTCCAAAGTTTTGAATATTTAGAAACAATTATGGTTGGTCGTACGGTTACGTCAGAACTAAAAATATATAGGACAATTTCTGGAGCTTTTGGGGCTTTTCGTAAAGATGTTTTAGATCAAGTTGGAAATTGGGATACGGGGCCGGGACTTGACGGAGATATTACACAAAAAATCAGAAAATCAGGCTATAATGTGGTTTTTACAAGAAAAGCAATTTGTTTAACTAATGTTCCCACATCGTTCTATAAACTTTACAATCAAAGACTTAGATGGTCTAAATCTTTAATTAGATTTAGACTGAGAAAACATATAAACGTTCTTGACACACGCTCTGCAAATTTTAGCATTTCTAATTTTATCTCAAACATAGAAAATATAATTTTTAATTTTGTTTTTGATATGCTTTGGTTAGTCTATATAATTAATTTATTAGCAGGCAATTACACAAATATTTTGGAATTATTAATTCTGAAATTCATTATTATGATTCCTCTTGGCGTCCTATCCTATTTGATGATAATAGCACTAACCGAAAGGAAGAAAGAAGAAATGACACTATTGATTTTAGTGCCTTTACAAATGATATATTCAGGATATTTTTTGCGAATAACAAGAATTATAGGTTCTTTCAAAGAAATTTTCTTTTTTAGTTCGTATAAAGATGCGTGGAACCCAAACAAAACATCAAGATTTGCTCGTTACGACGGAATGTAATTTCTCGATATGAAGTAAAAATTGTTTATTCTCCAATCCTGCGGCGTAACCTGCAAGTGAACCATTTGAGGAAATAACTCTGTGGCAAGGAATAACTATATGTAGGGGATTACGGTTGTTTGCACTGCCTACGGCTCTCGATGCGTTGGGATTGCCTATAAGGGTAGCAATTTGTTTGTAGCTACGCGTTTGAGCATAGGGAATACGACTAAGCTCCTGCCACACCTTTTGCTGAAAAGCAGTGCCTTTGGGGTTTAATGGCAAATCAAAGCTCTTACGTTTGCCCTCAAAATACTCTCCTAACTGTAAGGCCGCAATATCACACAATTCGTTTTGAGAGTCCATATCTATAAATTTATCAACAAAACGAATTTCAGTAACACTACCGTTTTCCACTGAAATTCTTATAAATTTCCCTTGTATGTTATAGATTTTTGAAGGCATTTTTTGTGTTATTAGGCGAGTTTAACTTTTTAGCGGATAGTAACTATCTAATTTTATCTTGAATAGTTGTATCTAAAATTGGCAAATTAGATAAAACAGCACTTACCATAAAACGATATGGGGGTGTTATTCCGTCTTTTTCCCAAATAATATCTGTATTTAGGATTTTTGAGGCAGTTCCCACAACATCAAAACCTATTGACTCCAAAGAATAACGAGCTAAATGTGGGCTTCTGCACGGTTGATTGGAGATTCTTGCACAAGTTTCACAAACAATGCAACTCCCTGCAAACAAGGCTCTACTATCCTCCGCTTTACTTTCTATTTCCAAAAGCTCGGCATCTAAGTATTTACGTACAAGCGGTATAAGCTCATAAACATCTGAAATATCGCTAACTACTTTTGAGCCAACAAAATGTATATACTCATAGTGTGAAAGCAATTCTGATACCTCAAAATCATAATTTGGGCAAGTCCATACTTTGCCATAGTTTTTGCACACTTTACAAAAACCTAAGTATTTGTCTAAATCGTGAAACTCTCGAATATAATCCGAGAGTTTCAGTGTAGCATAATTATTTGTTATTTGAAACATATACTATATTAAGGCTAATTTCAATACGTCGTGAATAGTATTTACATAGCTAAATTCAACACCCTCTACATAAGGAGCTTTAATTTCTTCTATATCTCTACGGTTTTCTTCACATATAATTATATGATTAATTCCAGCACGTTTGGCAGCCAAAATTTTCTCTTTTATACCACCAACAGGCAAAACTTTACCACGTAAAGTTATCTCACCAGTCATTGCCAAACGCTCCTGAACCTTACGATTTTGGATTGTAGAAACAAGCGATGTAACCATAGTAATACCAGCACTTGGGCCATCTTTTGGAGTAGCTCCTTCTGGAACGTGTATATGAAAATCATTTTCTTGTAGAACCTCAAAAGGAATATTTAAGCTATCGGCATTGGCTCTAATCCACTGCAAAGCAATAGTAGCAGATTCTTTCATCACATCACCCAAACTGCCAGTCAAAGTCAAATTTCCTTTGCCTTTGAATTTTGTTGATTCGATATACAAAATATCGCCACCAACAGCCGTCCAAGCCAAACCTGTAACAACACCAATATTATCGTTTCCTTCGTACATTTCGTTCAAATAACGAGGTACACCGAGCATATCTTTAATATTTGAAGTTTGGATAAGGGCTTTGTATTGCTCCTCCATACCAATCTGTTTTGCACGATTACGAACAACTTTTGCAAGACTTTTGTCCAATCCTCTAACTCCACTCTCACGTGTATATGAAGAAATGATATAATCCAAAGTTTCATCTTTCATTTTTAGCTGATTAGCTTTAACACCGTGAGCTTTAAGCTGTTTTGGCAACAAGTGTTTTTTTGCAATTTGAAGTTTCTCTTCGTGCAAATATCCACTGACTTCTATCATTTCCATTCGGTCACGTAGTGCCGATGAAATATCGGATATATTGTTTGCAGTTGCAATAAATAGGACTTTCGACAAATCATATTCAATATCCAAATAGTTATCGTGGAAAGTTGTATTTTGTTCTGGGTCTAATACCTCCAAAAGTGCAGATGCTGGGTCGCCGTGATTACTTCTCGAAACTTTGTCTATCTCGTCAAGTATTACAACTGGGTTATTTGCTCCACATTTTTTGATTGTTTGCAGGATACGTCCCGGCATAGCTCCAATATAAGTTTTTCGGTGTCCACGTATCTCGGATTCGTCGTGCAAACCTCCCAAAGAAATTCTGCCATATTTACGATTTAAGGCATTTGCAACAGATTTACCCAAAGATGTTTTACCTACCCCGGGAGGGCCATACAAACAAATAATTGGGGATTTCAAATCACCTTTAAGTTTCAGTACAGACAAGTGTTCAATAATTCTATCTTTAACCTCGTCAAGCCCAAAGTGGTCTGCATCAAGATGTTTTTTGACATTTAATAAGTCAAAATTTTCTTTTGTACCTGCGTCCCAAGGCAAATCCAACATCAACTGCAAATAATTCACTTGAATAGAATATTCAGCAACTGCTGGATTCATTCGCTCCAACTTAGACAATTCTTTTACAAAAATAGCTTCAACTTCTTTTTTCCACTTCTTTTTAGAGATTTTTTCACGCATCTCCTCAATTTCGTTTTCATCTCCACCACCAAGTTCTTCTTGGATAGTACGAAGTTGTTGTTGCAAGAAATATTCTTTTTGTTGTTCGTCAATCTCTCCTCGTACTTTTGCTTGAATTTCGTTTTTGATTGTAAGCAAGTTTTGTTGATTTACCAAAAAACTAAGAAGTTTTTGGGCACGAGAATAAATCCCCGGAGCTTCCAATAAATCTTGGCGAGTATAGTCGTCAAAATCAAAGTTTGAACAAATAAAATTAATCAATGCTTTACCATTATTAAGGTTTTTGATAGCAAAAACAGCTTCTTTTGGCATATTTGGCGATTGATTTATAATGTCTATCGTGATTTCTTTGATGCTTTCCACCAAAGCCTCAAATTTTGTTTCGTCTTTTGGCGAAGTCTTTTTGTCTGACAAAACTGCAACTTTTGCAGTATAATAAGGCTTTTCAGTAATGTATTCTGTTATTTCACATTTTTCAAGACCGTGCATAATAGCAGTATAAGTACCATTGGGCATTTCGAGTAATTTTAGCAAACGAGCCAAAGTACCTACTTTGTACAAATCATCTACTTTTGGTTCTTCCACAGATGAATCTTTTTGGAGTACTGCCGCAAACACTTTACCACTACTCTCTATCTCTTTTATAAGTTTGATTGATTTATCTCTGCCTATTGTAATTGGGGTAATCGCCCCCGGGAAAAGGATTGCACTACGAAGAGTCAAAACAGATACAATTTCTGGAATATCTTTGCTCTCCAATACCTCGTCAGTAGGGTCTGAAAGCGGAATTAAATGACTCTCAAACTCAATTTTTTCTCCAATTTCTGGGTTATTAGTTAGTTTTTTCTTAAACATATATTTATACTTTTTATTATCAAACACTATATTTTGCAAAGGTAATGAATTTTATCGACAAAACGAAAACGATTTTAGCTTTGCTAATAAAATAAAAAGCCTTATATTTGCAAATTATTCACGATAAATAAACGAAAATTAATAGTATTTAGTATATGGAACTACCTTCAAAATACGACCCCTCAATCAGAGAGGACAAATGGTATAAGTATTGGACAGAAAACGGTTTTTTTCATTCAAAACCCGATAACAGAGAACCTTACACAATAGTAATCCCACCGCCAAACGTTACTGGCGTGTTGCATATGGGACACATTCTTAACAACACTATTCAAGATGTGCTTGTTCGTCGTGCGAGAATGATGGGCAAAAACGCTTGTTGGGTGCCGGGAACAGACCACGCATCTATTGCAACAGAGGCAAAAGTCGTGAACAAACTTAATCAAGAAGGTATCCAAAAAACTGACCTTAGCCGTGAAGAGTTTTTGGGACACGCTTGGGATTGGACTCACAAACACGGTGGTATTATTTTGGAGCAACTTAAAAAACTTGGTGCTTCGTGTGATTGGGAACGTACAAAATTCACTATGGACGAGAAATTGAGCCAAAGTGTTATCAAAGTATTTGTTGATTTGTACAAAAAAGGAAGAATTTACCGTGGTGTTAGAATGGTAAACTGGGATCCAGTTGCTCTGACTGCTCTATCTGACGAAGAGGTAATTTACAAAGAAGTAGATTCTAAACTTTTCTACCTAAAATACAAAGTTGTTGATAGCGACCAATATTTGATTGTAGCTACTACCCGCCCAGAAACCATTCTTGGCGACACTGCTCTTTGTGTTAATCCTGACGACGAACGCTACTCTCACCTAAAAGGCAAAAAAGTAATTGTACCTATCGTAAATCGTGAAATTCCAGTGATTATGGATAGCTACGTTGATATTGAGTTTGGTACTGGTGCATTGAAAGTTACACCAGCTCACGATATTAACGACTATATGCTTGGCGAAAAATACAATTTGGAAACTATTGATATTTTTAACGACAACGGAACAATAAACGATAAAGTTGGAATATATGTAGGCGTTGACCGTTTTGAACTTCGCAAACAAATTTCAAAAGATTTGCAAGATGCAGGTCTTATGGAAAAAATCGAAGATTACAAAAACAAAGTTGGACTTTCTGAGCGTACCAGTGCAGTTATTGAACCAAAACTTTCTATGCAATGGTTCTTGAAAATGGACGACATTACTCCAATAGCTTTGGACGCAGTAATGGACGACAAAATCAAACTTTATCCTTCAAAATTCAAAAATACCTACAAACACTGGTTAGAAAACATCAAAGATTGGTGTATCTCTCGTCAGTTGTGGTGGGGACAACAGATTCCAGCTTACTACTTGCCACAAGGCGGCTATGTGGTAGCTGAAACTGCCGAAGAAGCACTACAATTAGCACAAGAAAAAACAGGTAATAAAGAACTTAAATTCTCTGATTTGCGTCAAGACGAAGATGTTTTGGACACTTGGTTCTCTTCTTGGTTGTGGCCTATTAGCGTATTTGACGGCATAAACAATCCTGATAACGAAGAAATAAACTATTACTACCCTACTAACGACTTGGTAACAGGTCCAGATATTATTTTCTTCTGGGTGGCTCGTATGGTTATGGCAGGTTTGGAGTACCGCAAAGATATTCCTTTCTCGAATGTATATTTCACAGGTATTGTTCGTGATGCTCAACGACGCAAAATGAGTAAATCGCTTGGCAACTCACCAGACCCATTGGATTTGATTGCACAATATGGTGCAGACAGTGTGCGTGTGGCTATGATGCTTTGCTCTACTGCTGGTAACGATATTCTTTGGGACGAAACACTTCCCGAACAAGGTAGAAACTTTGGCAACAAGATTTGGAACGCATTTAGATTAGTCAAAAACTGGGAAGTTGATTCTAATATCGAACAACCTAAAAGCTCGGTTATTGCAATAGAATGGTTCAACTCTTTGTTAAACAAAACTGTAAAAGAAGTAAACGAGAACTTCGATAACTACCGTATATCTGAGGCTCTAATGGCTATCTACAAACTATTCTGGGACGAGTTCTCAGGCTGGTATTTGGAGATGATAAAACCAGAATATCAAAAACCAATAGACAAAGAAACTTACGAAGCAACTATTCAATTCTTTGATAAGTTACTAAAACTTTTGCACCCATTTATGCCATTTATTACAGAAGAATTGTGGCACTACACTGCTGAGCGTAACGAAGGCGAAAGTATAATGGTATCTCAAATGCCAAACAGTGGCACTATCAACGAAGGAATTTTGGACGAATTTGTATTTGTTAAAGAAATAATTACAAACATACGTAACGTTCGCAAAACAAAAAATATTCCAACACGTGATATGCTAAATCTAATGTTTGTAAACAACAGTATAACTCTACACGAAGACGTTATCAAAAAAATGGCAAACATTGAGCAAATCGAAAACGTTTCGGAAAAACCTGCAAACAGTGCTTCATTCATTGTCAAGACAAGTGAATTCTTTGTGCCAATAGGCTCAAATATAAACGTTGAAGAAGAACTTGCAAAACTTAAAGAAGAGCTAAAATACACACAAGGATTCTTGAAAAGCGTTATGGCAAAACTTAACAACGAAAAATTCGTAGGCAACGCCCCTATCAAAGTCGTTGAAATGGAAAAAGCAAAAAAAGCAGATGCAGAATCAAAAATCGTGATTTTGGAACAACAGATTGCTGAACTTCAAAAATAACATAAACTACATAACCACTAAAAAAGGCTTTCCTAACGGAAAGCCTTTTTTATTTGTATGTAACTTGTAAGATTATTTTTTTTAAATTTATAACAGACAACAATACTTGCATATATAAAGTACACATTGACAAAATAGAAAAAGATATATTGCTGTCCGGTAAAAATTTTAAAAATCATTATAATGGATTAAGCGATAATAC
>CAZRHJ010000053.1:0-10836 GCA_964600025.1 uncultured Rikenellaceae bacterium | reverse complement strand
AGTATTATTAGTACTACTATCATCTTTTTCAAATATATTTATTTTTAAATACTTTCCCATATCATAATATATTTTTTTTATTGCTGTCTGGTAAAAATTTTACACGTCCCAAATAAACTCGGATTTCTTAGGCTATTTTGCATATATAACGTAGCGTACTGGTGTACGTGAAGCAGAGTATCGGCAAAATAGACAAGTTAGGCAAGTTTCGTTTTTAGCGGACAATACTAATATTTTTTAGAGAAATCACATTAACGAAAGTTTATTCTCCCCATAACTATCAACAAATTTTATTGTTCTTACCATTATAGTTATATCCATCAACATTCTATCCGAACTTTCTTTTGATTCTCTTGATTTAAAATTTTCTGAAACCGAAACTACATATCCTGACACTATCATTGCCTCGTCGTAGTTTGATAATTGTTTGTTATCGTCGTATTTAGCATTGAAAATCAACGAAAAACTAAATACATCATTTAGTTTCAACCTCTCATAAAACATTTTTGAAATTGATTTAGGAAGTGTTTTTATAGATATTTTGACAAATGGTTTGATTGTTTGACCAAATGGAATTCCTAAATCTGTTCTGTTTCTATAAAAATCATAATCATAGCTTTGCACTGTATAGCAAGACGTTCTAATTATTTGTTTGTGCTCAATAAAATCACCAACAAATAACACTACTTTAAGATTATTTGATAAATTAGCTTCCATTTTTGTAAGAGGTATATATTAGTAAATACTTAGAGTCTATCCTCTAAGATTAAAATTGACATCATCTACTTCAAATTGTTTTGCTACAAATTTTATTTCCAAAAGTCTTTGGGAATTTTCGCCAATAGAATATCTCTCGGCAATATCAAAACAATAAGCATCTCTGAAAGACAAAATTCTTTCTTCCGAAGAGTCGTATTCAAAATTGATACTTGACAAATCAAAAATAATTCTTCCTGAAAAATTTAATTCATTGACATACCACTCATAAAAGACATAGTCTTTGGGTGGAGAAACAAGAAGTAACACAACTACACAATTTTCGGCATTGGAGGCTGTGGTACGAGTAGTCATATTATAATTTTTCGTAAATTCATATTTACAATCCATCACCATATACTCCTTAGTATTTGAGTCATAATGATTGTTATTGCTAAATTGCAATTTTGTTGAAACTGACATAGTGATAAAATTAAAATAATACGACAATAGTATTAATGATAGCTCTTATAGAGTAATGTATAAAAGCTATCATCAAAAGTTATAGTTTATTTCCAAGGATTAACAAATGATACTGGACCATTTGTAAGTTCTTGACAAATAATTTGCATCTCTTCGAAATGTTGTTCACCATCTTCCCATTTCTCAGTATAGTGTACACAATAACAATTCTTGCCTACTAATTCTTTCATAGTAGAACCATCTATTGTATTGTAGAACAATACGCTAATATCACGTGGGTCGTTTGGTGCTAACATCCATTGCAACATTTGATTGTTGCCATCGTTCATAGCCTTAACTCTGATAGTGATTTTTCCTCCACGAGGAATACCAGAGATTTGACCTTCAACATCGACAGTTTGATTAAATTTATAATCTACCATCATAACTTCACGAACTTCAAAATCTTTTACCGTTAGTTGTACCGGTGTCATATTATCTGCCATAGCTTTCGTTTTTTAAGTTGATAATTAAGTAATACTAAGCCCAGTCGTTCTCAAAAACAACAGACTCAAACTGGATTTTTTGACAAGTAAGGGTGATTTCTTCATAGTGTCCTAATCTGTCTTCCCATTTTTCGTCAAAATCTACACAATAACCATTAGTGAATTTAATAGTTTTCATTGTTTTGCCAGTTTTTGATTCCAAGAATGTAATTTCGCCGTTTTTAGGCAAATTACGTTCAATCATCCAAGCAAGTAAATCTGGTGTACCAGAGTTGTGTGCTTTAACTCTAATTGTTATTTTGCCACCTCGTGGTATGCCTGCCATTTGTCCTTCAACATCTGTTGCTTGGTCAAATTCGTAAGTAACCATAAGTACTTCACGTTCTGTATAGCCGTCAATGGCTATTTTTACAGGGGTCTTTGCCATAATAGTTTTATTTTAAAATTAATATTAAGTTTTTCCAATTTAATTGGATAATTTTCTGAGTAAAGGGTGTAGTTAGGGTGCAAAAGGCTATATTTAAGCCTTTTGCACTAAACTATTAAAGGGTATTACTGTCTGGTAAAAAATCAAATATCAGAAGTTTTATAAGCTCCCAATATACTCGGTTCTCGGAGAATATTTTGCTAATAGTCAAAACTTAGTTTACTGACTACACGATAGACGAGTTTGTGTTTTAGCAGACAAAAATCATAAAAAGTATTCTAACGACTATTCCATTGAAGCGTCTTTGCTTGACTTATCTGCCGATACTTTGATAACAAAGTTTTTGGCAGCATAGAATGGAGTTAAACTAATATCACAAGTAATTCTCTTTGTTACAGGGTCTTGTGTTGGCTCTTTGATTTCATAATTTTGGAACAAATTACCATAACCTTTATAACCGTTCAAGAATGATTGGATATTTGATTTTAGTGTTTTTGGAGAGTTGTATGGATCCCAGTTTTCCAAAGCTACCTCGTGAACATAGTTCATAAGCACTTTTTTAACCCAGTCAAATACCCTTACAATAGGATATTCTTTCATTGCATCATTATCACCATTGTATAGGTTAGTGTTGTTGAATGCCATTACTCTACCCTCCGAGTAAACCATAGGTACAACTTGATTGTCCATCAAAGAAGCAATTTCTGATTTTAACAAATCTAATTTAACTCCTTTTACTCCGTCCAAAGTACCGTATTTTTTACCACCAGAACCTTGTGCCATATTTGCTGTTTCGTCGTAAAGTTTTCCGACTAATGATGCAGATGCTGGAACATAGAATGCTCCATTATCTTTCTCGTCGTCCGAAAGTTTATCTGCCTCACGACCAACAAGCCAGTTAGCAGTCATAACAACGTTTTGCAACTCCATATCGCTATCTCTATAACTTTCAGTGTTTGATTGAAGGTCATCAACAGAGAATTCGTCAGCGTGGTCAGTAACAAGCATTACTTTGTATTTGAATGCAACTTTTGCCCACTGCAACAAAGATACTTTATCTTGGAAGACATTGCCCGGAACTGCCATAAGACTGTAACAATCTTTAAGGCTAAGACGGTCAAAACCACCTCTCAACAATGAATCTATCTCTCCTAAGAATCCCGAATCGCTGTTTGCGATATCGTCTTTAAATACGTTAATCAAACGTAGATTTTTGGTTTTGTCTGTACCACAACTCTTGAAGAATAAATCCAAAGAACGATATGAACGCTCAATATTCTCAGTAGCAAACAAAGCATCTGAAACACCTTGTTTCATTACGCCAGTGAATTTTGCCTCTTTTGCTTTACAAGACTCAACAAATTCTGTTGCTCCATTCAAATCTTCGTCTAATATCTCTAACCAACCTTTGATATCATTAATAAGGTCTGCACGTTTTTTCTCAAATCTTTTGTCTGTCAAAAAGACTGCTTTTGCAGCTTTTTTAGCTGGGTTCAAATTATCAGTATCTGGTAAAAAACTACGAATAGCACTATATCCACCAAATGCCGATAATAATTTGGAAGTATCCTTTACACCTCCTGCTTCAACAGCATTTTCATTTTCTACTGCAACATTAACATTTTTTTGCATTTCCAATTCTGCCATAGTTCTCAATTTTTATAGTTATTTAACACTTTCTAATTCATCTAACATAGATTTCAACAATTCTTTAAGTTCTTGCTTAGAACTCGAATCTTTAAGAATATCTCTTAATTTGCGATTCTGTTCAATACTTTTGCGGATTTTAGCATTAGTATCAATTTTCATCTTAACATTAGACAAAAACTGGCTATTTGAAACAAGTCTGCCTTCGCCTCCCTGTGCTTCAAAATCACGTAACTCTCTGAATTTAAGAACCTCATTAACTGAACCTCCTTCTTCATCAACAAAATCTACTGATACAGATGGTTTGAAATGGGCAAATACCTCTTCCATATTATAGACGTTTTCTAAGAACTCAGGGTTACCCGGTTCAACGTCTGTGGTGTATTGATCCACTATCAATGTTTTGTTGTTATCCACCAAAGAAACCTTTGCGTTAGATTCCTCATCTGGTGCCATCGAAATAAAATTTTCCTTCATTGCCATAAAATCAAATTTTTAGATTTTGTAATTAATGGTTTCCCATTAAATCACAAGGTTAATATTATATTGTTATTTTAATTTTTCTAAATATTTTTTTGCTATCATTTAAAAATCATTATAATGAATTAAGTAATAGTCATTTGTAGTGGCTTGAAAAATGATTTTTATTATCTTTTCAATATCGTTCAAGCTCCTAATAAACTCGTATCTCTTAGGCTATTTTACTGTTGATTATAACGTAGCGTAGTGGCATACGTGAAACAGAGCATCAGTTAAATAGACAAAATTGGCGAGTTTCGTTTTAGCGGACAGTACTAATTACAAAACTTTAAAATCTGTAATACCATTATTACACACAACCTCTACACTGTCGCCAGACTTAATCTTTCCTGCAATAATTAGTTTTGACAAAGGTCTTCGCAATTCTTTACGGATAATACCAATAATAGGTCTTGCTCCATATTGAGGATTGTAGCCCTGCATTGCAATTTCTCGCTTAGCCTCTGTGCCAATAACCAATTTGATATTTTGCTCAGTAAGCAATTTAACAAGCCCTTTAAGGTGAATTTCAAATATTGCAACAACTGTCTCTTCAACAATCGGTGAGAATGGGATTATTTCTGTCAAACGACCTAAAAACTCTGGTCTGAAATGATTTTGCATAATATCCAATAAATCATTGCTCTTTGGAATATTTCCTTTCGTGAAACTATCTACAATAAACTGACTACCAATATTTGAAGTAAATAGTATCAATGCGTTCGAGAAATCACCTACTCTACCCAATCTGTCGTGCAATTTACCTTCGTCAAGAATCTGTAAGAATAAGTCAAATACAGACTTATGAGCTTTCTCTATCTCGTCGAACAGTACCACAGAATAAGGTTTTTGTCGGATTTTGTTCACAAGCAAACCGCCCTCTTCGTATCCAACATATCCCGGAGGAGCTCCATACAACAATGCAACAGAATGTTCTTCTTTGAACTCACTCATATCAAAACGTATAAGCGAAGATTCGTCCTCAAACAAAAACTCTGCAAGTGCTTTGGAAAGTTCGGTTTTACCTGTACCAGTTGGGCCTAAGAAGAAGAACGAACCCATTGGCTGACCTTTTTTGTTAAGTCCAGAACGTGATTCAAATACTGCGTCCAAAACTATTTTTATTGCGTGGTCTTGACCAATCACACGACGTTTCAAAATCTCCTCACCATTTGATAGTTTCTCACGCTCTTTGGATTGAACTTTACCAAGTGGAATACCAGTTTGTTTTGCAACTACTGCAAACAAATCCGAGTTGTCCAAACTTGTTTTTTTGTCTTTACCAAACTCTTTAAGTTGTGATATTGTACGCTCCAAATATGATATTTTATCATCTGTTTTTTGGATTTTATCAAAATCATCATCGGCCTCTAATTGAGCTGTTAATATACAACTTACTTTGTTTACAAGCTCGTAGTACAACCAGTTTAATTCGGTATTTAGCTGTTCGTCTGTTAATGAACCTTTGGACTCCATAAGCATTTGTAGTTCCTCGTCCATAGCAAGAACATCTCTGCCTGCCATATCGTTTGTTGTCTTGATTAAAGACATTGTGCGGTCTATCAAGTCAAACGCTGAGTCAGGAAGTGCTTTTTCTGTCAAATACCTCTTAGCAAGTCTTATTGAGTCCGACATAACTGTTTGGTCTATCGAAAGTCCGTGATATTTTTCGTATTCTGACAGAGAACCTTTCAAAATTCTCAAACACAATTCACTATTTGGCTCATCTACCGATATTCTCTCTAATTTTGTACAGAATTCTTTGTCTGTTTCTATGTTTTTTGTAAATCCATCAATAGATGCTGTACAAATTAATAGTAAATTACCTTTGTTAAGCTCAGATTTTAGAATATTAGATGCACCAAACAATAGGCTTTGTTTGTCAAATATTTTGTCTATTGACTCAATCAACAAAATCGCTAACTGTTGGTCTTTAATCTCTGTAATAAGATTTTTAAATCTATCATCTACCTCGCCTTTATATGAAGCATCAGAAGAAATTGCAGCCAAATCCAATTCGTACAATGTAGCATCTTTCAAAAACGATGGCACATTGCCCTTTTGAAGTTGTAGTGTAAAACCATTGATAAGTGATGTTTTACCAACACCTGCTTCTCCTGTGATAAGTAAATTAGATTTATTTTTACGACCAAGTATTTCAAATATTGTTGAAATTTCATTTTCAAAACCAACGACTGCTGGAATTTTGCCTTCGGCTGCCTCTTTGCTTTTGTTTATGCAGTATTTGTCCAATCCGCCTTTTCTGCCACTGCTTACCGAATAATCCACCTGCGAAGCTTGAACTACCGCCTCTGGATTGCTCGTAAATTTCGCACTGATTTCAACATTACTTAGTGGAAGAGTTTTTAGTTCATCAAAACTAAAACCTACTCCGGGAGTAACCAGTGATGCAAGAATACAAACAGCATCTAACTGTTCCAAACCAAATTTTAGTCTATAAGAATCTGCCTCATCTAAAATAGCAATGGATTCAGGAGAAAACTCCATATCCATAACAGTTTTTGTAGCTTTGGGAGTTAATTGGATTTGCACATCAGCCCACTCCATCATAAAATAATAATCCTTATCCAAATCTACTTCCAAGAAATGAACCAGTCCTACTTCTTTATGAAGAATCGCCTTAAACAAATGCGACGGATATATAGCACCATTACGGTTATCCTCAGCATAGGAAGCGGCTATACTTTTAATTCTTTCTAACATTTTTAATCGGGGTTATAATATTGTTTTTTAAAGTTCTTGAATAGCTACGCACAACACAAAAAATAATATATTATAAGTCTTTCACCAAAATAAAATATCTTTCTGTCATTAACACCACTACTCAATTACAAAGATAATAATTAATTTGTTAAAAAAAACATTTAATACAAATATTTATAATAAAAAAATAAAAAAACATAATTATTACTATTATTACACATAATCATACCATAAAATAAAAAGTAGTATCTGTTTTAAGAAAACAGATACTACTCACAGTATAATAAAAGATATTCTACATTATCTAATCCAAACAAAGCGAACTTCACCTATAACCGAATATCCCTATATAAAATTTATTGCTACCCGATAAAAATTTTAAAAATCAATTTTTCAAACCGCCTTCAAATGAAAACACTGCATTAAGTTAAACAATACTCCATCACAATGATTTTTAAAATCTTTACGGGTTTGCAAAATTAATTTTTATATTGATGCTCAACAAAAGAAAATCCGTTTTCCTCGGCTATTGATAAGCCTGTATTAGTTAAATAACCATCAACGAAAAAGATTCCAAAAGACTACCCTAAAAACTAAGTATCTTTATTAAGTAATCAATACGCTCTGCTGAATTTTTTCTTAAATCAAAACGATATTTACTTGAATAATTATATTCAAAAACTAAGTGTAATAATAAATTTCTCATAGCATCATTCCGATAAGATAAATATGAACCAGACAATATGGTACTTATACATTCTACTATATATAATTCTTTATTTAGTATGATACGATGTGAATTATGGGTGGAGGTTCGTATATTTTTTGATTGAATTTGATGCAATTTTTGACTTAATATTCTAAAATAATTAACACTTTCTTGTGGTTTAGATATTATTTGTTGCAGGTTAATCTCAAATTCCGAAGAGTTAATAATATCACTATTTTCAAATGATTTTTGTAAATCGTTATAATAAACATACAAGACTAATTCGACTAAACATTCATTAGGCAGATTGGTAAACACAATAGCAAGCTGCTGAAAACAAGCTGTATTGACAGTTTTGTCTTCAAATATATTTTCGTTTATTTTTAAAAGATTTCGTTTCCCTTTTTCTAATAATTGCTGCTTCATAATAGGACTATTAGAGTAATAACTGTTGGAAGAATTAGGCACAAATGCTGTGAAGCAAAGATAGAAATTATTTTGTTATCATTATATTCCTACCTTTGATTTTATATTTCATTTTAGCACTGTCCGCTAAAAATAAAACTCGCCTATCTTGTCTATTTCACTGATACTCATAACTCACGTACGCCAGTACACTACGTTATATATGCAAAATAGCCTAAGAAATTCAAGATTAAAATTATTGCCTAAAAGGAATATTCTCCTCCTGATTTGAAACCTCTTTTTGAATAGAGGGGGTTTGCTTTAAAAAAATACAGTTCAAATAGTTTTTAAAATTTATAAACTAATGATAATATAATAGAACCAGGTATTTTACGATAGTATGTATCTGAGGTAAATAATTCATTAGAAGTTGTGGTTATCCACTCCATTTTATCCATATTTAATAAATTCCTACCTGAAACACGTACTCCAAACCATTTGAAGTCGTAACCTATATGAAACCCAACATCTGTAAAGTTTTGACTATAATAATTCGTATTGATATTGCCATAAGAACAATACACATTTGCATTGAATTTTTTATATGCAAATTTCATTTTTATGCTTGTACCCCATTCATTTAGATGACTGTTTGTATTAAAGGCTTTACTCTCATCGTATAAATGCCTATATCTAACACCTATCTCAAAATTAATGATAGACTTAAATCGACTATAAATAGATAATCCTACATTTGTGTTGTTAGATGAAGTCGTACTTAATATTTGATTTATAGAACTAAGAGTCTTTGTGCATGTATGGGAGGCATCTAACTTTATGTCAGCGGGGATAAAACCAAGCCCTTTACTAATTAAAATCTTTGACATAAATAGGTCTATCTCACCACCATTACTGTAATGTATATTGTTTGTTATACCTCTTTGTTGGATATTCATTAATGGAGCATTGTCAGTATGGGTATAGTTTGAATATACAAAAAGTGATGTTCTTGAATATAAGTCAAAAATAAAGTACTGAAAAGATATATTTGCATTTTTGTTAAATGGATCACTTATCTCTGATTTCCCCAAAGATTGATTGTATGATATTATGCGAGTAGTATCTGAAAAATGATTGATTGAATAGGGCATTTGATTATATGATGCACCGAGAGATAGTTTATGTTTGGGATTAAAAACAAGAGATAGTGAGGCATTAGGTTAAATAATGCATTTTAGAATGCTTCTTTAGACTTTTACTTAAATAAATCCTAAGTCAAGATAAAGAAATTGTAGAACTAAATTATCATCTTTTTAAGAATAGAATAATATTTTATGTTAAAATATTATTTATTTTGAATAAATAATAATATATTTGCATTATACGTCAATAAGGAGAAATAATAATAAATATTAATTGGATTTAGTTGAAAAATAAAAATAATGGCAAACTGAACAATAAGACAATGTCACAAATACTATTTTAGCCAGTGTAATTATACCAAATAGTGCGGTACTTTTTGATGTAGATAGATTAAAATTGTTGAATAAAAGTAAAATTTAGAAATATATGCAAACAAATAGTCAATCAATCAGTAGTGTATTAGCACAAAATGCTAGTTCATTTTTTATTCCTCCATTTCAACGTGCTTACGCTTGGGGAAGGCCAGAAATCGAAAGATATTTTAATGACATCTTACGAATTATAGAGTCAGAACTCGATGAAAAAGAACAAGATAAATTACGACATTTTTTCGGAACACTTGTTGTTAAGGTTGAAACAGAAGCTATGGCTAGTAAAACAATAGTAGTTGATGGACAACAACGACTAACAACAACACTTCTTTTTTTAATTGCTTTAAGAGATTGTGAAAAAAATGAAGAATATAAATCCTATATCACAAATACTTATTTAATAAATAATTCATCTACTTTTGAAGATAAAATAAAACTTAAGCAAGTAACCAAAGATTGGGATTCGTATAGAGCATTAATAAATGGTAATGCAGAAAAAGCTATTGGCGTCATAAAAAACGCATATTTGTTATTTATGAAATTAATTCAAGATAAAAGGAAAACAAATTCAAATATAACACTACAAGAATACATCACCGCCTTAAATAGAATGAACGTAGCTGTCATATTTCTTGATCAACGACCCTTTATGGGAGAAGACCCACAAATAATATTTGAAACATTAAATTCCTTGGGTAAACCATTAACATTATCAGATTTAGTCAGAAATTTTGTGCTATTAAAAATGAGTAGTAATGACCAGTCTGAAATTTATGAAAAGACTTGGCATCCTATGGTAGAACAGATATTGCAAGATAATACTTCTGAATTTCTTCGTGATTATCTTCAGCTAAAATTATCGACATCTGTAAAAACAGTTAGTAATAATAATACAAAAGAAATTTATCAGATATTCAAATCATATGTTGAAGATACTTTTAGTAATCATACAGAATTTATTAATGATATAGTACCATATTCAAAATGGTACAACTGGATTATCACGACTAATTATTTGGATAGAATATCTAATGATACTAACAATGACAAAGAAATTAAAGAGCTTATTAGAAATATATTTCATGATATAAAAGCGGAAGCTTTTAAACCATTTATTTTGGGTTTGTTAGAAAAACATCAAAACAAGGATAATGATTTTATTTTAAGTGATGAGCACTTTATTTCTATTTTAGAAATTATAAGAACTTATTTAATTAGAAGGAGATT
>CAZRHJ010000052.1:0-11308 GCA_964600025.1 uncultured Rikenellaceae bacterium | reverse complement strand
AAGCGTTTAGATCGCAGTTCAGAGGAGTTAGGGATATTCCGTATTTCATTTTTAGGCTCTCTAAACTTTTTGCATAATTTTCTTACTCCACCTATTTTCTGGATTGATCCAAAATATAGACTTAAAAAAATCATAACCAACTAAAAATCAATCGCATAGAGGCGTATATAATTAAAAATGAGGAACTTAACTGAAAGTTCCTCATTTTATTAAGCGGTATGGACGAGACTCGAACTCGCGACCCCCTGCGTGACAGGCAGGTATTCTAACCAGCTGAACTACCACACCGAAGAAGTTGTACCCGAGGCCGGAATCGAACCGGCACGTTATTGCTAACATTGGTGTTTGAGACCAACGCGTCTACCAATTCCGCCACTCGGGCGTACTAACGTTCTTAATTACGTGTGCAAAGATAATGCTTTTTTTTCTCCTTCCAAATTTTTTGCTAAGTTTTTTTTGTCTTTTTTTTAAAGTTTTTTTTATCTTATTGCTATTTATGTACTTACATTTCTGTGCTTTTTAGCAGAGTTGGCAAAAAATCCTTTGTTTGTGGTGTTTACAAGCCTTTTAGTAAGTTTTTTGTTTGTAGTCCTTCGCAAAAAATCAAGTCTAAAATCGAAAGATTAGCTTGAAAATCCATTTTTTCAGAAAAAACTTGATAATATTCTGGGCAGGTGAAATTTTCGTCAATTTCTTTTGATTTTGGACTAATTATATTTCTGTAATCAATTTGACTGTCAGAATCTATGACAATATGGCAGTCGGAGCTACTGTATGCGTCTTTGACTGACAGAATATCAAGGGTTTTTTGGAGTGTTTTTTCGTTTAAATCAATCAAAAACTGCTCTTTTTTTTCAAAAATATCTGCATAAATATCAAAAAAATAATCAAAATAAGCCGAATTTTTGTAAGCAGAAATTATTGAGCGTAAATGTTGTTTTTGCCAATCTGTTGCGTAATCAATTTGAACATCACGCATAGGCTGTTTGCTGTTGTGAACTTTGATAGTTGGGACGCTCAAAGTCAAAACTCCGTTTGCCCCCAAAATATTACAACGGTTGCGGTAGGTCTGTTTACAAAAATGCTCTCCGTAATCAATTATGTTTTGATTTTGTGAAAGTATTTTTGAGAAGTAGTGTAGGTTACCAAAATAGGTTGATGAAAGAATATTTTGCATTATTTCCAATCTCCGTTACTTTTAATAAGTTCTATCAATTTGTCGATAGCTATTTCTTGTGGAATGTTTTGTTCTACTATTTCTTTGTGTTTGTATAGTGTTACCAAACCTCTACTTGCTCCTACATATCCATAGTCTGCATCTGCCATTTCTCCCGGGCCATTAACAATACAGCCCATAATGGCTATTTTGATGTTTTTTAGTCCTTGTGTGCGTTCTTTTACTTCTCTTACTACTTTCTGTAAATCGTATAGGGTTCTGCCACAGCCCGGGCAAGATATATATTCTGCTTTTGATACTCTGCGTCTTGATGATTGCAGTATGCTAAGTGGCAAATCTTCAAGACCGCAGTGGCTTGAAGTGCTTATCCAAATGGCATCTCCAAATCCGTCAATCAACAATCCACCTAAATCGGCACTTGCCCATAATTGGATATTGTTGTAATCGGTTTCTCTGTAAGTTTTTTTGAGAATAACTGTATTTTGGATATTTAATTGATTGATGTAAATACATACTGCACGTTGCTCTTGATAGGAACTACATTCCACAACAAGCAAGTCTTCGGAATTGAAAGACGAGTTTTTTAGAGTATCTAAATTTACGTATTTTAGTTTCTGATCGCCAGTTCTTATTATATTTTTGCTATTGTGATTAAATTCTCTTTCTCCAATATAAATATAATCGTTTGGATAGTTTTCTGTGAAATAATTAATATCCAAAGCGTTTGATGATAGGTCGAAAACTATTTTTGTAATATCTGTTTTTGTACGGTTTGAGCCATAAGGATTGTAAAGTGAAAAATCGACCATTGAAGCGTCAAAATCAACTTTACGATTGGAATAATAATCCACTAATTTTTGGGCAACTGGGACTTCGTTTTCTGGATTTTCGGTAAGCGATACACGTAGCGTATCTCCAATTCCGTCGTTTAGCAAAGCTCCAATCCCCACTGCCGAACGTATTCTGCCGTCGTTGCCTTCTCCTGCTTCGGTTACGCCAAGGTGAAGAGGGTAGTGCATTTGCTCGGAATTCATTGCACTGCACAAAAGCCTACACGCAATTACCATAGTTGCGGTGTTGCTGGATTTCATAGAAACTACAACATTATCAAAGTTCTGTTTTTTGCAAATTCTCAAAAATTCCATTGCAGAATGTGTCATTCCATCTGGGGTATCTCCGTAACGGGACATAATTCTGTCGGAAAGTGAACCGTGATTAACTCCTATTCTAATTGCTGTATTGTGTTTTTTGCATATATCCAAAAATTCTACAAATCTTGCCTCTAATTGTGCAAGTTCTTCTGCATATTCTTGGTCTGTATATTCTATATATTTGAAAACTGCACGTTTATCAACGAAATTTCCAGGGTTTATTCTTACTTTTTCTACCTGAGTGGCAGCTTCAAATGCAGCTTTTTGGTTGAAATGTATATCTGCTACAAGTGGTTTGTCGTAACCTTTTTGGATTAACATTTTGCGGATAATGCCAAGACTTTGGGCTTCACGTATTCCCTGAGTTGTAAATCTAACTATCGGAGCTCCTGAGTCAAAAATCTTTTGAGCTTGAATACAAGCCTCTTCGTGAAGGTTTGTATCTACGGTTGCCATTGACTGTACAAGTATAGGATAATCACTTCCAATTATTTGATTACCAATGTGTACAGCGATAGTTTTGCGACGAGCATAACTATTCATATTTTTGGTCATAAATGTTTTATCTTGTTCCATTTTGGTAAATTATATAAATAAATGCTATCTTTGTAAATCAAATTCGAGAATTTCCCGAATAAGTTAATATTTATAAGGATATGAGTTTATTAGAGACTATTAATAGCCCCAAAGATATAAAAAAGTTGTCAATAGAGCAACTTCCTGAGTTATGTTCTGATATAAGAGAATTTATTATAGAGAATTTATCGTCAAATCCGGGGCATTTGGGTTCGAGTCTTGGAGCTGTTGAACTTGCGGTTGCTATACACTATGTGTATGATACCCCCAAGGATAATTTAGTGTGGGACGTTGGGCATCAAGCTTATGCACACAAAATACTTACTGGCAGAAAAGATGTTTTTTCGACTAACAGAACCCTTGGTGGAATTAGTGGTTTTCCGAAACGTTCGGAAAGTGAGTACGACGCATTTGGTGGTGGACACGCTTCGGTGTCAATTTCGGCAGCTCTTGGTATGGACGTTGCTAATCAATTACTTAGCCAAGATGCACGAACTGTGGCAGTGATAGGAGATGGAGCATTGACTGGTGGTTTGGCATTTGAGGGACTGAATAATTCAGGGACTTCTGGCGAAAATCTTTTGGTTATTCTTAATGATAATGATATGTCGATAGACCCAAATGTTGGGGCTTTAAAAGACTATTTGCTAAATATTACAACTTCGGCTGGGTACAACAATACAAAATCATTTTTGAAAGATGTGTTCAGAAAAGTTCCTGTAATGGATAGAGCAGTGCGTAAGTTTTGGTGTGGACTTAAATCTTCGATAATGACACGAGGAAATATGTTTGAAGCACTTAAATTTAGATATTTTGGGATAGTTGATGGTCACGATGTTAAATCTTTGGTCAAGATTTTGAACGATATTAAAGATATGCGTCGTCCTAAACTTTTGCACGTTGTTACAGTAAAAGGTAAGGGTTATGCTCCTGCCGAAAATAACAAAACAACTTGGCACGCTCCCGGTGCTTTCGACCCAAAAACAGGTAAAAGAGTGTCGGAAAGTGGTGATTTAAGCCTAAAATATCAAGATGTATTTGGTCATACGCTTTTGGAATTAGCAAAAATGAATTCAAATATTGTTGGGGTTACACCTGCTATGCCTACTGGCTGTTCAATGAATATAGTTCAGAAAGAATTGCCAGAAAGAGTGTTTGATGTGGGTATTTGTGAAGAACACGCAGTTACATTTTCTGGTGGACTTGCGACAAAGGGTATTTTGCCATATTGTAATATCTATTCATCTTTTATGCAAAGAGCTATTGACAATGTTATTCACGATGTGTCATTGCAAGATGTAAATGTTGTTTTTTGTTTGGATAGAGCGGGGCTTGTAGGAGAGGACGGTTCAACGCATCACGGTTTGTATGATATTGCATTTTTTAGGGTTATACCTAACACTATTATAGCATCTCCACTCAACGAAAATGAGCTTAGAAATATGATGTACACCGCACAAAACGATAAACACGGAGTATTTGTGATACGTTATCCTCGTGGTCGTGGAGTGTTAAAATCCGAGTGGCACAATGATTTTGAGGAAATTCAAATTGGTAAGTCTATGCTATTGAAAGAAGGTAATGACATTGCTTTGCTTTCGTTTGGAAACGTTGGAAATATGGCAGCACAAGCTATCAAAGAGTTTGAACAAAAGTACAATAAAACTGTTGAACACGTGGATTTGCGTTTTGTGAAACCAATAGACGAAACTATGCTTCATAGAGTTGCTAAGAAATTTAAAACTATTATAACACTTGAAGATGCTTCGATAATTGGAGGAGTTGGTAGTACGGTTATGGAGTTTATGAACGAAAATGGCTACAATGTGAAAATTGTTAGGCTTGGAGTGCCAGATAAATATATTCACCACGGTAAAGTTCCTCAATTAATGGCTAAGTGTGGATATGACAAAGAATCTATTTTTGAAACATTGGTCAACGAGTTAAATTGTGCTGAGATTTAACTTTTGACTGTAAATAGTATCAAACATTAAAATATTAAGATAAAAACTAAAAAAAACAATTATGAAAAAATTAACCTTAATTATTGCAGTATTTATTGCGTTTAGCTCGTTTGCACAAACTCGAATTTTCCCAACACCATCGGTAGATGTTAGAGAATCTCTTGCTGTGGAAGGCACTTTGCGTAAGTTGGATAACGGAGTTTGGAAAGATGCAAATGAGGATTTGATATTCTTGTCTTCGGTGTATTGTAGCGGAATATATGGCTATAATCACGAAATCCCTGTATATCTTTTGTTGTCGCCAGATGGAGTAATTAAAAATATTGCTTTGGGCGAGAATCGTGAAACTCCGAAATATATGGATATGATTTTAGATGCAGATTTCTTTGCAAATTGGTATGACAAAAATGTAAAAGAGTTTGCAGTAGAAGAAGTTGAGGCTGTCAGTGGTGCAACAATATCTTCAAACGCAATTATTAAAACAATTAATACAACAATAGAGAACATTAAAGCGTCTAAATTTTTGAAATAAAATGGCTAAGATAGCAAAGACAAACGCTGCGAGAATACTTGACTCTCACAAGATTAAATACGAGTTGATACCATATGAGGTAGATGAAGATAATTTGGCTGCAAACCATATTGCAGAGCAACTCGGAGAAAACATAGAGCAGGTGTTCAAAACACTTGTTTTGAGAGGAGATAAAACAGGTTTTTTGGTGTGTGTCTTACCCGGAGATAAAGAACTTGACTTGAAAAAAGTTGCCAAAGCATCTGCAAACAAAAAAGTTGAAATGATTGCTATGAAAGAACTTTTGCCAACTACTGGATATATTAGAGGAGGTTGTTCGCCACTTGGTATGAAAAAATCTTATGATACGTATATGCACAATTCTATTCAGAATTTTGAAAGCGTATATATAAGTGCGGGAGTTAGAGGAACTCAACTGAAATTGTCCCCAACACATTTGCTTAAAATCACCAATGCTAAGGTATTTGATTTGGTTGAGGATTAGATAAAATATTGCAGGGTATTATTGTCCGCTAAAAATGAAACTCACCTATCTTGTCTATTTTGCCGATGCTCATAACTCACGTACGCCAGTACGCTACGTTATGACCATCAGCAAAATAGCCTAAGAGATCCGAGTTTATTGGGAGCTTGTAAGATTTTGGAAAGATAAAAATTTTAAAAATCATTTTTCCAAGTCCATAATAAATTAAAACACTGTAATATATTATCACTTAATCCATTACAATGATTTTTAAAATTTTTACCGGACAGCAATAATTGCAGAGCAGGTATGCCCTAAATAATATTTTATCGAAAAAATAATACGTTTATAATTAAATGAATATTTTTACTGTTTCTTTGAGTTTTTTTGGAGAAAATGGCTTTGCGATATAGGCGTTGCACCCTATTTCCAAAGCTATTTTTTTATCTTCTTCGCTACCAAAGTCAGATAAGCCTATGATAGGTAAGTCACAGCCCGTTTCACGTAACTTGCGGACAACTTCAACACTTGTAATAACTGGAATAGTTCTATCTATTATAATCAAATCAATATTCATTTTATGAACCATCTCAATGGTTTCAGCACCATTAATGGCACGCATTATCGTATACTCATTATTGAGAATTGAAGACAAAAGCGAGTAGTCATTTTCTAAATCCTCTGCGATTAAAATTATTTTCTTTTTATCTTCCATTTCTTTGTAGTTTAATTGTTTGTTTAACAAAATGTGTACCAATATGTGTTAGAAAATTCTATTGTTTTTTAGTAAAATAATTAACCCAAAAGAAAGGCAGGCTCTCACGAGGCTGCCTTCTCCCAACATTAATATCATTTATTTGCAACTAACTATTGCCAACTTTTAATGTGTGATAATGGTTGTTATTCACAACTCATTGAATCACGATATTCTATAACCTTGTTGAAAACTCTAATAAAGTTTCCGCCCCAAATCTTTTCAATTTGTTCTTTGTTATAGCCTCTTTTGATAAGTTCTGCGGTAATATTAATTAGTTCTGACGCATCTTTGCAGTCAGCAACTCCGCCACCACCTTCAAAATCTGTTCCTATACCAACATAATCAATACCAATTTTATTAACTACGTAATCAATATGATCAACATAGTCTGATACGTATGCTAATTGGTCAGGATATTTTGTTTTTAACGAACGCATTGCTCTACGAAGTGAATCTCGTTTTGCTACCATTTCAGATGGGGTGTCGTTAAATTGTTTTCTTAAATCTTTGTACTCTGCTCTGTATGCTTCGTTTTTGGGAAAATCCTTAACGTAGCTATCCAAAATACATATTTGAACTACACCTCCATTTTCTTTCAAAGCCTCTAACATTTCATCACTGAAATTTCTGTCGTGGTGAGCTATTGCTCTGATAGATGAGTGAGATGCAATAATAGGTGTTTTTGAAAGTTTTACTACATCAAAAAATGTGCTGTCTGATGCGTGAGAAACGTCAATAATTCCACCAATTCTGTTTAATTCTTTTACTACTTTCTCTCCAAACTCTGAAAGACCATTAAATTCTGCTTCTTTTGAGTCCGAAGATGAATCACAAATATCGTTATGGTATGAGTGGCACAAGCCAAACATTCTTGCTCCTTTGTTGTATAGTTCTCTGACTCTATTTAGGTCATTGCCCAAAATTGTTGAGTTTTCGATAGTTGGAAACATTACTAATTTACCTTGTTTCTTCAAATCATACATCTCTTGTGGAGTGTATGCTATCCCAACAATTTCTGGATTGTTTTTTGCAATTTCGTCGATTTTGTCGAAAGTTGCCAAAGCTCTTTGGTAGGCTTTTGTGGTAAATTCTTCACTTCTGCCTCCCTGCCAAGTAAATACTGCAAAGCTCTCAACGTCCAATGCTCCTTTTTTCATTTTTGGGAAATCAATGCAAAAACCTTCGTTGTCTTTTGTCAAATCGTGTCCGTTTTTCCATAGACGCATTGGAGTGTCTGAGTGAGTGTCTATTGTAAGAATAGAACGTTGTAATTGTTCTGCCTTTTGTAGAGGGCTTTGTTGTGTGTTATCGCAACTGACAACACCTCCCAACATACATAGTGTAAACACACTCAAAAATAAATTCTTCATTATTAACTTGTTAAGTTTAGTAGTATGGGTCTTTTCTTCTTTTATTTTGTTATCACAAATATATGTAAGAATATTTTGGTGTGCAATAGTCTAAAAATTAATATAGACGTATGCTATAAATATAGCGACAAACTTGATTAAATAATAGACAAAAATTTTATGTGTTTTGTTAAATTATATAGTCTTTTGTGTAGTAATATAAAATTGCCCACAATACAAATCTTGAAAGTTTGCCTATAAACATAAAAATTGCTGATAATTTTGGGCTGACTTTGTAAAACCCAAGTGCTATTGCAAATAAATCTCCAACAAAAGGCAACCACGACAGAAAAGCAAGTAATGAACCATATTTATCTACTTTCGTTTTTTGCTTTTCGAGAGTTTCTTGTTTGACTTTGAACCATTTTTCTATCCATTGCCATTTTCCTGCATATCCCATTGCATAAGAAATCATACCCCCTGCCCAGTTACCGACTGTGGCAACAATCACGGTTGTAACTATATCTCCTCCTGCAAGTAACATTCCCATAAGTAGAAAATCCGAACTGAAAGGGATAATTGTTGCAGATAACATTGCTCCTATAAATAGCCCGAAGTATCCTAATTCTAATAATCCTTCCATTAATCTAAATTATTTATTAGTTGTTTGATTATTTTTGGAACTCCGTCTTTGGCTCTTGCTATCTCGTAGTGTACTTCATTTGCAACGTTTATTTTATCAACTTTTGGGTCTATTACCCATATTTGAGAAGAATTTGGGGTGTAGTATATTAGCCCTGCTGCTGGATAGACTTGTAGTGAAGTTCCTACAATAAGTAGTATATCTGCACTTTGAACGAGTTGTAATGCTAAATCGTAGTTTGGTACATTCTCTCCAAAAAACACTATGTGAGGTCTTAATTGTGAGCCTTTTTCGCATTTGTCGCCCATTTTTATTTCCCAGCCTTCTACATCATAAATTAAATCATCATCAATACTGCTTCGGCTTTTGGTTAATTCGCCGTGGAGATGAATTACTTTTTTGTTTCCTGCTCGTTCGTGTAGGTTATCAACGTTTTGGGTGATGACTGTAACATCAAAATATTTTTCGGCTTCCGCTATCCATTTGTGAGCATCGTTGGGCTGTACTTCGGATAATTGTTTGCGTCGTGCGTTATAGAAATCCTGAACTAATTTTGGGTTTTTGAGCCAAGCCTCGTGGGTGCAAACGTCCTCTATGCGGTGTTTCTCCCAAAGTCCGTCGCTATCCCTAAATGTAGATACTCCACTGTCTGCACTTACTCCTGCACCAGTAAAAACTATTAATTTCTTTTTCATAATTGATTTGTCAGCTAAAAATTTGTACCTTTGACACTATAAAAATACTAAAAACTTTTTAAATATGAAATTTAATTCATTACTAACAATGCTATTCGCTTTTTTGCTTGTTTCGTGTGGCAGCGAAACCGAAGTGCAAAAAGCAATGAAAGTAGCGTCTGTCGAGAGTTTACAGCTTAATACTATGACTCTTGCAGATGACAGTATGGCTGGTAGAAAGCCTTTTACTGTCGGTGCTGACAAAACTGTTAAGTATATTGCTCAGCAGATGAAAGACCTTGGACTAAAACCATTCTCAGGTGATAGCTATTATCAATATTTTGATATGGTTATGTCTAAAACTGAGTGTTCTAAAAATATGGTTTTGCAGACTCCAAAAGGTAAAATGACTTTGGAGAGATACAAGGATTTTACAGCTTTTTCTAAGCGTTTTGACGAGGAAATTAGTCTGGAAAATACTGAAATGTTCTTTGCTGGATACGGTATAGTCGCTCCTGAATATGGCAAAGATGACTATGCTGGTATCGAGAATAAAGAAAATAAAATTGCAGTTGTGATTGTTAATGACCCTGGTTTGGGAAGTGATGATGCTTCTTATTTTGAGGGTAATGTGATGACTTTCTATGGTCGTTGGAAATACAAATTAATGGAGGGTGCTCGTCAAGGTGTTAAAGGCGTGTTGATAATTCACGACGATCTTGGTGCTGGTTATCCTTGGAGTGTGGTTAATGCTTCGGCTCGTAGTAAACTGTATCTTGCTAATCGCCCAGAGGGTGCATATTATTGTGCTTTGGAAGGTTGGATTACAAATAGTGTTGCTCGTGAGTTTATGGCTAATAATGGTTATGAATTAGATGAACTTGTGGCTCAGGCTAAAAAACCAGATTTCAAACCTTTTGACTTGAAATCTAAGGCTACTGTTTCGATGAAAAATACTTTTGATAAACAAAAAACTCCTAACGTTGTTGGATATATTGAGGGTAGCGAAAAAACAGAGGAAAGTATAGTGTATATGGGACACTGGGATCACTTAGGTTATGGTAAAGCTATCAATGGTGATTCTATTATAAATGGTGCAAGTGATAATGCGGTGGCAGTAGCTTGGGCTTTGGAAATTGCAAAATGTTATAAAGCTCTTGATAAAGCTCCTCGTCGTAATGTTGTGTTTATGATTCCTTCTTGCGAAGAGTCTGGCTTGTGGGGTTCTACTTATTATTCTGAAAATCCATTGTTCCCAATTTCAGAAATGGCTGCTGTGATTAATTTTGACGTGTATCCTTTGTGGGGTAGAAGTAAAGATGTTACTATTACTGGATACGGACATTCTACACTTGATGATTTGATGGAGCTTGTTGCTAAACGCCACGGTCGTTATGTTATGGCTGACCCAGAGGCTTCTAATGGTATGTTCTATCGTTCAGACCACTTCCCATTTGTTTTGAAAGGTGTTCCAGCAATGTTCGCAAAAGGTTGGAGCGATAGCGAAAAACACGGAAAAGAATGGTCTGCTAAGAAAATTAAAGAGTACTGGGCAAATACCTACCACAAACCAACTGACCAATGTAGTGAAAATGATGATTACAGTGGATTATTGCAAGACGTTCAGCTGTTCTTTGATTTTGGTTATGAAATTGCTAACTCAACAGAATTCCCTAAGTGGAAAGAAACTTCGTCTTTTAAGGATATAAGAATTAAATAAATAATTTTTAATGTTGTCCCCTAAAAACGAAACTCGCCTATCTTGTCTATTTCACCGATGCTCATAACTCTCACGTACGCCAGTACGCTACGTTATATATGTAAAATAGCCTAAGAGATTCGAGTTTATTTGGAGCTTGTAAAATTTTATAGAACAGCAATAATAATTTGTAATGTCAAATGTTTAGTTTGGCAAACAAAACGTAAAAAATGCTGTAAGATAAGCGAATTATCTTACAGCATTTTTGTTATTAGTATTGTCCGCTAAAAACGAAACTCGCCTATCTTGTCTATTTCGCCGAT
>CAZRHJ010000051.1:0-11337 GCA_964600025.1 uncultured Rikenellaceae bacterium | reverse complement strand
AAAAGTGGATTCTCCGATCACTGTCACTCCCTCTGGGATATTGATTGTTTTCAAAAAACTACAATATGAAAAAGCACGATCTCCAATCTCTGTCACTCCATCTGGAATATTGATTGTTATCAAAGATCTACAATATGAAAAAGCACTATCTCCAATCACTGTCACTCCCTCTGGAATATTGATTGTTGTCAAAGAACTACAATCTGAAAAAGCATAATCTCCAATCACTGTCACTTCGTCTGGAATATTGATTGTAGTCAAAGAACTACAATATGAAAAAGCACGATCTCCAATCTCTGTCACTCCATCTGGAATATTGATTGTTATCAAAGATCTACAATATGAAAAAGCACTATCTCCAATCACTGTCACTCCCTCTGGAATATTGATTGTTGTCAAAGAACTACAATCTGAAAAAGCATAATCTCCAATCACTGTCACTTCGTCTGGAATATTGATTGTAGTCAAAGAACTACAATCTGAAAAAGCACTACTTCCAATCTCTGTCACTCCCTCTGGAATCTTGATTGTTGTCAAAGAACTACAAACCGCAAATACAAACCTTCCAATCTCTGTCACCCCATCTGGAACCTTGATCGTTGTCAAAGAACTACAATCCCTAAAAGCAGAATCTCCAATCTCTGTTACTCCCTCTGGGATATTGATTGATGTCAAAGAACTACAACCCTCAAAAGCAGAACCTCCAATCTCTGTTACTCCCTCTGGGATATTGATTGATGTCAAAGAACTACACCCTGAAAAAGCATAATATCCAATCTCTGTCACTCCCTCTGGAATCTTGATTGTTGTCAAAGAGCTACACTCTGAAAAAGCACTACGTCCAATCCGTGTCACTCTCTCTGGAATATCGATTGTTGTCAAAGAACTACAACCTGAAAAAGCACCACCTCCAATCTCTATCATTCTCTCTGGAATATCGATTGTTGTCAAAGAACTACAACCTGAAAAAGCAGAATCTCCAATCTCTGTCAAATTACTTGGTAAAATTAAAATTGATATTGTGGAATTTTTAAAGCTTTTATCTGGGATCTCTGTGTTTTTTACACCAGAGATATCAAGATGTTTTAGCTTATACATAAAGAAATTGATATCGTCAAAATCTTTTTTCTCCAATATTCTACCTGAAATAATAGCTGTTTCAATACTCTTGCCTTCGTCTAATGATACGTGATCTTCTATTGTTTCTCCATCTTTTAATTCGAATGCCGTAATTTTACCAACATACTGTTTAACTGTTATTGTATCAGACACATTTGTTTTTGTGTTTTTAAATACAATTTTTGCTGAACGTAAATCTTTTTTATTCTCAGATACAATAAAATAAAATGTTTTATCTGTCAAAGCTTTTGACTGAGGTGCAAGTGTAATCCAATCTACTTCACTTGGCATTAAAACCTCAATATCTACATTACTTGACATTGTTACTGATAAATTCTGTTGATCTCCACCCAAATTATATTCTTTTACCTTAGATATAATAGTGTTTTTTTGTGTTTGGTTTATTGTTACAGATTCTTTTATATTGTTCTTTGTATTAGTAAATTCAATAGTGCCTATACGAGCATCATAGGTTTCATTAGCTAATATTTCAAAAGAAACTTCCTCGTTACGCAAACCTTTTGTAACAATAGGCTTAATCCAAGACTGTGCATCTTCTGAGATTTTGTAAGTGAAATCAACGTTTGTTTTTAACTCAACTGTTAGGGTTTGTTTAGTGTCGTTTATTTCTACTTCTTTTTTGCTGATTATAATAGCATCTTTTTGATATTGTTGAATTGTCAATACATCATTTATACCACTTTTCAAGTTTGTGAATTTAATTTGACATTCACGAGTTGTATATTCATTATTTGGAGATACAACAAATACAACTTTTGATTCTACCAAACCTTTTGTCTCTTTGCGTTTTACCCATTCAACGCCCTCTGGCATTTGAACTTCGTAATCAATATTACTATTGATGATGGCTTCAATTTCTCCACCCTCTTCGGTAGCTACTTTTGTTTTTTCGCCTAATACAATGGCATCTTTCTGATTTTGTGTTACAGTGATTGTTTCAGTAAATTGATTGTCTGTGTCAGTAATTACAATCTGACCCTCTCTGCCATCATACCCTTCATTTGCAGCGACTGCAAAATTCAATCGGTATTCTTCTATGCCCTTAGATTTAACTTCTGTAATCCAAGGAACTTTAACAGAAACGGTGTATTTAAGGTTTGTTTTAAGTACAATTTCAACATTTCCTCCTTTCATATCTACACTGAAAGTAGAAGGTGTCAAAGTTAAAGACCCTATTGGTTTTTGGTACACATTAATGCTTTTGCTTATTGTGCCTAAATTGATTTTGATTTTAGCAGCTCTTGCATTATATGTTTCATTTTTTTGTGCAATTACTGTTACGTTTGCAGTACCAGCAGAACCAGACATAGGCTGAACACTCAACCAAGAATTATCTGATTTAAGCTCACCATCGCCAATAGTAATGTTCCAAGGCTCATTTGTGGTAAACGATAATTTTGTTGGTTCTGTTGAATTGTCAGCAATTACAATTTCCTCTAATCCTTCTGGAATTACAATTTCTGGCTGTTGAGGAACTGGGTCTTTCGTACACGAAAGAAAAAACAGACTTATTGCAAAGAGCAATAAGAATGTGGATTTAGTAAAATTTATCATATTTCTAAAAGGTTAATATCTCTAATTGATAAAATGTGTTATTATAAAATATTAGAATGTAAAATATATACACTTTACAAATATATGCAATATTTAGTATATGTACAAAAATATTCGTGTCTAATTTGTTCTTTGAGTAATTAGTTTTCTATTTAGAGGGCTTAGTGATATCATATATTTTATTTTTTAGTGGACAATAATATAAATTAATATAGTACAGCAATTCTTAAAACTTTTGCATAACGGCAATAGTGTCAAAAAAATAGCTCCGTAATAATCAAATATTACGGAGCTGATAATTTTTGCAATTAGATGTGGAAGATTATTTGCCAAGCAATTCTTCGAGTTTTTTGTGCAAATCTTCGCCTTTAAGTTTAACGCCTACAATTTCGCCCTCAGAAGAGATTAGGAAATTTGAAGGAATACTTCTAACGGCGTAAAGTTGTGCAGGAGCACAGTTCCAGAACATTAGGTCTGAAACGTTTGTCCAGTTAAGTTTGTCGTTTTCGATAGCTTTTACCCAAGCGTCATAGTTGCCGGGACGATCCAAAGAAACGCCAAATACTGTAAAGCCTTTTTTGTTGAAACGCTCGTAAGCAGCCACAACGTTAGGGTTTTCTTTACGGCAAGGAGGACACCAAGATGCCCAGAAATCCAACAAAACATATTTGTTTTCTTTCAAAACACTTGATAAAGAAACGTCTTCACCTTTTGTGTTTTTCAAAGTAAAATCAATAAATTGCTGACCTACTGCGACACGTTTCATAGCTGCAATAGTTGCATCAAGACGTTGCATATATGTAGTTGTAGCCAATTCGGGAGCAATAACTGCTTTTAGAGTTTCAAGCTCTTCGATAGTAGCACTTGACGCATAGTTACGGAACAATACGTAAGCTGCTGCAACATTAGTAGGGTTTGTTTTGATAAACTCCACCATTTTTGCTCTGTCGCCAGATTTATTTGCAGCAAGATATGAGTTATACAAATCGTTTGTAGCACTTCCTACTACTTTCATAGTTTTAGCATTGTTTTTATCTCCGCTAACTTTGATATTCAAAGCGTTTTTGTCGATAAAGAAAGTTGCAAATGGTTTAGATTCGCCTTCTTTTGTCAAAGCTACAATACCTCGGAAAGAAGTATCCTGATTAAAGGCAAATTTGCCATTTTCTACATTTACAGAATCTTTTGTAACTGGAATTTTAGCTTCTTGGTAGCCCAAATAAACTTTACCAGAAAGATTTTTAATTTCGCCTTCGATAGACGGTGCTTGGCTACAACTAAACAAAGTTGTAAACGCAAGAGCCATTAGAATGATTTTTTTCATAGTCTTTTAGTGTTAATTAAGTGTGTATCTATTTATTAAACGTATTTCCCTTGAATGTATAGTATTTTTGCATCAAAAAACTGAATATAACAGTTATTATAGTCATTGTTGCATTTGCAAAAGAAGGCCATATCATCATAGAAATCAATATTTTAAGTCCAAAATATTTTATAAATACATTTGCAATAGTAACTGTTAAATATCTGAATGCTTGTTTGTTGTTGCTGTTTATAGAATTTGTAAAAGTAATGTTTTTTGCAAGCCACAAACCTGTAAGATATATAATTGGAAAAGTTATCAAAAACGAGGCTATTGCAGCCGAAACAACAAATCCTCCTATCTCAACGTCGGTTTTGAGTAGTACAAAATTATAAATAATAGCATAAAGTAACATATCCAAAACCATATTTGTACCACCACAAATAGCGTAAAAGAAAGTTTGTTTTGGCACAAACTTAGCTACCAGTGGCACATACATAGCGTTTAGAATACTTACAATAAACTTTTTCATTATTTTTTAATAATTCTGTCAGGGTTATTTTTTATGAAATTTTCCCAACCACCAGCCTTACTACTACTCACAAAAATCCCGGACGAGGTTTGATAATGATGACAAACAGCCACTGCCAGTGCATCTGTTGAGTCCAAACTCGACGGTAATCTATCAAATTTTAGTAATGATTTGAGAATGTTTGCAACTTGCTCTTTCGAGGCTTCGCCACTGCCCGTTACGGATATTTTTATTCTACGTGGGGCATATTCTGCAACACTACAACCTTTGACCAAAACTGCTGCCATTGCAACTCCCTGAGCTCTGCCTAATTTGAGCATACTCTGCACATTTTCGCCATAAAACGGAGCTTCTAAGGCTACTTCGGAAGGCTGATAGGTTTCGCACAAACCCGAAACCCTTTCAAAAATATATCGCAATTTGGAATAAGAGTCTGAAAACTTACTAAGGTCTATATATCCCATAGCAACATACTCTATGTTTTTGCCAAGCACAGAGATTACTCCATAACCCATTTTGTTTGTCCCTGGGTCTATTCCTAAAATTGTTTTTCTTTCTGCCACAAATTATTGTTTAGCTTTTAGTGCATCAAGTTCTTTACGCAAAGTATTAACTTCTTTCAATAGGTCTGGAAGTCGTCTTGTTGCTGCAAATTGTCTGGCACAAGCACGAGCGTCTGTTGCAGGAGAGCCTAAAAGTGTTTGTTTTGGCTCTGTGATAGAGTTGCTAACTCCTGCCTGAGAGCCTATTTGAGTATAGTCGGCAATAGTGATGTGGCCTGCCATACCAACTTGACCTCCGAACATACAGTTCTTGCCAATTTTTGTACTACCAGCAATACCTACTTGTGCTGCCGAAACTGTATTTTCGCCTATAACTACGTTGTGAGCAACTTGGATAAGGTTGTCTAATTTAACACCTTTTTTGATGATTGTCGAACCCATTGCAGCTCTGTCTATTGTAGTATTTGCTCCAATCTCAACATCATCTTCGATAACTACATTTCCAATCTGAGGGAATTTTTTGTAAACTCCATTCTCGTCTGGAACAAAACCAAAACCGTCGGCACCAATCACACTGCCACTATGTAAAACAACATTATCTCCCAAAACACACTCTTCGTAAATATTTACACCAGAGTAAATTGTGCAATTTTTGCCAATTTTCACTTTGTCGCCAATATAAGTATTTGGGTAGATTAGTGTGTTGTCCCCAATTTTTGCAAATTCAGAAACCACTGCAAAATCACCTATATAACAATCCTCCCCAATGGTTGCAGATTCTGAAATAGAAGATTTTGGAGAAATACCTTTTTTGCGAGGTTTGGCAGCCACGTACATATCCAAAAGCATTGAAAACGCCTCTCTTGCACTTGCTACTTTTACGAGTGTTGATTTAATTTCTTCACGTGCTTCAAAAGTTTTATCAACAATTACTATTGATGCACCAGTTGTATAAATATAGTGTTCATATTTCATATTTGACAAAAAAGCCAAAGACCCTGCCTCTGCCTCCTCTATCTTTGATACCGTATTTACTTTTATGTTTTTGTCCCCAACAATTTCGCCTTCCAAAAATGCGGCAATTTGTTCTGCTGAAAATTCCATATTATCTAAGTATTAATTAAAAAATGATTAATTTTACGAATGCAAAAATAATGTTTTTTTTTGAATAATTAGTTGCCTATCATAAAATTCATTAACTATTAGTACTGTTAGCTAAAAACTAAACTCATTTATCTTGTCTATTTTTACCCAGCATCAATAAAATATCGACAAGATGACGAATATAGTAATTTTAAAAAATCTTTTCGACAATTAGATAGCGTTTGTCTATATTTGACTATCAACTTTGAAAAATAGATAAAAATTGTATTATCTTTGCACTCAACCCAAAATGGGAAATAAAACGAACATAATAACATTCATATATGAAACTAACTTTATACAACTCACTATCTCGCAAAAAAGAGATGTTCGAGCCATACAATCCGCCATTTGTGGGAATGTATGTGTGTGGACCTACTGTTTATGGAGACCCACATTTGGGACACGCTCGTCCTTCTATTACTTTCGACTTATTGTTTAGATTACTAAGTGCTTTGGACTACAAAGTGCGTTACGTTAGAAATATCACTGACGTTGGACACTTGGAAAGCGATGGCGACGAGGGGGAAGACAAAATTGCAAAAAAAGCTAAATTGGAGCAACTTGAACCTATGGAAATTGCTCAATTCTATACAAACCGTTATCGTGAGGCTACTCGACTTTTGAATGTTTTGCCACCATCTATCGAGCCACAAGCAAGTGGACACATTATGGAGCAAATGGATATAGTTAAGACTATACTTGAAAAGGGTTATGCTTATGAGAGTAATGGTTCTATTTATTTTGATGTAGAAAAATACAACAAAGAATTTAACTACGGAGTATTGTCTGGCAGGGTTCTTGAAGATCAAAAAGTTGCAACTCGTTCTTTGGACGGTCAAGATGACAAACAAAGTGGTTTTGACTTTGCATTGTGGAAAAAAGCTGCACCAGAACATATTATGAAATGGAAATCTCCTTGGAGTGTTGGTTTTCCGGGTTGGCACTTGGAATGTACTGCAATGGGAGCTAAATATATTGGTACACATATTGATATTCACGGAGGTGGTATGGATTTGAAATTTCCTCACCACGAATGTGAAATTGCTCAAAACCAAATTGCATTTGGACATTCTTGTGTAAAATATTGGATGCACAACAATATGATAACCATTAATGGTCAGAAAATGGGTAAATCTTTGGGCAACTTCATTACTTTGGAGCAGATGTTCAACGGTACTCACGAGATTTTGCAACAAGCATATTCTCCTATGACTATTCGTTTCTTTATTCTTCAAGCTCACTACCGTAGCACTCTTGATTTCTCGAACGAGGCTATGCAAGCTGCCGAAAAAGGTTACGAAAAACTTATGAAAGCTATCGAAACGCTCAAAAAAATAACTCCTTCGGCTACTTCTTCTGTTGATGTAAGTGAACTGAAAACAAAAGTATTGGAGGCTATGGCAGACGACTTGAATAGTCCTATTGCTATTGCAGAGTTGTTTAATTGGGTGAAAAATATTAACTCAATCTACGACAATAAATTGAGCATTACAAAAGAAGACTTAGAGATTCTTAATACAGATATGAATTTCTTGGTAAAAGATGTTTTGGGACTTCAAATAAACACAGAATCAGACAACAAAGATTTGGTTGCAGGTTTGATTGATACTCTTTTGGAAATGCGTCAAGAGGCTAAAAACAACAAAGATTGGGCTAAAAGCGATATGCTTAGAGATAAACTAACTTCGCTTGGTGTGAAAATCAAAGACCGCAAAGACGGTTATGACTGGGAATTATAATTTAAAAAAATAAATATTTCTTTAACTAAAATTAAACTATGAGAAAATTTTTTCTTGTTATTGCAGCATTTGTTTGTGCAACAATAACTTCTTTTGCTCAGGTAGAAAATCCTGTTGTATGGCAGAATTCTATCAAAGAGTTGGATAACAAAGAATATACTCTAACTATGGAGGCTCAAATTGACCCTCAGTACTATATCTATGGTATGGAAGAGTACAAAAATGGCCCTACTGGCACATCTTTTACTTTTACTACTACTGGTGATATTGAACTTTTGGGTGGTGTAGTTCCTTCACAAAAGGCTACTGTTAAGTTTGACGAAAGTTTCCAAATGAATATTGGCAAATTCAAAGGCAATGTTCAATTTGTTCAAAAATTCAAACTTAATTCCGACAAACCTGCATCTATCAAAGTTATGGTAGAGTGGATGAGCTGTACAGACGAAACTTGTACTCCTCCAACTGACGAAGAATTTACTTTTGATTTTAATTCTGACGGTAAAGCAAGTGTCGCAGCTGCTAAACCTGCCGAAAGTAACTCTGAACCTGTTGGCGAAATTCGTAGTGGAAACGAAAATGCTCGTTCTTTGTGGAGTGTAATCGTAGAGGCTGTTTTGTGGGGCTTTGCTGCTTTGCTTACTCCTTGTGTATTCCCTATGGTTCCAATGACTGTTTCTTTCTTTATGAAAGGTAACAAAAACAAAGCAAAAGGTCGTGCTATGGCTTCTTTCTATGGTCTAAGCATTGTTGCTCTTTACACTTTGCCTATCGCTGCCATTATCCTTATCACTTTCTTTGTGGGTGGTGATGCAGTAACAGCAGATATTTTCAACTGGTTATCTACACACTGGGTTCCAAACCTTATCTTCTTCTTGGTATTTATGACTTTTGCTGCATCTTTCTTGGGTGCTTTCGAAATTGTACTTCCAAGTTGGTTGGTTAATAAATCTGATGAAAAAGCAGATAAAGGTGGTTTTATTGGCGTATTCTTTATGGCTTTGACTTTGGTGCTTGTGTCTTTCTCTTGTACTGGTCCGATTGTAGGTTCAATCCTTGTACAATCTACTCAGGGCGAGATTTGGCAACCAATTATTGCAATGCTTGTGTTCTCATCTGCATTTGCACTGCCATTTACTTTGTTCGCTTTCTTCCCATCTCTTCTTAAAAATCTTCCTAAGAGTGGTGGTTGGTTGAACTCTGTAAAAGTAGTTCTTGGTTTTATCGAACTTGCACTTGGTCTTAAATTCTTGTCGGTTGCAGACCAAACTTACCACTGGGGATTGCTTGATAGAGAGGTTTATTTGTCTTTGTGGATTGCTATTTTCTCTTTGCTTGGTTTGTACTTCTTGGGAAAAATCAAATTCTCTCACGACTCAGAAGCTCCTTATTTGAAAGTTAAAAATCTTTTCTTTGCAATTATCACTTATGCTTTTGTTATTTATTTGATTCCAGGTATGTGGGGTGCTCCTTTGAAAGCTCTTTCAGGTTATTTGCCTCCTGTACACACAATGGATTTTGATTTGACAAAAAACACTGCGGTAGCTGCTTCATCTAATATTGATACTTCAATTCCAAAACCTAAATACAGTGATTTCTTGCACCTACCAAAAGGTTTGAACTTTGGTTTCTTTGACTACAAAGAGGGTACAGAATATGCTAAAAAAGTTGGAAAACCAGTATTCTTGGATTTCACTGGTCACGGTTGTGTGAATTGTCGTGAAATGGAAGCAAACGTACTTTCTGACCCACGTGTTATCAAGATTCTTAACGAAGAATTTGTTTTGATTTCTTTGTTTGTTGATGACAAACTTCAATTACCTGAAAACGAATGGGTAGTTTCGGCACAAGGCAAAACATTGAAAAGTCTTGGCAGAATAAATGCTGCTTTCCAAGTAGAGAAATTTGGCATCAATGCTCAACCTTACTACGTACTTATAGACCAAAACGGAGAGAAATTAAATACTCCTTTTGCTTACGAAAAAGATGTTGAGAAATATATTGAATTCCTTAAAGACGGTATTGCTAAATATAAAGCAAACAAATAGTCTAAACAAAAAAGCCTAAGAAATCCAAGTTTATTAGGAGCTTGTATGATTTCTGAAAGTTAAAATAAATAATTAAATAAGCCTTAGTTTTTTACTAAGGCTTATCTTTTGTGTTTGATATTCGGTATTAATGGAGAAATAAACATTACCTTTGCGAAATTATTTCAATTTATTGTTGTCCACTAAAAACGAAACTTGCCTATCTTGTCTATTTCGTCGATATTCTGCTTTACGTACGCCAGTACGTTATGACTATCAGCAAAATATCCTAAGAGATTCGAGTTTATTAGGGGCTTGTGCGATTTAGGAAAGATGAAAAATTTAAAGATATGAATACAAAAGCAAAAGGATATATACTTGGAGCGATAGCTGCTGCTACATACGGAATGAACCCCTTGTTTGCTCTGCCTCTTTATGAGTCTGGTATGAACCCAGATTCTGTACTGTTTTTTAGATATTTGTGTGCAATCCCTCTTTTGGGAATTATGTTGAAAGCTCGTGGCAGAAGTTTCAAAATTCAACGTAAAGAATTAAGCCCACTAATTGCAATGGGTATGTTGGTTGCTATCTCATCGCTGACACTTTTTCAGAGCTATAATTATATGGACGCAGGAATTGCATCTACAATTTTGTTTGTATATCCAGTAATTGTGGCATTGATAATGACTCTTGTGTATAAAGAAAAAATCAGTTTAATGATTGTGGCTTGTATTGTAATGGTTATGACTGGTATAGGTCTGCTCTACAAAAATAGCGACGGTTCGACTCTTAGTGCTGCTGGAACTATAATGGTTTTGATTTCAGCCCTTTCGTATGCTATCTATATAGTCGGAATAAATAAATCTAATTTAAAAAACGTTGCTACGCTAAAAGTAACATTCTATGTTTTGACATTTGGTATGAGTTTGTTTGCCGCAAGACTAATCATAAACGACACTCTAATAGTGCCAAACGAATGGTATTTATGGGCAAATATAGTTGCTTTGGCAGTATTTCCAACTGCGGTTTCGTTTATTTGTACCACAAGTGCAGTGCAATACATAGGCTCAACACCTACTGCTATTCTTGGTGCATTAGAGCCTGTAACAGCAATATTTTTTGGAGTAACTGTATTTGGAGAATCCCTATCTATGCGTGATATGCTTGGAGTGTTTTTGATTATTTTGGCAGTAACTTTTGTTGTAGCTGGTTCGCAAATCATCTCTCGCACCGTTGTTGGTATCCGCAAACTTTTTCCTAAGTTGCCATTTAGCAAAAGTAGAAAGTAATATAGTATTGTTCGCTAAAAACAAAACTCGACTATCTTGTTTTATTATTGTTCGCTAAAAACGAAACTCGCCTATCTTGTCTATTTCGCCGATGCTCATAACTCACG
>CAZRHJ010000050.1:0-12044 GCA_964600025.1 uncultured Rikenellaceae bacterium | reverse complement strand
GTTTATTGGGAGCTTGTAAGATTTCTGAAAGATAAAAATTTTAAAAATCATTTTTTCCAAGCCCCTTACAAATTAAAACACTGTAATACATTGTTGTTTAATCTATTACGATTATTTTTAAAATTTTTACCGAACAGCAATATATTTTTTTTAGTATTGTTCGCTAACAATACTAAAAAAAGGCTTAAATCACAATGGATTTAAGCCTTTTAAGTAATAGGAGGGTCGATAAGCCGAGTTCTGTGCCTTTTTCAAGGTCTTCATCATTTATCTTATCTACTTTCGTAGCATTCAGCAACCTACCCCTTAACATCGGACGAGTAGCCCTCAAACGTTAATGTACACGGTCTTGCAACCCGTTAGATGCACTATAACGACATCGCTGCCGCTATACGTGAGCTTTTACCTCACATTTTCACCCTTACCACCCAAAGGTGGCGGTTATTTTCTGTTCCATTACTCAAACCTTACGGCCTACTGTACTTTCTACAGAACGGTACTCTATGTTGCCCGGACTTTCCTCTGAAAATAAATTTCCAGCGATGAAGTGTCCCTCCTATATATTTTTTTATTGAAATAAAATATAAAATATTAATCAAATAATCTGCATCCTCTCAAAAAATCTTCGACTTTCATTCTTTTTTTACCTGCCATTTGAAGTTCCAAAAGATATAAAAATCCGCCGTTACAAGCAATTTTTATATATTTTTTGCCGTCGCTCAGAATTGTTCCAAACTCCAAACTATGATTGGTTTTCTCTTTGCTAACCTCAAACAGTTTGAAAGATATATCTTTGATATTAGCCCACGCAGCAGGATAAGGCGAAAGTCCACGAATTTTATTGTAAATACAGTCAATATCTCCACTCCAATCAATCTCACAATCTTCTTTAAAGATTTTTGGTGCAGGACGCATTTGTGAATCTGCAATCTGAGATTGAGCAAGTGGCTTTGCAGTTCCTTGTGCAATATTCTGGATAGTTTCAACAACCAAATCAGCTCCCATAAACATTAATTTATCGTGCAGAGTTTCGGCTGTTTCACTTTCAGAAATATCAGTGCGTTTATTACCCAAAATTGCACCAGTGTCAATATCTTTGTCGAGCATAAAAGTAGTTACCCCAGTTTGCGAATCTCCATTGATAATTGCCCAGTTAATTGGAGCAGCACCACGGTAATCAGGCAAATTAGATGTATGCAAGTTAAATGTTCCATATTTAGGCATAGCCCAAACAACTTCTGGCAACATTTTGAATGCAACAACTACACCCAAATCCAAATTCAAATCTCTAAGGGTAGTCAAAAACTGTTCATCTTTGAGTTTCTCTGGCTGTAAAAGTGGAAGATTGTTAGCTACTGCATACTCTTTTACGGGACAAGGTCTAAGTTTTTGACCACGACCCGCAGGTTTGTCGGGCATAGTTACAACTGCAACTATATTATATCCCTCTGTATGCAATTTACGCAAAGGCTCAACTGCAAAATCGGGCGTACCCATATATACTATTCTCAAACTCTTAGCTTCCACCATAATAACTATTTTTTGAATAATCCCAAAGTATGACCCATATGCAATTCTTTCGTACGCAAATAATCTTCGTTGAATTTGTTAGGCTTGATAACAATCGGAACATTTTCAACAATTTCAAGCCCGTAGCCAGTAAGTCCAGCACGTTTTTGAGGATTATTAGTAAGCAATCTTATATGTGTAACGTTTAGTTCTCTCAAAATAGATGCTCCAACGCCATAATCACGCTCATCAGCAGCAAATCCAAGTTTGATATTTGCCTCAACTGTATCCAAACCTTCTTCTTGAAGTTTGTAAGCGTGAACTTTGTTGAAAAGTCCAATACCACGACCCTCTTGGCTAAGATATACAACAACACCTTTTCCCGCCTCTTGAATCATACGCATAGACTCTTTAAGCTGAGCTCCACAATCACAACGACAAGAACCAAACACATCACCAGTCAGACAAGATGAGTGCATACGTACAAGTATTGACTCATCATCTGTCCACTCTCCTTTTACAAGTGCAACGTGTTCCAATTCGTCATTTTCTTGACGGAAAGGAATGATTTTGAAATCACCGTACTCAGTAGGCATATTTGCAGTAACACCACGAGTTACGATAGTTTCTTTTTTCAAACGGTATTTAATCAAGTCTGCAATAGATATTATTTTAAGTCCCCATTTTTTTGCAACCTCGATAAGCTGAGGCAAACGAGCCATAGTGCCGTCCTCATTCAAAATCTCAACCAAAACACCGCCAGGACGCAAACCTGCCAAACGTGTCAAATCCACAACTGCCTCTGTATGGCCAGGACGACGCAAAACGCCTTTCTTTTGAGCCAAAAGAGGGAAGATATGACCTGGACGACCTAAATCTTCTGGACGAGTTTCGGGATTAACCAAAGCTCTAAGAGTAGATGCTCTATCAAAAGCCGAGATACCTGTTGTACAACCTTGACCCAACAAATCCACTGAAACAGTAAAAGGAGTAGCGTGTAGTGAAGTGTTTTCACCCACCATCATATCCAATTTTAGTTCGTTGCAACGTTCACGAGTAAGTGGACAACAAATTAGTCCACGTCCGTAACGTGCCATAAAATTAACAGTTTCTGTTGTTACAGTTTCGGCAGCACAAATAAAGTCCCCTTCATTCTCTCTGTCCTCGTCATCAACACAAATCAAGACTTTACCAGCTCTCAAATCTTCAAGAGCTTCCTCGATAGTGTTCAATTTAAAAGTTTTTTCTTCTTGCATATTTTTTTGTTTTTTCTTTAATTACCTGTAAATAGTTTTTTGTTTTTTTAAACAAATTATAATAAGTCTCGGCATTTAGCAACTGAGAGTCGCTACGAGCTTTCAAAGTCAAAAATATAGCTATCGGAGCAAGTATAAAAGACGACAACCACATACCAGCAAAAGGTATCCACGCTCCGTCCCATACCATTCTCTCGCCAGAAATAGACATCATATAATAGAACACAAAGAAAATCACAGATATTACCACAGGCATACCCAATCCTCCACGTCTAATGATTGCCCCCAATGGAGCTCCAATCAAAAAGAAAATAAATACCGATATAGGTAATGCTATTTTCTTGTGCCAATCTGCTTTTGACCTATAAAGAGTAATTGTGCTACCTGTTACCTGCGAGTGTCCTCCGTCCGAAAACGACACTAAATTTGATAAACGTTCGTCTGCGTCTTCGAATATATTTTTTTTAGTCGTAATAGACAATGTATCAACCGTTTCGCGAGTAATAATTGCATTTTGTCGTTGTGCTTTTGCAAATAATAGCGAGTCTTTTGAATTTTTATGTATCACCAAAGTATCCATTCTATAAAAATAGTTTTTCAAAAAACTGCTCGAAAAATCATTTATACGCTTTTCGGCTACTAAATTTATAGAATCAATATCGTGTTGCAATTCACTAATATTTTTGGTATCACTTCGACCTGCAAAAATATTACTACCACTTTCCGAAAAATTAAAACCGTCTAATTTGAGAATCATCACCTGCTGTTCAAAATCATTTACACGCATAAACGGCTTATCATACCATTGATAATTTCGGTTATCCTCAAAACTCGAACCGTGGTTGAGCTTTATGTTCATATACTCTTTATCGTCCGATATTGCAATATAGCCACTATCTGCAACAATAGTTTTAGAAACACTTCTATCACGGTTATCATAAATCAAAACCCCAGTTAGTTGTTTTGTTTTTTTGTCTTGTTTTTCTACTCTGATACTAATGTTTGGAATACCATTAAAAAACATTCCATCTATAAATTCAATTTCTTGGCGTTGGGAACGAATATCCGAAAGCACTTTTCCAAGTTGTCGAACAGAGTATGGCACATAGTTGTTTATCACAAAAAAACTCGCAATAGAAATAAACACCGCTAAAATAAGAATTGGACGAATAATACGAACCAAAGATATACCTGCCGATTTCAAGGCTGTAAGTTCGTAGTTTTCACCCAAATTACCCATTGTCATAATAGCAGCCAAAAGTGTAGCCAAAGGCAGACCCAATGGAACCATTGTAACACTAAAATAATAAATCAATTTGACGATAGCCGAAAACGGAAGCCCTTTCCCTACAATTTCGTCTATATACAGCCACAGACCGTTCATCATCAAGATAAACATAACGATAAAGAAGGTCGCTATCATAGGACCTAAATAGGATTTTAGTATAAATCTATCTACCGTTTTTATTTTCATTATTCTCTGTGCGTAAAAAAAACACCTACATTAAGTTTGCAAAGATAGTGATTTTTTTACAAAGAACGCCAAAATTTGCGTAATGTTGTGTTATACATTCGCCAAAAACGCAGTTATTTTATTCCTAAATTTCTTTTTAGATTTTCGATTGAGTTGTCCCACAACTGTGGAGCGTCGTCAATATCTTCTTCGCTACCCAAAATTGTAATTGTAAGAGATACGACCTTTGCAATATCCGAAACGTGAATACTTAGCTCAAAATAGCGTTCAGTACCTCTATCACGCTCCCACTGATAACGAATATAGGTAGCTCCATCGGTAGAAATAACATCGGCAATCTCCGAAGACTTGCCCCAAAATATATTCAGACTATCGCCCACTCTATCCACTCTATCTGCAAACCAAGTAGTAAGCCCCGAGGGCAAACTCACAAGCGTATAAAGCGACTTTGGGCTACAATTCAGAACATATTCCAAAGATAGTTTGTAGTTGTCCATAAGTAATTATATTTAATTGCTCGTAAATATACAAAAGATTATTGTCTTTTGCAACTAAACCAACAAAAAGTTGCTAATTATCAATCAAATAACCCATATAAAAAAATAAAAATTCCACTGTTTAGTAGTACTAAACAGTGGAATTTTCTCTAAAAAAAACGTGCCAAAAACACGATAAAAAGATTATTTATTTTCTTTTATTTCGTCAAATTCTACGTACTCGCCAATATTTTTGTCAATATTACGGTTACGATTTCCGTCCGAAGTGATAGTAACATCTCCCTCGTGTTGAGAAGACTGGTTTTGATTAGGATTTTGAGCCTTCCAACCTTGCGTATTAGTCCACGCACGGTAGAACCCACCAGAGGTTTTACCTTGTTCAAAATCTTTAACTTTTTTTCTTATCCAAAATCTTAAAAATATTCTTGCAAAAAATCCAAGAATATAAAATCCCAAAATAATGGAAAATAATGTACCTAAAAATGCCATAATAAAATTAGTGTTTGAGCCTACAAAAATAGTTATTTATTGTTTCTTTTACAAAAATACTAACGAAGTTTTGAAATATATTATTATTTTGTTGGGTAGTAAAAATGATTTTTGTAATTTTGTGGCTTAAATCTTAATAGATATAGTACTATGGAACTAAATACTTTGACAGCTATTTCGCCAATCGACGGACGTTACCGCAAATCTTGTGGAGAATTAGCTAATTATTTTTCTGAATATGCTCTTATACGTTACCGTGTATTGGTAGAGATTGAGTATTACATTGCATTGTGCGAGTTGCCATTGCCACAACTTTCATCGTTTGGCAAAGATAACTTCGAGACATTGCGAGATATTTATCGCACATTCTCAGCAGACGATGCACAACGCATCAAAGACATTGAAAAAACTACAAACCACGACGTAAAAGCAGTTGAGTATTTTATCAAAGAGAAAATGGACGAATTAAATTTAGGCAAACTAAAAGAATTTGTACATTTTGGTCTTACAAGTCAAGACATCAACAACACATCTATACCATATTCATTACGTGATGCTTCAAACGAAGTTTATTTACCAATATTGAATGATGTAGTTGCACTTTTGGACGGTCTTGCAACAGAATGGGAAGAAATCCCTATGCTTGCACACACTCACGGCCAACCAGCAAGTCCAACACGTCTTGGCAAAGAAATTAAAGTATTTGTTGAACGACTAAAAAAACAAATCTTGCTTTTGAGCAAAATCCCTTGCCCAGCTAAATTTGGCGGTGCAACAGGTAACTTCAATGCTCATCACGCTGCATACCCAGGTATTGATTGGGTTGCATTTGCAAATAATTTTGTAAACAACACTTTGGGACTTGACCGTTCACAAACAACAACACAGATTGAGCATTACGATAATATTGCAGCTATCTTTGACGGCTACAAACGTATCAATACTATCTTGATTGACCTATGCCGTGATATGTGGACTTACATATCAATGGAATATTTCAAACAAAAAATCAAAGCTGGTGAGGTTGGTTCATCTGCAATGCCACACAAAGTAAATCCTATTGATTTTGAAAATGCAGAAGGCAACTTAGGTATTGCAAATGCTATTTTCAACCACCTTTCAATGAAACTTCCTATCTCACGTATGCAAAGAGACCTTACAGACTCAACAGTATTACGCAACATAGGCGTTCCAATGGGACACACTATCATAGCTTTGCGTTCTCTTACACGTGGTCTTAACAAATTGATTATCAACAACGAAGCATTCAATCGTGATTTGGAGCGTAACTGGGCAGTAGTTGCAGAAGGTATTCAAACAATTCTTCGCCGTGAGGATTATCCAAACCCTTACGAAGCACTTAAACAGCTTACTCGTACAAATAAAGCTATCACACGTGAAGATATTGCGAGCTTTATCGAAACACTCGAAGTTTCGGATTCTGTTAAAGCAGAACTTAAAGCACTTTCTCCACAAACTTATACTGGTATAAAATTCTAAGCGTAAGTGCCGTTAGCTAAAAACGAAACTCTTTATAAATATAAAACACTGTAATACATTATTTATAATTCATTACAATCATTCTTAAAATTTTTAGCTGACACAAATACAAGACTATAATATAAGCTGAGTTTAAAAATAAACTCAGCTTTTTTAAGTTTTTTGAATAAACTAAAACACAGTATTTAGACCAAAACTACTATTGTTAAACAGCAAACATTCTCGCATAATATTTGTTGATTATTGTACGCCAAGTTAATATATTAATGATTTTTGATATAAAAATGGCTCAATAATTTCTATATTATAAAGATTTAATTATCTTTGCAAAGTTATTTTTAGAGTAAGTAACTACGTTAATTTTTAAAGCGTTACAACTCTATTACATAAGTGCAAAAAACATTAAAATTTTAATAAAAATATGAGTCAAGACATTTTTATGAATCGTCACATTGGTCCTACTGATGCTGATGTACAAGAAATGCTAAAAGTAATTGGCGTTTCGTCTGTTGAGGAGCTACTTAGCCAAGTATATCCTGCAAATATTCGTCTTCCAAAACCACTTGAAATCGAAAACGGTGGTATGTCTGAGTGGGAATATATTAACCACATCAACGAACTTGCTGCAATGAACAAACCATTGCGTACATTCATTGGTATGGGTTACTATCCAACAGCAGTTGTTCCTGCAATCGTACGTAACATTTTGGAAAATCCAAACTGGTACACTTCTTACACTCCATACCAAGCTGAAATTTCACAAGGTCGTTTGGAGGCTCTATTGAATTTCCAAACAATGATTTGTTCATTGACAGGTATGGAAATTTGTAACTGTTCTTTGTTGGACGAAGGTACTTCAGCAGCAGAGAGTATGACTATGATGCACTACGCACGTAGCCGTCAAGCAGTAAAAGAAAACCGCAATATTCTTTTTGTTGACCAAAATATCTTCCCTCAAACTCTTGATGTATTGATGACTCGTGCATATCCACAAGGCATCGAAATCACAGTAGGTGATTTTGCTTCTTATGAGTTTACAGGCAAAGAATTTGGTGCTATTCTACAATACCCAGCAGCAAATGGCGAAATCCGTGATTACGCATCATTTACTGAAAAAGCTCACGCAGCAGATATCCTTGTAACAGCAGTTGCTGACACAATGGCTCTTGCTTTGTTAAAATCACCAGCTGAGTGGGGTGCAGACGTTGTAGCTGGTTACACTCAACGTTTTGGTATTCCTATGGGCTTAGGTGGTCCAGCAGCAGGTTATATCGCTACAAAAGCTGAATACAAACGTATGATACCTGGACGTATCATTGGTGTTACTGTTGACCGTCTTGGCAACAAAGCACTTCGTTTGGCTCTTCAATCTCGTGAACAACATATCAAACGTGATAAAGCTACATCTAACATCTGTACAGCTTCTGCACTTATGGCAGTAATGGCTGGTATGTATGGTGTATACCACGGCCCAAAAGGAATTGAGCGTATAGCAATGCATATCCACTCTCACGCAGTAGCTTTGGCTGGTGCATTGAAAGAATTAGGTTATGAAATTTCTTCTGAATGTTTCTTCGACACTATCGAGGTTAAAGCAGAACCTGCAAAAATCGAGAAAATTGCTCTTGCAAAAGGAATGAACCTTGCTTATGCAAAAGAAGGCTATGTTAGAATAAGTATGGACGAGGTTGTTACTCTTGCAGAAATCAATACAATCATCTCTATCTTTGCTGAGAATGCTGGTAAAGAGACTATCGTATTGACAGAAGTTGCAGAGGTAAAAGGTTTCTGCCCATCTATGGCTCGTCAGACTCCATTTATGCAAGAAGAAATTTTCAACCGTTACACATCAGAAACAGACTTAATGCGTTATATTCATACTCTTGTTCGTCGTGATATTTCATTGACAAACAGTATGATTCCATTGGGTTCTTGTACTATGAAACTTAACCCAGCGGCTACACTTATGTCATTGTCTATGGCAGGTTTCGGTAATATTCACCCATTCGTTCCAGCTTCACAACGTGAGGGTTACAACGAAATGAACCGTGGATTAGAGAAAGACCTTGCAGAAATTACTGGTTTTGCAGCAGTTTCTAACCAGCCTCTATCTGGTGCAAGTGGCGAGTACGCAGCAGTTTCTGTAATTCGTAAATGGCACGATGCTCACGGTGGCAAAGACCGTAACATTATGTTAATTCCAGCATCTGCACACGGTACTAACCCTGCAACAGCTACAATGGTTGGTCTTAAAATCATTATCGTAAACAGTGACGATAAAGGTAATATTGATGTTCAAGACTTTATCACAAAAGCAGAAGCAAACAAAGCTAACTTGTTTGGTGCAATGATTACTTACCCATCTACACACGGTGTATTTGAGCAAGAAATCAAAACTATCATTGACGCAGTTCACGCTAACGGTGGTCAAGTATTTATGGACGGTGCTAATATGGAAGGTCAAACAGGTCAAACAAGCCCAGGATTTATCGGTGCTGACGCTTGTCACTTGAACCTACACAAATCATTCTGTATGCCTCACGGTGGTGGTGGTCCTGGTGTTGGTACTATTGGTGTAGCAAAACACTTAGTAGAATTCCTACCAAGCTCAACAGTAGTTCCAGAAATTGGTGGTCGTAGAGGTACAGCAGTATCTTCTGCACCTTGGGGAAATGCTTTATTGTTGCCTATCACTTATGGTTATATCAAAATGTTGGGTGCCGAAGGTCTTGCAAAAACAACTGCAATCGCTTTGGTTAGCTCTAACTATATGGCTTGTTCTTTGAAAAAAGAATTTGGTATTGTTTACTCTGGTGCAACTGGCCGTGTAGGTCACGAATTGATTTTGGACTACCGTAACTACAAAAAAGACTACGGTATTGAGTCTGGTGATATTGCTCGTCGTTTGATGGACTATGGTTTCCACGCTCCAACTCTTTCATTCCCAGTTCACGAAACTTTGATGATTGAGCCTACTGAGTCTGAGCCAAAAGCAGAAATGGATAGATTTATCGAAACACTTATCCAAATCAAACGTGAGTGCGAACAATTAGCTAACGGTCAAGCAGACCCAGAAGATAGCGTTGTTAAAAATGCTCCTCACACTTGTTTTGAAGTTGGTGCTAACGAGTGGAATCACAAATATTCTCGTGAAGAAGCTGCATTCCCACTTAGCTGGGTTCGTGACAACAAATTCTGGCCTTATGTTACTAAGGTAGATAACGGATTTGGTGATAGAAATTTGGTATGTGCTTGCAGTGCATTTAACAAATGGGAATAATAATTCTAACAAAATAACGTTTTAACTGTGAGGTTGCGGGCAGAAATGCCCCGTAACCTCATAGCTATTTTATAATTTAAAAACAAAAATCAATATGAAAATCGCAAAAGATAGTTATGTATCTGTATCTTATACATTAACTGTAAACGGTGAAATTGCAGACCAAGCAACAGCTGAAAGACCATTAGAATTTGTATTCGGTATGGGTATGTTACTACCTAAATTTGAAGAAAATTTGTTAGGTAAAGAAGCTGGCGAAACAGCAACATTTACTCTTTCACCAGCAGATGGTTATGGCGAATTAGTACAAGAAGCTATCGTTGAACTTCCAAAAGATATTTTCACAGTAGAGGGCAAATTTGACGAAGAAATCGTTAAAGCAGGTGCTGTTCTTCCTATGATGGACAACCAAGGCAACCAAATGCCAGGTCGTGTTGTAGAGGTTAAAGAATCAGTAGTTGTTATGGACTTCAACTCTCCAATGGCTGGTAAAACTCTTAACTTCGAAGTTAAAGTTGAAGGCGTTAGAGAATCTACACCAGAAGATATGCAGAAATTTATGGCTCCACAAGGCGGTTGCTCTTGCGGTTGTGATGAAGGTAGCGAAGGTGGTTGCGAAGACGGTTGCTGCGGCGAGTGTGGTTGCAAATAATAAAAACATCTATAAAAATCAGAAAAGAGTGGTATATCCACTCTTTTTTTTGTTTCAACATAAAAAAATAACTTTTTTTTTGGTTTTAGAAATGAAATAACTATCTTTGACTTTGTTGAAAAAATAAATTAATAATAATAGTAATTTCTTATGAAAAAAATCAAATTAACTATTGCTTTATTTGCAATTATGTTTGCAGGTACAGCATTTGCCCAAACAGCACAAGAAGTGCAAACTAAATTTAACGAAGCTGCTGCTGCATTTAATGCAAAGCAATTTTCTCAATCAGCTAAACTTTTCCAAGAAGTTGTTGATATGGGACAAACAGCAGAGGAAGATGTTACAGCTACTGTAAAACAAGCTAATTCTTTCTTGGTTCAGTCTTATATGAATAGTGGAAAAATGAACGCTCAAAAGAAACAATTTGACGCAGCTCTTGCAGAATTCAAAAATGCATCAAAAGTTGCTGGTAGCACTGCTGACCTTAGAAACAAATTGATGGCTGACAATATGATTAGTACTGTATATCGTGTTCAAGCAACAGAAAAATACAAAGCTAATGATTTCGCTGGTGCAGCTGCTATCGCAGAAACTGCATTGACAGATAATGACAAAGACTTCAAAAACGGTATTTTTGCTGCACAATGTTATTCAAAAGCTGGCAACACTGCAAAAGCTGACGAATTATTTGCAAAAGTAATTGCATTGGGCGAGTCTAACTCTCGTTATGCAAATGCAGGTGCAATGGCAAAAAAAGCTGCTACTGCTGAAAATATGGCTGTTGTTGCAGAGGCTTTGAAAGCAAAAGATTATACAAAAGCATTGGCTGCTTGTGAGAAAGCTGCAAAATATTCTCCAAACACTCCAAACGTAGAATTGGCTAAAATTCAAATCTTAAACGACTCTAAAAACTATGCTGAAATTGCAAAAGTAGGTGCTAACGCAGTTAGTATTCAAACTAACCCTGAGGCAAAAGCAAACGCAGCATTCTTTGTAGCTATCGCTTTCCAAGAATTGAAAAACAATCCAAAAGCTATTGAATACTACAAACAAGTTACAGTAGGTGCTAACGCAGAAACTGCTAAAAAACTTATTGAGCAACTTCAAAAAGCAGTTCAACAATAATAATTGTTTGACACTAATAAAAAAATACTTACTCCTAACAGAGTAAGTATTTTTTTATTAGCACTATTCGCTAAAAACAATTATTGGTGTCTGGTAAAAATTTTAAAAATCGTTGTAATGAATTAAGCGATAATATATTACAGTGTTTTAATTTGTGAGGGGCTTGGAAAAATAATTTTTAAAATTTTTATATCTCCAAAATCTTATAAGCTCCCAATAAACTCGGATCTCTTAGGCTATTTTGCTGATGGTCATAACGTAG
>CAZRHJ010000049.1:0-12248 GCA_964600025.1 uncultured Rikenellaceae bacterium | reverse complement strand
AGAGCAAAGGACTGAAAATCCTTGTGTCCCCGGTTCGATTCCTGGTGGCACCACTCTTAGAGAGAGATAACAGTAGTTGTCTCTCTTTTTTTTGTTCGTATATTCAAAAAAAATAGAGGGAATCTCGCGATAACCTCTATCTTCGGGATTTATAGAAAATCCCATACTACTAACCCAAACTTAAATAAATGAAGAAACCTAACTAACTTTTACAGAACTAACGACACACAATGTTTGTATATTGTGTGAGTGGTGATTATTTTTTATTAAAAATATACCTATTAGCACAAATTAATGTAAAAGTAAAAGCAGTTAAATGTTAATGATAAATATATCATCACTACAAATGTAATAATGTTTTTTGAAATAAAAAATAATATCACTAAAATATTATTAATATTAATTAAATTAATTATTTTTGTAGGGGATTAATGGAAAATACTGACAAAATGAGAATTGCATATATTATCTATGATATGAGTACCCAAGGGGGTATGGAACGAGTTACGTCGCTCAAAGCGTCGTGGCTTGTGAACCACGGACATAGTGTGGATATTATTGCAGTAGAACAAACTCACAGAGAAAGTTATTTTGAATTAGACCAAAAAGTTGGGTTTATAGGACTGGGAATAAAGATTCTTAATAATTCTAAAAAAAATATTTTTTCAAGAATTTTTAGACGTGTTTTTGTGTTGAGGCCAAAATATCGTAAAGCAATTAAAGAAACTTTGTATAGTGGGAGATATGATATATGTGTGTCCTTAGTGCCATTTGACCATAGTTCGATATGTTCGTTTAAGGACGGAAGTAAGAAAATCTTTGAAACTCATTTTTCGTATAAAGACCCTTTCGTTTGGGTTTTTCCAAAATATCCGCCAGTTATAAAACAATTAGCAATGTGGGACTATAAGGTTAATTGTCGAAAAATGAACCTTTACGACAAATGTGTTACGCTCACAGAAGAAGATGCACAACATAGAGGTCTTGATAATACTATTAGTATTCCAAACCCTAATTCGTTTGTGTGTGAGAAAAGTGCAGATATAAGCTCAAAAAATGCTATTGCACTTGGTAGATATGTGCCGCAGAAAGCATTTGATAATTTGGTTGAGGCGTGGAGATTGGTTGCTAAAAAACATAGCGATTGGACACTATATATATATGGTAAAAAGGATAGCGAGTGGGAAAAGGTCGAAAATCTTATAAAAAACTATGGTTTGGAGCAAAATATCAAGATAAATGAACAGACAAATGAGGTACAACAAAAATTATTGGAAAGTTCTATTTATGTTTTAAGCTCAAAAATAGAGGGTTTTCCTATGGTGTTGGCAGAAGCAGGAGAATGTGCTTTGCCACTTGTTGCGTATAATTGCTGTTCGGCAATTCCAAAATTAATTATAAATAATTATAATGGATTTGTAGTTGAGCCAAATTCATCGTACAAGCACCTTTCAGAGGCAATTTGCAAACTTATTGAAGACGAAGATTTGCGAAAAAAAATGTCTGTTAATGCAAGACTTCACGCAAAAGAATTTGATTTAGATAATATTATGGGTATCTGGCAAAGTTTTTTTGTGAAATGTGTTAAAAAATGATGAAAAACTATTTTTTATTTGCAAAAAAATAATTATGTTTGTGAAAGTAACTAATAAAAACATAATTTATGCCTACATTATCTCAAAAGTCAATTAATATGCCGGCAAGTCCAATCCGTAGATTGGTACCATTTGCAAACGCTGCTAAAAAGCGTGGTATAAAAGTATATCACTTAAATATTGGTCAGCCTGATATAGATGCTCCTACTTGTGCTGTTGATGCAGTTAGAGCATTGCAGTCTGATGCTGTTGCTTACACTCAATCGGCAGGTTTGGTTGAGTACCAAGAAGGGTTGGTGGATTACTATGCAACAAAAAATATAAATGTTAATCCGAGTGATATAATTGTTACGAATGGAGGTTCTGAGGCAGTGATTTTTGCTTTGATAACCTGTCTTAATCCAGGCGATGAACTTATGGTTCCCGAACCTTCTTATGCAAATTATAATGGTTTTGCAGCACAAGCGGGAGTTATTGTAAATCCTATATTGGCAACAATAGAAAATGATTTTGCATTGCCCCCAATATCTGAGTTTGAGAAGAAAATTACTCCGAAAACTCGTGCAATTATGATTTGTAATCCTGGGAATCCGACTGGATACCTTTATTCCAAAGAAGAACTTTTGCAACTTAAAGAAATTGCTTTAAAACACGATTTATTTATAATTTCCGACGAGGTTTATAGAGAGTTTTGTTATGACGGAAATACTCATAACTCTATAATGACAATCGAGGGACTTGAACAGCACGCTGTTATGATTGATTCTGTTTCGAAACGTTATAGTATGTGCGGTGCAAGGGTAGGGGCGTTAGTCAGTCGCAATAAAGACCTAATCTCGGCAGCAATGAAATTGGCACAAGCAAGACTTTGTCCTCCGTTATTTGGTCAAATAGCCGCACTTGCTGCACTTAAAACTCCAAAATCGTATTTTGAGAACGTCTATAATGAATATATAGAAAGACGAAACTGTATGGTCGAAGAGTTGAACAAAATTGAGGGGGTTTATTGTCCAAAACCAAAAGGAGCTTTTTATGCAATCGTTAAACTTCCGATTGATGATTCTAATAAATTTGCACAATGGTTGTTGGAGGAGTTTTCTTATGAAAACGAAACTGTTATGGTTGCTCCCGCAATGGGATTTTATTCGACAAAGGGATTGGGTAAAAATGAGGTTCGTATGGCTTATGTACTCAAAAAAGATGATTTGAAACGTGCTATCGAACTATTGGCTATTGCACTTGATAAGTACAACAATAGATAGTATTCCCGCAGTTCTTAATTTTATATTAGTATTGTCCGCTAAAAATGAAACTCGCCTATCTTGTCTATTTCACCGATGCTCTGCTTCACGTACGCCAGTACGCTACGTTATGACCATCAGCAAAATAGCCTAAGAGATCCGAGTTTATTGGGAGTTTGTAAAATTTTTACCGGACAGCAATAATTTTGTATCTGCAATGGATAATTTCCATTGCAGATTTTTTTTAGTAGACAACAATATATTTTTTACTGAGATAGCTATAATTATTTCTCTATTTTTAGTTGCTTAATTGGCAAATTATTGCTACCTATGCAGTGTAATTAGTGCTTTAAAATTGCATATATACTAATAATCTAATTATTAAACTCTTATAGTTTTGTTAGTATTTATGAAAAATCATAAAAAAAGTACTTTTTTAATACAAATTGATGTATAAAAATGAACAATCTTTAATTGAGTAATATTTTTTGCGAAAAATGTATCAAGATAGATTATTTTATATACCTTTGTGAGGTAATTGTGAAACTAATATAATTAATTAACATAACTTAAAATTTAGTACAATGGAAGTTAAAAAAATTATGGCTAACCTTGAGGCTAAACACCCAGGTGAGAATGAGTACTTGCAAGCAGTACAAGAAGTTTTGGAGACTATTGAGGAGGTTTATAACCAACACCCAGAGTTTGAAAAAGCTAAAATCGTTGAGCGTATGGTTGAACCAGATCGTATCTTCACATTCCGTGTGTCTTGGGTAGATGACCAAGGTGAAGTTCAAACTAACTTAGGTTACCGTGTTCAATTTAACGGTGCTATCGGACCTTACAAAGGTGGTCTTCGTTTCCATAAAGCAGTTAACCCATCAATGCTTAAATTCTTAGGCTTTGAGCAAACTTTCAAAAATGCTCTTACTACACTTCCTATGGGTGGTGGTAAAGGTGGTTCTGACTTCGATCCAATTGGTAAATCAGATGCTGAAATTATGCGTTACTGCCAAGCATTTATGTGGGAATTGTGGAACAACATTGGCCCTGATACAGATATCCCTGCTGGTGACGTAGGTGTTGGTGGTCGTGAGATTGGTTATATGTACGGTATGTACAAAAAACTTGCTCGTGAGTACAATACAGGTGTATTAACTGGTAAAGGTGCTACTTGGGGAGGTTCTATCCTTCGTCCAGAAGCTACTGGTTATGGTGCTTTGTATTTCACAGAACACGTTCTTAAAACAAATAATGACTTTATCCAAGGTAAAACAATCGCTGTTTCAGGTTTCGGTAACGTAGCTTGGGGTGCTGCTCAAAAAGCAACAGAACTTGGTGCAAAAGTTGTTGCAGTTTCTGGTCCTGACGGTGTTTGCCATATCCCTGCTGGTATGACTAACGAAATGATCGACTATATGTTGGTTCTTCGTGCTTCAAACAACAACGTTGTAGCTCCAATGGCAGAGAAATTCCAAGGTGTTACATTTACAGCTGGTAAAAAAGCTTGGTCTGTAAAATGTGATATCGCTCTTCCTTGTGCATTCCAAAACGAACTTAATGGTGACGACGCTAAAGAACTTATCGCTAACGGTACTCAATACTGTTGTGAGGTTTCTAATATGGGTTGTACTCCTGAGGCTATCCACGCATTCCAAACTGCTAAGGGTGTAGTATTTGCTCCTGGTAAAGCTGTTAATGCTGGTGGTGTTGCAACTTCTGGTCTTGAAATGACTCAAAATGCTGCTCACATTAGCTGGACTGGTGCTGAGGTTGATAAAACTCTTCACCAAATTATGGAAGCTATCCACGAAGCTTGTGTTAAATACGGTAAAGAAGGTGATAACATTAACTATGTTAAAGGTGCAAATATCGCTGGCTTTATGAAAGTTGCTCAAGCAATGTTGGAGCAAGGTATTGTTTAATCTTTTTAGATTTAATAATAACATTAAGAGTACCCAATCGGGTACTCTTTTTGTTTGATATTATCCTATAAAAATGCTACTCGCCTACCTTGTATCTTTTTGCCAATGCTCTGTTTTGCGTATTGCAGTGCGTAAAATATACAATGCAGGAGAGTTTCGTTTTTATAGAACTGTACTTAAAAAAAACAGACTATCTAAAAAGTTATTATAGATAGTCTGTTTATGCGTGATAGATTAAGGGGAAAGGGTCGAAGACCCCTTTATTTGCCGTTGTATATTATTTCGAATTCATCAACGTATAGAGTACTGCCTACACCGCCATTGAATGATTGTCCGTCTTTACTTGATGTAGCACAAACAGTAACGTGAGTTACGGGAAGGCTACTGCTATATTTTACGTCAATAGTAAATGGTTCGTAAGCTGACATTTGTGTATTATTTACAAATTCACCGTATCCAACAGTAACTCCACTGTTTCTATTTTCGAGTTTTATGTAAATATGGCAATAGTCGTTTCCTCCGTTATAACCTGCTGGTTTGAATAGGTAATAACCTTTCATTTGGTCTGGGCGACCAATGAATGGGCGACCAAACTTAACAGAGCTAATTGGGTCAGAAATATTCGTTTTATATGAACCAACAAATAGGTTACCAGCTGCAAAATTCACAACAGGAACACTAATAGATACCATTCTTGCTGCTTTGCCTTTGACTATTAATGTTTCCTCTGGCACAGTGTTTGGGTCTTTGCCTACAAGATTCATAGTAACTCCTTCGTTACCAGTTCCCCAGTAGCTATTAGACGCATCTGCATTTGGATACCAGTTTTTGCCACTTTTTGTCCAAGTGTCAAAATTCAAATTTGGTATAGCAGGAATTGCACTTGTTGTTACAGATGTTTCGCCAGAGCCATCAGTAACTAAATCCCCAACCTTTGTTACAGCTTTGATTGTTAGCGTATTGTTTTGTGGCAAGAAATCAGTAATAGTAAATGTTTTTGCAGTAGTATTGACTGTAATTCTTGATGGGTCAATTACTGTCCACTCCTCAGAAGATACAGTTTTGTATTTGAATGTTAGTCCCTCGGGAGCAGTTTTTGATGTATAGAAACCATTTATTATAACTTTTGTGCCATTTAGGTCTGAACGATAAATGTCGTAAGATTTAGCAAGTCCCATTTTCACAGGGTTGCCTGCTGCGTCAAATTTCATTTCAATTTGAGAGTTTAGAAAGTTTACATCTACAACTGAAACTGTAAATAAATGCTCTCCCTCGGCTAACCTGCTTGAAAGTTCACTTAAATCTACTGTAACTGGATTAGAAACAGGTCTAACGGGATAGATGTTTGTTGTAATATCATTAACATTAAGTCCTAACTCTGTTAATTGTTGTTTTTGCTTTTCGCTCAAAGCAAGAATATTTATTTTTTTGTCTAAACCAGCATTTGTGAATAAATCTGTATTTGAATTTATATATATTCCAAATAATGGATTAGAAGGCTCTATTTTAATTTTTGCTTTTGTTAGTTCTCCGTCTGTAACAGGAATAGTTACGCCTTCCGTAAAGTTTTCAGGTGTGATTTTTGGAGCTACACCCGGGTTAATTAACATTTCGAAAGTGTGAGTAACTTCGTTCAAAGTCATATCCACATAAATTCTCAGTGTTGTGTTATTTCCTTCGCCAGAAGCTTGTGCAACATCGAATTTTAGTTTCAAAAAATCGGCAGGTTTTAGTCCCTCAATTTTTTTGTTGTAAATTACGTCATTGCCCAAATCATCAACAATTTTTAGTGTATAGTTCAAAAAATCATTTACTTTAACGTATGCTGTACGAGTTTCGGTAGAAGGAATTTCGACAGTTCCTCCCAAGTCGCTCGTAATGCTAAGACCGTATGATGAAACTAATTCTTTGAATTTGTCTGTATATTCTGCCGATACCAAAATATCTGCATATTTTACAGTCAATTTAACTTCTGTTTTTTGAGTCAAAGCTATTTCAAACGGCTGTTCTCCTCTATAAATTGGTTTATCCATAGAGAAAAGTCTATCAATATCTATTGATTCACAAATAGCTGTATATTTACCAAATTTTAGAGTTATTTCGTCTGGAATGTTTGAAATCCCAATAAATTTGTGTACAGTATCTTTACTTGAATTAAGTATGTATAAAGCGAGTTCATCATTTGATGGTGCTTTTGTTTTATTAACAATATTTGTAGTATTGTTAAAATCCATAGACAATGCAAGTATTCCATCGCCTTCTTTGCTTGGGTTTTTCGGATTGTTCTTACACGAAAAAACCAAAACAAAACACGATAGAAGAACTAATATTTTAAATTTTGTCATAATCGTATTAATTATTCTGTACGGTTAATTGATAGGGTTTTAACAACAGAAGTAGTGTTAGCATCAATTACAGTAACTTCAAAATTATGTAATCTCTCGTTAGGGTTTAATAAAGACATAAAACCAGTTACGTCAAATTGGTAGCTTGTTCCGCCTTTGATAACATCACCTTCTTTGATTACGCCAAATTGAATAAACATTTTTGTTTGTTCAGCGTCCAAGTTTGCCAAGTCAAAGTAATCTTTTCCTGGGATATTAAGACCATTCAAAATAAATTCAGGAATATCAGGAGAATCAATTTTTACTCTTAGCTCACTAATTCCTGTTGGAGAAGAAATAATTGCCTTAACAGGAATTGTACATACTCCATCGACAATAGCTGTGTTAGGAATAACAACTGGTTCGTCAATGTTTCCAACTTCAAGTTGAATATCTGGTGCTGGATCTTCGCCACTTTCTGGTGTGTCAGGACGTGGTTTTCCTCCATTGCCAAGGTCTTCATCGTCGCCAGGAACAATTATATCAATATTCTTTTCATAAACTGTTCTATCTACAACTATGCTAATGCCCCCAGAACCAACAGCCTTAACATCTATTTTGATAATATGGTGGTCTTGTGCATTTACATTTTCTATGTAGCGTTCTTGAATAGTGTTACCTGCAAAAATAGTCAATGTGTATGGAGCAGCTTTGACGTATCCTGAACGTGTTTCGCCCGGATTGAAAATTAATTCTGGATCTCCTTCTGTCAAATACGCATCGTTACGTACAATGAACTTGTAATTCCCTTCTCCGTAATAAGTCAAAAACTCTTGTGTCGGCGTAATACTAATCATAACGTTGCCCAATTTTGCAACCAAATCAACGGGTGTAATTTGGTTAAGAACAACATTAAACTTAGTTTCTCCATAGTAAAAAGGTGCGTCAAATGCAACATCTTGTAACTTTGCATTATATGCTACAATCTTATAATCATTTGCAACAGTGAGTTCTATAAATTCGCTCATTTCAGAGAATTTATCCCATTGGTGTATCAGAACACCTGAGTTATTATAAATCTCTACTGTAAAGTTTGATGGGTCTATTGCAACTTCACTCTTTACGGCTGGTGCTTTATCTACAATCTGAAAAGAACCTGTTGCTTTTAGGTTTAAGGTAATTTTGCTCTTTTTATTTGTTGTAGGCTCGTCTGGTTTGTCAGGATTTACAGGATTTCCTCCTTTTCCACCGCAAGAACACATCAAAAGTGTTGCAAAAATCATTATTGAACTTAAAATCTTTTTCATATATTTTTGTGCTTTATTTTACTTGTTATAAATCAAATTAATATTGTCAATTACCATTGGTGAACCTTCATATCTATTTGGGTTATCCAATTTTTCTATATCTTTTTTGGGTAAATCTGTTCCTTGTGCAGTGTTATTTGTAAAATACAAATATATTTTTGAAGGAGCAGTTGTTGTATTTGTGTATGTAATATCTACGTTTTGTTTTGTGAAATTATCAACCTTTGTTCCGCTTGACGCTGTTCCACTTCCCAAAACGCTACCGTCTGCTGCAAGTATTTCTACTAACATTTTCCACGAACGACCGTTTGTTGGCTTGTATTTGTAGTCAAATGAAAGTGAAGTAGGACGTGCTTCGTGTGTACGGCCTTTTGTTATTACTCCATTTGTATTTACATCTCCAACTACTAAATAACCAGCAGAAACATTGTAAATTACTGCTGACCACATAAATCCTGCCCAAGTGTTTCCTGCTCCCCAGCCAATAGTAGAAATTAGTGCTGCATTATTTGAGCCAGAAACTTCATATTTTCTAACACCTGAGTTTTTGGTGTACCAACTGTTAATACCAGATGAAGTAGTTTGAGTATTGCTCGAACCCCAATATTCATTTTCGGCAGTTCCCAAGAATTGGTTGTTTACATCTTTTGAACCCCAAGTCTCAAAATTTGCATTTTGAAGTTGTAATGGATTTTCGGTAGTAAATGTTTTTACAGCAGAATAAATATCATCTAATTTTGCTCTATAACTATATGTAGTATTAGCTGTAAGGTTTGAGATTCTTAATGTATTTCCTGTGTCTTCTGTTACATCTATCCAATTTTGACCATCAACACTGTATTGATAAGTAAAATTATTTTTGTTTGCCTCCCAAAATTCATAAGGGAAGTTTTCGTAAGTCATTTTAGGAATACTTGCCTCTTTTGTCCATATACTCGCTCTTTTGATAGAAGGTATGGTGTAATGTAGAGGTTTTGGAGTAGTTTTGACTGCAAAGCTTTTTGTTTTGGTTTTGTTTTCGTTGTCTGTAACAGTGATAGCGAAATCATTTTGGTATTCATTATTAAATGTTTCAGTCGTTACATAGTCCAAAAGTTTGTAATATCTCAGTATTGTCTCTTTTTTTCCTTCAAAATTTTCGTCCCATTCAAACCCCATATTTTTTAGTTTTGTGCTTAACTCTTCATTGGTTTTCAGAGTTAAGAATGAAATTTCTTGTGGGAGAGCATTAGCGTTTGCAAACAAGGGGTTGAAAGAGAATTTAATGTCTTTAAGTCCTTGTGTTGCATTGAAATATGTAGATAATTTGTGTTCATTTGTAGGCTTAGTTGCGATAGTTGCAATTTCATCATTAAATGAATTTTTAATTTCTAAACGTCTTTTGAATATATCTTCAAATGGTACTGAAAATTCTTCGTGAATATCGCGTGTGCTTTCGTCAATAGTAATAACTACTGAACCCTCGTTGCTCGTTGGATTGTGTTTAAGTCTAACAGTGTAAGCATCTCCTGCTTTGACATTAGATATATAGTTAAAACCATAGTCGAATTTTGTTCCGTCTTGTTTTTCAAGTTGTAAACGTGGAATAACACGGCTAACCTTGAAGTGAGCAAGTCTTGTTTCGTCAGCACCGTAGTACAAGAACTTGTCGCCAGATAGGTCTGTATAAATATTTACACCGTAAGACTTGAATTGGCTAAAATGTTTTATAAAAGTATCGTGATATATGATTTTGATAGAGGCGTTACCTACTTTACATAATATCTCTATTGGGGTAACCTTTTCATTACTATTTAAAGTGAAAGGTGTTATCCCAATAAAATATGGCTTTTCAAAATCAATAATTTGATTTTCTCCCCAGTCAGCTATTGCTTCATAGCTACCATAAGCCAATCTGATTTTATTTCCCTCTGGTAATTGAGAAAATTTATCCCAACCAGCGTAAGGTTCGTTTTCTTTATAGATATTTATTCTATATTCATCAATATTATCTCCGGGTAAGTTTGATTTTGAGTTGATGTTGATAGATTTTCTAATATCTAAAATGACTTCTCCCTCTCCGTTTTCTGTGCTTGATGATGAGCAGGATACGCAAATTGCAGCAACAAGAATAAATAAAGAAAGATTGATTTTAAATAAATAATTTTTCATTTTTAGCATAAATTAATATCAAATTGTTATTCGCTTGTTTATCTCTGTTCATCAGTTCTCACAAGCACAATCTATATCAAATTTACGAGTAATTTTTTATCTGACAAAATTTTTATTTGGTTTTTTTACTAAAAAGAATTTAAAGCGTTGAATATCAATATTATATGTGTGAAAAAATATCAAATTTTTAATTTAATCATTTTGCCCCTAAAATATTTAATAGCTTGATATTTAATAATATACGAAAGATGTGTTGGTTTTCAACCAAAATATCTTGTTGCTTTATTATCCAGAAGAAATGTTGTTATTTATTGATAATATTTAAATTATGAAACGTAAGTTGAAAACGGTAATAGGTTACAAAAATATAGCTAATATTGTTTTAGGTATGACTGTTTGATATGTTATTGTTTTTATTTCCTGCTTTTTTTGTGATAAATTGTATGTTTATTTGTTTTGTTTTTTCTGTTTTTTACTTTTTAGCCTATGTTTAGACATATTTCGTACCTAAGACACATTATTTCACCCCTAAATCCCTTAGAATAGACACTTTAACTCCTTTTTGTACTTGTCTTTGGAATTGAGATTATTTTTCTTCTTGTTTTTGTGCTTCTTCCGATTTGTTAATAATTAATTCTAATACTTCGCCGATTTTTGGAGTCTGAGTATCTACATTATTTATCTGAGCTGCTTTTTGAAAAATGCTCAAAGGTTCCATATATTTCTCTTTCGATAAATCAAATGTGTTGTAGTGCATAGGAATTGTTTTTCCAGCTTGAATATCTTGCGACGCACGAATTGCCTCCCTTGGAGATATGTGATTTCTATATGTATGGGCTCTTGGTCTAAATGCACCAATCCCAATAATTGCGTAATCTACATTTCCAAATAATTCTTTTACTTCTTTGAAATGGTCGCCATAAGTAGTATCTCCACTAAAATACATATTTATTCCACCAAATTGTATCATAAATGCACCCCATAAGCGTTTGCAACCATCATTCATACCTCTTCTCGACCAGTGCAAAGACGGTAAAAATGTTACTTTGAAACCATCATAACGGTATTTGTCGTACCATTGCATAGATATGATTTCGTATTCGTTACCCACGACGTTCAGTTTAGAAAGAATTTTCTCAGTGCCTGCACCGCAAATAATTTTAGTGGATTTGCTTTGTTGTAGCACTGTTTTTATGCTTTTTTTGTCTAAATGGTCATAATGGTCGTGAGATATTAATATATAGTCAATATCCCTGAAATTTGATGTGTTTATGGGAAGTTTGGTAATTCTCTTTACGAAAGGTACAGAACCAAAAACTGGGTCAATAAGTATTTTAAGTCCGTTTAGGTACAAATAAAATGAACTATGCCCCAACCATATCATAAAATATGATTTGTTTATATTTAAATCTTGAAGTTGTACGGAATTATCCTCCCAACCTTCTTTTTTGCGATTTTTTAGAAGTTGAGAGATTTTAATTTTCCAATCAAAAGGACTTTTAATACCTCTGTTTAGATTGTCGTGTATATTCAAAAACCTACCGTCTTTATTTGTGCTTGTTACCCAATCTTTTTTGATATTTGTAAATTCAGCTCGTCTGTCCCATTCTCTTTTCATAGTATTAGGTATTAAAAAAGGCATAAATTCTGATTTAGTATTGTCCGCTAAAAACGAAACTCGCCTATCTTGTCTATTTCGCCGATG
>CAZRHJ010000048.1:0-13204 GCA_964600025.1 uncultured Rikenellaceae bacterium | reverse complement strand
ATATTATCTCTTAATCCATTACAATGATTTTTAAAATTTTTACCAGACAGCAATATTAAAAAATAAGAGTTTGATTATAAATCAAACTCTTATTTTTTTATCTTTCAGAAAAAGCTATATTTTCTGTAATTATACCATCTTTTCTATTTGCGATATTTGATAGCTTTTAGGGTGTTTCTCATCAATGAGATAATTGTCATTGGGCCAACGCCACCGGGTACTGGTGTAATCATACTGCATTTTGGTGCAACAGAATCAAAATCAACATCTCCCTCTAATCTAAAACCGTTTTTGCGAGTTTCGTCTGGGATACGGTGCATACCAACGTCAATAACCACAACGCCGTCTTTTACCATATCTCCATTAACAACATTCAATGCACCAGTAGCTACAATAAGTATATCGGCTTGGCGAGTGAAGTTTGCAAGGTTTTCGGTTTTTGAGTGGCAAATAGTCAAAGTTGCATTACCGAACTCACATTTTTGTGAAAGCAGATTAGAGATTGGTCTGCCTACAATATTACTTCTGCCAACTACTACTACGTGTTTTCCACTTGTTTGTACTTTATAGTATTTCAAAAGCTCAACAATACCATAAGGTGTAGCAGAAACAAAAGAGTCGTTACCTGTTACCATTTTGCCAACATTTGTTGGGTGGAAACCATCAACATCTTTCAGAGGATTAATTTCCATAATAATTGCATCTTCGTCAATATGTTTTGGCAAAGGTAATTGAATGATAAATCCATCAACAGTATCGTCGTTGTTTAGTTTGTGGATTAAATCAATAAGTTGTTCTTGGGTTGTTTCTTCGCCCAAAGAGATTAGTTGTGAATCGAATCCAACTTCTTTACACATTTTCTCTTTGTGTCCAACATAAGTCAAACTTGCAGGGTCATTACCTACAATAATAGCGATAAGTTTTGGAGCACGTTCCCCCCTATTAACTATCTTCTCAACCTCTTGAGCAATTTCTTTCTTTATATGTTTCGATACTTCTGTACCACTGATTAATTCCATACTATATATCTTTTATATATTAATATTCAGTCCTTATCTGCGTTTTTTGAAATTAGCCATAGCTCCTCTCATTGCATTTTTGCCTGCACCGCCAGTTACCATTTTCATCATTTTACGCATATCTGTAAATTGTTTAAGCAGACGGTTTACGTCTTGAACTGTAAGTCCACTACCTTTCGCAATTCTATCTTTGCGTCGAGAATCTATAATATCTGGGTTTTTACGTTCGGCAGGAGTCATAGAATGGATAATAGCTTCTGTGTGTTTAAACACATCATTGTCTATTTCAACATCTTTCAATGCTTTGCCCATTCCGGGAATCATACTTGCAACGTCCTTGAAGTTACCCATTTTTTTGATTTGTTGGATTTGTGATAGGAAATCGTCCAAACCAAATTGGTCTTTTGCTAATTTTCTTTCAAGTTTTTTTGCTTCTTCCTCGTCAAATTGTTCTTGTGCTTTTTCTACGAACGAAACAATATCACCCATACCCAAAATACGGTCTGCCATACGATCTGGGTGAAACACTTCCAAAGCGTCCATTTTCTCGCCGTTACTCATAAACTTCAATGGTTTGTTTACCACTGTACGAATTGAGATAGCAGCACCACCACGAGTATCACCGTCAAGTTTTGTAAGCACAACTCCGTCGAAGTCTATTTTGTCGTTAAACTCTTTTGCAGTGTTTACAGCATCTTGTCCAGTCATAGAGTCCACTACAAAAAGTGTTTCGGCTGGTTTTATAGCTTGTTTGATATTGTAAATCTCGTTCATCATCTGTTCGTCGATAGCCAAACGACCAGCAGTATCCACAATAACAGTAGTAAAGCTATTGTTTTTTGCAAATTCTATTGCATTTTGTGCAATTTGAACAGGATTGTTGTTTCCTTCCTCAGTGTAAATATCTACACCAATTTGAGTAGCAAGTACTCTAAGCTGTTCGATAGCCGCAGGGCGGTAAACGTCGCACGCTGTAACAAGAACCTTTTTGGCGTTCTTTGTTTTGAGCATATTGGCAAGTTTGCCAGTAAAAGTAGTTTTACCAGAACCTTGAAGACCAGCAATAAGAATAATGTTTGGTTTGCCTTCAAGATTAATCTCGCCAGCCTTGCCTCCCATTAATTCTGCCAACTCATCGTGAACTATTTTTACAATTTGTTCACTTGGTTTGACTGCTGTAAGCACGTTTTGACCTAATGCTTTTTTCTTTACCTCATCTACAAAGTTTTTTGCAACTTTGTAGTTTACGTCAGCCTCTACCAATGCTTTACGCACCTCTTTAAGTGTTTCGGCAATATTAATTTCGGTAATCCTCCCTTCTCCCTTTAATATCTTAAAGGAACGCTCTAATTTGCTACTTAAATTCTCGAACATATATTATTTTATTTTTTATCTATTAGGAATGTTGTCTTACTTGTTGTAAGGGTATATTCAAACTGCAAAGTAAATAAATTTATCCTTAAAAACAAAAAGATTATTGATATTTGTAAATCGTAATTGTTTTAGAACAAGAACCCGACTGAAAGCCAAATCTGTCTGTTTGCAAGTTTTCCTTCGTAATCAATATTGTCAATAGTAAAAGTCTGAGTATTTCGGCTAAATCTACCGTTGTAGTTCAAGTCAATAGTGATTTTTTTGATAATATCAAAACCCACACCTGCTTGATAACCAAATACATTGTTGTCGTATTTGAAAGATATATTACGTATGTCACTAAGTGATTTTCCAACATCTTGACCCAAATTTATTGCAAATGTTGGGCCTGCATAAATCCTAAAAAAACCGATTTTGAAACCTACTAAGGCAGGAATATCCAAAACGTGATTTTTTATCATAATGTTACCATCTTTGAATCCATTTTCGATAATATCTACTTTTGCAGATGAATAGTTGTATAATGCTTCGCCTTGGATATAAAGACCTATTTTTGTCTGAAATCTAAGCTGAGCACCAACGTGAAAACCTGCACTGCTATTTCCTTTTGCCAAATTAAATTGATCAACTACTTCCTTGAAATTCAAACCATAAAGATTGGCGTTCAAACCACCTTTTATACCAAATCTGATTTGTGAGAATACGCTTGTTGTTAGCATTAGAGCCACTAAAATAAGTAAAGTTCTTTTCATATTTTTATTTTTTTAAAGTAACGGTGTGAATAATCTTGCAATGCCTTCCAATAGGCTTCGTTTGCGTTTTCGAGATTTCCATTTAGATAATGTCATTTCTTCGCAATTCTCCAAATCTTTCAAAAACTCTTTTTCGAGTTCTTTTGTACGCAACGAAGAGTAGAGTAGTGCTGTAACCTCAAAATTTGCATCAAAACTTCTAACGTCCATATTTGCAGTTCCTATACTACAAAACGTGGAGTCTATCATAATTATTTTGGAGTGATTGAAACCTGCTTTGTAAAAATATACTTTTATTTTGGCTTTCAATAACTCTGAAATATATGAGCAAGTAGCCCAATAAACAATTTTGCTATCGGGGTTTGCAGGTATCATAATTTTAACATCTTTGCCACTCATTGCCGCAACTTTTAGTGCTGTTAGTATGGAATTGTTTGGCAAAAAATATGGCGTTGAGATATAGATATGCTCGTTAGCACGTGTTATTGCCGAGAAAAATACTTGCATAATTGTTTGCCAGTCAGAGTCTGGGCCAGATGAGGCAATTTGTATAGGGGCGTTGCCGTAAAGTAGTTCTTTGCCTATTACAAAATATTTATTGTAGTCCAAATGTTCGCCAGTCAAAAACAGCCAATCTGTTGCAAAAACTGCGTGTAAAGAAAGATTTGCATCTCCCTCCAAATACAAGTGAGTATCTCGCCAAGAGCCTACTTTGTCATTGCCGTGTATGTATTTGTCGGCAATGTTTATTCCTCCCGTAAATCCTTTATCTCCGTCAATAATTATGATTTTACGGTGGTTGCGGTTGTTTAGTCTGCTTGTGAAGATTGGAAAAGTAACGGGCATAAATGCAGCTACTTTTACTCCTGCATCACGAAGTTTTTTTGTGTAGGTTTTGGGTAACGACCAACTACCTACATCGTCATATATCAATCTGACTTCTACTCCACTTTCTGCCTTTTCGATAAGTATATCCGCAATAATGTTGCCAATCATATCGTCAATTAGAATATAATATTCGATATGAATAAATCTTTTGGCATTTTGTAGCTCGTATATGATTTTATCAAAAGTATTATCTCCGTTGTTTAGTATTTCTACATAGTTGTTTTCTGTAAGTGGAGAGCGAGAATTATTTAGTAGTAAAGTTATTAAATCTCGGTTGCGTCTGATTTCGATATTCTCTATATTGTTTTTGTGAGAAAGTTCTCGCAGTTGAGATTTTACGATTTTTTTATGTTCGGAGTTTGTTGTATGAAATTTGCGAGTAAGAATTTTACGTTTTCTGAAATTCTGCCCAATCATTATGTATAGTATAAAACCCGCAACTGGTAGGGATAGTATTACAACCACCCAAGAGATAGTTTTGACAGGGTCTCGTTTGTCTTTGATGATAGTAAACAGAGTTGAGGCAACGATATAGAAATATACCATTACCAAAATTCCATAAAAAACACTATCATAAAAAACACCGTTCATACGTTTTGTATTTATCAAAGGTTTGTACTAATATTATGCAAATCTACAAAAATAAAGTCTAAAAAGCTAAAAATAAAAATAATTTAGTTGAAATATTTTGTGATAATAAATAAAAACATTATGTTTGCAAAACAATAATCTTAACGGATAAACAATATACTGGTGCTTTTGTTAAAGCATTGGTATTGTTTTTTTTATGGTTTATATTAAAAAAATTAAAATATTATGGTAAAGGTTTCATATATGACCCAAGAGGGTTATGATAAGCTACTTGGAGAGCTTAACCAATTACGAAGTGTTGAGAGATTGCGTATCTCTGCACAAATTGCCGAGGCAAGGGATAAAGGCGACCTTTCGGAAAACGCTGAGTATGATGCTGCCAAAGAAGCACAAGGTATGTTAGAAATGAAAATTGCAAAATTAGAGGAAATTTTCGCAGGTGCAAGAGTGCTTGACGAAAGCCAAATTTCGATAGATACTGTACAGATTATGAATAAGGTTAAAATCAAAAACCTTAAAATTAATAAAGAAATGGAATATACTTTGGTTTCGGAAAATGAAGCTAATCTGAAAGAGAAAAAACTTTCGGTTGAGACTCCTATTGCCAAAGCCTTATTAGGCAAAAAAGTTGGTGATGTGGTTACTGCAAAAATCCCTGCTGGTGATGTGGATTTTGAGATTATAAACATTTCTATATAGTGTTAATTATTAGTGTTATATTTATTTGAACGAGAATCCTATGATTCTCGTTTTTTTGTTAATTTTTATTCTATTTTATTAAATTTCATTGTTTTGGGTGTATAAAAATTTTTTTTGTATCTAAAATAAGTTTATCTTTGTGGCGGTAAAAAAGTGAATATGATAAACATAGAGGAAAGAGTAGAATTGGCTACTCAGTATTTTACAGATGGATACAACTGCTGTCAGTCTGTTGTTATGGCTTATGCAGATTATATTGGTGTCGATAAACAAACTTTGGCACTTGCTTCTGCACCTTTCGGTGGAGGAATGGGACGACTTAGAGAAGTTTGCGGTTCGGTTAGTGGTATGTTTATGGTTTCGGGCTTTGTGTTCAAGGCTGATGACCCAAATGATGCTGCCGCACGCAAAAAAGGCTATCAAGTAGTCCAAGAATTAGCGAAAGGATTTACAGAACTTAACGGCTCTATTGTTTGTAGAGAACTGTTGGGTCTGACTGTCAAATCACAAGAGCCTACTCCTGAGGCTCGTACCCCAGAATACTACAAAAAACGTCCTTGCAAGGAATTGGTAGGTATTTCTGCTCGTCTTATTGGACAAAAAATTAACGAAAACGAGGCTAAATAATTAGCTCATCATAAAGAAATTAATATTCATTAATAAAATTTAAAAGTTATGATTTATTCACACGAAGTTGAACACATGTGTGTTGTAAAACAAGGACAAAATCACGGTTCTGCTCCTATCCCGCAAGAGGGTAAATGGGTGAAATCTAAGGAAATCAAAGATATTTCTGGTCTTACTCACGGTATTGGTTGGTGTGCTCCTCAGCAAGGTGCTTGTAAACTAACACTTAACGTTAAAGAAGGTATTATTCAAGAGGCTTTAATCGAAACTATTGGTTGCTCTGGTATGACTCACTCTGCTGCAATGGCATCTGAGATTCTTCCCGGTAAAACTCTTCTTGAAGCTCTTAATACAGACTTAGTTTGTGATGCAATTAACACTGCAATGCGTGAATTGTTCCTACAAATTGTTTACGGACGTACTCAGTCTGCTTTCTCAGAAGGTGGTCTTCCAGTAGGTGCTGGTCTTGAAGATTTGGGTAAAGGTCTTCGTAGCCAAGTTGGTACTATGTTTGGTACTCTTGCAAAAGGTCCTCGTTACCTTGAAATGGCAGAAGGATATTGTACTCGTATGGCTCTTAACGAAAACGACGAAGTTATTGGTTATGAGTTCGTACATATGGGTAAATTTATGGAAGCAGTTACAAAAGGTAAAGATGCTAACGAAGCATTGGAAGCTGCAAAAGGTAGTTATGGTCGTTTTGCTAACGCTCCTAAATATATCAATCCTCGTCAAAAATAGTATTAACGATTTGAATTACTGCAAGGCTTTCTTGTGGTATCAATAATAAAAAATTAAAGATTATGGCTTTATTTGAAAGTTATGACCGCCGTATAAACAATATCAATGCGGTACTTAACCAACACGGTATTAAAGATATAGACGAAGCAAAAGCAATTTGCGACGCAAAAGGTATCGACCCTTATAAAATGTGTGAGGAAACTCAACCAATCTGTTTTGAGAATGCAAAATGGGCTTACGTAGTAGGTGCAGCTATTGCAATCAAAGACGGAGCAAAAAATGCTGCTGAGGCTGCTGAGAAAATCGGTGTAGGTCTTCAAGCATTCTGTATCGCTGGTAGCGTTGCTGACGACAGAAACGTAGGTATCGGACACGGTAACCTTGCTGCTCGTTTGTTGCGTGACGAGACTAAATGTTTTGCGTTCCTTGCAGGACACGAGTCTTTTGCTGCTGCCGAAGGTGCTATCAAAATTGCTGAGATGGCTAACAAAGTTCGTAAAGAGCCTTTGAAAGTTATTCTTAATGGTTTGGGTAAAGATGCTGCTCAAATTATCTCTCGTATCAATGGTTTTACTTATGTTCAAACTCAATTTGATTATTATTCAGGTGAATTAACAGTAGTTAAAGAAGTTGCATATTCAGATGGTCTTCGTTCAAAAGTAAAATGTTACGGTGCTGACGATGTTCGTGAAGGTGTTGCTATTATGCGTAGCGAAGGTGTAGATGTTTCTATCACTGGTAACTCAACAAACCCAACACGTTTCCAACACCCAGTAGCTGGTACTTACAAAAAAGAATGTATGGAAAACGGACACAAATATTTCTCTGTTGCAAGTGGTGGCGGTACTGGTCGTACACTTCACCCAGACAATATGGCTGCTGGTCCTGCTTCTTACGGTATGACAGACACAATGGGTCGTATGCACGGTGATGCTCAGTTTGCTGGTTCTTCTTCTGTTCCTGCTCACGTTGAAATGATGGGATTCTTGGGAATGGGTAACAACCCAATGGTTGGTGCTACTGTTGCAGTTGCTGTGGCAGTTGAACAAGCAAAATAATTAATAGTATTGTCTGCTAACAACGAAACTCGGCTATCTTGTCTATTTCGCCGATGCTCATAACTCACGTACGCCAGTACGCTACGTTATATATGCAAAATAGCCTAAGAGATCCGAGTTTATTGGGAGCTTGTAAGATTTCGGAAATATAAAAATTAAGGCTTTGAAAAATTGATTTTTCAAAGCCTTAATTTTTTATTTTTTGATATTTATCTTTTATCCCTTTTTTTGAATTTTACTACATCGTCTAATTTGAAAGTAACTTGTAGTATTTGTTGGTTTGCAACTGTTTCGGGTGTGAAGAAAAATGCCAAACAAGCACTTACTTGTAACCATTTGTAGTTGTAAGTGTATTTTGCTATCAACATATCCATCCATTCGTCTTGGTAGAAAGGAAGTCCGGGATATACAAATTTGTATTGTTGGTAGTAGTGGCTTTGTGGCTGACCCACGTAGAAAGTATTGTGAAGAGCAAAACCTTTCCATTGAATAAGTTGTTCGGTTTGGAAACCAAGACTAAACTCCAATCCTTTTTTTGCATCATTACGGGCTTGGTCTGCATCACCAATAGCTCCTGCTGTAAGTCTTAATGCACTAAATGTTTTTTGGTGGCGAGCAAAATCGTATCCCAAATTTAGTTCGTATTGAAAGTGGTCGAATACTGTGAATGTTTCGAATGCTGGTTTGTCTGCAAGGTGGTTGTACGACAAAAATCCTTTTAGTCTTACGCCTTTCCACCATCTTTCGCCTTGGAACATTACCAAAAATCTATCTACTTCGTTTGCTCTGTCAGATTTGTACCAGTCTATCCAGCCCTCAATAAAACCTTTGTCTGTTTTGTATTTACCATAGGCACCGTGAATAGCGTCGTTCAAAAATCTTGTAGCTGTACAGAAATTTGCCAATGAATATGGCTCAGTTTCGTAGGTAGAGAAAATACCTGCAAGAGCTTTGAAATTCTTGTTTTTAAATTCGTAGTAGGCTCTAATTTCTGCTTTGTCTAAGTCCATTTTAGTGCCAAATTCTGCAAGGAGGTGAGCTCCTGCCATAAACGAGTGATTACCAAACTGAACACCAACAAGAGGTGTAAGGCTCATACCTGCAACAGTTCGTGTTGCTACATAAGGTTGTGAACCCTCCAAATTATCAATAAGCATACGGTAATCTGCTTTGTAGCGAAGTTGTGCATTTGCAGCAAAATTCACTCCCATAGCTATGATTGCCAATAGAAAAATTTTGTAGAATTTTGTCATATTATTTTTTGTTTAATTAATCGTGTTTAAAAAACTCTACAAAGATAAACAAAAAATGGCTAATATGAAATGTTGATTATAATTTACAGCCTTGCCATAAATCAAGCTCTTTAAGACGTTTTTCGAGCATTACGATTAACTCGTCGTTTCGAGTTAGTCCCCAAGCTGGTCCAGCGTGGAAGCGTGGAGGAGCTTCGCCTGCAAAACGCTCAATTACAATATCTTGTCTAAGGCGAACAAGTATTTCTATAAAGAAATTTATATATTCCTCACGTTCAAAGAATTTGAATTTTTCGGGATTTTCGGCGTATTGCTGTGCCATTGTTGTATCCTTAAAAATCTGTAATTGATGGAATTTTACAGTGTTTATAGGCAAAGAGTTGATGATATCTGTTTGGTCTATCATCATTTGTTTTGTTTCGTTTGGAAGTCCAAGAATAAAGTGAGCTCCAACGTTTATTCCTCTTTGAGCAGTTTGTTCGATAGCCCAACGTGAGGTTTCAAAATTATGTCCTCGGTTGATGTCGAGTAGAGTAGAGTTGTAGCAAGACTCAACTCCATATTCCAAAATCACATATTTTGATTGCGAAAGTTCGGCAAAATAATCAAGTATTTGTTCATCTACACAGTCTGGGCGAGTGCCAACGACTATTCCCATTACTTCTGGGCAAGAAAGAGCCTCGTCATAGATTTGTTTAAGCTCCGTCAATGGTTTGTAAGTATTTGTGAATGCCTGAAAATATGCCAGAAATTGTGAGGCTTTGCGGTAGCGGTTTGCGTGAAATTCAACACCTTCTTTTATTTGCTGGGTGATTGATTTTTCGGGCTTGCAATAAGATGGGTTGAATGCAGAATTATTACAAAAAGTACAACCACCAGTACTGATTTTTCCGTCCCTATTAGGACACGAAAAACCAGCATTTATGGTTACTTTTTGAACTCTTTCTCCAAACTTCTGTTTGAAATAATTTGAGTAACTGTTATATCTTCTGTTATCTCCCCACGGGAAAACCGTTTCTTGCATTTGTATTATGCCTCTTGATTGTGGTTTGCTATATCTGATGCAGAGGTGTCTTTGCCCCAAGTATCTTTTGAATAATATGGCAGAGGATTTTCGCTAATGCTATAAAATCTTTCTCTGTTGTGATATATATCAATTAAGTTGTAGAACGCTTGTAGCATAGAGTTGATATTGGCAATGTTTTTGCCAGCAATATCGTATGCAACTCCGTGAGCAGGACTTGTACGGATAGTTGAAAGTCCAGCAGTGAAATTAACACCTTCGCCCATCGAAAGCAGTTTGAAAGGTATCATACCTTGGTCGTGATACATTGCAAGTGTTGCGTCCATTTTGCGATAAAGTCCACTTGCAAAATAACCATCTGCACTGTATGAGCCAAAAGCATTGATGCCCATAGCTTTTGCCTCTTCTATTGCAGGGTTGATAACGTCTATTTCCTCTGTTCCTATTAGTCCGTTGTCCCCAGCGTGAGGATTTAGGCTAAGTACGCCAATTTTTGGATTAGTGTTTGCAAAGTCTTTGACTAATGTTTCGTGAAGAAGTTTGATTTTGTTAAGCACTAAGTCTTTTGTAAGTACTTTGTTTAGGTGGTCGATTGGCTCGTGGTTACTTACTATGCCTATTTTTAGATTTTCAGAAATCATAAGCATCATTGTTGTGCCACTTGCAAACGCATCTGAAAATAATTCTGTGTGTCCCGGAAAATGAAATTCCTCGCTCTGAACGTTAGATTTATTGAAAGGGGCAGTAACTACTGCGTCAATAGCACCAGATTTTAGGTCTGCAATAGCCTCTTTAAGCGAAGCAATGGCAGCCATTCCAGCATCGTGAGTAGAAGTGCCAATGTCTAATTTAGTATCGTCGCCTATTACGTTTATCAAGTTTGCTTTGCCAATTACGGCGTCTTTTGCAGACGAAATGACATTAAAAGTTAAATTGTTTGCCTCTTCAATGTTTTTTTTGTAGATACCAGCAATTTTGCTACTACCATAAACCACTGGGATAAACATTTCTCTAATTCTGCTATCTGCCAACGTTCTGATAATTAGCTCATAGCCAATACCATTAATATCTCCGTGAGTAATGCCTACTTTTATTTTTTTTCTATTCATTTTTTTGATTTTTGACTACAATATATATGTAGTATAGTGTATAGACTACAAATATAATAAAAATATTTTGAAAGCCATTTAATCTTGTTTGTTTATTTGGATTTATTGCTGTCTGGTAAAAATTTTACAAGTTCTCAATAAACTCGGATATCTTAGGCTATTTTGCATATATAACGTAGCGTACTGGCGTACGTGAAGCAGAGCATCGGCTAAATAGACAAGATAGGCGAGTTTCGTTTTTAGCGGACAATACTAATTTTGATTTAATTAATTGTAGTGTGTCGAATATTTTTGTGGAATTTGCAGAGCGTTTTTTATTTTATCGGGCAATAATTTAGTCTATTGTCTAAAATAACTGCTCTCTTAGCCATATATCCATAAATCTATCGTAAACAATATAATTATTCAAGTCTTTGTAAAGCAATTCTTCTTTTAATAGCTTATTTAAAGATGTGTTTACGCTACTTGTTGCCTTTAAATTGTGTTTGGCGATAAATTCTGAGGAATTAATCTCTTTAATAGAACCTTCTTTTGCAATAGCTTTTAATAGTGCAATGTTGTTGTCGGTATATGCAGAAAGTAAGTGTGCATAGTTGTACGAAAATTCTTCTATAATCTCATTTATTGCTCTATCAACTATTTTGTTACAAATAATGTTTTCATTATAGCTGTATAGTCTATTTAACAGTGATTGTATGTACCAAGTGTAACCATCAAATTTCTCATATAAGTATTTGAAACTTTCTATACTAAGTTCAATATTTTTTTCTCTAAAAAACTCACTTGCAAATGTGTAATATGAATCAATATCTATTGTGTGTATAGAGATTGTTTGAGTACTTTGGTAGAATGGACGTTTAGCAGACAAAAACATTTCTTGCATCACGTGTTGTTTGCTACCCGAAAAAATAAAATTAACGTTTGGAATAAATTGAATATATGAGCGTAGTAGTGCCTCAATTCCTTGTTCTGGATATTCTGCAATTTGTTGAAATTCGTCTATTGCAATATAGCATCTTTTGTCTGTTGAGCCTATATATTCAAAAATTTCTTTTAGAGTGCTTTCCTCTTTGCCTTTTACAATGTCAATCGAAATTTTTGGATAGTTTGTTTGTTCATCAAAAGAAAATACAGGTCTGCAACTTTTTATGAATTTTGTAACTCTACCAATTATTGTCTGTGAGGAGGTGTCTAACGTTCCAAGTACAGAGTTAGCTAATAATTGAATGAAATTTTCTAATGAGCGTGTCGCATAAATATCTATGTATATCGTTATGATATCTTTATTTTGTTCTTTTAGCCTATAAAATATATTTTTTATAAGTCCTGTTTTTCCCATACGACGTGGTGCTACAAGTGTAATGTTTCTGCCATTGTACAAAGCATCTGTTATTTGTTTTGTTTCTTTGATACGGTTGCAGAAATATTTTGGATTTACGTAGCCAGATATAATAAAAGGATTATTTAGTTTCATATTTTTGATATTTTAGTTATTGCGTAAAATGCGTTGCGTAAAATACGCAATACAAAGTAAGTAATTATTTAATTAAAAAACAAATTAATTATTTGCCTATATGCTAAAAACGAAACTTGCTATCTTGTCTATTTCGTAGATGTTCTGCTTTATATTTGCTTTTTTTATTTGTGCAAGAAAATCAAGAGGTATGAGTTTATAAGAAATTTGTGAGGGTCGAGGAGATATTATCGCATAGAAATAAAAAAATGTCCGTCTGTAAAATATATGAATTTAAACTAAGATGTTTATTGTTAAGTTGTTGTGTTGTTGAACTGCTATGTTAGTTGTCCGCCTATTTATTTTATTTGGCTTGTTTAATTGCTTTATCTTTGTCAAAAGAAAAAATATAGTATTGTCCGCTAAAAACGAAACTCGCCTATCTTGTCTATTTCACCGATGCTCATAACTCACGTACGCCAGTACGCTACGTTATGACCATCAGCAAAATAGCCTAAGAGATCCGAGTTTATTGGGAGCTTGTAAGATTTTATAAAGATAAAAATTTTAAAAATCATTTTTCCAAGCCCCTCATAAATTAAAACACTGTAATATA
>CAZRHJ010000047.1:9576-13346 GCA_964600025.1 uncultured Rikenellaceae bacterium | reverse complement strand
AGCATCGGCGAAATAGACAAGATAGGCGAGTTTCGTTTTTAGCGGACAATAATAATTTTTTAAGGAAAATTTGAATCATTACAATCCCATTTGTTTTAACATTGATTCAATTTCTTCCTGTGATCTTGCACCAGACACAACCTGAGGTTTGCCATTTGCAGGTACAAAAAACATAGTTGGAATTGAACGAATACCAAAGACTTGTGCTAATTCTTTATTTTTGTCTGTATCCACTTTATAAACGACTAATTTACCAGCATATTTTTTAGATATTTCCTCCAAAACTGGGGCTAATTGTTTACAAGGACCACACCAAGTTGCATAAAAATCAATGATTGCAGGTTTATCACCTTTATATACCCAAGTATCAGGATTTTGTTTATAATCCATTACTTTTTCACGGAATTGCTCTGTTGTTAATTCAACTGTTTGAGCGTTTGCAGCATAAGAAATACCAACAAACATTGCTATAAGCACTAATAATTTTTTCATAAAAGTTTTGTTTTAAATTTCACTATCAATTCTATAATTGTTTCTCTCTGGTGCTTTACGATTTACAAGCTCTGCCAATAATCCTGCCAAAAACAGCTGCGAACCTATAATAGACATAGTCAATGCCATAAAAAATATAGGTTGTTCTGTTACTGGACGAGCTTCCAAACCATTGCATTGCAAATAAAGTTTATTAGAAAGTATATACAAAGCTATCATTCCTCCAATCGTAAACATAATAGTTCCCATAGTTCCAAAGATATACATTGGACTTTTTGAGAAACGAGTAAGGAAAGTAACAGTTATTAAATCCAAATAACCTTTAATCATACGCTCCAAACCATATTTTGTTGTGCCATACTTGCGTGCTTGGTGTTTAACAACTTTTTCACCAATCTTTGCAAATCCAGCTTTTTTTGCCAAAATAGGAATGTAGCGGTGCATCTCGCCATAAACTTCGATATTTTTGACTACTTTTTTGCGATATGCTTTAAGTCCACAATTAAAATCGTGTAGTGCAATACCAGATACCAATCTTGCTGTACGATTAAACAATTTGCTCGGAAGAGTTTTACCAAGTGGGTCGTAGCGGCGTTTTTTCCAGCCAGAAACCAAATCATACCCTTCATTCATAATCATATCATAAAGTGCAGGTATCTCGTCGGGACTATCCTGCATATCAGCGTCCATAGTAATGACCACATTTCCATTTGCTCTCTCAAAACCACAATGCAATGCAGCAGCTTTACCAAAGTTTCTTACAAAACTAACGCCTTTTATATGTAGATTATTTTGTTGACATTCATTTATTACGTTCCAAGTGGTATCAGTACTACCATCATCAATCACAATTATCTCATAATCAAAAGAGTTTTGTTTCATTACTCTATCAATCCACGAGAATAATTCTGGCAGAGATTCGTATTCATTGAATGCAGGTACAACAATTGATATATCCATTTTAAACTACTTAATTATTTCTATTCCACCCATATAAGGGACTAATACTTTTGGTATAACAATACCCTCTGGTGTTTGATTATTCTCCAACAAAGCCGCAACAATACGAGGCAATGCCAAAGAACTACCATTAAGGGTATGAGCTAAAATATTTTTCTTGTCTTTTGTTCGGTAACGTAATTTTAGTCGATTAGCTTGGAAAGATTCGAAGTTAGAAACACTCGAAACCTCCAACCATCTTTCTTGTGCAGCAGAATATACTTCAAAGTCAAAAGTCATTGCACTTGTAAAAGAAATATCTGCACCACAAAGTTTCAAAATACGATAAGGCAAACCTAATTCAGTAACAATACCTTCAACGTGTGCCACCATAGCATCAAGTGCCTCATAAGATTTGTCAGGGTGTTGAATCTGCACTATCTCAACTTTGTCAAATTGGTGCAAACGGTTTAGTCCACGCACATCTTTACCATACGAACCAGCCTCACGACGGAAACAAGGAGTATATGCAGTTAGTTTAATAGGCAAACTATCTTCGTTTACAATTTCGTTACGGTATATATTTGTAACAGGCACTTCGGCTGTTGGAACTAAGTACAAGTTATCAACTGGCATATAATACATCTGACCCTCTTTGTCTGGCAACTGACCTGTACCATAAGCCGAATCTTCGTTTGCACAAATAGGTGGCATAACTTCCAAATATCCAGCAGATGTGTTTTTATCCAAAAAATAAGCTATCAAAGCTCTTTGAAGTCTTGCACCCAAACCCTTATAAACTGGGAAACCTGCACCTGCAAGTTTGTTACCCAATTCAAAATCAATCAAATCATATTTTTTAGCTAATTCCCAGTGAGGTAATTTATTTTCTGGCAAATTAAGTTCTTTTTCTTGCAACTTAATCACCAAATTATCTTTCTCGCTCGAACCCTCAGGGACACTAATATGCGGAGTGTTTGGAATAGTCATCAAAATATCTGTGATAGATTTTTCACACATATTCATTTCCTCTTCCACCACTTTAACTTTTTCTTTTAAGTCCGAAGTTTTTGATTTTGCCTCGTTAGCCTCAGCAGCTTTACCCGCTTTAAACAACCCTCCAATCTCTTTTGCCAACAAGTTCAACTCGTTGTTCATACTATCAACCTGCGATTGTTTAGCAATACGCTCCTCGTCAAGAGCAATAATTTTTTCTATTTGCTGCGTTGCATCAACTCTTTTGATTTTAAGACGTGCAATAATATCTTCCTTAGAATTTTTGATATCCTTTAATGTAAGCATAACTATTTTAATTTTAAATCACAGCACAAATTTAATGAAATTTTGCTGGATAACACAACATATTTTGTTTTTTATCAATATAAAAGTTTGGTTTACTAAATAAATCATTTAACAACCAACATCTACCCTCGTCTAAATTCCGAAACACAAATAGAGGTTGCGACGGCAACGTTTAGAGATTCGACACTTTGGGACGAAGAGGGATAAGGTGGGATAAATAATTTGTTTGTAATGAATTGTTTGACTGGCTCGGATATTCCTCTGCCCTCATTGCCCATTACCAAAATTGATTTTGAATTGAGTGTTTGAGAATAAATAATTTCTCCTTCCAAAAAAGTTCCATATATAGGAACATTTTGTTTTGACAAAAAATCTACTAAGTCCACATAATGAACAGCCACACGAGTAATTGCTCCCATAGTAGCTTGAACTACTTTTGGAGCAAAAACATCTGCACTATCGCACGAACAATATATATTTTTTATTCCAAACCAATCTGCAATTCGCACAATAGTTCCAAGATTTCCCGGGTCTTGAACAGAGTCCAGAACAAGAGTTAAATCATCTATAATCGAATTTTCTGTATCAAGTTTTGGTAAGGACACCACAGAAACCACCGAAGAAGGTGTTTTGAGTTGTGATATTCGAGAAATTTCTTGCGAACTAACTTTTTCACAACAAACTCCCTTGCCAATCTTCAATTCTGAAATTTGTGTTTCGACCTCAGATGTATAGTAAATATTTAAAATCTTGAAATTGCTCAAAAGCACTTCTTCAAGTATTTTTATTCCCTCGCACAAAAAAGCATTATGCTCCACTCGTCCACGTTTTTGCGACAAAGATTTTATTTCTGTAATTTGATTTTTTGTAAGCATATTATTGTTATCCAATAAAAGTTAAATAAACGTTTTAAAATATTGGCATTTATATATTTTGTTGATAGTCATAACATAGCTCACAAAAGTACGTGAGTTATGAGTATCGGCAAATCTTATAAGTTACTCCAAAATCCACCCTATAAACTCTAATCTCTTAGG
>CAZRHJ010000047.1:3427-9476 GCA_964600025.1 uncultured Rikenellaceae bacterium | reverse complement strand
ATATTTTGTTGATAGTCATAACGTAGCGTACAAAAGTACGTGAGTTATGAGTATCAGCAAATTTTATAAGTTACTCCAAAATCCACCCTATAAACTCTAATCTCTTAGGATATTTTGTTGATAGTCATAACGTAGCGTACAAAAGTACGTGAGTTATGAGTATCGGCAAAATATACAAGAGATTAGAGTTTATAGTTAAATTAGGAGTAAGGACAATGCCATAACAACCATACCAAAAATAAATCCCCAAATAGATGTATGGTGATTTCCATATTTTTCGGCAGAAGGCAACAGTTCGTCAAGCGATATATAAACCATAACACCTGCTACTCCACCAAATATTGCTCCCATAATAGCCTCGTTGATAGTTGTAATAAGCGACAAAGCCACAAATGCGATTAATGCTCCAATAGGTTCAGCCAATCCAGACAACGCCGACCAAACAAATGCTTTACGGCGGCTACCAGTTGCGTGATAAATAGGCACTGAAACAGCAATTCCTTCTGGGATATTGTGTATTGCAATAGCGACAGCGATAGGTATTGCCACCTCTGGGTTGATAAGTGCCGAACTAAATGTTGCGACACCCTCTGGAAAATTGTGAATACCAATAGCTACTGCCGAGAATAAACCAGTTCGCATTAATTGTTTTTTCTTCAAAATCTCAATTTTCTCACCGTCCATTTGCTCCACATCTTTGATTTCGTGAGGGTTTTCATTCTCAGGAATAAGCTTATCAATAATAGCAATTAGTGCTATACCCACAAAAAAAGAAATAGTTGTGTACCACTTAGCCAAATCCGTACCATAGATACTTTCAAACCCGTGAATACTCTCAGGATAAATCTCTACAAACGACACAAAGACCATTACACCAGCACTAAATCCCATAGAAAGCGAAAGAAAACGGGTATTTGTGTGTTTGGCAAAGAAAGCAATAATACCACCTATTGCAGTTGCCCCACCAGCAAAAAGAGTTAGCAAAAATGCTGTTAAAACTTCATCTGAGAATATATCCATAAAACAAATATTTTTAGTGTATAAATTTGCATACAAATATACACAATTTTCAGTATATGTTTTATAATATATATAGTATTTGAAAAATAAAAAAGAAAACCACAAAAATATGCACAATAAGCCATAATGCAAATCATTGAAAATCAAATGATTGAAAAATAATTAAAAAAAAGTTTGATACATAATAGATTAATAAATAAAAATATTTATCTTTGCATTTTAGAAATACATATTCTAAAAAAATGATTGATAAAAATTTAGCAGTTCTAAAACTGGAAGACGGCACGACATTTAGCGGCACTTCGTTTGGTGCTAATGTTCCTGTTTCTGGCGAAATTGTCTTTTCGACAGCAATGGTAGGCTATCCAGAAAGTCTTACAGACCCATCTTACAGCGGTCAAATCTTAGTATTAACTTCACCACTTATCGGCAACTATGGCGTTCCTCCTATGGAAATGGAGAATGGCTTATTGAAGTATTTTGAATCAGACAAAATACATATCAAAGCCCTTGTAATCTCGGATTATTGCGAGACTTACAGCCATTGGAATGCACAAAAAAGCCTTGCAGAGTGGCTAAAAGAGCATAATATCCCAGCAATTTCAGGTGTGGATACTCGTGCTATAACAAAATTAATTCGTGAAAGGGGTTCTATGCTTGCAAAACTCACACCAGAGGGCAAACAAGAGGTAGAATACCACAATCAAAACGAAGATAATTTGGTTGATTTTGTATCACCAAAACAACCAATCACTTACGGCAACGGTAAACATAATGTAGTGCTACTTGACTGTGGTGCAAAATACAATATTATCCGCCACCTTATCAAAAGAGATTGTACTGTAACTTGTATTCCTTGGGACTACGATATGACTACAATGAACTATGACGGTTTGATGTTGTCTAACGGCCCGGGCGACCCAGAAAAATGCGGAAAAGCTATCGAAAATATTCGCAAAGCATTCAAAGTTGAAAAACCAATATTCGGAATTTGTTTGGGCAACCAGCTTACAGCATTGGCTGCTGGTGCATCTACATTCAAATTAAAATATGGCCACCGTAGCCACAACCAACCTGCAATTATGTGTGGCACAAATCGTGCATATATCACATCACAAAACCACGGTTTTGCAGTTGATCACACACAACTTCCAGCAGATTGGGAACCATTCTTCATCAACCAAAATGACGGTACTTGCGAGGGTATTCGCCACAAAACTTTACCATTCTTTACAGTTCAGTTCCACCCAGAGGCATTCTCAGGACCAGTGGATACAGAATTTTTGTTTGACAAATTTATAGAGGAGATAGAAAATGGAAAAAATAAATAAAGTAATATTACTTGGTTCGGGTGCTTTGAAAATTGGCGAGGCAGGGGAATTTGACTACTCTGGCTCACAAGCTCTTAAAGCCCTAAAAGAAGAAGGTGTTTACACTGTTCTTATCAACCCTAACATTGCAACTGTTCAAACATCAGAAGATATTGCAGACAAGGTTTATTTCTTACCTGTTACACCAGAATATGTAGAAGACGTAATCAAAAAAGAAAAACCTGACGGTATATTGTTGGCATTTGGCGGACAAACTGCACTGAACTGCGGTGTAGCATTATACAAAGCTGGTATCTTAGAAAAATATAACATAAAAGTTCTTGGTACTCCTGTTCAAGCAATTATGGACACAGAGGACAGAGAATTGTTCGTGCAAAAACTTGATGAAATAGATGTTAAAACTATCAAAAGTGAGGCTGTAACATCTATCGACGAAGCTAAACGTGTGGCACACGAATTGGGTTACCCAGTTATTATCCGTGCAGCCTACACTTTGGGTGGTCTTGGTTCGGGTTTCTGTTACAACGACGAAGATATGGACGTTTTGGCAGCAAAAGCATTCTCTTACTCTCCACAGATTTTGGTTGAAAAATCTCTAAAAGGTTGGAAAGAAATTGAATACGAAGTAGTTAGAGATAAATATGACAACTGTATCACAGTTTGTAATATGGAAAACTTCGACCCACTTGGTATCCATACTGGCGAAAGTATCGTGGTTGCACCATCTCAAACTCTTACTAATAGCGAGTTCCACAAACTTCGTGAAATAGCTATCAAAATCATTCGCCACATTGGTATAGTGGGTGAATGTAACGTTCAGTACGCATTAGACCCTGAATCAGAAGACTACCGTGTTATTGAGGTAAACGCTCGTCTTTCTCGTTCGTCTGCATTGGCTTCAAAAGCAACTGGTTATCCACTTGCATTCGTAGCTGCAAAATTAGGTTTAGGCTATGGACTTCACGAGCTTAAAAACTCTGTTACAAAGACTACAACTGCTTGTTTTGAACCAGCACTTGACTATATAGTATGTAAAATCCCTCGTTGGGACTTAGGTAAATTCAAAGGAGTATCTCGCAAACTTGGTTCAAGTATGAAATCTGTTGGCGAGGTTATGGCGATTGGTCGCACATTCGAGGAGGCTATCCAAAAAGGTCTTCGTATGATTGGACAAGGTATGCACGGTTTTGTTGCAAACAAAGAACTTCGTTCGGACGACTTGGATACTGCACTTAGCGAACCAACCGACAAACGTATTTTCTTCCTTGCAGAAGCATTCAAAAATGGATATTCGATTGACAAGATTCACGATTTAACAAAAATCGACAAATGGTTCTTGGGGAAATTGAAAAATATCATTGATTTAGATATCGAATTAGAAAAATTCGACAGCATACAAAGCGTTCCAGATGCAAAACTATTGGACGCAAAACAAAAAGGTTTCTCAGACTTCCAGATAGCACGTCTTGTTACAAAATGTAAAGACACTGACATTGAGAAGCAAATTATGAATGTCAGAAACTATCGTAAAGAAAGAGGAATTACTCCATTTATCAAACAGATAGACACACTTGCAGCCGAATACCCTGCACAAACAAACTATTTGTATGTAACATACAATGGCACATCACACGATATAGATTTTGCAAACGACAATATGGGCGTGATTGTTTTGGGTTCGGGAGCTTACCGAATTGGTAGCTCAGTTGAATTTGACTGGTGTGGCGTAAATGCAGTAAACACTATACGCAACAAGGGTTTTAGAGCAATTATGATTAACTACAACCCAGAAACTGTGTCTACTGACTACGACCAATGCGATAGACTATATTTTGACGAGCTTACATTTGAAAGAGTATTGGATATCATTGACCTTGAAACTCCAAAAGGAGTTGTAGTTTCGACAGGTGGTCAGATTCCAAACAACCTTGCGATACGTCTTCACGAAGAAAGAATACCTATTCTTGGTACTTCTGCCGAAGATATTGACAGAGCAGAAGACCGCCACAAATTCTCGTCTATGCTTGATGAATTGGCTATCGACCAACCACGTTGGAGAGAGCTAACAAGTATGGCAGATATTTATGAGTTTGTAGATGAGGTTAATTTCCCAGTTTTGATACGTCCATCTTATGTGCTTTCGGGTGCTGCAATGAACGTCGTATCTAACAAAGAGGAGTTGGAGCATTTCTTAACTCTTGCAACAGAGGTATCTAAACAACACCCAGTTGTTGTATCTGAGTTCGTACAAAACGCCAAAGAAATTGAGCTTGATGCAGTTGCCAAAAATGGCGAACTTGTAGCTTATGCAATTTCTGAACACGTTGAGTTTGCAGGTGTTCACTCTGGCGACGCAACAATAGTATTCCCTGCCCAAAAACTTTATACCGAAACTATCCGCAGAATCAAGAAAATTGCAAAAGCTATTGCAAAAGCATTGAATATCTCTGGTCCTTTCAATATGCAGCTTTTGGCAAAAGAAAATGATATAAAAGTAATTGAGTGCAACTTACGTGCCTCACGCTCATTCCCATTTGTTTCAAAAGTTTTGAAAGTTAATTTCATTGACTTAGCAACAAGAATTATGCTTGGCGAGGACGTTCAAACTCCAAACAAATCAGCGTTTGACTTGGATTATGTAGGTGTCAAAGCATCTCAATTCTCGTTCTCTCGACTTCAACAAGCAGACCCAGTTTTGGGTGTAGAAATGTCTTCTACTGGCGAGGTTGGTTGTATTGGCGAGACTTACCACGAGGCTATCCTAAAATCAATGATTTCTGTTGGCTACCGTATTCCTAAGAAAAATGTATTCTTATCTACTGGCGACTATCGTTCAAAATCTGAAATGATTCTCCCTTGTAAAGAATTAGTTGCTAAGGGTTATAATTTGTTTGCAACAAAAGGCACTGCAACATTCTTGAAAGAAAACGGAATTGATTCAACAGTACTTGCTTGGCCAGACCAAAACGACGGCACTACTCCAAACTCTTTGGAATACATACGTTCGGGCAAGATTGACTTGATTGTAAATATACCTAAAAACCTATCAAAAGACGAGTTAAATAACGACTACACTATTCGTCGTAGTGCTATCGACTTTAACATTCCACTTTTGACAAATGCACGTTTAGCAAATGCGTTTATCACAGCATTCTGTAAACTAAGCAAGGAGGATATTCAAATCAAGAGCTGGGGCGAATATTAAAATATTAGTATTGTCTACCAAAAACGAAACTCGCCTATCTTGTCTATTTCACAGATGCTCATAACTTACGTACGCCAGTACGCTACGTTATGACCATCTGCAAAATAGCCTAAGAGATCCGAGTTTATTGGGAGCTTGTATGATTTCGGAAAGGAAAAAATTTTAAAATATATTACAATACACAAAAAGGAGCTTTTACGCTCCTTTTTTTGTTTTTAGAGAAATAGCCTCACATTTGTCTATTACGCTGAGAACTATGTTTTCTGAAAATGAACTCCCCCCCCAAAAAAAAAGAAAAAAAGGTTAGCCTAAACTAACCTTTTTTAAATGTTTGTGACACCAGCAGGATTCAAACCTGCAACCGTCTGATCCGTAGTCAGATACTCTATTCAGTTGAGCTATGGTGCCTTACAACATTTATTAACTATTAAAAACAACTTTGTGACACCAGCAGGATTCAAACCTGCAACCGTCTGATCCGTAGTCAGATACT
>CAZRHJ010000047.1:0-3327 GCA_964600025.1 uncultured Rikenellaceae bacterium | reverse complement strand
CTATTCAGTTGAGCTATGGTGCCTTTGTAAATCGAGTGCAAATATAGGGATATTTTTTTAAATTGCAAAACTTTCTCGTAAAAAATATTTTTTTATTTCAAAAAAATAGGTAACTTGCAAGATATAATTACCCACAAAAAGTATGAATACATTTATAAATGAGTGCGTTAGCTACTTGTACGACAAACATAAAAAAAATATCTCTAACATAACAATTTTACTTCCTTCAAGACGTTCACAACTGTTTTTTAACATAGAACTTGCGAACAAACTCCAAGGACAGGCAATTTGGCAACCAAATTATGAGTCTATGGACTCAATTTGCGAAAGTGTTTCAGGTTTGGTATTGGGCGATAAAACAATTTTGCTTTCACAACTCTACAAAGTTTATTCAAAATATCACAATGAGGATTTTGACAAATTTTATTTTTGGGGAGATATGTTGATTTCAGATTTTGATTCAATCGACAATTATATGATTGATGCAACAAAAATTTTCACCAACATTAACGATATAAAAGAAATTGACAAGCTTTTTCCAGACGTGGCAGAAGAACAAATAAATATAATTGAGAATTTTTGGAGAACATTCAATACAACCCAAGACTCTACTGATAAAATTTACTTTTCGAATATTTGGAACACTCTCGGTGCAATATACAAGGAATACACCCAAGAACTAAAAAATCTTGGGATTGGCTACAAAGGGCTTATTTATCGCACAGCAGCCGAAAAACTCAGCGAACAAACTACTAATCCATTTAGCAAAGCTATATATGCAGTTATAGGATTTAACGCCCTTAGCAAAGCCGAAAAAATCATTTTCGGCAAAATAAAAGATAGCGGAAATGCAGATTTTTTGTGGGATATTGACGCTTACTATATAGACAGCAAAACTCACGAGGCAGGTTTGTTTGTACGTGAAAATATAAAACTTTTTGGAAATAGTCTAAACACCGTTCAAAACAACTTCAAAAACCAAAAGAATATTTCTGTCACAGAATCTCCGTCAGACTCGATGCAGTGCAAACAAGTTTGGAACTTTTTGGAGGATTGTTACACAACAGCCCAGCAACAAGGCAAGAAATTAGGTAAAGAAACAGCGATTGTCCTTACAGACGAATCTCTACTACTTCCTGTGCTATACTCTATTCCCCCTCAAATTGAACATTTTAACATTACAGCAGGTTATCCGCTTAGACTAACTCCCGTATATGCTCTTTTTGAGTATATTATTCATATTTACACAAACAGAAAAGAAAATAAATTCTATAAAAAAGATATTTTTGATATTCTTAACCACACAAATATAAAAGTAGGTTTCAGTGAGGAAGATTTGTGTATTATCGAAAAGTTCAAACAAGAAAATAGCGACAATAAGAGTTCTTATTGGGATTGTACACAAATAAGCAAAATCGGAATAATCTCTGAAATTTTCAGAATTAGCGACAATTCTAAGATAGGTGAATACCTCAAAGAATCTATTTCAAAGATTGGAGAATATTACAATTCGAGCGAAAATATTTCTGCCATTCAGATAGAATTTTTGGCAAGATTGCAAAAAGAAATAATCCACACTCTTGGCACATTCGACAAAACAGGTATAGAAATATCTAATAACATACTTATATCCACCCTAAGACAACATTTACAAAACACAAATGTTTCGTTTATGGGTGAACCTCTTATTGGTATTCAGATAATGGGAATTTTGGAAACTCGAAACTTAGATTTTGAAAATGTACTTGTACTGTCGCTTACTGATGAAAACTACCCTTCATCGAGTGTTCGTTCGTCGTTTATCCCCCAAAACCTAAGATTTGGATATGGACTACCCACACGCACATACCAAGAGGCAATGTATAGCTATTATTTCTACCGTTTAATCCAGAGGGCTTGTAATATCGAACTTGTTTACTGTTCTTCGACAGAAGGCGTTAAAAATGGGGAAGAAAGCCGTTTTATATCACAACTTCGCTACGAAAGAGTCCACCAACTGCAAAACAAAACTGTTTCGATAAAAATAAATCCTCAGAAAACTGAAAAAACTTTACAAAAGGACGAGGCATTTTTTGAGTTTATAGATAAAATAATAAACAATAAAAAAACTCTTTCTCCGTCAAAAATTGCTGACTGGATATATTGTCAAGCAAAATTCACATATACTCATATCTACGGACTTTGGGTCGAAAAAGAGAGCAAGGCAGAAGTTTCTGCAATAGATTTCGGTTCGATTATCCACAAAATATTAGAGGATATTTATAAACAAATAGAAAAAACTGTAAAACCCTATAACGTTAAGATACTAGAAAACATAGTTTCGTCTTCTATTATCAAAGATTCCATAGACAAGTGGTTTGAGCAAGAAATGCCTGACAACCAAAACAATGGAAATATAATATCTACTAAATCATATTTGGAAAACTATATCAAAAATGTAATTAATTATGACATTCACTCGAATGAGGATTTTATGATTATAGAATGTGAAAAAAAAATAAGTTCATCAATAGATATAAACGGAAAAAACATTAAACTATTTGGTATAATTGACAGATTGGAAAGCATAGGAAATATAGACTACATAACAGACTACAAAACAGGCAAAAATACATCTTCGGTCGCAAACTTAGAAACTGTTTTCAGCAAAGAAAACGACATTGACTACAAACCAATTTTTCAAAGTTTATTATATTGTTATATGTACCAAAAAGAGCAAAATCGCAATGTATGCCCATCATTGTTTTTCGCACGAGAGATGACAAATCCCCAATATTCTCGCAAACTAACCATTGCAAGAAAAGAACTAAATGAATACAGCGAAGTGAGCGAAGAGTTTGAAGAATACACTAAAAATGTAATTTCAGAGATTTTGGACAAAGAAAATACTACTATCGAAAGAACCAAAAGCACAAAAAAATGTGATTATTGCGACTTTATAAAAATTTGCAAAGGATAATTTACTAAACCTAACAAATTAATATTGTACAACTTAGAAAAAATCACTAAAAATAGATTAAAAAAAAGTCAAATAAAATTTGGATTGTAACAAAAAAGCAGTATCTTTGCATCGTCTTAATAAAACAACGATTCAGTAGCTCAGCAGGTAGAGCACAACACTTTTAATGTTGGGGTCCTGGGTTCGAGCCCCAGCTGGATCACAAAAAGCGATGATTTTTCATCGCTTTTTTTTGCCCAAAACTTCCATAATCTCCCAAGTATCCACCACGAAAAAATGGATCAATCCAGAAAATAGGTGGAGCAAGAAAATTAGGATCAATCCAGAAAATAGGTGGAGCAAAATAATTATGCAAAAAGTTTAGAGAG
>CAZRHJ010000046.1:0-14285 GCA_964600025.1 uncultured Rikenellaceae bacterium | reverse complement strand
GAGCATCGGCGAAATAGACAAGATAGGCGAGTTTCGTTTTTAGCGGACAGTACTATATATTAAAAAACCGAAACGTTAAAAAGGCGTTTCGGTTTTATAGAATTACTTTTACTGTATTATACAGTTCAATAATATTTAAACTTGCGATATGTGTTATTTAATATCTGAATCGGACAATATTACTAATCCAGCATATCCATAAGCTACAAAAATTTTACCATTATTATAAATCACAAAATTAGCAGAACAATTAGTGTTTGATTCTGTCAAAATATTGCTTACAAATTTACCCATTCTTGTTAGGCTTCCGTCATCTTCAATTTGGTATTTATATACGCCGTCTGTTGAGTGAGCAGCATATAAAATATTTTCATTGAAATCTACATAGTGAGTCCCTTTATTGATTGTATTAGCAAGTGTTGCATTATTGTCAATTTTGTTATATACGGCTAATTTATCAGTACAAGCAAACAATAGTGTTTGATTTTCTTTTTTGTAAATTCGGCAGGTATTCTTATTTTGCATAATAGTTTCGTCCAAAACTGTTGAGATTAAAGGATTTTCTTTAAATGCCCAATCGTAACCATTAATGTATTGTTCGATATTATCAAAATATCTAAGGACTGGTTTTCTCCAAGCAGTAGAACCAAATTTATCTGGACTTGCAAAGTATAAAATCAACGCATCACCGTCATTATAATCAACCCATCTACCTCTGACATATTGAGAATTAAGCCCTTTATGCATAATTTTAAGCACTGAATTTTGGTAATCTAATTTACATATACCTGCTGCCATTTCAAACGTATTGTTCATATATCTACCAGTTGCTGCCCACAATTTGTTGTGTTTTGTAGAATAAGTCAAACCATTAATAGAAATACCACTAATTGGAAGAGGCTTTAATTCTTTCAAATTTTGCGAAAAAGTATAGTCGTTTTGAAGTTCAATAGCAGAAACGCCAGAATAATCTTGTCGTGCATCAAAACCTATAAAAATCGTTTTGTTTTTATCTGTTTCAATAACATTGACACGTGCGTTCAATGTGTTAAGTTCAGAAACTACGTTATAAGTATTATCTTCGTTATACTTAATTATCTGAACAAGCCCAGATTCTTCACCTTTACGACCGTGGAAACTTACAGCCACATAATTATCTCCTAAGGCTCTAACACAAGTTGCTGTAAGACCTGTAATTGTATTATCAAACGAAGTAGCTTTTGAAATATTTTTTACAGATACAGAGACTGTTCCGTAATCAGCTTTATCATTCTCAGTATTATTTCCTTTCTCACAAGAAACAAACATTGTTAGTAACATAGAAAATACTAACAAGAAAACTCTTTTAGTTATATTTTTCATAATAAAAATAAATATTTAGACTGCAAAGTTACAATAAAAAACATTTTTAAACAAATATAAGTATTAATTTAAATATAAATTGGCATAGATAATCTTTTATACTAATTGTTTGGCATACATAAAAATCATTGCTGTCTTGTAAAAATAAAGCATAAAAAAGGCGGTGAAATTCACCGCCTTTTAGTATTATAGTCTAATTAGATTAGTCTTGGAATTTTGCACATAGGAACTCACGGTTCATACGAGCAATGTGAGAGATAGAAACGCTCTTAGGACATTCTGCCTCACAAGCACCAGTGTTTGTACAGCTACCGAAACCAAGTTCGTCCATTTTAGCAACCATTGCCTTAGCACGACGAGCGGCCTCAATTCTACCTTGTGGAAGTTTAGCAAGTGAAGATACTCTTGCAGAAGTAAACAACATTGCAGAACCGTTTTTACAAGTAGCAACACAAGCACCACAACCAATACAGCTTGCAGCGTCCATACTGTCGTCTGCGTCTGCTTTTGGAATAGGAATTGCGTTTGCATCTGGAACACCACCAGTATTTACATTGATGAAACCACCAGCACGAAGAATTTCTTCGAAAGCGTTACGGTTTACAACCAAGTCTTTAATAACTGGGAATGCAGCACTTCTCCAAGGCTCAATAGTGATAGTATCGCCATTTTTGAACTTACGCATATGTAACTGACAAGTAGTAATATCTTCGTCAGGTCCGTGTGAACGGCCGTTAATATGCAATGAGCACATACCGCAAATACCTTCACGACAGTCGTGGTCAAAAGCAACTGGCTCTTCGCCTTTGTGAATAAGCTCGTTGTTCAAGATGTCAAGCATCTCCAAGAAAGAGCTACCCTCAGAGATGTCTTTTACCTGATAGGTTTTGAAACATCCCTTATCTTGTGCGTTTTTTTGACGCCAAATATTTAATGTTAAATCCATAATTCTTTCCTTTTACTCTTTATAGTTACGTTGTGCAACTTTGATATATTCAAAATTAAGCTCTTCTTTTTCCATTGTTGGTTCGTTGTCCTCGCCAGTGTAAGTCCAAACAGATACATATTTGTAGTGTTCGTCATCACGAAGTGCTTCTCCCTCAGGAGTTTGGTATTCCAAACGGAAGTGTCCACCACAAGACTCATTACGGTTGATACCGTCACGTGCCATAAGTGCACCAATCTCTAAGTAGTCTGCCAAACGAAGTGCTTTTTCAAGCTCTTGGTTGAAGTCATTAGCCTCACCAGGTACAAATACATCAGACCAGAATTCTTTTTTAATTTCTGCAATTTGTTTAACAGCAGTTTCCAAAGATTCTTTTGTACGACCCATACCAACATTGTCCCACATACAAAGACCAAGTTTTCTGTGAATATCATCAACAGATTGTTTACCTTTGATAGAGAAGATTTTATTGATTTTTGCTTTAATAGCTTTTTCAGCCTCTTCGAACTCAGGACGGTTAGTATCAATCTTAGGAGTTTGAATTTCGTGAGAAAGATAATCACCGATTGTGTAAGGGATAACAAAGTAACCGTCAGCCAAACCTTGCATAAGTGCAGATGCACCCAAGCGGTTTGCACCGTGGTCAGAGAAGTTAGCCTCACCAAGTGCGTAAAGACCTGGGATAGTAGTCATCAAGTTGTAATCAACCCAAATACCACCCATAGTATAGTGAACAGCTGGATAAATCATCATTGGCTCTTCGTAAGGGTTTACGTCAACGATTTTCTCGTACATTTGGAACAAGTTACCATAACGTTGTTCGATAACATTTTTGCCCAAACGCTGTATTGCAGCAGAGAAATCCAAGAATACTGCTAAACCTTCTTTGTTTACACCAAAACCAGCATCACAACGCTCTTTTGCAGCACGTGAAGCAACGTCACGAGGTACAAGGTTACCGAATGCAGGGTATCTACGCTCCAAATAGTAATCTCTGTCCTCTTCTTTGATAGAAGAAGCTTTGATAGCACCACTACGAAGTTTATCAACATCTTCTTTTTTCTTAGGAACCCAAATACGACCATCGTTACGCAAAGACTCAGACATCAAAGTTAGTTTTGATTGTTGAGTACCGTGAACTGGGATACAAGTTGGGTGAATCTGAGTGAAACAAGGGTTACCCCATTTAGCACCTTTTTTGTAAACTTGCAACTCTGCTGAACCATTAGAGTTCATTGCATTTGTAGAAAGGAAGAACACGTTACCATAACCACCAGTACAAATACATACTGCGTGAGCACCGTGACGTTCGATTTCACCAGTTACTAAGTTACGAGTAATGATACCACGAGCTTTGCCGTCAATCATAACCAAATCCAACATCTCAGTACGAGTGTAACATTTAACGTTACCTTTGTGGATAGAACGGTTTAGAGCAGCGTAAGCACCTAACAAAAGCTGTTGTCCAGTTTGACCACGTGCATAGAAAGTACGAGATACCTGAGCACCACCAAATGAACGGTTGTCAAGCAAACCACCGTAATCACGTGCAAAAGGAACACCTTGTGCAACACATTGGTCGATAATAGCGTTAGACACCTCAGCCAAACGATAAACGTTTGCCTCACGTGCACGATAGTCGCCACCTTTGATAGTATCATAGAACAAACGATAAACAGAGTCATTATCGTTTTGATAGTTTTTAGCAGCATTGATACCTCCCTGTGCAGCAATAGAGTGTGCACGACGTGGAGAGTCAGAGATGCAGAAAATTTTAACATTGTAGCCAAGCTCACCAAGTGAAGCAGCTGCAGAAGCACCAGCCAAACCTGTACCAACTACAATAATATCCAATTTACGTTTGTTAGCAGGGCTAACTACTTTAATATCGGCTTTATGTTTACTCCATTTTTCGGCTAATGGCCCTGCTGGAATTTTTGATTCTAAACTCATATTAATTATGTTTTAATAATTAGTAAAAAATGTGTGATTAACAACCACAGCCGTATTTTACAATAAAGAAAATAGGAATAGCGATGAAAACAATAGCAACCAAAGCAGCATATACCTTAGCTACACATTTCCAACGTTTAATCCAGATTTGATTGCTCAAACCTACTGACTGGAATGCTGACCAGAAACCGTGACGCAAGTGGAACCACAAAGCGATTACCCATACTATATAAATAGCTGCGAAAATAGGGTTTGTAAGTTTTGCTTTAACAATCTCGTATGGGTTATCAACGTGTCCACCCATCCATTCTACTAACTGCATTTTTGCCCAGAAGTCAGAAAGGTGCATAATCAAGATACCAAATACGATTAATCCCAATACAAACATATTACGAGATTCCCAAGTAGATGTGTTTGATTGTTCGTGTCTTTTGTATTTCACAGGACGAGCGTTGTTATTCTTCAATGTAAGAATAAACGCATAAGCAATGTGAACCAAAAAACCTGCTGCTAAGATAGGAACAATAGGTCCCATATAGCTCATTACAGCACACGCTGTGTTGAATGCATCTTCGCCAAAGAATATGCAAGAATTGGCAGTTAGATGAACCAACAAGAAGATTACCAAGAATAATCCTGATAAACTCATTAGTAATTTCTTCCCGATAGAAGAACTGAAAATGTTGCTCATAGTTTATTAATTTAAATATAATTAGTTCTAAATCTATTTTGTAACCTTTGCAAATTTAGTGTCTGTTTTTCGATTTTACAACAATTTGTGAAAATATAATTCACTTACAGCAAATTGTTATACTTATAAAGAAAATTTTACCAAGATAAGTATAAAAAAAGTTTCCGAAAAATACACAAAAATTATAATACCACTATATTATTAGTAATTGCATAAACAACTAAGTTGGCAGTGTTTTTACAATTTGTCTTTGTCAGAATATTTGCACGGTGTTTATCGACAGTTCGTTTTGAGATAAAAAGTTTCTCCCCAATTTCTTTGTTAGATAACCCTTTGCATATCAATACCAAGATTTCTTTTTCTCTATCCGACAAAGAATTTTCCCCCTCATCATCTTCTGTATTAGTTGCTGCATATTGAAAATTATTAACCAAATTAACTAATAATTCTTGTGAGAAATATGTGCCACCAGCACTTACAGTTACAAGAGCATTGTATACCTCCTCAAAATCCGAATTTTTCAATAAAAATCCTTTAACTCCTATTCCGACCATTTTAAAATAATATTCCTCTTCGCCAAACATCGAAAGTGTTATAATTGGCAAGTTTGGATATTTTTCTTTGATTATGGCAGCAGCTTCGAATCCGTCCATTTCTGGCATAGATATATCCAAAAGAACAATATCATAAGATTCTTTTTCGAGTTCAGCAAGTAATTCAACACCATTCGATACTTCACAACAAACTTTAAAATCTTCTTTACTGTTTATCAAGAATTTAAGTCCATTGCGAAACAATGTATGGTCGTCTGCCAGTACTACTTTTTTATATTCCATAACTACACTATTACTTTTACAATTATTTTTGTACCGATTTCAGTTTCGGCAAATTCCACGGTTCCATCAAGCGAATTAATACGAGAAACAATATTTTTTAATCCCATTCCCATTCCTTCATCTTCAAATTTCTCAATAGGGATACCTATTCCATCATCTTGCACTTTCATTAACAGTTTGTGTCCCCACAATTCTATCGACACGAAGATATTTTTGGCTTCTGAATGGCGAATTGCATTATTTATCATCTCACAACCCACCCTGTAAAATACAGTTTCTACATTTGAGTCAAATCGTTTTTCTTTTACATTGCTCGAAAAATCTATATTCATAGTCTCTGGCAAAGTGAGTTTTGATACAAAGTTATTCATTGCTCTCGAAAGCCCAAAATTCAGAAGAATAGTTGGACTAATATTATTAGACACATCTTTTAGTCCTTTGATAGCCTCGTTTATTACATAGGCAGTATTGTCAATTATTTCTTTGGATTGTTTGTCCTTTTCGATAGAATTTAGCACTGACAAAGACATTTTTGCACTCGAAAGCAATGGGCCTAAGCCGTCGTGAAGATCCTTTGAAAATCGCTGACGTTCTTTCTCCTCCGTAAGTATAATTGTGTTTAGTAGTCTGCGTTCCGTAAGTGTTCGTTGGCGATTGATTGTTTCGATATAGTCAATTATCTTGCGAGTATAGAAAATTCCTATTGCCACACAAAGCGAAAGAATTACAGTACTCCACAGAGCAAAAGGCTTGTATGAAAGTGGTTTTTCTTGGATAACCTTAAATATTTCGCCGATAAGCTGATAAGACAATAACACTATTGCCAAAAAGAATAAAATCCACGCTGCATTGAATTTTGTCCTTGTTGCCAAACGAATAGCCGTAATAGCAGCAACTATCTGTGCAATAAGTGCTATAAATAGGAGTATTTGTAGAACCATTTCTTATTCAAAATTTATTCTACTGCAAATATACAGTTTTTTTTGTATAATACAGTTTTTTTAGCTACATTTATGCCTTAGTACATAATAAATTAATTGCACTGTTAGTTAGCAATATATACAATTACTCCGTAAAAACTTAGACTATGAATATAAAAATCCTATGGATAGACGATGAGGTTGAACTTTTGAAGCCTCATATTCTATTTCTTCAAAATAAAGGTTACGAAATTGACAAATGTAATAACGGTTATGATGCACTCGACCAAGTTTCGCAAAATCACTATGATTTGATTATTTTGGACGAGATGATGCCGGGTATGACTGGACTTGAAACATTGCCAAAACTAAAAGAGATTTCTCCTACTACACCTATTGTTATGGTTACAAAAAGTGAGGAAGAGAATATTATGAACCGTGCAGTTGGGGCAGAAATTGCAGATTACCTAATCAAACCAGTAAACCCTAATCAAGTACTTTTGTCTATCAAAAAAAACGTACACAAACAAGAGTTATACGACGAAGTAACCACTTCTGACTATCGTTCTGCATTCAATCAAATATCTAACGATATGAACTATGCAAGAACTTTTGAGGAATGGATTTCTATTTACAAAAAAATTGTAAGCTGGGATATTCAACTGTCTAACTCAACAGACAATAGCGTTAAAGAGATTTTGCAGTATCAAAAAACGGAGGCAAATAACCAATTTGTAAAATTCATAAAAAATAATTATCAGGATTGGTTTAACGACAAAACAGAAAACAAACCTCTTTTGTCGCACACGCTTATGCGTAACAGAGTTTTTCCAATAGTTGACGAAGGCAAGGAAGTTGTGTTTTTGTTGATAGATAATTTCCGCTATGATCAGTGGTTGTCTATACGAAACAAGTTTACACAATATTTTATGATAGCAAAAGAAGATTTCTACTGTTCTATTCTGCCTACTGCAACACAGTATGCACGTAATGCTATTTTCTCGGGTCTAACTCCACTGGCTATGGACAAACTTTTGCCAGACAAATGGTTGAACGACAACGAGGAGGGCGGCAAAAACAAATACGAAGAAGATTTTTTGAATAGACAGCTAAGCACTTTTGGCAAAAAATATAAATCTTCTTTCAATAAGCTAATTAAACCCGAAAATGCTCGCAAACTGTTGGATAATCTTTCACGTCTTAAAAACAATGATTTTTCGGTTATTATCTATAATTTCTTGGATATTCTATCTCACGCTCGTACAGACACAGAATTGATTAGAGAATTGGCAGACGACGAGGGTTCGTTCCGTTCGCTAACAGCGTCTTGGTTTGAACATTCTGAACTTTACACAATGATACAGAATTTCTCGGCAATGGGCAAAACAGTAATTATTACTTCTGACCACGGCACAATTCAAGTAAATAATGCGGTAAAAGTGATAGGAGAAAGAGATATTACAACAAATCTTCGTTACAAAACTGGTAGAAACTTAAATTACAATCCAAAAGATGTTTTTGAAATAACAAATCCAGAGGCAGTTGCTTTACCAAAATCAAATCTGTCTTCGACATATATTTTTGCTTGTAACAATGACTTTATTGCCTATCCAAACAACTATAATCACTACGTGAAATATTATAGTAGGACATTTCAACACGGAGGAGTTTCGATGGAAGAGATGATAGTTCCATTTATTGTGCTTGAACCTAAGAAATAACCCATTCATTGCCATAAAGGGCAATGAACAAAAAATAAAGGCTGTACAAATCTAATTGTACAGCCTTTACTATGTTTTAATCTATTTTATTTCTCTATTCTGTATGCTATAATTGCATTTTTTGTGAAATAATAAATATGGAAATCATTATCGTTTACATAAGAAACCTTGAATTCTAATTCCTTGCCGTCAAGTCTGCCAGAAATATTTACATAACCATTCTCGTAATTGATATTAGAGATATGCAAATCTTTGTCGGTATTTGAAACTGTATAGTCTGCATCACTATTACCTAATTTGTAGTATGTAGTTGCTCTATAATTAGATTCGTTAGCAAACTTAGATTTAAACTTCTCAACGCTTGGAAGTGCATTTGTATATACAATACCTGTAAGACTTGTTTCAGCAGAAGTTGATGTGCCAAACAACACAGACCAAGAACTTGTATTTCCAGCTTGACGCATATTTAGCATATAAATCACATTTCCGCCCATCATAGCTGCTTTTTGTTTAAGTTTTTTCATTGCACGTTGTTTCACACGCTCCTGACTTGAAAATTCAGTTGTTCCCTTTGCCTTTGCATTTGTTTCTCCCAATTTGTAAAGACCTTTAATCTCCGATTCAAGTTGAGCCATAGTGATTTTCTCGTAATCTTCGGGACTTGTTAGATTTCTATAAGCCATTGCATTTGCAAAAGTCTGTACACGACCACTCTTAAATACTATTTTTTCGATAATATTGTAGTTAAGCGAATTCATTAAATCTTCGTTTGGATACGTAAACCTAACAGTGTTTTCTGAAATTTCTTTAACACTACACGCAATTTTTTTACCTGCTGTGTAGATAGTATCCATTTGTGCAAAAGCTGAACTGCACAAGAATACTGTAAATAATAGTAATAGTTGTTTTTTCATATATTAATGTTTTAAAAATATTTCACATTTATTGATAATATCTGCCATATCATCATCATTTGCTTTTACAAAACTATGTTTTACTTTTTTGTACAACGAAATAGTATGAGAAATATTGTTTTTGCTTAAATATTTTCTTAGTACACGAGCATTGTTGGCTTGAACAACAAAGTCTGATGTTCCGTGCAAAATCAAAGTTTCAACTTTACGAGGGTTTTTAATAGAATTTACAGAATATTTTTTCATATATTTACGCAAATCCCCTCTGTATGTTGGATATTTAAGCCCTGAGAAATCATAAGAAATATCAACAAAATCTTTGTAAAGAGTTTTATTAAAAAACCAACGAGCAATTTGAGTCGTCATTCCAGTCTGAAATCTAAATGTACGATGAACCTCCACTGGACCATAACATTCTATAAGTTTTGTAGGCTGAGAACTATATTCTGCCAAGGATTTAACTCCTAAATACTCTTCGTCAGAACTATATGTTGCCATCATAGATAGGTGTGCTCCTGCACTTGTTCCCATCAACACAATATGCGAAGCATCAAGACCATATTTTTCACCGTTTTTTTTGACCCATCTAACTGCATCTTTCACGTCCGAAATAGCACAATAAACAGGCGTTTCGGGACGGCACAAACGATAATCTATCGACACTACTCTATAATTCAATTTTGTAGCGTGATGTATAATTTGTTCAACTTTGGGTCTAAAAATCTCAGCTTTATTGCCTTTATCCCAATCTCCTCCGTGAACATACAAAAGGACTGGTGCTGTTTGAGGAGCATTTTTGTCTGCCAAAATATCTAATTTCAGCTCCAAACCATAAACACTTTTATATACAATATCTTTTTGTTCGTATTTGTAATTCTTTTGCGAAAAATCTACTGTAAATTCTTTGCCACTAAACGCAACTTGACTAAACGCAATATTTACACAAAAAAACAATGCAAGGATTATAAAGTTTAATTTTTTCATATATTTAATTTTGTTGATGTTCGTATGGGCTATCCCAAAACCTAAACTTAACAGCATTATTTTGGCTCTCGTTAAAAATATCCCAATGAAATTCTTTCTTTTCGTTTTTGCGTATCGAAACAACTTCGTTGTACAATACCTCATACTGATAATTTACCAAAACGCCATAAAAAGGACGATTTTCAAGCATTTCTAAATCAATAGTATTAAGTATCCATTCTATATATTTACAACTATTAACGTGGCGATTTATATCTAAATCACTATAAGTGGCTTTGTGTTTGGCAATCTCTATTGAATTTAGGCAACGCACTCTGTCGCTGTCCTCAATCTCAAAATCTCGCTCCACAACAACATCTCCAAAAATTTCAGCTTGACTTTGTTGAATAGCCTTTCGAGTTTTCACATCAATCACTGCCCACATTGTAGAGGCATAACCTATAATTTCTTTGTTCTGGTCGTAAACAAGCATTTTTCGTTCCGATAAATGACCTGTAACACTCGAAATCCACGTTTCAACACTTATGTTTTCACCAAACTTTGGAAGATATTTCATTCTGATACTCAATCGTGCAAGTACCCAAGTTATTCCCATTTTCTGCAAGTCGTCTATACCAAAACCATTTTCTTTGGCATTCTCTCCCGCACAATAAAGCACTATTTCTGACAAAGTTTTCATAGAGGCTCTGCCAGTAAAATCTACATTATGACTACGTAGTCTGAATTTATACTCTCCTATTTTGCTCATTTTACTAAATAATTTCCTCAAAATTAGTCAAAATAAATAAAAAAAGGTATATTTGCATATAATAATTTTAAATATTTAAGAAATGAAAAAGGCAAAGATAGTAACTGACAAAGGTACAATGTTAGTTGAATTTTATGAAAAAGACGCTCCCGGAACTGTTGAAAACTTCTGCAAATTAGCAAATGATGGGTTCTATGATGGTTTGACATTCCATCGTGTGATTCCAGATTTTGTAATTCAAGGCGGTTGTCCAGTAGGAAATGGTTGCGGTGGCCCCGGTTATTCAATCAAATGCGAAACATCTGGCGGAAACCAATATCACGACAGAGGAGTTCTTTCTATGGCTCACGCAGGTAAAGACACTGGTGGCTCACAATTTTTTATATGCCACAGTCGCACAAATACTTCACACTTAGATAGGGTTCACACTTGTTTTGGCAAAGTTTACGAAGGACTTGACGTGATTGATGATGTTCGAGCAGGCGACCATATCCAAAAAATTGAAATCTTTGAAGAATAAAAAACTATTTAATAATCAAAAAGGACTAAGTCCTTTTTGATTATTTTAATTTAGCACTCCAATAACAATATTCTTTTTCTTCGCCAGTATCCAACTTTATAGTGTTGCAATATTTATAAGACCCTTCGAGAGTAAATTTTACAGGATAGGAAAACATTCCTCCGTCAAAACAAAAAGTGTGATATTCTCCATTTTCACCACACACATCACACTCTTTTGGTAAATTATTGATTAATTCTCTGTCTAATATTCTGCCAATATAACTTTCGTCAAGTTCTGAGGCTGTTGTAGTTGTTATTACAGTTTTAAGCCCACTTTCCAAAAATTCCTCAATAATTTGTTTTGTGGTTTTGTCCCACAAAGGCTCTATTACTTCTATTCCGTATGGCGAGAGTTGTTGTTCCCTATAACTACGCACATCGTGCAAAAAAATATCTCCAAAAACAAAATGTTTCACTCCCTGGGCTATAAAGTGATTTACAGCTTTTTGCATTGCATCATTATATGCACACATTCCTGCATTCGAACCAATTTCGACTATATATATAGGTATCCCAATACTTTTTGCTTGTTCTTGTAGTAGTTTAGTAGGAATATTATGCATTGTCGAAGATTGTTTTTCTTTGTTTATGGTCGTAAGCAAAGAAATTATCTCATATTCTGGATTTTGAAGTATTTTGTAGAGAGCAAGTGCAGAGTCTTTACCTCCGCTCCAATTAAAAACAGCTTTTTTGGACATATATGTATTTTAATGATTATATTTGTACAAATGTAATTAAAATTTTATCAAAAATGGATAGAGGATATATTCATATTTATACTGGAAATGGGAAAGGAAAAACTACTGCGGCATTTGGATTAGCTTTGAGAGCATTGTGCAGTGGTAAAAGTGTGTATGTAGGTCAATTTGTAAAAAGTATGAAATACAATGAAACACAAATTGAAAACAAATTTGACACAATAAAAATAGAACAGTACGGTCGTGATTGTTTTATTAGTCGTGAACCAGAACAAGAAGACATAGATTTAGCTCAAATTGGGTTGGAAAAAATAAAAAAAATAATCCTTAGCGGTGAATACGACGTGGTTATTATGGACGAAATAACTATTGCAATTTTTTTCAAACTAATAACAACTCAGCAAGTTATCGAAATAATGAAAAACAAAGCCACAAACTGCGAACTTATAATTACTGGAAGATATGCACCCGAAGAATTGTATGAATATGCGGATTTGGTAAGCGAAGTGCAAGAAATAAAACACTACTATCAAAATGGAGTATTGTCGAGAAATGGCATAGATAGATAGGTTTGAGGCATTTATAACTTTTTTTGATAATTGTATTTGAAAATCAATTTGTTAGGAATGATATTTGCATAGTATATTTGCAGTACGAAATAAATAAAAATAATTATTAACAACTAAAAAATAATATTATGGAAAATCAAGAATTTTATGCAATGCCAAGAATTGGCGAAAAAGCACCTGAATTTACAGCAAACACAACTCAGGGAACTATTAATTTCCCTTCTGATTATAGTGGTAAATGGTCTATTCTTTTTAGCCACCCAGCAGACTTTACTCCTGTTTGTACATCGGAGTTTATGACATTTGGCAAAATGGCACAAGAATTTGAAGATTTAAACTGTCAGCTTGTAGGTTTGTCAGTAGATGGTCTTCATAGCCACATCGCTTGGTTGCGTACAATCAAAGAAAAAATAGAATACAAAGGAATGAAAGGTATTGAGGTTAAGTTCCCTCTTATCGACGATATTTCAATGAAAGTTGCTAAGTTATATGGTATGATTCAACCTGCACAAAGCACAACAGCAGCAGTTAGAGCAGTGTTCTTTGTTGACCCACAAGGTATCGTTCGTACAATTATGTACTATCCACTTTCTTTGGGACGTAATTTTGACGAAATCAAACGTGTATTAATGGGACTTCAAACTACCGACAATTTTGGAGTGGCTCTTCCAGCAGATTGGAGACCAGGTGACGAGGTTATTGTTCCACCAGCAGGAACTTGCGGTGTTGCAAAAGAGCGTATGGAAAACAAAGCTGGTGATATGAAATGCTACGATTGGTTCTTCTGTACAAAAAACATTTCAAAAGAGGAAGTAGAATCTAAACTATACAAAAAATAGTTTTATAACTAAAAATTAAATAAGGAAAGGGAAAAATCCCTTTCCTTATTTTTTTATTGCTGTCTGGTAAAAATTTTAAAAAACACTGTAATGGATTAAGCGATAATCCATTACAGTGTTTTAATTTACGAAGGGCTTGGAAAAATGATTTTTGAAATTTTTATCTTTCCGAAATCTTACAAGTTCCCAATAAATTCGGATCTCTTAGACTATTTTGCATATATAACGTAGCGTACTGGCGTACGTGAAGCAGAGCATCGGCAAAATAGACAAGATAGGCGAGTTTCGTTTTTAGCGGACAGCACTAATTTCTATCATTCAGATGCTTAGATTTTAGTAGAGAACACAAGCTATTCTTCTTCCTCTGCTGTCATCATATTTGTGTAAACAGAGTTTACATCTTCATCATCTTCCAATTTATCAATTAGTTTTTGGACTGCTGCGGCTTGTTCTTCATCAAGCATTTTTCTATCCATAGGGATACGCTCAAATTCTCCCGACAAAATTTCCATTTCATTGTCTTCAAGGTATTTTTGGATATTT
>CAZRHJ010000045.1:0-15658 GCA_964600025.1 uncultured Rikenellaceae bacterium | reverse complement strand
TATGAGCATCGGCGAAATAGACAAGATAGGCGAGTTTCGTTTTTAGCGGACAATATTAATACAAGATAGGCGGGTTTCGTTTTTAGTAAGCCTTAACTAAACATTTTTTTCTTTCTCAGTTGTAGACAAAAGCCCACAAGCTGCAAAAATATCTTCTCCTCTCGATGCTCTAATAGTTGTTATAAATCCTTTTCGAGTCAGATAATCACGAAACTTAACTATTCTGTCGTGAGATGTTGGTCTTAAATCGCTATCTGGAATTTGGTGAAAAGGAATAAGATTTATCCTACAATCCATACCGTGCAACAATTCGCAGATTTTGTCAGCGTCCGAATTAGAATCGTTTACGCCACTAAACATAGTGTAACTAAACGTCAATCGACGTTGGTGCGAAAAGTCGTGTTTACGCAATTCTGCAACAATATCTACTATACTATATTTATTCTCAACTGGCATAATTTGTTTTCTTACATCTGGGATAGCACTATGCAAAGATATTGTCAAATGAGATTTGTGTTCAGCAATATATTTTTTGACCATTGGTAGCACTCCAATAGTCGAAAGAGTGATACGAGTAGGCGACCAAGCATAGCCCCACGAAGCAGTCAAAATTTCGATTGTTCTGAAAACTTCCTCTGCATTATCCATAGGCTCGCCCATTCCCATAAACACAATATTACTTAGCTTGTTGCTTTCTTCAATAGATTTCACTTGATTTAAAATCTCACCACTCGAAAGACTATGTTGAAGTTTTTGACGACCAGTCATACAAAACTTACAGCCCATACGACAACCACCTTGGCACGAAACACAAAGCGTTGCACGCTCTCTGTCTGGAATATATGCACTTTCGATATAACAACCCTCACACGCTTTAAAAAGATACTTTCGAGTCCCATCAACCGAAGTATCAACTTTATGAAAATTATCATAGCCTACTTGATACTTTTGGGACAATATCACTCTAAAATCCTTTGAAAGATTTGTCATTTCTTCAATGTCATTAACTTGTTTTTTGTACAACCAATCACAAATTTGTTTGGCTACAAATTTTTTTGCCCCAAGTTCCAACACAATATTTTCTATCTGACTAAACGTTTTACCAAAAAGCCATTCTCTTTTATCTTGCTCCATATATTTGCCTTATTTTGCTACAAAGGTAGTATTTATGTAACAAAGAACGAAAAAAATATTTAATTATTATTTTTCACACTTATTCCTTATTATTAACAATAGTATATAATATAATAACTCACTTATATATTTTATCATAATTAATTCTGTTATTTTTGTTACTTATAATAAGTTTACAAAAACATATTTTTTTAAGAAAAATAAAATTTTATTAGTGTTTGTTTTTTTATTTGAAAAATTTTTCGCATTTTTGTAAAGTTATTAGCTATACTAAATAAGCAGAGAAAATAAAACTTTAAAAATATTAACAATAATGGAAGTAAAAAAATCACCAAAAGCAGATTTGCAGAACAAAAAGTCTTTGTTCGGTCTTATCGGTCTATTAGTGTCTCTTTTACTAGCAATTGGAGCGTTTAACGTAAACAAAGGCGAAGTAAAATTTGAGGCAGTAGCTCCAGAAGTTGCAGTTGCAGAGGAACAGTTTGTTGAAATCACTCGTCCTGAGGAACCAGCAAAACCTGAAATTACTAAAATCGCAACACCTGCTGCTACATCAAACGTACTTGAAGCAGTAGATAACTCTGTGGAACTTGATGACAATATGGATATGTTTAACATCGAGGCTACTGAGAATACAGTAATTGACATTCAACCTATCGAAACAGTTGAAGAGGAAATGCTTGAAGAAGATATCGTAGTATTTAAAGCAGAAAAAGAACCTCAATTCTTAGGTGGTGGTATTGACAAATTTAGAACTTGGGTTCAGAAAAACGTAAAATATCCAGCAGTTGCTGAATTGAACAATATTTCTGGTAGAGTTGTAGCACTTTGCGTTGTAGGTCGTGATGGTCTTATTCGTGACGTTAAAGTCCTTGTTTCACCAGACGAATCTCTTTCTAACGCAGTAAGAGACGTATTGAAGAAATCACCAAAATGGATTCCTGCTGAACAACGTGGCAAACCAGTTTCTATGCAGATTCAAGTTCCAGTGAACTTCTCTCAAATCAACAACTAATATTTTATTAGATAGATTAATAAGAGGCTACAATTTGTAGTCTCTTATTTTTTTTGCCAATAGCAAAGTACAGTCTACTAATACCCAAACTCGCCTATCTTGTATATTACGCCGATGCTCATAACTCACGTACTCCAGTACGCTACGTTATTACCATCAGCAAAATATCCTAAGAGATACGAGTTTATTAGGAACTTGTGCAATTTCGGAAATATAAAAATAGCCAATAGCAAAGTACGGTCTACTAATACCCAAACTCGCCTATCTTGTATATTTCGTCGATGCTCATAACTCACGTACACCAGCACGCTACATTATTTATGCAAAATTTCTAAGAAATTAAAGTTTTGTACACATAACAAAATAAAAACTAAAATTTTATGTTTTATTATTAAATTTTTATATGTTTGTAATTATTACATTTTTATTTTATGAGTATGAAAACTAAATTCAAAATTTTTAAAATAGTTAGCTTTTCTTTATTGGCATTTGTTTTAGTGCTTTTTGTTGCTACAAGTTTAGTAGCCAACTATTATATGACCCCTCAAAAATTAACTCCAATAATCAACAATCTGTCAAAAAATCTATTACAAACAGATTTAAAAATTGGAAGTGTTGATGTAAATGTAACTCAAAACTTCCCATACGTTGCTGTGATACTAAAAGACGGGGTATTGATGTCTCGTGAAAGTTTAGACCGTACTTGGGGAGACACTGTAATCAACAAAAAAGATATTTTATTGGATTTTAGCAGAATAGAAATATCTGTAAATCCTTGGAAATATATATTCTCAAAAGAAATAAATATCAGCTTAATAGATATAAAAAACCCAGATATTTATATGTACGTTTCGCCTTTTGGACTTGAAAGCTGGGACGTTAGTTTCCAGAATGCCTCAAAAGTTCAAAGCGATGAAGACGAAGATATTATAGAAATAAGAAGTGTAGTTTTGGATAAAATATCTATAAGCAATGCTAATTTTACCTATGACAATAGAAAAACAAAATTCTACACAGAGGCAGACAATTACAATTTTTTGCTTAAAGGAGATTTCAGCAAAAAAGCATCAAACTTACAACTAACAAGCTCTATTAATAATCTATTGCTTTGGTATGACAATAATCTACTTGTAAAAGATTTCTCTATTAAATTAGAAACCGAACTTTTGGGTGATACTATAACAAAATCCCTTAGATTAGATAAAACTAAGTTAGATTTAAATGGTATTGAAATGACAATGAGTGGATATTTAGGCAAAGACACTCTCAATGTGGATACTCATCTAAAAAGCAATAATATTGACTATTTTTTCAAGATGATTCCACCGTCAATAGCACGTCAAAACAAGAAGTTTTCATCGTCTGGAATAGTCGAATTAAACATAAATATAAATAAGAGAAAAAATCTTGATGATTTGCCAATCATCAAAGGTAAAGCAATTCTAAAAGATATTGCCGCACAATACAAAGGCTTTCCAAAAGCGATTGACAAACTTAATTTAGAATCAAACTTCTATATAGATTATAACAATAAGCCAAAAAGTTATTTCAAAATTGATGATTTAAAATTTCTGTCAGGCAATTCGGTAGTAGATATAAAAACCAAAGTTACAAACTTAATAGATAATCCATTAGTAGATTTGAATGGGCAAATATCCATAAATCTTTCTGAAATTCGCAAGATTATTCCTCTACACGACAGCGTTACTATGTCTGGGCAAATGGATTTTAACGGAAAAATTAAGTTTTATACAAATGAAATAATCAAAGGGAACTATGCTAAAACACAAGCAGATACAAAAATTGGAATTAGCAAAGTTAAAGTTAATATTCCATCAGAATATGTCAATTTGTCAGTCGATAGCATTTGGACAGAGATAAAAAACAACAATAAAGGGCTACTAAGTGTAGATTTATTTTTAGACAGTTTGGATTTGTCATACAAAAACCAAATTTACGCACATATTAACAAAACAACCTCTTCGATGGAAGGTATAAGTAACGGGGACTCAACATCTTATATGATTGGGAACATACAATGTGGAGGTATTAATATAAAGGCAAATTCTGATACAACAGAGGTGTTTGCAAAAGATTTTATTTTAAATTATAAGGTTTTAAAAGACAAATATAAGGCTAATTTTGACACTCAATTCTTGGGATTAAGATATCTTACAGATACTGTCAAAATGTCAGATGCATTAATTGAAGCGAACTATTCTAATAAAAATATCAATGGAAATGTTACATTTACCAATTTTGTTGCTAAATTATCTATGCTCAAAAAGGATATTTTTATGAAAAATTCAAAATTAGAGTTGATAAATTCAAAAGTTTTGTTGGACAAAACATTAATCAAGATTGGAAATTCAGATTTTAGTTTAACTGGTTGGGCTTCAAATATATGGAACGCTTATCAACAAAAAGGAAATTTAATTATTAATTCATCTCTTCAATCTGATTTTTTAGATATTGACGAATTAATGGCTCTTTATGTGGAAGATACTACCCAAATAGCACAACAAAGCATAGACTCAACATCAAAAATATTTGTTGTACCATCTATTCTTGAACTTGATTTTGCACTTAACGTAAAAAAAGCAAAGATGGAAGAATTGGATATGAGAAATATCTCAGGATTAATGAAAATAAAAAACCAACAAATATCTATTAATAGTATGGCAATGAGTGCCGTAGGTGCAGAATTCAACACTGCTCTCGAATACGACTGCAAAGATAATCAATCTGCAAGGTCTCGATTTGTATTGGAGGCAGATGAAATAGATGTTAATAGTGTTATACAACTTCTCCCTACAATAGACACCCTTATGCCAATGATAAAATCTTTGTCGGGCTTAGTAACTCTTGACCTTTCGGTAGATGCAAAATTTGATTCTAAAATGAATGTCATACTTGACTCTGTGGAAGGTGCTATTAATTTGGAAGGTAAAAATTTGAAGTTACTTGACGGAGAAGAGTTTACAGAAATAGCTAAAATGTTACACTTCAAGAAAAAGAAATCAAACAAAATAGACCACATAAATGCACAAGTAGTAATAGAGGACGGAAGAATAGAAGTATTTCCTTTTTTGTTAGAAATAAATCGCTACAAACTTGCTGTTGGTGGGGAACATTTCTTGGATAATACTTTTAACTACCATATTTCAATATTAAAATCGCCTATACCATTCAAGATGGGAGTAAATGTAACGGGTTCGATTGATAAAATGAAATACAAATTTGGAAAAGCTAAGTACAAACACGCCGCTGAACCTACCGAACGAGGAAAAATAAATCCAAGCTATTTGAAAAAATGGAATAAGCTTTCGCAAGGCTTAGTTTGGAAATAATGCGAACAAAAACACGCCTTTATTGCCTATAAATGGCAATTCTTGAAACCAAAAAAAGAGGATTTAAAATCCTCTTTTTTTTGTCATATAAAAATTGACTATTTGATGTGCATATCTGGAACAGCTTTATTATAATAACCTTCGTCCATTTTACCTTTACATTCTTTGAAACATTTGATAGTGTATTCAACGTCTTCCAAAGTATGCATTGCAGTAGGGATAAGACGCAAAATAATCTCGTCTTTTGGGATAACTGGATAAACTACAACTGAACAGAAAATACCGTATTTTTCACGCAATTCTACTACAAGGTTTGTGCCTTCCTCAGCACCACCTTTCATATAAACAGGAGTAACAGGAGATTGAGTAACACCAATTTCCAAACCTGCTGCTTTCAAACCACTTTGAAGAGCATTTGTGATTTTCCACAAATTATCTTTAAGTTCTGGTTGAGATTGCAAAAGTTCCAAACGTTTCAAAGCACCCATAACCATAGGCATTGGAAGAGATTTTGCGTAAATCTGAGAACGTAGGTTGTAACGTAGGAAATTGATAATTTCTGGTTTAGAAGCAACGAAACCGCCGATACCTGCCATTGATTTTGCAAAAGTTGCAAAGTGAATATCAATACCGTCTGCTACACCAAAGTGTTCTGCTGTACCAGCACCAGTTTTACCCATAGTACCAAAACCGTGAGCATCGTCAATCAAAATACGGAAAGGAATTTCCTTTTTGAAAGCAACAATTTCGTCCAAACGACCAAGGTCGCCTTTCATACCAAATACACCTTCTGTAATCAACAACACACCGCCGCCTTGCTCAGTAGCTAAACGGTAAGCTCTTTGAAGTTGTTTTTTACAGTTTTCCATATTGTTGTGAGGGAACACAAAACGTTTACCGCCTTTTGCTTTGTGTAAAAGCATACCGTCGATAATACAAGCGTGAGCCTCTGAGTCATATACAATAACGTCTTTTGCTGTAACAAGAGTATCAATTACAGATACCATACCTTGATAACCAAAGTTCATCAAGAAACCATCAGGTTTGCCAACAAAATTAGCAAGTTTAAGCTCTAATTCTTCGTGGAAACGAGTTTGACCACTCATCATACGAGCTCCCATTGGATATGCCATACCATATTTAGCTGCTGCATCAGCATCTGCTTTCAAAACTTCTGGGTGAGCTGCCAAACCAAGGTAGTTATTCAAACTCCAAGTTAAAACCTCTCTACCGTTAAATTGCATTCTTGGGGCAATAGGTCCTTCCAAACGTGGGAATGTAAAGTAGCCGTGGCTACGTGCCATATACTGACCAATAGGGCCACCACTATGGCTTTCGATTCTTTCAAAAATATCCACTGTATTAATTTTTAAGTTATTATTAGTCAAACTAAAAGAATATATAATATTCTCGCTACAAAGGTACATTTTTAGCATAAAAAAATTATAAGTACAAATACTTATTTATAAAAACTAAATATTTCGTTCTACAATAAAAAAACAGCAAGATTTCTAAATAAAATCTTGCTGTTTTTTAAAGAGTAAGTTCTTAAACTATTGTTTTGAACCTTTATAGATAAGGGTTACTTTTTCCACTTTATCATAAACTTGTACTTTTATACGAGAATTAGTTAATTCTAATATTGTGTAAGTAACCACTTGTTTAGGTTCTCCTTCTTTGATATCAAGAAGTAATTTATTTCCATTCCAAGAATAAGTGCCTGAATAGTTTATTTTTTGACCTCCAACCATTGCACTTTGAACAAATGTCATATCCTCTTTATAGCTCTCAATAATTTGAAGTGAGCTTACATCTACCCAAGTTTTACCATCGTCTGTACTTGCAGTTAAATAATTCCAAGTACCAACAATATTTGCTTTGTCAATATCTTGATTTTCTTTTGAACAAGAAATAGCAGCAAATGTAATTGCTACAAATAGCATAAATTTTGTAATGTTTTTCATATTCGTTTTTTTTAATTAAGTGTATTACAAAGGTAATGAAATTAGTGTAACACCAAATTTTACTACGAAAAAAAACTACAAGATTTTTAGGTTATTGACCTAAAAATCTTGTAGTTTTAGAAAACTTATAAAGTATGTAATTAATAATCAATTCATTATGCAAATATCTGCCATAATTTTATTTTTTTACTAAATCCAACTTCATTTCCTTGCCTTTTTCTGAAAAAGGAATACCCTCTTTCATCCAACGTGGCATATCTGTATCTTTTAGATAGAAATCTAAGAATTGATATAAGCGTTCGTTAAAGTCTTTACGAGCATAACGGTTGCGAAGATTGTGAGGCTCGTTGTTGTAGTTAATAAACCAAACAGGTTTGCCCAAACGACGCAAAGCAATATAAAACTCAATACCTTGATACCAAGGAACTGCCTCGTCTGCATCATCGTGACGTATAAAACAAGGAGTTGTTACTCTATCGGCAAAGAAAAGAGGAGAGTTGTCGATATACAAATCACGACGTTGCCAAGGAGTTGCACCAATACGACTTTGTCCGTGTTCGTATTGGAACGAACGTGCCATACCAGTAGTCCAACGAATACCACCGTAAGCCGAAGTCATATTTGAAACAGGAGCTCCCGGTGCAGCACAAGCATACAAATCTGTTTGAGTAATTAGGTAACTTGTAGCATATCCACCCCAACTTTGACCCTGCAAACCAATTTTATCTCGGTCGGCAATACCTCTTTCGATAAGAGCCATAGTTCCCGAAACAATAGCATCGTAAGAACTACGTCCCGGCAGACCTACCATATATTTCACGTCTGGAATAAATACAACATAGTCGTTGCTCACACAAATAGATGGAATAATAATACTCCAAGCTGGTTGTGGCATATGGAATTTGTTAAGCGTGTGAGTATTACGCTCATAGAAATATACAATAGTTGGATATTTTTTGTCTTTTGAGTAGTTCTCTGGCAAATACAACAGACCTTCGACCTCATCACCATTCATATCTGTCCACTTCATCAACTCAACACTTCCCCATTTGTAATCTTTTGATTGTGGATTGATGTCTGTAAGTTGTTTTGCAGAAGATAGATTATCCGCATCAGCCACCCAAAGGTTTGGAACTTCTGTATAACTCTCACGAGTATATAGAATAGTGTTATTGTCTTTGGCTTTTGAACGGATAGAATAAATATTTGCAGAAGAAACCAATTTTACTGGCTCTTTACCTATTTTGACTGAGTACAAACCTGCGTCACGAGTAATTTGGTTGAAAGATGTTAAATAAAGATTTTCTTTTGTATTCAAATAAGGCTCTTCGTAATCTACAAAATTACGTGCCAAGTCAAAAGTAATATTGTTTTGACGACCAATTTTTGTGATATTTTGAGAATCCTCAACACCATTTGGATCGACTGAATAAATATCAAAACGATCTTTGATATAAACACGTTTGTCAGCATCGCTCCAACCCACAATACCATAAGGACGTGGATATGTAGGTCTGTCTTCCAATTCGTTATATAAAGGGTTTTTAATATCTTTTGCAATTACTTTGTGAGCTTTTGTAAGTGTATTATAAGAGTTCCAAGTTTGAGTCTTAACGTCCCAATAAAGCACGTATTTTGCAGATGGAGAAAGCGTTGCCATACCCAAAAGACGCTCAAACAATAATTCTTTTTTCAAAGTTTTAAGGTCAAGCAGATAGTAGTCAGTACCAGTTGGAGAATCTATACAAGACCACCAAATATATTTATAACTATCTCTAACCAAAGCAAATGGTGCAGTCTCTACACGTGGCATAGAAACCGAAGATTGATAAATATCAGAAAGCACACTCCATTGTTTTGTTTTAGGATTGTACATTGAAGTATAGTAATGCTCATCTAACATTCTTTTGCTTGTACCCATTTGTTGAGTTTGCAAAAGTGTATCGTGCCAACTCCACAAGTCGAAAGTGAACTTTTGGTCTTTTGCGACTTTTTTAGGCTCATAGATTTTAGCAATTTTGTCTACGCCAAAGAAAAGTCTGCCAATTTTGTCAATTCTCAAATCTCCTTTAACAGTGTAGTTTTTAGGCATTTGCTTGTCTAAGCTCGAAGCAACAACAGATACTTCAGCTGGTGTGCCATAGTAAACGTCATATTTTTTGACTTTTGTAGTATCTTTTGTGGCAGAAAAAGCAAATAAATCACCTTTTTTGTTAAGTGCCAGACTTTTAACTTTTCCTAAGTCGATATTTGCCAAACACACATCAGCAAAACCTTTTTTGCTAATTACAGTACTATTTACACAACGTTTGCCATTATGGATTTTGTCGTAAACAACTGTCTTGCCATTTTCTGAAAGACTAAATTTACTAACGCTATCAATAACTTTTTGTTCGTTTGTAGCAATATCAAGAATAGTGAATTTGTATGCTTTGCCCATATTATATGGCTTTTTAGCATCTTTTTTATCTTGTTTTTTGTCGCCCTCTTGTTTTTTGTCGCCCTCTTGCTTTTTGTCAGCTTTTGGATATTCTTCTAACCAAGCAACCACCGAACCTGTCTTAGCTGTTTTGAAAGATTTTGCACCAACAAATATTTTTTGGAACATATCATCAAAACGCAAAATAACAGTAGAATCTTTTTGCTGTTTGCTTTTTGGAGTTTTGTCAATATCGTATTGGCGAGTTAATTGCAAACTGCGTTTGATAACAAATTTGACTGCTTTACCATTGTCGAAAAGCACTGGGGCAAAACCTTTTGCAAATTGTTTTGCTACACCGTTTTGATTATTGCGGATATATAGTACGCCATCTCCCTCCTGAGGATTAACAACGTAAACACTCCACTTACCGTCGTCAGATAGTTGGGTTTGACCAACTGTTTTCCAATCATCAAATACACTTGCGTCCAAAGATTTTTTTTGGGCATAAAGTGATAAAGAAATGAAGGAAACCAAAATCAAAGTAAATAGTTTTTTCATATTAATTTAGTTTATGTAATCGTTAGACACAAATTTAACAAAATATAGGTTTTTATCAAATATTTATCGACAAGTAGCGTTTTTTTATCGACAAAAATATTTTTTTAATGGAATTTATTTGTCAAATTTGCAAAAAAAATAAATTATATGTATCTTAGTAAATTAAATTAGGTATATACTATATGATAGAGAAAAACACAAAAATAAAAATAGAAAACGAGAAATGTGTGTTGGTTACGATTGTCAGAGATAAACAAGCCGAACAACGTGTAGATGAATATCTGGACGAACTTGAATTTTTGGCTCTAACTGCTGGGGCTTATACCCAAAAGCGTTTTATTCAAAAAATGGCAAACGCCAACCGAAGAACCTATATTGGCGAGGGTAAATTGGCAGAAATTGCAGAATATATCGAAGAAAACGAGATAGATTTGGCTATTTTTGACGACGAACTTTCTCCCTCACAACTCAGAAATATCGAAACAGAATTTAAAGTTAAGATTTTGGATAGAACAAATCTTATTCTTGATATTTTTGCCAGTAGAGCAACTACTGCTTACGCCAAAACTCAGGTAGAACTTGCACAATATCAATATCTTCTGCCTCGATTGACAGGTATGTGGACTCACCTTGAACGCCAAAGAGGTGGTATTGGTATGCGTGGTCCCGGTGAGCGAGAAATCGAAACAGACAGACGTATTATTCGTGATAGAATATCAAAACTCAAAGAAGATTTAAAGAAAATAGACCGTCAGATGGCATCTCAACGTAGCAATCGTGCAGGTATGGTACGTGTGGCTTTGGTGGGATATACAAACGTTGGAAAATCTACTTTGATGAACCTTGTGAGCAAAAGTGAAGTACTTGCCGAAAATAAACTATTTGCGACACTCGACACAACTGTCAGAAAAGTAGTAATTGACAATATTCCGTTTTTGATGTCGGACACTGTTGGATTTATTCGCAAATTACCTACCCAGCTTGTGGAGTCTTTTAAATCAACTTTGGACGAGGTTCGTGAGGCAGATTTATTGTTGCACGTAGTAGATGTTTCACACCCAGATTTTGAGGAGCAATACAATGTTGTAAACAAAACTTTGTGTGATATTGGAGCAGCAGACAAGCCAGTATTTGTGGTTTTTAACAAAATTGACAAATTCACATATACACCTAAGGCAGAAGATGATTTAACTCCTATTACTCGTGAGAATTTGAGTTTGGAGGATATAGAAAAAACTTGGATGGGAAAAATTCAAACCCCAACTATTTTTATATCGGCTGCACAGAAAACAAATTTAGAAAAATTCAGAAAGAATTTATATAGTATGATATACGAACTGCATAGCGGTCGTTACCCTTTTAATAACTTTTTATACTAAGGAAATATGGGATACTTGGAAGAAAAACAGCGTCAGTTAGATGTGCGTTACCTAAAAATGGCAAAGATTTGGGCAGGAAATTCGTATTGCGTTCGCAGACAAGTAGGAGCATTGATAGTCAAAGACAAAATGATTATCTCGGACGGATACAACGGTACTCCACAAGGATTTGAGAATATTTGTGAGGACGAAACTGGCAAGACTAAATCTTATGTGCTTCACGCAGAGGCAAACGCTATTACAAAAGTAGCAAAATCAAACAACAATAGTCTTGGTGCTACTCTGTATGTTACGTCTTCGCCTTGTATCGAATGTTCAAAACTTATTATTCAAGCAGGAATAGTGCGTGTGGTGTATTGCGATAATTACCATTCTACCGAAGGCTTGGAATTACTTGAAAGGGCAGGTATAGAAATAGCAAAAGTTGAGATATAATGGATTTTATAGACAAATTAGCAATATTTTTATCTGGGGGGAATTCATCGAATATCCCTCAGAATAACTGTATTGATAATAATGAGCAGAGGGAAGAAAAAGAGCAAAAACCAGCTAAACGAATAAAAATAACAGGGGTTAATAGTATTGGAACATTCAAAGATGTGTTGCATACTCCCAAAATAACTTCGTTTGAGGAGAGTGAAAAAGCTCAAAAAAATCTAAAAGAAATACTCGAAAGTAAAAGAGAAAGTTTTGGAGATAGTATCATAGAAAATACTACCTGCAAAAGTTTTAATGATGTGGTTTCGGCAAATTTAGAGGTAGAAGAAAAACGATTTGACAAAGAGGACAAAGATGTACTTAACAAGGTAATGCCTTTTTTGGACGAAAAAACAGATTTTGGGATTTGGGTTTACAATAATCGTTTTGGGATTATCATAACATTGAGTGTGTATATTGTTATTGTAGCATCTATGATGTTTGCTAATTTGAGCCTTTCGAGTGTGGATTTTAGCAATAGTGTGTATGTGGATATACCCTACGAGGAAGCTCCAAAAGAAAAGCAACCTGAACCAGAGCCAGAGAAAAAACCTATGGAAGAGATGTTTGGAGATGGAAAGGTAGAAAATATTTTGGTAGATAAAAACACTGAACTAAATGCTGAAATAAAAGACGATAGAAACACTAAGACTTCGGATTTGTATCGTGAAGCCCAACAAGCACAAGCAAACTTGGACGCTAATAGAGAAGCATACAAAAGTGGCTTGGACGGTGTCGCTGCAATAAAACGTGAGGCAAAGAAAACCAATAAAAATCAAGAAGCAAGCAAAAAAAGCATAAACAAACAAGGGAACGTAACGGTTTCGTACGACCTTAAAGGTAGGTATGTGGTTGTACCAGAAATTCCTGCATATAGATGCAAAGGAGCGGGTAAGGTTTTGGTTGATATTGTGGTCGGTCAAAATGGCAAGGTTATTTCGGCAAGTATAAATTCTATTATAGGAGTTGATGATGAATGTTTGCCAATGATGTCTATTGAGGCAGCCAAAAACACAGAATTTAACATTGATTATGATGCTCCCGAAAAACAAAAAGGGTTGATTGCATTTGTATTTGTGGCTCAATAACATAAATTATGTCAGATTATCTATCAAATAATATCAAATTTCTGAACGGAGTTGGAGAAAAACGTGCAACGCTTTTTTTGTCGCAACTCTCAATTACTACGTTCAGAGATATGCTTTATTTTTTTCCGTTTAGATATATCGACAGAACAAAATTTTATAGTATTTCGGAAATTCCTTTCAATAGCTCAAATTACATTCAAATAAAAGCAAAACTTAGGAACATAAGAGAAATTGGAGAAGGACGAAAGAAGAGACTTAGTGCAATGTTTGCCGACCAAAGTGGATTGGTGGAATGTGTGTGGTTTAATAGGGCAGAATGGATAGTAAAGACACTAAACATTGGAGATGAATATATTATATTTGGGAAAGCACAAGAATTTAATGGAACAATTAATTTTGCTCACCCCGAATTAGAGAATATTACTGGCAAACAGACTACCAATAGAGCATTGATTTATGGGGTCTATCCTTCGACCGAAAGGCTAATGAAAGGAGGAATAAGCACTAAGGTTATTAGTCAAATTATGGGGACTTTGGTAGCAAATTCCAAAAATAATATAGAAGAAACGCTACCAGAATACATACTAAAAGAAATAAAACTTATGCCTCTGCAAGAGGCTCTCGTAAACATACATTTTCCTCAATCTGACGAAAAACTAAAACAAGCCCAGTTTAGATTAAAGTTTGAAGAGTTGTTTTATATACAATTATCACTACTCTACAAACGCAATAAAAGAATTGAGAAAAGCAATGGGTATTTGTTCTCAAAACTTGGAGAAAATTTCAATAATTACTACCAAAAACATCTGCCGTTTGAGCTTACATCTGCACAAAAACGTGTGCTTAAAGAGATTAGAAAAGATATGCTTAGCGGAAAGCAAATGAATAGACTTTTGCAAGGAGATGTGGGCAGTGGCAAAACTATTGTAGCGTTTGTGTCTATGCTTTTCGCAATAGACAATGGGTTTCAGGCAGCTCTGATGGCTCCTACCGAAATACTTGCAAATCAACACTACAATTCCTTGTCGAAAGACTGCGAAAAATTGGGTTTAAAATGTGCTTTGCTTACGGGTTCGACAAAAAAGAAAGAAAGAAAAATAATTGACGAGGCTCTTTGCTCGGGAGAATTGGATATTTTGATTGGAACTCACGCTTTGATTGAAGACAACGTGAAATTCAAGAATTTGGGCTACGTGGTGATAGACGAGCAACACAGATTTGGCGTAAAACAACGCCAAAGATTATGGGACAAAACAGAGTTTTTGCCTCACGTTTTGGTAATGAGTGCGACACCTATACCTCGCACACTTGCAATGACACTTTATGGAGATTTGGATATATCGGTCTTGGACGAACTTCCTCCAAATAGAAAACCTATTTCTACATTTCACTATACAGACTCTCGCCGAGATGCAGTGTTTGGGTTTGTCAAAAAACAAATTGCATTGGGTAGGCAAATATATATAGTATATCCTTTAATCAAAGAATCCGAAAAAATGGACTATAAGAATTTGGAAGAGGGCTATGAGGCAATTTCTCGTGCATTTCCTTTGCCAGATTACGCAACGTCTATTGTTCACGGCAAAATGAAAGCCGACGAAAAAGACTACGAAATGAAACAGTTTGTAGATGGAGTTTCGGATATTATGGTGGCAACGACGGTGATTGAAGTTGGTGTAAACGTGCCAAACGCCTCTGTTATGATAATCGAAAGTGCCGAAAGATTTGGACTTTCTCAACTCCACCAGCTACGTGGCAGGGTGGGCAGAGGTGCAGACCAATCATATTGTATTTTGATGTCGGGAAACAAACTATCATCTGAAAGTAGAAAAAGACTTTCGGCTATGGTAGAAACAACCGATGGATTTGAATTGGCAGAATTGGATTTGAAACTTAGAGGCTACGGGGATATTGAGGGAACACAACAAAGTGGAGAATTAATGGATTTGAAGATTGCCAACATAGGAAAAGATGTGGATATTCTGGAAAGAGCCAGAGCCTATGCCACACATATCTTGGACAACGACAATGCTCTGGAACTCGACCAAAACATAATTCTAAAAAACAAAATTAGAAGTCTAAAAACAGATAACGGAGATTATTCAAGTGTTTTGTAAAATCTTATTGGAATTTATTAGCAAATATTACTAAAAAAAGGCTCAACCATAGTAACTATGATTGAGCCTTTTAATTTTGTTTGTCCTGCTATTTCAAGTTTTCTGTGTTTGTTCATTTTTCGCATCATTTTGTAATTAATAAATAGTAGCCATA
>CAZRHJ010000044.1:0-16391 GCA_964600025.1 uncultured Rikenellaceae bacterium | reverse complement strand
TCAACAAAGATAGGATATTTTTTTCTTACTCCACCTATTTTCTGGATTGATCCGATTGATCCCTATTTTCTGGATTGATCCAAAATAGGTCGAGTAAGAAAAACATAAAAAAAAGGAAGTGAAAAAATCACTTCCTTTGTGGGAACAATAGGATTCGAACCTATGACCCTCTGCTTGTAAGGCAGATGCTCTGAACCAGCTGAGCTATGCTCCCGAATTGTCTTTTTCTTTTAAGACACTGCAAAAGTAGTATAAAAAATGTTTCGTTCCAAATAAATTGACAATTATTTTTTAAAATATTTTCTTAACAGATAGAAAAACAAACGTAATATGTTAATTCTTAGATTAATACACAAATCATTTATCAAAACACTTTGGAGCTGTCTGCATTTTGACTTATAAGAATTTACTTAATTGCACAGAATATTAATACAAAAAATGGCAAACCTAAGGTTTGCCATTTTATATTTTTTAAAAATATTTTAGAAATCAAAAGTAACTCTAATTGCAAATTGACCTACTGAACTTGTGTAAGAATAACCCAAAGCAAGACCTACCCAATATTTGTCTGCAACTAATTTGTAACGAGCACCAACCATAGGAGAAACATAAACACCTCCAGGTATCATTCCTGTACCGATGTTGCCACCTAAATCAAATGAGCCATAAGCGTCAAATTTGTCTGAGAAATTCCAATATGCCTTAGCATTAGCATAAAGAGGAATACTAATTTCTCCTCCTCTCCAAATATTCAAACCAGTACCAACACCAGCAAAGAACATTTTTCCAAATTCAAAACCTTGAACTGTTTGGATAGGAGCATAGTGGAAACCACCATTACCTACTGATACCCCTGTAAAAGCTTGTCCACGGTAACGCAAACCTTGTGCGTTTGAGCTAATTGCAAAGCAAAACATTGCTGCAACTAATACCAATAAAAATTTTTTCATACCTATAAAGATTAAGAGATTAAAAAATATTAACAATACAAAGTTAGTAATAAAAATACAAACAAAAAGGGTTTGTTATCTTTATTTTTTACAAATTTATTTAAAATATACTGAAAAGAACTCCCAAAAAGTAAAAAAATAATCTCATATTGTACAAAAAGATTGGCACTTGGCAGAATTACTGCCAATTTGTCACACTTCTGCCACCGAGGGCTAATATGTAATAAAAAACATATATTTGCATATAATTTGTTAGATTATTTCTGAAAGATAAAAAACTATTATACTTTAAATTATGAATATAAATAATATGACTTTAAAAGCACAAGAGATTGTACAAGGTGCGGTTTCTTATGCAACTTCTAACGGAAATCAATCCGTAGAACCTACCCATATCTTGAAGTCTATTTTGAATAGCGAAGATAGTGTAGCAAAATATTTATTAGAGAAGATTGGTGCGAATATTACTCGTATTGAATCTTCATTGAATTTGTTTGTAAAACAAGAAACAAAAGTAGATGGAGGAGAACAATACTTATCGAAAGAGAGTGTTGCTTTGCTCGAAAAAGCTTATGAACTAACCAAAGATTTTAATGATAAATATGTATCTATTGAGCATATTTTGTTGGCAATGGTTCACAACAAGTCCAGAGTATCACAAATTTTGAAAGATGAAGGAGTTAATAAAAACAATCTTAGCGAAGCAATCAAATCCCTTAGAGGAGGAAGTACAATAGACAGCCAAACAGATGAGCAGGTATTTGATACATTGAATAAATATGCCATTAACCTAAACAATCAGGTTCGTAAAGGGAAACTTGACCCTGTGATTGGGCGTGATGAAGAGATTAGGCGAACTTTGCAGATTCTATCACGTAGAACAAAAAATAATCCGATTTTGGTGGGAGAACCCGGCGTAGGTAAAACTGCCATTATCGAAGGGATAGCACACCGTATCGTGAATAAAGATGTTCCAGAGAATTTGAAGAACAAAACCATTTATTCGCTTGATATGGGAGCATTAGTGGCAGGTGCGAAGTACAAAGGAGAATTTGAGGAAAGACTGAAAGGCGTAGTGAAAGAGGTTGTTAATTCGCAGGGAGATGTATTGCTATTTATAGATGAAATTCATACTTTGATTGGTGCAGGAAAAGGCGAGGGGGCAATGGACGCAGCAAACATTCTTAAACCAGCTTTGGCACGTGGAGAACTTAGAGCCATTGGAGCAACTACTTTGGACGAATTTCAGAAATACTTTGAAAAAGACAAAGCCTTGGAGCGTCGTTTCCAAAAAGTAACAGTTGATGAACCCACAAAGGAAGATTCTATATCTATTCTGAGAGGATTGAAAGAGCGTTATGAACAACATCACCATATACGAATAAAAGACGAGGCGATTATTTCGGCCGTTGAACTATCTTCAAGATATATCACTTCAAGATTTTTGCCAGATAAAGCGATTGACTTGGTAGATGAGGCAGCAGCACGATTAAGGTTGGAAATGGACTCTGTTCCACAAGAAATAGACGAGTTAGATCGTAAAGTTCGACAATTAGAGATTGAACGTGAGGCTATTAAGCGAGAGGGCGACACAACAAAAGTTGAAGCATTAACCAAAAATATCGACGAGTTAAATGCCGAACGTACTAATTTGCGTGCTAAATGGAAAAGCGAAAAAGATGTAATTGATAAAATACAAGAAAATAGAAATGCTATCGAAAAATATAAATTGGAAGCATCTGAGGCTGAACGCAATGCAGATTATGGCAAAGTTGCAGAATTGAGGTATGGCAAAATACGTGAAGCTGAGCTTGAAATTGAAAAACTAAATACAGAATTGAGCAAAAACAATTCTTCGCAACAAATGATACGAGAAGAAATTACAAGCGAAGATATTGCCCAAATAGTTTCACATTGGACAGGTATTCCAGTGAGTAGAATGATGGAAAGCGAGAAAATGAAGTTGATAAATATGGAACGTGAATTGCATAAAATGGTAATTGGGCAGGATAATGCCATAGAAGCCATTTCGAATGCAGTTAGGCGTAGTCGTGCAGGTTTGCAAGACAACAATCGTCCTATTGGGTCTTTCATATTTATTGGCACAACGGGTGTCGGCAAAACAGAACTTGCGAAAGCTCTCGCTCAGTTTTTGTTCAACGACCAAAGTATGATGACACGTATTGATATGAGTGAGTACCAAGAAAGGCACTCTGTTTCGAGATTAATTGGAGCTCCTCCCGGATATGTAGGTTATGACGAGGGCGGACAACTTACAGAAGCTGTTAGACGCAAACCATATTCTGTGATATTGTTAGATGAAATAGAGAAAGCTCACCCAGATGTGTTTAATATTTTGTTGCAAGTGCTTGACGATGGACGTTTAACCGATAATAAAGGTAGAACGGTAGATTTCAGAAATACAATTATAATAATGACTTCAAATATAGGGTCGAATATAATTGCAAAAAATATGGAGCATATTAGCGACACAAACCGTGAAGAAATTATCGAAAAAACATCTGACGAAGTGTTTGAACTTATGAAACAAACTATCAGACCAGAGTTTTTGAATAGGATAGATGATATTGTTATGTTTACTCCTCTAACAATGAAAGAGGTGCGAGAAATTGTGATTTTGCAGTTGAATATAATCCAGAAACGTTTAGCAGAAAACTCAATAGATATTGAATTTGACGACAAAGCGATAGATTATATCTCAAATGAAGGTTTCGACCCAAGTTTTGGAGCAAGACCTATCAAACGAGCAATTCAAAGAACTCTCGTAAATCAAATATCTAAGGAAATATTAGGAGGAACAATAACTCGTGATTCAAAAATAAAAATCAGCTCAAAAGACAACGAATTGGTTTTTAGAAATTAACAAATATTTGCTTGTAAAATAGACAATATAGGCGAGTTTAGTTTTTTAGAAGACAACAATAGATTTATATATGCTATGGAAGTACGGGAAAATGCCTTGTGAGCCTTTTTGGAGGTAGGTGAAAATAAGGGAGAAGTTTAGGAGGTGGAAAAAGATGATGATGATGTATGAAAAAAATATTCCGTATATTTTGAGGTCAGATTGGCGTGGGGAGGACTGTTTGATTTGGACGGATAAAGTCCAGCCACATAAAGCTCCAAATATAAAATATCCGATATTGGGCAAAGTAGTTAATTCTGAAAAAATTACAAATATGATAGCATAAATTGGGAAAAAATATGGTGAAAGAACTATCATCATATTTTTTTTGCCAGAAAACTCGAAACTTCCTTTACCAGTTGTGCTAACAACAAAACTTTTGGGTTTGCGAAAACTTAAAATAGACCATAGCATATGGCACAACTCGTGATTGAAGACGGCAAAGAAACTGTTTGCAGAAACAAAAATCATAGAAATTACGAACATAAACGCCATTGCACTCATAAAATAGAGCTGTGAGGTAATATTTAAATTAAATAATCCAATAATTTTAAATAGCTCCAAACCAATAAAATACAACAAAGGAAGGAGTATGATAGAAAAAATTTTGACTAACATATATTTTAATAGTAGATAATTGCTACAAATATAGTATATTTGTGAGAAGAATTAAAAAAACATTAAAAAAGAGTATGATAGTATATAAATTCGGCGGAGCATCTGTTGCATCATCTGCTGGGGTAGAAAGAGTTTTTGAGATTGTCAAAGACTGCGACCGAAGATTGGTTGTGGTGGTTTCGGCTATGGGCAAGACTACAAATAAATTAGAAATAATATTAGATAATATTATTCAACAAAATACTACCGAAGCATTTAGATTATTTGAAGAAATAAAAATATATCATACACAAATAATTGAGGAACTTGGGCTAAGCGTAGATTTTATTGAGCATATCTTTAACACTATGCACGACTATATACAGTTTAACAAATTCAATGACAAAAGCTATGAGTTTAGATACGATTCCTTTGTGAGTTTTGGAGAAATGCTTTCATCAACTATCTTGGCAGCGTATTTTACAAGTAAGAATTATGTGAATAAACTGCTTGATATGCGTGATATTGTAGTTACTGACTCAACATTCAGAGAAGCAAAAGTTGATTTTAACAAAACTTCTGCAAGGCTTAATCGTGCAATTAGTCTGGGTTTCAAAACATATATTGCACAAGGGTTTATTGGAGGAAATGACGACGGAGAAGCAACAACTTTGGGAAGAGAGGGTTCGGACTATTCGGCAGCCATTGTTGCAAATGTTTTGGTTTGCAGTTCGGTAACAATTTGGAAAGATGTAGATGGTGTGTATAATGCAGATCCAAAAGAATTCAAAAATACTGTTTTGATGCCACAATTACCTTATAGTTTTGCGGTAGAGTTAGCATATAGCGGAGCACAAATTATTCACTCGAAAACTATCAAACCACTGGAAAATAAAGATATTCCTTTGTATGTTAAGCCTTTCAAACCGAGTGAAAGTGAAGGAACAGTAATTAATAATGTTGCAACTCGAATTACAACGCCAATTTTTATCAAGAAAAAAAATCAGTGTTTGATTTCTATTAGTCCTAAAAACTTTGCGTTTGCTCTTGAAGAGAGAATGGAAGATATTTTGAATAAATTTAACCAATTCCGACATAAAATTAATATTATACAAACAAGTGCTATTTCTATTAGCATTAGTACAACAAACTCTCGCAATTTTGAGGCACTTATAGAAGAATTACAAAATAATTATATCGTTAAATTCAACGAGGGATTAGAGATTTTGACAATCAAGAACTATACTCCTGAACTATTACAGGAGGCGGTTAGTGAAAGTAAAATATATATCGAACAACGTACACGTTCGACTGTTAGATTATTAATAAAAGCACATAATGAATAATTTTGAAATTAGATTTGCAACAGAAAAAGATTGCCCTACTATACTGAATTTCATAAAATCTTTGGCAATTTACGAAAAGCTGGAAAATGAAGTAAAAGGTGATGTCGAAAAATTAAGACAGTCTTTGTTTGTTGAGAACGAAGCCGAAGTGGTTATAGGCGAAGAGAATGGTGTGGCAGTAGGTTTTGCTTTGTTTTTCTTTAATTTCTCAACGTTTGAGAGCAAGAAAGGTCTTTATTTAGAAGACTTGTTCGTTGAAAAACAATACCGAGGGAAAGGCTATGGAAAGGCATTATTGTTGCATTTAGCAAACATAGCATTGGAACGTAAGTGTCGTCGTATGGAGTGGATATGTTTGGACTGGAATACTCCTTCGCTTGATTTTTATAAATCGCTGGGAGCTGTACCTATGAAAGGTTGGACAATCCAAAGATTGGATTATGATGCACTTATGAGATTAAGAAAAAAATAGTGCTATCCGCTAAAAACGAAAATAGCCTAAGAAATATAAGTTTATTAGGAATTAGCATTATTTCTGAAAGATAAAAATAATAAAAAAATGGAAGGAAAAATTAAGTCTTTTGAAATTTCTAACCTTTGGGGGAAATACAATCTAAACTGGAATGATATAAACGAAAATGTAAATATTTTGGTTGGTATCAATGGTGGAGGTAAATCTACTTTGCTTAAAGTTATGCGTGATTGCATACTACTTCACTCAAAAACTGTGCTGAAAAAGTATAATTTTGGAGGGTGTAGAGCAATTATGCAAAATGGAAGCGTGTTTACCTGCGGAGGAGAGTTTGGAGATAGCGTAAATCCTTTTGATATATGTGTTGAATACATAAATATTTTTGAGCCTACTAATATTGGGAAACTCAAAAAAGACGAATCTATACTTGACAATCAATTAGATAGGCTATTGTATCAAAGAGATGCAAATGTAGATAATTTTACAAATTTTAGGCTTAAAGCATCGGTAGCAGAGAACTCAAAAATCATTACAGATAGGATAAATATGTTTTTTGGACTTGTAAACAAACTGTTTCAGAAAACTGATAAGCAAATAGAAATTGCGTGTAATAATATTGATATTCAATTTAGGGATAGCGATAACAATGAGATTCCTATTCGATTTTTGTCTTCTGGCGAGAAACAAATGCTAATTATTATGCTTAAAATATTCTTGTATGATAATAGACCTTTGATAGCATTGTTTGACGAGCCTGAGACATCTTTGCATATAGAGTGGCAACACGAATTTATTTCGGTTATTTCAAAACTGAACCCTAATATGCAAATAATTATTTCTACCCACTCGCCAAGTATTTTTGGTGATGGTTGGAACGATAAATTAGTATTTATAGAGGACCTTGTAACTACTTCTAAGTAATGTACCAAAATGAATTGTTACGCAAAGAGGCTTTTTTAGAACAAAAGGCTGAATACTTTAAGGGTGTCGCACGTATGCGTCGCTTGACTGCGTGTGTTCATTTAGAGGGAGATACAGATAAAGACTTTTGGGAAAAAGTATTTAAAAAAAACTACCCAGAAGGCAAGTTTTTCTTCCTTTCATATTCCAAAAACAGGGAAAATAGAAAAATAAGTGGAGTTGCTCATTGTTTGAAATATATCCCTTATCTCGACCGTAATTTTTTTATCTGTATAGATAGTGATTATAGGTATTTGGAAGAGGAACGAGATATAAATATAGATAATTATATTTTTCAAACATATACCTATTCTATTGAAAATCATTACTGTTATGCAAATTTTCTAAATTCTGTTTGTGAAAAAAGCAGTGGAAGGAAAAATGATATTTTTGATTTTAAAAAATTTTTCAAAACATATTCAAATATAATTTATGAGTTATTTATATGGCATCTTTTTCTGGAAAAGAGGAAAATGTCGGGGATAAATAAACTTAAATTTAACGAAACTCTTTCGAACTTTCCAAAACTCTCTTTGGAGAATAATGGGGAGCTTATGCTCAGAAATTTGAAAGAAAGAGTAAGGTTAAAAATAAATAAATTACGTAAGCAATACCCTAATGTAGAAATAAAAAATCATTTTGCTTACTACAAGAAATTTGGACTAAATTCGAGCAATACATATTTGTTTGTAAGAGGCCATAATATATATGATTTTGTGGTTCAGTTAGGCAGACTTTGCACACGAGAACTTAGAGAAATCAAAAAAGCAGAATTAGGCTTTGATGACGAAAGAATAGATAAACTTTTCTCTACGCTTCCTAACTACGAAAAAGCTCTGCTTGATTCTCTTCACACAAATGGTTACAGCCAAATGGATAAAATAGGGAGAGATATAAAAAGATTTTATACGGAAACAATTCATTAGTTTCTGTAAAAATAAATTTAGTAAATTATTTTTTGCAATGCAATTATAATTGTATATCTTTGCATCTGAACAATTGGGGTGGCTATACGTTCCACACGTTAAGTGTATTGTTATCAATCAATAGCCTTTTGGTATTTGAATATCATTTTAGGTATAGATAGCACATATAGTCTGAGATTATACTCATTGAACCTGAACAGGTAATGCTGTTAAGGGAGTTTGCATATACTTTCAATGCAAAAGTTGTTACATTCCCCCATATTGCATACCGAATTTCTGTGTTTGGTGATATTTCCATAGTTGTTCCAACGTATTATAATTAACTAATTAATTTCATAATAAAATGGAAATAACAGAAAAAATCATTTCGTTAGGTATTGTTGAATCATACTTCGAAAAACTTAAAAACAATCTTTCTTTGGACGTTGCTATTGTTGGTGGTGGTCCTTCTGGTCTTGTTGCTGCATATTATTTGGCAAAAGCTGGTAAACGTGTGGCTTTGTTCGAAAGCAAACTTGCCCCTGGTGGTGGTATGTGGGGTGGAGCTATGATGTTTAATGAGATTGTTGTTCAGAAAGAAGCAAAAGATATTTTGGACGAATTTGAGTTGAACTACAAAGCTTATGACGAAAATCACTTCTTGATGGACTCAGTTCATTCAACATCTTCTTTGATTTACCACGCTACAAAAGCTGGTGCAACTATCTTTAATTGCTATAAAGTTGAAGACGTTGTTTTCCAAAACGAAAGAGTTAGCGGTTTGGTTGTAAACTGGTCGCCAGTTTTGCGTGAAGGTCTACACGTTGATCCTCTTGCTATTATGGCAAAAGTTGTAATTGACGGTACTGGACACCCTTGTGAGATTGCAAACCTTGTTGCACACAAAAACGGCATTAAACTTGACACTCCAACTGGTACAGTAATGGGTGAGCGTTCATTGTCTATGGATTTGGGAGAGAAAACAACTGTTGAGAACACAAAAGAAGTTTTCCCAGGTTTGTTCGTATCTGGTATGGCTGCAAATGGTGTTAGTGGCTCATTCCGTATGGGTCCAATCTTTGGTGGTATGTTGATGTCTGGCCGCAAAGCAGCTCAAACAATCATTAACTATTTGGATAAATAATGGATAATTTTGGATTGTATGTAATTATCACAAAACCTTGTCTTTCGTATAAAGAAATTGCTCAAATATGTGTTGATAAGGGAGTGAAAATGTTACAATTAAGACAAAAAAATCTTAGCGATAGAGAATTACTTTCTATTTCAAAAGAAATAATGTCTGTTACCAAAGGGACAGCGACTAAATATATAGTAAACGACAGAGTGGATATTGCGTTTTTGTCGGACGCTGATGGAGTTCATTTGGGGCAAGATGATTTGACAATATTTGAAGCACGTAAAATATTGGGTGCAGACAAGATTATTGGTCTTTCGACTCACTCTATTGAACAAGCAACAAAAGCTATTTCGCAAAATCCTACTTATATTGGTTTTGGGCCAATCTACCCTACTCCAACAAAGGCTATTGCAGACCCTTGTGTAGGAACAAAATTACTGAAAGAGGTGTTGAACTTTTCCCCAATTCCAGTTGTGGCAATAGGAGGGATAGACGAAAAAACAGCTATCGAGGTCAAAGCCACAGGTGCTAAGAACATTTGTGCGGTACGCTATCTTATGGAAAGTGAGGATTTAGGAGCAAGAATTGATTATCTAAATTCACTATAAACAAAAAGACTGTTTTTTAAGAAAAAACAGTCTTTTTTTATAATCATTTAAAAGCGGGAATTCAAAAACTCGCCATACAATTCCATATCCTTATCGCCTCTGCCAGAAAGGTTTATAATAACATTTTCGGAGGTAGAAAATTTGATTTTATCTAATACTCCGAGTGCGTGAGCAGATTCTATTGCAGGGATAATTCCCTCAGATTTTATTAGTAGTTTTGCGGCATTTTGTGCTTCAATATCGTCAACAATAACAGTATTTAGTCTTTTTGTGGTTGCTAAATGTGCCAATAAGGGAGATACTCCCGGATAATCAAGCCCAGCAGAAATAGAATAAGCATTTGCAATATTTCCGTTTTGGTCTTTCAAAACCAAACTCTTATAACCGTGGATAATATCAACCTCTCCAAAATTCATAGATGCAGCATTTTGTCCACAAGCTGAACCTTTGCCTCCTGCCTCAACAGCTATCAAAGAAACATTTGTTTGGTCAATAAAATGATAAAAAGCCCCTGTTGCGTTACTTCCTCCTCCAACACAAGCAACTATATGGTTTGCTTGTATGTTTTTTTGTTGTAATTGATTTTTTATCTCACGACTAATTATTGATTGAAAATATGCTACTATTGTGGGATAAGGGTGAGGGCCAACGGCTGAACCCAACAAATAAAAAGTATCTTTTTGTGAGTTTACCCAGTATCTAAGTGCCTCATCTACTGCATCACTAAGTGTTGCAGTACCTTTATCTACACTGATTAGTTCAGCTCCCAACAAAATTATTTTTTCAACATTTGGACGCTGTCTTTCTATATCTGTTTTGCCCATAAATATTTTGCATTTCATACCCATTAATGCACAAACTGTCGCTGTTGCCACTCCGTGTTGTCCTGCTCCTGTTTCGGCAACAATACAAGTTTTGCCCATTCGTTTGGCAAGTAGGACTTGACCTATGGCATTATTTATTTTGTGCGAACCAGTATGATTTAAGTCCTCACGTTTCAGATAAATATTTGTATGATATATTTTGCTCAAATTTTTGGCAAAATACAGCGGGCTTGGTCTGCCTACATAGTCTTTGAGTAATTGCAAATACTCATTTACAAAATCTTCATCGTTCTGTGCTTCTTCAAAAGCTTTGCTAAGCTCGTCCAACACCTTTTGGCAAGTTTCATCTACAAAAGAACCACCAAATTCTCCAAAAAATCCTTTTCTTTCCATTTTTTTATTTTTTATTTCTGTCTGGCAAAAAGTTTAAAAGGTACTGTACTATACAATCAAATTGTTTTCACTTATAGGGAATTTAGAAAAATAATCATTTAAATTTTTATCTTTCAGAAATTATACAAGATAGGCGAGATTCGTTGTTAGCGAGTAGTCCTAAATTTTTGCAAAAAAAAGAAGGTTTCAGCATCGTAAGCTAAAACCTTCTCTATATGTATATATTAAACTATTATTCCAAATTCAACAAATTACACGTAGCAAAGCCCCTACGACCAGTTAATCGTAAGCTCCACCACCAATATTTGTTAATCATTGTATTCATTTGTTTCTATTTATTGGGACAAATATAATAGTTATTTCTTAATATTGTTCAATTATTTGATATTTCTTATGTATTTTTCCCAATTCCAAGCATTTTTTAGGGTCTCTTCGGTCGAAATAACAGATTTCCACCCTAATTCAGTATTTGCTAAACTTGTATCTGCCCAAACTTTTTCGGTATCTCCCTCACGACGTGGAGCAAATTTGTAGTTTAGTTTAATTCCATTTACTTTCTCAAATTTTTGGACTAACTCCAATACTGAAAGAGGAATACCTGTGCCAATATTAAAGAACTCATAGTTTTTTTGACATTTGCCCTCAACCATTCGAGAAATAGCTGCTACGTGTGCTTTTGCTAAATCCACAACATCTATATAATCTCTTAGACAAGTTCCGTCAGGAGTATTATAATCATTACCAAAAATACTCAAACATTCTCTGACACCAGCTGCGGTCTGCGTAATAAAAGGAACAAGATTATTTGGAACGCCTTTTGGAAGTTCGCCAATCTTGGCAGACGAGTGAGCTCCAATAGGATTGAAATATCTAAGTGCAATAACGTTTATTTTGGAGTTTACTGCTGCTGTATCGTGTAGTATATCTTCGCACATTTGTTTTGTGATACCATAAGGCGAAGTCGCTTTCTTCATAGGAGTTTGCTCGGTTGCAGGAAGCACATCTGGCTGTCCGTAAACAGTACTTGATGAAGAGAACACTACATTCTGAACATCATATTTGAGCATAAATTTTAGTACATTTACTGTGGATTGCAAGTTGTTTGAGTAGTATTTCAAAGGCTCATTCACACTCTCTCCTACTGCCTTAAATCCAGCAAAATGGATAATTGAATTGAATTTATATTTCTTAAAAACATTCTCAAAAGCATCGCTATCACAACAATCAACTGTTTCGACGGTGAGTTTTTTGCCAATTATACTTTCTGTGCCTTGGATTGCTGATGGCTCAGAATTTGAAAAATTATCTACTACCACTACATCATAACCTGCGTTCGTAAGCTCGACAATGGTGTGGCTGCCAATATACCCAGCACCTCCCGTAACCATTACTGTATTTTTCATTGTCATTAATATTTTTTTGTTATATTTGCGTATTAAAACCACACAAAGATATAAATTATATTAATATGCTGGATATCATTCTTATAATAATTGCATTTGCATCTCTATTAGTAGGGATTTTAGGCTCTATTCTCCCTGCTTTGCCGGGGCCTCCATTGAGTTATGTGGGATTATTAATTCTTTATTTCTTAGACAAAAACATTTCTACATCTCAGCTAATTGTTTGGGGGATTATAGTGATAGTGGTTTCACTGTTGGATTATTTTCTTTCCCCAATAATCACAAAAAAATACGGTGGCTCAAAATCTGCAACCTATGGCTCAATTATAGGAGTTATTTTGTGTATGCTCGTGTTTCCAATAAGTATCTTTTTGGGAGCATTTTTGGGGGCAATGATTGGAGAATTAATACACAATCCAGACGACAAGGACAAAGCTCTAAGAGTTGGATTATATTCGTTTTTGGGATTTGTAACAGGAACATTTATGAAAGTTATAATATGTGTAATTATGTTGATTATATGTATTTTTGCAATGTTTTAACTAAACACTAAATAGAATATGGAAGAACAAAAAGTAACAGGACTACCCGAAAATGCGTCGAGAGAACTCGCAAAGGGTGAAGTTTACGAACCAGTAATGTCCCCAAACAGGGTTTATCCAGAGGTAAATCTTTGGTCGGTTGGAATGGGACTTTTAATGACTATTATTTTCTCGGCAGCAGCAGCTTATTTGGGTTTGCGTGTTGGACAAGTTTTTGAGGCAGCAATTCCTATTGCAATTATCGCAACAGGTCTGTCTGGGGTGCTAAAACGCAAAAACGCTTTGGGCGAAAATATCATAATTCAGTCTATCGGAGCGTGTTCGGGAGCAATAGTAGCAGGAGCAATTTTTACTTTGCCTGCTTTATATATACTTGAACTTGATGTGGATTTCTTCAAAATATTCCTTAGTTCGCTTTTGGGTGGTGTTTTGGGTATTTTATTCTTGATTCCTTTCCGAAAATATTTTGTTTCGGATATGCACGGCAAATATCCTTTCCCAGAAGCTACTGCAACTACTCAGGTGCTTGTAAGTGCAGAAACAGGAGGAAATAGCTCAAAATTATTGTTGATGAGCGGTCTTGTTGGAGGTCTTTATGACTTTGTTGTTTCGTCTTTTGGACTGTGGGCAGAAACTTTCTCTTCGAGAGTTCTACCTTTTGGCGAAGTAGTGGCAGAAAAAGCAAAACTACTTGTAAAACTTAATTTAACTGCGGCAGTACTTGGTCTGGGTTATGTTATCGGTCTGAAATACGCATTTATAATCTGTTGCGGTTCGTTTTTAGTATGGTTTGTAATTGTCCCTATGCTAAATATGATTTTTGGAGCAGATACCGTTACTATATTAGGAACTACGTTTAGCGGAATTGACGCAATGACTGCCGAAGAGATTTTTAAAACTTATGCAAGACACATTGGTATCGGAGGTATTGCAACTGCGGGAATTATTGGAATTGTAAAATCTTCGAGCATTATCAAATCTGCATTTTCGTTGGCAGTAAAGGAATTTAAAAATGGTAGCAAAAACATAGACAAGGACGTTAAACGCACTCAAAGAGATATATCTATGAAAATCATTGCCTTTGGTATTTTAATAACATTGGCAGTAGTGTTTGTTTTCTTCTATATGGGTGTTGTCCCAAATTTATTTTTGGCTATTGTAGCTTTGCTTATTGTTGCAGTAATTGCATTTTTGTTTACTACTGTTGCAGCAAACGCTATTGCCATTGTGGGAACTAACCCTGTTAGTGGAATGACACTTATGACTTTGATTTTGGGTTCTGTTATTTTGGTGGCTTGTGGACTGCAAGGAGTTGCAGGTATGACTGCATCACTTATTATTGGAGGAGTTGTATGTACGGCGTTGTCTGTATCGGGAGCTTTTATTACAGACCTTAAAATTGGATACTGGCTTGGAGCTACTCCAAAAAAACAAGAGACTTGGAAGTTTTTAGGAACATTGGTGGCCGCCGCAACTGTTGGTGGCGTTATGCTTATATTAAAAGAAACTTATGGTTTTGACGAAAACGATCCAAATGCTTTGGTTGCTCCTCAGGCAAATGCAATGGCTGCCGTTATAAAACCACTTATGAGCGGACAAGGTGCGGATTGGTTCTTGTATGGTATTGGTGCAGTCTTAGCTCTTATTCTTAACTTTGCAAAAATACCTGCTTTGGCATTTGCTCTGGGTATGTTTATTCCTTTGGAACTTAACTTGCCTTTGCTTGTGGGAGGTGCTGTTGCTTGGTTTGTAGGTTCTCGCTCTAAAAATGAATTGATAAACAAAATACGTAACGAAAAAGGAACTCTTATTGCATCAGGATTTATTGCTGGTGGTGCGTTGATGGGTGTTGTAAGTGCAATTATTAAATACTTTGGCTTTAATTGGAGTAACACTCAATGGTCAAGTTCGGATTTAGGTCAATATCTGGGTCTGTTTATGTATGCTTTGCTTATTGTTTATTTGGCATATACAAGTATAAAATCAGAAAAAAATAAATAAAATGGAAAAATTAGTTGATAAATTTTTGAGATATGTTGCCATAGATACTATGGCTGACGAGAATAGCGAAACTCAACCGAGTGCTGCACGTGAATTAGATTTGTCAAGACTTTTGGTTGAAGAACTCAAAACTATGGGCGTTGAAGCAAGTCTTGACCAGTGGGGATATGTTATGGCTACAATTCCTTCGAATTGTGGCAAAGATGTTCCTGCTATTGGATTTATAGCTCACGTTGATACAGCACCAGATGCAAGTGGCAAAGATATAAAACCACAAATATTTGAGAACTACAATGGAGAGGATATTTTGATTAATCCAGAACGTAATTTAGTGCTGTCAGTCAAAGATTTTCCAGAATTGAAACAATACAAAGGACAAACAATTATCACTACTGACGGAACTACGCTTTTGGGAGCAGACGACAAAGCTGGTGTGGCAGAGATTATGAGTGCTGTGGAGTATATTATGGCAAACCCAAATTTCAAACACGGAGAGATAAAGATTGGTTTTACGCCTGACGAAGAAATAGGTAGAGGGGTAGATAAATTTGATGTTGAGCGTTTTGGTGCAAAATATGCTTACACTCTTGATGGCGGTGAGATAGGAGAATTGGAATATGAGAATTTTAATGCTGCAAGTGCAAAAATTCATATTCAAGGTTGTAATATTCACCCCGGATACGCAAAAGACCGTATGTTAAATGCCATTTCATTGGGAATGGAATTTGAGGCGATGTTGCCAGTTCAACAAAAACCTGAATACACACAAGATTATGAGGGTTTTATTCATTGTGTTGGGTTTAAAGGTGTGGTAGAGGAAGCAGATATACAATATATTGTTAGAGATCATTGCTCTGAAAAATTTGAGGCTAAGAAACTATTGATTGAACAAGCAGTAGAGTTTATGAATCAAAAATATGGCAAATCTACGTTTACATTGACACTTAAAGACCAATACTACAATATGCGTAAAGAAGTTGAACCTCATTACCATATTGTCAAGAAAGCAATAAAAGCTATGGAAATGGCAGGTATCGTTGCAAATGTTAAGCCTATCAGAGGCGGTACAGACGGTGCAAGACTTTCGTTTATGGGTCTTCCTTGCCCAAATATCTTTGCAGGTGGACACAACTTCCACGGTAAATTTGAGTATGTCCCAGTCCAAAGTATGGAAAAAGCAAAAGAAACTATGATAAATATTATTAGTCTTTTTGCAGAGTAATTCGTTATACATAAAAACTCCATTGCAATATTGCAATGGAGTTTTTATTTGATATTAGTACTGTCCGCTAAAAACGAAACTCGCCTATCTTGTCTATTTCGCCGATG
>CAZRHJ010000043.1:0-17553 GCA_964600025.1 uncultured Rikenellaceae bacterium | reverse complement strand
TTTACCTACTGTAAAAAAACAACCTAAAAAAACAGTGTATCAACACAATTCTAATCTATTGAACAAAAGTAGAAAAACTCAACAAAAAGTAGAAACTCCAAAAGAAACAAAACCTACTAAATCAAAGGAAGAATTGTTCAAGGAGGAATTAGAACGAAAAAAAAGAATGATGGAAGGTAATTTTATTAGTAATGCAACAACTTCTAATAATTCATCTCAACACATTTCTGTTAAATGTTCGATCTATGGAGAACAATTACAAAGAATTGGAGGTAACGTTAAGTTCAGAACGCTTGAAAAGCTAAAAATAAATAATAATATTTATCCAGTAAACTCAATATTTTATGGAAAAGTTAAATATCAATCTGAAAGTATTATTTTAGAGAGCGAGATAGATGGGCAAAAGTTAGTTTCATATACAAATGGGATTCAAGGAATTACCGTTGATGTTTCAGAACTCCAAAAAGCATTGGAGAGTGAGGGCAGAAATGAAATTAATTCAGCACTGAACAGTACTCGCATTAAAGGAGTAAATGTTGGAAGTATTGTAAGCTCATTTTTCAATGCTGGAAGTAAAGAAAAAGATATTAAAATTCAATTTATTGACAACGTAAAATTTGACTTAAAAATATGAAAAAAATAATATTTCTAATTATACTATCTTTTGTTAGTGTATTTAGCCACGGGCAAGATTTAATTAAATTAGATACCAAAAAAGTTACACTAATTGTTTTTGATAGTAAAATCAAAAACATTAAAGGAGGTTTTGATCCAAACTATTTTGCAATTTCAACGTTTGACAAAATATTATATATACAGCCTTTAACAGATAACTCATTTATTAAAAACAACCTTTCTGTTGTTACAGAAGATGATTTGATCTATTTGTTCAACACAAGTGTCGAACCTACATCAATTAATTCTTATCTTATTGCTTCAACATCTGCAATTAATTATAAGAAAGATAATGTCCCAACTTCGACAAATACTAAAAAGATTGAAGAAGAACAATCGGGAGAGAAAAGCTCGAATACTGTAAATGTTATTACAGATAGTATTGTTAATGATGTTTTTAAATCTTCAAATATTTTTGAGAGTAATAATGGCATTGTCAAGGACAAGATGTTTTTGTATGTTGATGGTATTTATACAACAAATAAAAGAATATATTTTAAAGTTAATATATTTAATAATTCTGGTATAACATATAATATATCGGGTTCACATCTTAGTAGTAAAACGAGGAAAAGAGGTAAAAGAAGTACACAAAATGAAGAATTTATCAATGTACTTGGTGTTTATGGCGAAAAGACAATTTTACCTCAGAAAAGGACTAATTTAGTTATTGAAACTGAGAAATTTGCTATTAACAATGATAGAGATCTTGCCCTTTCTATTTTAGAACAAAATGGAGATCGTAATATCTCCTATATTATAAAACCAAATATGTTTTATAAATCTATAAAAATTAAATAAAGATGTCAGATATCCAACAAACGAATAAAAATCTTCATTTTATATCTATTTCTGGACTATTCATCGGAATAACAATTTTTTTGTTACATTTCTATTATTCAAATTATAATATTTTTTATGATTTGGATATTACAGTGGGTTTGTTAGATACTTTTTTAGCTAATACAACTTTTTTTAAACAATCGCTAACACCTCGATTATTTACATTGCTTTTTTTAGCAACTGGCATTTTGTACCCTTATCAGAGAAAAAAAACGAAGAAATTTTCTTTAATATTATTCTTGTTAAGTTCAAGTATTTTTCTCTTGTGCGACTGTTTTGTTTATATGGGAGCTAATTATTTTATACAAATTCTAAATCTAATTATTTCGTTTGTATCTATGTCTTTGGTGTACACTATGTTTCTTCGGGCAAGTAATTTATTATTTGGAAATACAGATATTTCAGAAAATGCAATAGAAGCTGATGGATTTGAGCAAAATACAGAATTTCTCGAAAATGAATATTCATTTAACTTCAAAACAGAATATTCGCATAAGAATAAAAAAATTGATGGATATGTGAATGTTATTAATCCACAACGTGGAGTAATTGTAATCGGTTCTCCTGGTTCTGGTAAATCTTACTCAATCATAGAAGAAATAATTAGACAAGGTTTAGAAAAAAATTATTGTTTAATTAATTACGACTTTAAAGACCCAACCTTATCTGAACTTGTTTATGAATATTATTTATGCGAAAAGAATAGAGATAAAAATTATAAGCATAGATTTAGCTACTTATCCTTTAAGGATATGCAACGTACATATCGTTGTAATCCGCTTAAAGGAATTAAAACAAGTGGTGAAGCTGCTGAATTTTCTACCATTATCCAATCTTCTCTAAATAAGTCAGCTAATAATAAAGAAGATTTTTTTACAATGTCAGGAAAGCAACTAACAACACTTTGTATTTTCTTCTTATCTAAATTTAATAAAGGTAATTACCTTTCTATTCCTCATTTAATTACATTATTGTGTACGCCAAGTACTGAATTATTTGATCGATTAGAAATGTTCGCATTATTTGAATCAGAAGCGAGAGCATTATTTGCTCCTTTTAAACAGGCTGTTAATGATGGTGCAGCTCAACAGTTAGCTGGTCAGATAGCAACTGCACAAATTACAATCGGGTCAATAGTGGATAAAGAATTATTTTATTTAATGACTGAAAGCAAAGATGCGAATCAAAACATAAATTTAGATATTAACGATCCTAATAATCCAACGGTTTTTACAATAGGTAATGATCCTGACAAACAGAAATTCTGTTCTCTTGCAATTTCTTGCGTTTTCGCAAGAGTTAATAAATACATTAATAGAAAAGGAAAGCATAAAATACTTTATTGCGTAGATGAGTTTCCTACAATACATCTTGATGGTATTTCAAATTTGATTTCAACTGGTCGTGCAAATAAAATTGCAACAGTTCTTGCACTTCAAGATTTCTCTCAGTTAGAAAAAGAATATGGTAAAGATTATGCAAGATCTGTAATAAACATAATGGGTAGCAGATTTGCAGGGCAAGTGAGTGGAGATACTGCTAAAACACTTTCTCAAGCATTTGGTAAACATAAAGTCAAGAAATATTCACAAAGTATATCAGAAAATGGGATATCAACAACTATTTCGGAACAACAAGAGGATAGAATTACAGAAGATACCATTTCTTCGTTATCACAAGGAAATTTCGTTGGACAAGTTGCAGATAATTTCGGGGAAGAAATATCAAGGAAATTCTTTTCAGGAAAATTCATTGTCCCACCTAAAATAAAAATGAAGAACAAAATCCCTATTTTGCGTGATGAGTTCCAAAAAGAAATTAGTGATAATCACGCTCAAATAATGCAAGATATTAGAGTAGTCTTGTCATCATTTACTCAAATGATAAAGATAGTAAGCATTGTCAAGACGATAGGGGACGAAAAGAAATGGATTGCTGCAAACAAGAGTATAAAGCCTTCTGTACTTTCTTATAACTTCTTAAATTCAGTATTTAAATCTAACGAAGAATTAATATCATCAAAAACTTTATTAACCTATATTAAATTGATTTGGGAGATTTGCGACGAATATGGAAAATACTTTGAGATTTCTTCAAGAAAAGAAATATTAATGAATATAGTTTATGAAACATTTACTGACGGGTCAATAGAGAACAAAGAATTGATTTTAAATTTTGTTGAATCTAATAACCTTTATAGTAAAAAAAAGATTGATCACCTATTAAACAAATCTATTTAGTATAGATATATAGATATATAGATATATAGAAATACAAATATATAGAAATATTGCAATAATATTTGCATATATCAATATATTTGTTTATCTTTGTAAAAGAATAAGAAATAAGCAATAATATTCACTTATATTTTAAGCTATGAAACAAAGGCCCCTTTTATCATTTTTCATAATATTTTTAATTATTTTTGGGTGTACAAAAGCACCCAAAACCCCTGCTTTTAATCCTACCTTGAGCGTTCCAATCGAGGTAGGACAAAAAGTAATTTCGGGAGATGCAGTAAGTTCAACTATCAAGTTCAGCAATGAGCAGGTTAGTGATTTAGTGGCGTGGATAGAAACGGAAGATTTGGGAGAGTTGTATATTAAGGGCAAGAGAGTAAATGCGTCAGAGAAAGTCGAAACGCATTCAGGTACAAACTATCCATTAGATTTTAAATTTGTTCCAGGCGTGGAGAGTGGGGAAGTGAAATTCAGTTTACATTTAGCACAAGGGGAAGAAAGCAAAGTTTTTTCATTCAGTATAAATGTAATCAAGGCAAAGTTTGAGATTAATATTATCCAAACAAAGGACACGTTAGAAATAGATAATCCGTTTCCGTTATTAATAGACGCTAAATCATTATTAGTTGAAGATAGTGAGTTAAGGACAGCGAGTATAGTAAACTATGGCAAAGGTACATCTTTGCAACCAGGGCAGAGTACACCGAGTGATTTTAGCACTTGGCGAGAAGATTTACACCCGTTCAAGGGGATTTTCCACGTTACCTTAAATGAAACAGAAACAAACAGAGTAACTATTTTGTTTGTTGATAGTAAGGGTAATTCAGAAGAGCGAATGATTGAGTTTAAGGGAGTAAAACCGACCTTTAATGTAAATCATACGGTTATTACATCGGAGATAGAGGATTTAACAAAACCAATCAGGGTCGCTATTGAGATAGAGGACAATCAGCACCCAACGGCAAAATATGTATATCTTAATGGTGAAGAAGAAACCTCAATAGATAAGATAGATACGATTAAAGTATTTTTAAAGAATTACGGTGAGGCTATTAATGAAATTAAGATTAAGAACTCATACGAGGTAACAAAGAATGTAGCAATTCAAACAAACATTAATCCAGCCAAAGGAATAATTTTCGTACCCGTTGATGAAATCACTGCCTACGGCAAAAGATTTCAATGTGCTTTGTCATACAAAGCAATAAACCCAGAGCATAAGTGGAGTTATACCAGTTCACACCCAATAGTTTTAAGGGATTCAAAAGATAATGTTTTAAAAGAGGGTTCAAAACACACTTTTAATCGTGGAGAAACATTGACTTTTGAGCTATTATCATCGCAAGATGATAAGGCATCAAAGGAAATAACAATAACAACGACTTTGCACAAGGAGGAAATTAATGTTAGTTCAGAAACAAAGGTAAATATTCAGCAACAAGAGATAATCATAGATTGTGGATTAAATGGCAATATAGGATTTACAGAGAGAACGGCTTTTGGTCTTATGTTAGATAATAACAGAAATAATCAATTAAAATTCAAATTAGATTATGATAAGGCAAAAGCGGATATAACATATCTTTCAACAGAGGGAGAGGCTGTTGCACCTACTGAGTTCACGAGCTACATACCAAATTCATCTTTGGTATTAAGAACATTAAAGGAGGGAGATTTTAAGCTAACAGTAAGTGTGATTGATGAGAGTGGTATTTTAGAGAAGAGAGAATTAAACTCTGTATTCATTCTCTCGCCAATTAACATTAATCTAAAACAGATAACAAACAATTTAACAATAGGGTTAGAAGATATTTTTGAGTTGTTATTGGAAACGGAGGGAGATTTGCGACGAACTAACATTAAGTATGAGAACGCAGGTAACTCAGAATTAATTTACGAAGGTGAAGTTTGGGAGAGTGGGACGAGCAAAAACATTTCTTTAAACACTGCACACCAGCTTAAATTAAAATCTTCTGAAGAGGGAAAGCAAACGTTAATTTTTTCAACGGTTGATTTTACTACAAACATAACATCTAAGATATACGTTAATATTCCAGTTAAATTAGATTTAGATGTAGTTGGAAATGGAACGGTAGACACGTATCCGAAAACGGAGAACAACAAACATAACATAGGTACTGCGGTCAATTTAAGAGCTAATCCACAAAGTGGAAATTACTTCTTAGGTTGGTTTGAGAACAATGTATTATTGTCGCAGGACAAGATACACACAATCACAATGAGTGATAACAGAATTATTCAAGCTAAATTTGCGACAGAAATAAAAACAGAGTTATCGGCTTTGGGAGCTGCTCCATTTTTTGGGGAGAGTACAGCTTTGTCTTTGTATTTCAGTTCAGATACGGACAAGGATATAAATGTTCAATGGGCGAATGGAGTTGGAGATGGTTCACTTTCGTTACCAAGTGGTGAGCAGTGGAACAAGAATGCTGCACGAACATTTAAAACAAATACTCCGTACAAATTAACATATACTACAAAGAGCTATGGTTTAAACATAGTTAATGTAATGCTAATTGATGATAAAGGCACGCAAGGCACTGTAAATATCAATGTTCCTACACGTTTAACGGTGTTAAACGAGGGAGATGGTGAGGGCAGTGTTGATTATGAGAAAACGCACGAGGCAGGTTCAAATGCAGCCTTAGCCGCATTGCCACAAAGTGGCAGTATATTTTCGGGTTGGTATGAAAATGGCCATTTGTTAAATAAGGCTGAGAATTTTGCGGTACAGATGAATAGTAACAGAACTATTCAGGCGAAATTTGATTTAAAGAAGTTCAAAATAAGTAGTCAAACTATTAGTCCTGCAACGGTAAGTGGAACGGGCGATTACAAATATGGTCAAACCGTATCTTTGTCTACTACAACCACTGACGAAAATTCAACATTTTCTCATTGGGAAGATTTTGATGGAGTAAGGTTGTCATCAGACAATCCATACCAATTTAAAGTGAGCCAGGATTTTTTTGCGAGAGCTGTATATGTATCTGAAAAGAATTACAGGGTAAACGTTACAAACGAAAACATTGAGTTTGGTAAGGTTCAAGGAGCTGGGTTATTTTCGGTTGGCCAAACGACTACTTTAACGGCAATTCCAGAAGATAATTGTTTGTTTTTAGGTTGGTATAATGGTAATACCAAACTATCTCCAAACAAAACATATAGTGTAGAGATTACCTCAGCAAGCGACCGAGAGCAGAATTTCATTGCGAAATTCAAATACAATTTTGCGACACTTAATGTATTGCACAAGTATTTCATAGAAGAGCAAGATGCAATGAGCGGAGGTTACAGTGTTGAGTGGCATCAAGAGAATTTCACTAATCAGAAAGCAGGAGCGGTGAGCCTATCTCCACGTTTACATCACGAAAAATATGTGTTTTTAGGTTGGTTCAACGGCAATACTAAATTAGAGAACATCAGTTTGACTGCTGGGCAAACTTTGAATATTGAGGCAAGGTATATGTACAAAGACTTTACATTTGATCTTGTTGCTCACGACCCTAAGTTATGGGGATTACCCTACGTTCACCCATCTAAATATGGAGATATAGGTATTACAATGACAGTTGTTCGTAAGGCACGACCAGGTGGCTATAAAGCAGAGGAACAAGAACCAATCATTTTGAGTGCATCTACTGAAGAAAAAAGACTAACAGTAACATATAAATATGGGGATATTTTGGAATATCACGTTGTTTCTAAAAAAGGAAGCAGAAGTAATATTTACCCAAGATCCGACCTTACGAATGCAACTGCACCATACGAAGATTTGGGAGGAACAGCCAAAAGAAGTATATTAACTGAACCGTTAGTTGAGATATATGCTATTAATAGAGTTAATTCTTTTAAAAACAGTGCTTTCATACCAGGAGCAATTTTAAAAGTAAATGATCGAAGTGTAGGAGTATATGGGGCTTTCTGCATTATAGATGTAGAAGTTATTGACGATAGATACGAGTTTGTTCATATTTGGGATCACGTCAGTGGTACTGTTTTTTCAGATAAATTACATACTGAATATTTTACAGATAGAGATTTAGATTTAGAGTATATTGTACGCTGGAAAGATTAATTTTTTCAATTATAATGAAGTTTAACAATGGGGAAAGGATAGCTGGGAAGCTCTCCTTTTTTCGTGTTTATCAGCGTTTATACGTTAAAAAGGCACTTAAATCTTTGATATTTAGCAAAATATGATTATCTTTGCACCCAGTTAAAGTGTAGTTCTTTTATATTTTTTTTACAGAAGCAAAACGACCAATTTAGCAAATAAAAACCGATAGAAGAAACATACAAGCGTAGGTTTGTTGTTGTCTATCGGTTTGGGATTTGGTCGTTCCTGCTTTTGGTAAAACAACGCCTACGCTTTAATTTTGTAAATTATTTAAACCAAAAAAAATTATTATGATTAAAAAATTACTTTATGTGTTGCTAATTAGCTGCGTATTTTATCAGTGTACCGAATTAGAGTACACGAACAAGCCACTTTTCAGCCCAGTTGTGCTTGTGAATGAAACCAAACTTGTGAATGACAAGTGCGAACTTAACTCAAACAGAATTGTTAAGATTAGGGTAAATCTTAATAACACACTTTTCGGCTCAGAAACCAATTACACATTGCAAATGGTAGATAGAACTACCGATTGTCCTAAAATGACCTTCACCGAAAAAGAAATAAAATACAAAGAAAACATAAAATACATATCAAAGGTGAATAATGATGTACTTACGTTCGTTATTCCAAATATGCCTGCTGGTGTATTCTCTTTTGATTTGATTATTTCAGACGGTTATCAAACCGAAACTAAATCATTCACTATTGATGCTAAAAAACCAGTTTATGATTTTTCAATTAAAAATCTACTTCAATCTGAAACAGATAGCTTAGAGATTGAACGCCCAAGAGATTTCATTATCTCGCTTGATGCCCCAAAAGAGATAAAAACAAAGGCTCAAAGAGGTCTTAGTTTTTCGTATTCTTTTAAGAAAGGTGGAGGAAATTTAAAATTTAAAAATGCTCCACAAAAAACAAAATCAGATAACCAAACAATTAATTTAGGTGTTTCGGATATGGTTGTTGAATCAACACAATATGGTGATAACCAGATTGAGATTGTTATGGTTGATGAGTTTGGTGTTGAGCAAAAAGAGCTAATTAGTTTTAAGTCTAAAAAGCCTGAGTATATAGTATCAGCTAAAACATTCCAGGAATACGGAATTATTGGCGACGATTTTGTGGTTTCGGCTGAGGTTGATAATCTTGACCACCCAACAAACAAAAATTTTACTTTTGTGTATGAAATTGTAGATATTGAAACTGGCAAAATCGAACGAATTGAGCAAGAACCAAAGCAAAAAATATCTGCAAGTGGCGAAAAAATCAACGAACCTCTAACAAAAGATACACTTAATATAGAACTCAAAACAACTGGATCAAAATATATAAGAGTAACTGCAAAAGACAAGTTCGATCAAAACAAACAAGATGAGGTCGAAACGTATGTAGGCGAAAATGCAGTGGGCAATAACACCACTAACAAAGTTAGTGGGCCATTGAACACGTTGATACCTTTCGTTGTGCGTGCCAACGGAAATACATCTATCATTATAGAAACAGAAAACAATGATAAAAAAATAACCCTCTCAAAAACTGTTACACTGAATTTTTCAGACTTAACAGAAATTGAGATTTTTAATAACAGAGAAGAGAAAATCACATCAGAGCAAATAATTGCTCTTAATACAGATTACACTTTTTATGCAAAAAGTGCTGAAAAGAAAGAACATACATTCAATGTAAATTTAATGTATTCTACAACAAACGGTAAAGCATATAAGACTACTACTAACGAACAGATTGTTTCGATTAGTTCTTCTGTGATGAATGCAGAGGTTGGTGGAATACCTACATTGAGCGTACCAGTGAATGGAGATGTTTCGTTTAGTATGACTGTAAGTGAAGATAGCTATGATGGCAAATTTACTTGCCAATTTGTGCAAGTGAACGGCAGTGGCAAGTTCTCTACACCAACACAAGCTAACATATCTAATAATGCAAAATTTGATATAATTAACAAATCTAATATTAATTATAAGTATCGACCACTATTAGCTGGTGAACACGAGTTCCATTTGATTATTACAGATACTAACAATCAAACAACAACTAAAATAATTAAATTAGTTGCTGAGAATACTGCAATTAATGCAGAGATTAGCGGTTGGAGCGAAAATGCAATTATCAATAATCGCTCTACTTTTAAAATGAAGATTGTAAAAGAGAATTATGAGGGAGATTTTGAGTGTAAATTTGTGCAGGTAAACGGCAGTGGCAAATTCTCTACACCAACACAAGATAATATTTCTCACAACAACAAATTTAACATTATTGCAAATAAGGAGATTGAATATAATTACATTCCATCTGTTGCAGGTAAAAACGAATTTACATTAGAAATTACCGATAGTTACGGAACAAAAACATCTAAATCATTATCACTAAATTGTATTGATACTCCTATCAAAGTTGAAACACAAGGAGTAAATCCAAATATCACAACAAACAAAAAGAATAGTTTCTTTTTGAAAATTGTTAAGGATTCGTATTTAGCACGAGATTTCAAGGTTAGATTTTTCCAATATGTTGGAGCTGGGGAAGTGATGTTTGGAACACAAAAGATTACTTCTAATCGAGAAATATCTATCGCAAAAGAAACTAATTTTGAGTTTAGCTATACACCAGCTCATACAGGTGAACACAAGCTACAATTCAATATTTATGCAGAGGGAGATACAACTCCAACAATTTATGAGGTAGTGTATAACGTACCAGTTGTAGTGAACGGTGCTGTTGAGCCACAAGGAACTGCAACAATAGAAGGATTAGGAACATTTGTGAAAGGCTCATTAAACACAATCACCATAAAACCTATTACAGGTTACAGTGTTGAAGGTCTTTACAACGAATCAACTAAAATCAAAAACGGCGAAACAGACAAAGAATTAAGTTATCTTTTACCAGCTGAAAATGATATATTTTTAACGGCTAAAACAATTAAAAATAAATACCAAATATCAGCTATTGCATCACCAATTTTAGGTGGAGAAACGTCAGGAACTGGAAGTTATGAGTTCAATAGTACTTGTGAACTTGTTGCAACTCCAAAAAGTGGATACAACTTTATTGGCTGGTTTAAAAATGGTAATTTAGTTAATGACAATAGAACTATTACAGTTACCGTACCAGCAAATGCAGAGGAATATACTGCGAAGTTTGAGAAAAAGAGTTTTAATGTTTATGCGAATGTTACACCAGCATCGAGCGGAACAGTAGAGGGTGCAGGCAAATATGAGTATGGCCATACGTTTACTCTAACAGCTAATGCAGCTACTAATTATGAATTTGTTGGTTGGTATTCGGGTTCAACACAAATATCTACCGCAAACCCTTACACTTCAACAATAGGTGAAACTAATATTAATTTAGAGGCTAAATTTAGATTAATTAAAGTTGTTGCAAGTGGTGATGTTTCTTACAACGCAGGAAGTATTAGTGGATTAGGAGAATATACGTACAATCAAGCTATTTCACTTTATTGTCAGCCTGCCGAAGGCTATAAATTCTTGCATTGGGAGTTTAATGGGCAGACAACAAGCGAAAATCCGCTTAATACGAAAATAACTAAAAATACAACTTATAAAGCCATTGTAGCTAAGAAAACATATACTGTATCATTAGTTATTAATAACGCAAAAGGTTCGCAAAATCCAACTATCAACTATGGCTCTGGCGTTAAACCTTTCACTGGTGAAATTACAGTTGAACACGGGACAACTGTAAACCTTGCTGCTAACGTAGCAAGTAATACTCAGCTTGATGGTTGGTATGTAAATAATTCTTATGCTGCTAATTCTTCTAATTACTCTGTGCTAATTAAAGATAACACTTCAATAGAGCTAAGAACATCTTACATAAAAGCTAATATCAATAAGAATAATCCTGAGCTTCAAGATGGCCTAACATTATCAAATGTTGATTCAAAATTCGAACAAGGACTATCAACAAAAATTAAAAATGGTATTTCTTATTCTGCACCAGCAGGCTATAAGGTGGGTGAAACTTTGAATTTGTCGTACAACGGAGGGAATGACAAATATGCTCAACATTTTAAAGTTATTGGGTGGAGAGTAAACGGAGTTACAACAACATCAAGCTCTATCACAATGACTGAAAATATGACTATTGTCCCTATTTTACAATTACAAGCAGTTGTAATCGAAATGCGACAAACTGTTATGCCATACCAACACTCGCAATCTAATTGTGGAGATCCTAAACCTGGTAGTTCAGAAGAAGATGTAGATACTTACGAGTGTGATATATGTGCTGGCAAAAGATCTACACAATTTAAAACGATTTACTCTGTTGTGCATAGTAATAGAGCAGTAAACACAACTATCACTCTAAATAATAATGCTCGCAAAAATCTAAATATAACAAACAATACAGTTTGGGAAAATTGTGGATTAGGCTATGTTGGCAGAAAGAATTTTTATATTATTTCAGCTTCGCCAGTTAATGGTTATCCAGTACTTGTAAAATAATAAAAAATGAAAAAAATAATAATAATCTTAATAACAATGTTTGTGTGTTTAAGCACACAAACATTTGCTCAAAAACGCATTGCAAAAAGAGTAGCACTAACTGGAAAGGTCGGTTTAAACCCTACCTCAAATCATTTCACTAATATAGTTGGAGGATTGACAGTAGATTATTTTTTTGGGAATAATGGAAACCTTTTTTTAGATCTTGACTTTGCACAAGACCACCTAAAAAATAAATATGGAACAGAAACAACGTATATCCCTCAAAACACATTATCAGCGACATTAGGATATGGCCATAACATAGCTACTAAAAAATGGTTTATGTTTAATATCTACTCTGGTATATATGTGAACTACTACCTTTACGGCGAGGATCTACAATTAGATACAAAAACAATCGGGACAGGATTGTCATTTCAACCTCAATTTGAGTTTGGAGTTTCAAAAAAAGTTAGTTTACTTTTAACACCAGACGTCCGTTGGGACTTTTTAGAAATGTCAAAGGTTCGTGTTTACACAACACTTGGAATTAAAATATATCTTTAACCAATTTTTAAAAAAACTATGAATAAATCAGAATTAATTGATGCACTAAGCCAAAAGGCAAGCATCTCAAAAGAAAACGCAAAAAAAGCACTTGAAGCTGTCATTCAAGTTACAAAAGAGGAATTACAAAAAGGCGAGAAAATTGCCTTAGTAGGCTTTGGAACTTTCTCCGTAGTAGAAAGAGCTGCAAGAAATGGAGTTAATCCTCTAACGAAACAACCAATAAATGTACCAGCAAAAAAATTACCAAAATTTAAACCTGGCAAAAAATTTAGCAAAGCTGTGAAATAACAGCTTAAATATACAAATAAGATACACGCTAAGTTAATTTGCGTGTATTTCATTTTATTTCCCCAAAGAAAAACAATCACAATCATTTCATTTAAACCAATTAAAAAAAATGCACAAACTTTTAACTATTGCTATTTTAATAGCATCTATTTTTGTGGCACAAAGCTGTCAAAAAGAAACATTTCCTCAAAAAGAAAAGGAGTTAATTATTCAATTAATATCGTCTAACAACACGAAAGGATTTTTTGAAAACTCAGATATTGCTGAAAGCTGGGAGTTAAATTTAAATTCAGGCGTAATCTTTATTCTAAAAGACAACGAGATGTATTTAAAAAGAAAGCTAACTTTATCAGAGTTACAAAATAAGAAATTCAATTTACCATTACCTCAGATAAATAATTCCGACGAAATAGAAATGTATTTAATTCTGAATAATATAGATGCAGAAAACATAAATACAAAAGCTGAATTATTCTCTGCTATGGAAGGACAATTAACTCAATATAATGGAGAATTTAATGTGGTAACAAGTAGTTCTGCACGTACACAAGGATTCACAATGAGTGGATTTAAAAAAATTAAAATCACAAATGATGTTGAAAATAAAGTAGAATTATCTGTTACAAGATTAGTAAGTAAATTAGCAATTCAAGCGACAACTACTGCTGAGTTTGCAACACGTTACAAAGGAACTTTACGAATTAATTCTATTAATTTAGCTCAATTATCTAATAGTATTTCTGTTATTAGTACTGGTTCAGGTTCAGTAGCAAAAAACCTAACATTAACCCAACCATCTAATAAATCAAATACCACATTCCAAAATCTATTTTACATTTATGAGAATGTAAGTGGTTTAACATACAATATCAATGCTACTTATGACGAAGATAACAACTTTGCAACAACACACGACCAGGTGAATGTTATCTATAAACTAACAAAATCAGACCAAATAGTTAGAAACGGGTATTATAGGCTACTAATTCACATAGATGGACTTGTTGGCGAAAAAGATGCAAATTCTTCTTTTGAGGTTAAAAATTGGAATACCCCTGTAACTTTAACAACAAACGTTGGCAACTAATATTAGACATATTATACCTAATCTTTTCTTAGGTGTAATTAAAAAATGATTTTATGAAAATTAAAAACATAATATTTTTAATAGTATTTTTGTTTATCTCTTGTTCGCAAGAGATAAAGGTTCACGAACAAAATCAAATAGAATTTGTTTGTGAGATTCAAAATGCTGAAAAAATATACTTAAATAATGAGAAAAGCACTAACCTTACTGACATAAATTTCTATCTTTTTAATAAAAAGATAGGATTAAGTTATCACGTCTATTCAACCAGTTCTCTAATTGTGCAAGAAAAATTAATGATTGGAGAATATGATGTTTACATCATTGGTAATAATGGTAGCAACTTAGGCAAACTAACAATCTCCGAGTTGCAAAATCTTAAAACGGAAAAAAGTCTTTATAGCTACCAGGGACAAATTAATATATCAGAGAACTCAACTTCATTTGATTTTAAATTAACAAGATTACATACTAAAATTGACTTAGTATTATCTGTCGAAGAAAAAACAAATATAAAATTAGAATTAGTAGAATTATTTTCGTCTGCTAAAAGTTGTTTTTTGTTTAAACCCAATAAGATAACTGAGAGGTCTGAATTAATAGATACTCCTGCTATATATACATCTTCGACTACAACACACGAACAAACATACTATTTGTTTGAAAATATGCAAGGAAAATCAAGCGTATCTGAGGAGATTGGAAAGAACCCTACAACAAGTCCAAGTTTAGCAACTTATTTCCGCATAACTGCGTATGAAGGCAACCGTAAATTTTACATTTACATCTATCCTGGTAAGGATTTAATCAATGATTACAATATAGAGAGGAATACCCCTTTAAAGCTATATGTAAACATAAAAGGGACTAATACGATAGATACTCGTTTAGAGATTGTTGGTGCGAACATTTCCGACTTTAATGATAAATATATTGCAAAAGAAACTGCAACATCTAATTTAGAGGTCAATATAGAGAACGCATATAACAATGATTTAACGTTTAAATATACAAAGGCAAGTGCTTCTGCTGGTAATTTAATGCTTGATGGTATTGAAATTCTACCATATACAGAATATCCTATGAATTTAGGAGTAAAGCACTTGTTGAGTTACAGCCAGGCAACGCAAGGCTACGTTGATTTTAACATAGAAATTAAAGACAAAAAGCATTATTTTTATAGAAAAAATCTTAGAACACAATTTCTATCTAATAATATAAATGTGGAAGTAAAAGATTTAAAAATAATTAATAATGTTCATCAACCGAATAGATTTTCTCTTATTATTAGTGAAAAAGATTATAATGGCAAGTTTGATGTTTCATATTCTATAAAAGGAAATTTTGTTGAAGATATAGCAGTTAAGGGCAAAATGATTCAATCATTAACAAAACCCTATCCCGAATTAGCTGCAACGACCAAAATACAAGTAGGAAATAATGAAAAATTAGATTTTACTTTCTACCCACACGTTCCAACTTCTAACTCTGTACTAATTATTGTTTTTACAATTTCAGACGAAAATAATCAATCAATAGATTATGAAATAAACTTAGGAGAAATCCAAGAATTGAAATTAAAATTAAATCATAATCTTAAAGAAAGATTAACATATAATGTTGAGAAACCAGAAGATTTAATTGATATACCGTATATACAATATCAAGAACTAAATCATTCATTTAGTTTAAATTCAACAAACTTTCAGCCATTAGATGTTCCATTTTCGTTTGATGCTCAAATTACAAATGAATATGCTTTCATTAGTCCAGGGAAATTAGCAGTGTCTAATTATTCAAAATTAGATGTAGATAACTACAATAACGAAACTAAAAACAGTGGATTTTTTATATCAGCATTTGAAGATAAAAGTAATTCTCTAACATTTAAATTCAAAGGAGGTGTTAGCGTAATAAATAGACGTTCAGGGTCAACCCCTGGCAATCCAGAGGGAGAAATCAATTTATTTATGGCACCCTATGGCGGAAATATGTACTCATCAAATAACTATTCGTACGATATAACAGACAAACAATTACCTAAATACGTAACTCTATAATGAGGAAAATATTAATAATATTAATTTTATTTTTTTGTATTGCAAAAGCAAATGCACAAAAATACTCAGTCCATTCTAATATTGCAGGATTAGCGACTGCAACAATAAACGTAGGTGGAGAAATTAAGCTAAATAAGAATATAACTATTGAGGCTACTTGTTTTTATAATCCAATTAAAGTAATGAATAATACAAGTTTGCAGTTTTCGGTTAATTACTATTTAATTACTCCATTCTACAAATGGTTTGTTTTTTGTGGCAGTACACACTCGTATTTTAATTTTAGCAATAAGTCTAAAAACACTCAAAAGGGGTGGTTGAATGGAGCTGGTCTTGGGATTGGTTACACTATCCCAATTAGTAAGAAAATAAACTTAACAATAGCATCTGGTCTTGGCTTATATAAAGTTAAATACAAAAAATACAAAACAGTAATCACTGATCAGGAAGATCAATACACTTATCATACAGATAAGTTGATGTTATTGCCAAGTAAACTTGATGTTAAATTACAAATCCTTTTTTAAATGAAAAAAATATTACCCTTTATCATATTCTTACTATTATTTACGGCTTGTACCATAACTAAACCTCTTTTGAAAAAAGATCGAAACGTTAGAATTAGTCAGAAAGATATTAACATCAAAGAAGATGTTTCTAAAAAAGACAGTTTGAAGAAAATTCAAGCAATAAAGAAATTAATAAAAAAAGATACTGTAAAAAAGACTTTTAAGGATTTGTACACCGCATACGAGTATGACGAAGATGGAAATTTGTCAATGTTTTTAGCAGTAGATGAAATTGTTGTAAGATCAAAATCAAGAAGTTTAGCCGAGAGAAATGGTAAAATCCGAATGAAGTTCAATGTATCTTGTCCAGTTGGCATTCAAAATAGAAATATCAACACAAAGATTAGACCCAAAATAATGACAAAAGATACAAGTTATTATTTAGGAGCGATTGAACTAACTGGCGATAGGTATAATTTTCTGCTCGATAGAGAAACATATTTAAGAAAAGAAACAAAAGATTCTTTAAATCACTCATATAACAGATTAAGAGAAAAGGAAACTACACCAGTTTTAGATACTCTAATATGTAAAAACATAAAAAATAATAAGTTTTTTATTTATAAATATATTTACGACTTTCCTATTAAAGGAGATATAGAGAT
>CAZRHJ010000042.1:0-17626 GCA_964600025.1 uncultured Rikenellaceae bacterium | reverse complement strand
CAATAAACTCGGATCTCTTAGGCTATTTTGCTGATGGTCATAACGTAGCGTACTCGCGTACGTGAGTTATGAGCATCGGCGAAATAGACAAGATAGGCGAGTTTCGCTTTTAGCGGACGATAATAAAAGGGATTATAAATTTTTTCTTTCAGGAATTTTACAAAAATTCTAATACCAAGCATCAATAAGTTCGCCTACTGTGATATTTGAAGGAGTTTGGTGAGCCTCCAACCATTGTGCTACCATTTGGCGTTGCTCTTGGCTAACCGAACCACGCTTGTAAAGCACAACAAAATATCTGTGATGGCATTGTCCTCCACCGCTACAAGCCATACCGTTTTCGTCTATCATTGTCAAAAACTGCTCGATAAATTCATCTACTTTTTGTTCTTCTTTTGGCAATTCAAAATCAACAACAAATCCAAGTTCTTTGTATTCAGCTAAATAAAGTTTTTTTCTTAGTCTTTTTTTCATCTCTCTAATAATTAAATTTTGTCAAAGATAGTCAAAAATTTATAAAATATTGTTTCAAAATGAATTATCTAAAAAAAATTGAGTATTTTTGCACCCCAGATAAACATATAAACATATTGAAATGAAACAAACTTTTTATCCTACTGGCACTTGTAGCCAACAAATAGACTTCGAGGTAGAAGATGGCAAAATAAAAAATGTAATGTTCTATGGCGGTTGTGATGGCAACCTTCAAGGTATTTCAAAACTTGTAGACGGTATGGAAATAGACCAAGTTATCAAAAAACTTAGCGGAATTAGATGCGGTTCAAAATCAACATCTTGCCCAGACCAACTTTGTAAAGCTCTAAAAGCATTAAAATAAATTTATCTCATAAACAATGCAGGATAAAAATTATTTTGAGATAATTGATACAAATACTTGGAATAGAAAAGAGTATTTTGAGTTATACTCAAAACAAATGAAATGCACATATAGTTTGACTTGTAATATAGATATCAGCAGTTTGATAAGCTATACAAAACAACATAAGGTCAAACTATATCCTACATTGATTTATTTTTTGACAAAAACCGTAAACAAACATAGCGAATTTAGAATATCGCTAAACAGTAATAATCAATTAGGGATATGGGCATATATGAACCCTTGCTACACTATTTTCAACAAAGAAAGCGAAACTTTTTCGCAAATATGGACACAGTGGGACGAGGATTTAGGGATATTTATATCAAATTACAATCAAGACTTTGAGAAGTTTTCGGGCGTACAATGTTTAAATCCAAAACCAAATACCCCACAAAATGTATTTCCTATTTCATCTCTTCCGTGGATAAATTTCACATCGTTTAATTTGAATATCGAATCAAAAACAGATTATTTCCTACCTATTTTTACTTGGGGCAAATATACTAACAATAGCAATAAGACAATAATTCCTCTTGCTATTCAAGTACACCACGCTCTGTGTGATGGTTTTCACGTTTCGAGATTTATCGAAGATTTACAAAACGAGATTAATAGCCTAAAATAAATTTCAGACAAAAAACAACGAACAAAACAATCAAAGTAACGTTTATGTTTGAGAATTTGCGAGTGAACACATTAATCAATACATAGCTAATTATACCAAGCATAATACCGTTTGCAATGCTATAAGAAAAAGGTGTAAAAATAATTGTTACATAGGCTGGAACAGCATTATTAAGATTTTTGAAATCTATCTGCAAAATATTTCTAATCATATATACTCCAACCATAAACAGTGCCGAGCAAATGGCAGAGGCTGGAATAAGCAAAAACAACGGAGCAAACAATAACGACAACAGAAACATAAATCCAACAACTATTGCAGTCAGTCCAGTGCGTCCGCCCAACAAAATACCTGCCGAACTCTCAACATACGAACCAACGCTACTTGTTCCAAAAACAGCCCCAACAGTAGTTGCTATTGCATCTGCTATAAAAGCACGTTTAATATTTTTAATCTCGCCATTTTCTTTCATCAAAGAAGTGCCATTACATACACCTATCAGTGTCCCAATTACATCAAACACTGCCACAATAGTAAAAATAGCCACAACTATAAACATATCAAAAGTCCATAATAGCGACCAATCAAAACCTGTGTAATAATTTTCAAATTGGATATTAGTGGTATATGGCACAAAATCCGAAGATATTTGGGTTACACCCATTGGAATACCAATAATAGTAGTAATAATAATAGATACAAATATAGCTGCTGGAACTTTCCATTCGAGAAGTAATACTGTAAGAATAATACCTCCCAATCCCAAAATAACTGCATTGTCTGTCAAATCTCCCAAAGCCACAAAAGTAGAAGGGTTGGCAACAATAATACCACTACCTTTCAGACCAATAACCGCAATAAACAATCCTATACCAACGGTTATGCTGTTTTTTATGATTTTGGGGATAGAATTATATATCAGTTCACGTATTCCAAACACAGACATTAACAAAAACATCACACCAGACAAAAACACTGCTACAAGTGCAAAAGCAAAACTATGCCCCATAGACACAATTACCGTAAAAGCAAAAAACGAACTAAGACCCAAACTTGGAGCTAATCCAACTGGCATATTTGCAATAATACCCATCAACAGACAGCCCAAACAAGAGGCAACTGCGGTTGCGGTAAATAATCCTTCTTTTGAAGCACCACCCACAGACAAAATTTCTGGATTGACAGCCAAGATATACGCCATAGTCATAAATGTGGTCAAACCTGCAAGGAGTTCGGTGCGAATTGTAGTTTTATTTTCAGATAATCTAAAAATATTGTCAAGTAATGTTTTCATTCAAATATCATATAAATATAAGTGTACAAAGATATTTTATTTATGTCAATGCCACAAACGAAAACATTATTTTATTTTTTGTCAGGGTAAAAAAACTCTTTAATATCATTTGATTTAAACTCAAATCCAAGTTCTAACAATCTGTTAGGCAATACCCTACTACCTTTTGACAATAATTCGGAAGACTTACCCATAAACAATCTAAACACAAAAAATGGGATTTTGAAGATTAGCGGGCCGGTGCCTTTTGATGCAATTTGTTTGGTAAGTTCTAAATTTGTAGTTGGTTCTGGCGAAGTAAAATTAAAAACTCCAACTGCTTTGGGATTGTTTATCAAAAAAGCCATAGCACGAACTAAATCATCTATTGCTATCCACGAAAAACTCTGTTTGCCACTTCCGACAACCACCGCCGAACAAAAATCCAAAGACTTCATCATACGTGGCAAAGCACCCCCATTATATCCAAGCACTACACCAAAACGAGTGATAAGTGTTCGGTGGTGAGAAAGAGTTTTGGTGGCTTCATTCTCCCATTTCTGGCATACTTGTGCCAAAAATCCATCTCCTCTCTCTGTACTATACTCACTAAACTCTCCACCGTAGGGATAAATTCCAACAGCTGAGGCAGAAATAAATATTTTTGGGGTTTTGCAAGTATTCAAAGCCTCGACTATCTGACGAGTAGTATCAATGCGACTCGACAAAATACTCTCACGAGCCTTTGAAGTCCAGCGTTTTGATATACTTTCACCTGCAAGATTAATTATACAATCCGAAGATAAGATTTTGTGATGCAAGATATTTTTGTTCTCAAAATCAAACCTATGCAGAATTGTAGTTTCTATATTATTTTTGTTAAAAAAATGCAAGAGGTTTTTTCCTATAAACCCAGTTGCTCCACTAATTGCTATTCTCATAATGATTACAAATAAACAAATTTTGTACCAAAAGTAATTCCATAAATAAAATTTATGGCGATATAATTTTTTAATATAACATTATTGTATATTAAAATTTGATATTTTGAAAAATAACTTCTATCTTTGCAGGATTAATTCAAAACCCAAGAGATTCGCAATAACCTATCAAGAGGTTTGTAAATATAACTATTTTTTTATGAGAACCCAAGATAATATATTTTACATACTGTTTTTTAGTGTATTACTAACTATATACAGTATAAATGTAGTATATGGTAAGGACAATATATCAACTAAGAAAATCTATTTCATTAAAGGTTATAGCAAACAAAATGAAACAAACAAAAATGAATTTGACTCACTTTATCAAGCAATAAAATCAATAGAAAACACTCACATAATTAACAAAATCACAATTAATAGTTTCTCTTCCCCAGAAGGACAAAAAAGTGTAAATCTAAAACTTTCTCAACAAAGAACAGAGTCTGTTACTAATTTCTTAAAAACCAGCCTAAACATCTCTGATAGTATTATCACAGAGTATGCCAGTGGTGTTGATTGGCAAATGCTTAGAGAATTAATAAAAAATTCTTTGATAGACAAAAAAACTCAACTACTTGATATTATTGACAATGTAGAAGAAGAAACGTGGGTTAGACAGAGTGGAGAACGTTGGCTTGTAATGACAGATAGCCGAAACAGACGCATAGGCTATCTAAACTACGGTAAAACTTTCGCATATTTGGACAAGAACATTTATCCACAAATGCGATTTAGCAAAGTTACAATCTATTCTACTCCAATCACAAAAAAACAAGAAATTGATAGTATTACAGTTGTTAAAGATACGATTAGAATTATCAAAAAACAACAAAAAGTACAAATAGACACAATACAAACAATCCCCTCTCCACAAAAACAACGCAAAGAATTATTTACACTAAAAACTAATTTACTTGCAGATGCTGCTACTATTATAAATATTGGTATAGAAGCTCCTATTTCACGCAGGTGGTCGGTAGAGGGAAATTTTTATGCTCCGTGGTGGCGAAGTACAAAAAAAGAATTTACACTACAAATGCTTAGCTGAGATGCAGCTATTAAATTTTGGTTTCCAAAACATAACAGCCCTTTGACTGGTTGGTGGATTGGTGTTGGAGGTGGCGTTGGAAAAAGCGATTTTCAGTTTTTTGAACGAGAAGGAAAACAAAACCATTACTATGATATTAGTATTTTAGGAGGATTTTCGCATAAAATCGGAAAGAACTTAAATTTGGAATACGCAATAGGGTTTGGATATAAATCCAATAAATACAAAGAATATTTCCAACTAAATGGAACACCCGACGGGGATATAAAAATCTTTCCTTACCCTTGGGAAGAAAAACACAAACAATCATTTACTTTGACACGTTTGCAAGTGTCGTTAGTCTGGAAAATTGGATATAACAAAACTATAAAATAAGTGGATATGGTAAAAAAATTAGCAATAATAGTTTTATTATGTATTCTGAGTTCGTGTGGCTTAGAACCGCTTTACTATGGTGGTTACGAAGGGACAACAGTAGAAGTAAATGTGGATTGGCACAAGCTTAGTTCCAAGCCCAATGGAGCTACTGTTTATATATACAAAGAAAACGGGGAATTGCTCGAAACACTACCTCCATTCAACAATCCCTACAACATAAAATTTGGGCTTACATTAGGGACTTTCAGTGTTTTGGTAGTAAACAATATTCCACAAGAGTTTGAAAATATAGAGTTTGTGGATATGAAAAACACAAACACCTGCAAATCAAGAATTAATTTTCCAGAACGCATACCATCTAATTTCAAAAATGAAGAAATGGCATATTTGTATATCCCAAAAATTGAAGTTTTGGAATCTCAAATCAAGTACTACAAACACAAGCCAGATTTCAAAAATGAAGTAGCAAGTAAGGTCTATAATGAGATGGCAAAAGTTCCTCACCAAACAATAAAGTTTAAGGTATATGTCAAAGGTCTTAAATATGTTTCACAACCTCCTATCGCAACTTTTGATTATGTAGCAAACGAGTATCTTTTGACAAAAGAAATTCCAAATACTACAAACAAAGGGATAGAATTTGTATTGAACAACAGAATAATAGACTCAGAGAATGATAGCAATGGAACAATTACGAGCAAACTAAACATTTATGATATAATTAGTAAAAGTGGGAAATATATCTTTAACTTAGATTTTTTGTTGAAAGACGGAACTAAGTTTGAGAAACAAATAGATATTACAGATATAATTACCCGTAACCCAAATCATATTGAGGTAGATTTAGAGATTAACATTCCACCAGTTAAGATTGATGATGATAATATGCCGTTTGACCCTGATGTTGAAGATTGGAAGGATATAATTATAGATATTCCAATGTAAAACAACACAAATGTAGCATATTAAAAATACTCATATTTTTAATATATCACAGCAAAGAAACTACTTGACCAAAAAACACATACAATTTATAAAATAACATTAAATTAATCAAAAAATGAAAAAAAATCTAACACTTGCTATCCTATTTGTAGCATTGTTTTCTTGCTCAAAAGAGAGCACAATCCAAACAGAGAAAGACATTATCGGATTCTCAACTTATTCTCCAATATCAAAAGGGGTTGCTATTGCAAATAACGATGAGTTTCAAAAATCTGGCAATAAGTTTGGTGTAACTGCATTTATTAGCACGGTTGATATTGATTCTACATATTTAGGAGAAACTAGTAAAGGAGAAACAGTTACTTCTTATGACGGATCTTGGACTTACACTAACACAAAATATTGGCCAGCAGGTTCAGAAACTCTTGATTTCTATGCCTATACTCCTTTTGAAAACACAAACAGAGTTGCAACACCAGAATTCAGCAAAGCAAACGGTATGGGATTTACAAATTATGAAGTAAATACAGATGTTTCTAAACAAGAAGATTTTATGTATGCATTTGCAAAAAACCAATCAAAAACAACAGCATCATCTGGGGTAAGTATGCAATTCAAACACGCAATGTCGCAGGTGCATTTCACTGCAAAAACAGTAGGTAGTCTTAGAGTAAAAATTGAAAGTATCACATTGCACAACATTAATTCAAAAGGTAATTTTACTTTAAAAGATGCAGGTGTTTGGTCTGATCCAAGTATTCAAACTAATTTCGTTGCTACACTCCAAAACACTAACACTGAAATAAACAACAGCCAAACAGTCTTAACAAATAAAGCTGCAGGAAATGCAACTGTTATGATGTTAATGCCACAAGCTATCACAAAATGGGATATTGCAAACTCTATCGCTACAAATGATGGTGTATCAGGAACAAAAGGTGCATATCTTAAAATTTCTTGTAAAATTTATGATGCAGTAGGAAATACATATTTCCTTGGTGCTGCTGATGCCTACGGTAAGACTTATATACCTTTTGAATCGACTTGGGAACAAGGAAAAATCTATACTTACAATCTAATTTTTGGTGGTGGTTATAATGCCAATGGAGAACCAATCCTTAGCCCTATTACATTTACAACTGACGTAACAGCTTGGAGCAATAACGATGATATTGATATGTAATAAAATTTTTATTTTTCGAAAATAATACAAACTCCTAATAAATTCGAGTTTCGTTGTCAGCGAACAACAATAAATAAAAATACACTCAGACACAGAGAGGCTGATACCTTCTCTGTGTTGCTATTTCACAAAAAATAACAGAAAAGGTTATGAACAAGAGAATATTAATGATAATTTCGTTTTTGGTATGCACTTTTGCGTGTACTAAAACTACGGATATATCGGAAGATAAATATGCAAAACCAGGAGAGGAAGTAATTTTTAATTTTACTACTTCCAATCTTGAAGGAGAAAACGACACAAAAGTAAATGGTTTTGACTTTGAGGAGGGAGATATAGTTGGGATTTACGCAATGGAAAGAGATGATAACGACCCCAATGTAAATGTAATTAATAACGTAAAATTGGCAGCAGCTTACGCCAGAAACATTCCATATAAATACACACACGACAAATGGGTTGCATTAAAATACGACAGAACAAACAACAAACTGATTGAAGGAGAAGGTATATATTTCCCTAACAACGATAAGAGTCTGAATTTCCTTGCATATTTTCCTTACGACCACACACAAGACGATTTAAAAGAGTTTCATAATTTAAGTTATAATTTTTCGAATAGTGAAAACGGGAATATTGACCAATCTGACATAGAAACATTTTCTAAATCCAATCTACTTTGGACTACCGAAACAAGTGGAACAAAATACAAATCCATATCACTGTCATTCAAGCATTTGACAGCAATGGTTAATTTCCAAATCACTGGAACTGGAATTAACCACGATGCAATAAAAGGTGTTTATCTTAGAAATACTCCTAATAAATGTTTTTTTGATTTATGTTGCGGAGAAATAACTCTCGACGGAACAAGTTCAGAAGTAAGCACTACGATGTATATGATGAAACTCGCAAATTCTATGCCCGGACTTTCAACATTTATGGCAAGTGTTATACCCAGCTCATTCACAAAAAACGAAAGTATGTTTGTGATGCATATTAGCGAGGGAGGGGAGGATTCGTATTTGGCAACAAACAAAGTTACTTCCGAAAATATTTTTAAATCAAACAACTCCTACACTTATGTGATTGACACAAAAGTACCAGTCAGAGAAATAGATATAAAAAAAATAAAAGAATTATTCAAAAATGGTGTGGATAGCAAATATCGTACATACAAGGTTTTTGACGGAGGATTGATTTGTGGAGAAGTATGTTTGGAATACATAAAACCAACCACATACAGAGAAGGCTCTCCCCAAATTGAACCACAATGTATGGTAACTTTTTATCCTATGATGTATGATGGCTCGGATATAAATCACAATGGGGGAATAGTTTTGTGGTCTAACGATATTGAGGAGTCTCAAAGAAAATATATGGGCAATGTGTCCTTTTCACTATACAAAGGAGATGTAATTTGTGAGTATGGCGAACCAAAACTCACAACTATGCCCGACAAGATTTATTTGTATAAGGATTTGACAGTTTCGGAAGTTAAGCCAACTGGACAGATTATTACACCAACAAGATTTATGCCCTACTTGGTTAATGACAATGACGGAAATGAATATTCTGTAACAAAGATATTATTTTATCATTTAACTACACAAAACTACCGTAGCACAAAAATGAAAGGCGGAAACCCTTTGATAAATATTTCAAATATTAATGACTGGAAAAACAATGATGATTCTAAACCAAATGTTGTTACAAAAGAAGCATATACTTATTTTGATATAAATGGATTTGTAGCAAGTCCAACAACAGAACAAATTCTGAAAAACGGCTACCAATACAACCGTAAGGCAATTAGCACATTAGAAGTTCCAAAGGGTTGGAAACACATTACAGATATTTCTACATTAGTTGCATTCAAAGACTATGCTACAAATCCCAAAGATTGGATAAGCAAAAACTATGGAGGAACTGGCAGATTGGGAACTGACTTAACATTGCAACCGATTGTCAAAGCAGTTGGCTATCCTGAATCCTCAGAAATCAATAAGACCACTTACGCATATAGCGGATACCATATAACAACTCCCGAAGGTGTTTTGGATAGTTTTTTTGGAATATATTTTTTAGCATCCGATTTCAATGCTCTTGCACCAGACCCTATCAGAAACACTCAAAGAAACCACAGCGGTGATGCTGGTTATGTAAGATTTGTTAAACCTCCTTATTTTATGAATTTCTTATGAGCAAGATAAATTACACAATACTTTTGACATTCATTGTACTGCTTGGGTGTAGCAAAAATAAATACAAAGAAAATGAAGATTTTATAAATATTTCTTCATATAGTTTGACAAATACAAAAGTTGTTTTAATCGACAAAATTTCTTTTGCCGACGGCAACAAAATTGGCACTTTCGTAGAGAATAACAACATAATAAGTAGCAAAAACAACTTATGGACTCTTTCTAATGGCACATTTGAAACAAACAATCAAATATTAAAACCAGAAGATGCCTATAATTTTTATGCTTACTACCCATATAGTGAAACCATTGGGGAGGCTACCGAAATGCAGGTATCTGTCAGAGCAGACCAATCTACCCAACAAAACTATGACGATAGTGATTTTTTGTTTGCTTCAGCAATTAATAATACCACAAAAAATATAGACTTAAATTTCAAACATCAATTATCAAAGATAATTATAAATTTGAAAGTAGGAGAAGGTTTGGAAACTATCCCAACTATCTCTAACATAAGCATAAACAATTCGCAACTATCTGCAAAAATCAATTTATGCTCACAAAACGGAGATATTAGTTATTTGGATATTCCTACTATCCAAGATATAACAATGGGAAGCAATGGAGAGAACTCCTACAAAGCTATTGTTGTACCACAAACCATTTTCAGTGGCAATACATTATTGACTATCACCACTCCTAACAAGACTTACAAACATATTCTAAAATCGGATTTTACGATAAAAAGTGGTAACGAATATTCATTAAACGTAACTATGCACAAAACAGGTTTGACAATCAATAATATTAGCATAGTGGATTGGGACATCACTACTCCACCAATTACAGATAACGATATAAATAGAAAAAAAGCATTTTTAATCACTTTACCACAAAAAGAATATTACGAACACACTCACGTATTCAAATGTACAACATTGGACGGCTCAATTATAGGTCTAATTTGCAGAGAATTAGTAGACGGAGTTACTCGTGATATTTTGTATGTCGTAAACAATAAAGACGGAGTCAAAACAGCAGATTTTAGCAAAGGAGTTATATATAATTCACTCGAAACAATATATTGGAACGAAGATGGTAGTCATACCATTGTACCAGAGGAAATTAAAGGAAGCCCATTGCTTAGAGGAACATTATTTATAGTAGATGGTGTAATCAGGACTACGGTAGATGATTCTCATATATTTGATAAGGTTGTAGATGAGGCATATTTTATAGATGATTATAGACCTCAATCCGAAAACTCATCTTATGGAACAACAGATGCAGAGTCATTCTCCTATGGAATTGTAAAAATTGGACTTCAAATGTGGACACAGCAAAATGTTGAAAATTCAAAATTAAATGATGGCACTCCACTGTACATTGGTAATGGCATAACATCATTACCTAATCCGCCTATTGGGGAGAGCTATTTATGGTCTTCTTGGACTGTTAGGAACGTGCCTTCGTGCTGTGTGTTTGGTTTTACATCAAGAACTCTTGGCTATAAAGAATCTACTGTGAGAAACAAATATGGCGTAATATATAATTACTATGCAGTTAGACACCCGCTCATCACAACTAACAGAAAAGTGAATTGGCAAGTCCCTACTAAATCACAATGGGAGGAATTATTGACTTACGTAACACCAATAGGAACAACATCAAATATTTCTCACTTAGAAAAAGCAGGATTTAAACCTATTGCAGGTGGATATAGAGATTATTTCAGCAAAGTGTATAACAAATTTGGATTTGACTTTCTAAATCAGCGATTTTCTTGGTGGACTTCAACTTTGGTTAATCCAGATGTTCCAGAGGCTGAGGCTAATTATCTGACAAATAAAGCATATACAGTAGGAACTGAGGGACTTGGCAGAACATCTAATACGCCACCAACAGAAGGAATTGAAGGAAATGGAGATATAAAAATCCAAAATATTTATGAATTTAATACAGGCCATTACATACGACCAGTTAATCAAATAACCAATATCAATGAATGGAATATTAACTAAAATAATTGCATTTTTTGGAATTACAGCATTATTTTTTGCTTGTTCCAAAGATACTACCAACACAAACGATTTAAAGATTAATAGCATAATTAAAATAGATAATATTAATTATGCTTCTGTTGAGTTCCCTACGGCCAAAGAATTTGGAGTATATGTGGCAAATTCTACAAACACAGTATTTGAATATTCAAATGTCAGATATTTTCATAATGGCACAAATTGGAAGAGCGAAAGTGGAATGAAGAACTATTCGGGTTTAAGCCCATTAGTTTCGGCTTACGCACCATACAACAGCGAAACTCAAATAGTAGATAACGATTATATTTTATTTGAAATAGAAAACGGTCAGTATCTAAATGGAACAGAAAGTTCCGATTTATTGTTTGCAAAACAAACTACTGCTACAAATTCGGCAGTAGATTTGGAGTTTAGACACAAAATGACAAAATTAAGATTTGAACTAACTGCTGGAAAAGGATTTGAACAAGGAAGTACTATCGCAAACGATAACAGTAGATTGTTTTATATTGAAGGAGTGAAAACTTCTGTTAAAATGAACACAAAAACTGGGGAGATGAAAGTGCTTGACAAAACAAATACAGTTGCTCCAAAACTTAGTCAAGACGGAGATGGCGTTAGAAAACCAGCTATTTATGAAGTGATTATCCCTCCCAAAAAAGCAGGAGATGAATATACTCTAAACTTAACCGTACTGAATAAATCTTTTAAAGCAACATCACTAAAAGAGTTTAAAGAAGGCTATGAATATACCATAAAAATGGAGGTAAACGACGATGCTATTTACTTTTATTGGTTTTCAATAGCACCAATGAACGAAAATCCTGAAATTATAGAATCTTCGGGATTTGTGGCAAACAAAGTGGATTTGACAAAGCACAAACAAGATTTCAACTCTGCAATAATTGATTTTGAAGGTTTTAATAAAAAAAATGAAGGATATATCACCTATTTATGTGGCACACAAAGCAACGGAATTATCAAAATTGAGAAATTGTACGACGAAACAAAAACAATCCAAAAAGCACTTGCAGCTGTTGCCTACCCTACCATATCACTGTCTAAACCAGACGAGATAGACTATTCAAAAGGGATTGCAATAAGAGTTCTAAAAACTTATGCCAATAACGAGGACAACATAGGAACAACCGTAAGTCAAACCAGCCAAATACACGGCGGAAGAATAACAAACGGAGTATATGCTGAGGGAGATAAACTTGCATTTGATTACAAACCAACAGACAATCCCAATAGTGGAGGATTTTTGATGCTGTATAATGATTATATATTTTCGCCTGACGATTACCAAACATTGTTGAACGAGGCAATATATGTAACAGAAAATTATATTATAATGACAGAAAATTTGAATAAAAATGAGAATTAAACATATATTAGTTTTAATAAATATTTTTGTTTTGGTTGCGTGTAGCAAAAATCAAGACAACGATTATATTTCTTTCTATACAAACGTTTTCACAAAGGGAGCTATTTATAATAATAACAATCTGAAAACAAACGGATTTAAGTGTTACGGGTATTACACTCGTGAAAATATGTGGGCTGGAACTAATGAACTATCAAATTTTATGGACGGGATTGAGGTGAATTGGAACGGAAGTAGTTACGAATACTCGCCACTGAAATACTGGCCAAACGAGGGGGGAAATGATTATATTTCATTTTTAGCAATTTCGCCAATATCGGTAGGAACAGTTACTTCGAGCAATGGATACCCACATTTGGACTGTACAATAGCCGATAATCCAGAACAACAAATTGATATATTAGCCTCAAAATCAGCAAATTTAGCAAAAACTGCAAATAATAGAGCTATAAATTTGAGTTTCAAACACATACTAAGTTCAATAGGGTTTAGTGTTGTACTGGATAACACAAATTCTGACAATACTGCCACTATTACGAGTTTCAAAATAAGCTATGCTAATTCAAAAGTCAAAAACAATGGAAAATTTGATTATTGGACAAATGGCAACTGGGTGTTGGGAGATACATTCCATAGTGCTTCGACACATAGCCTAATAAAAAGTAATTTCGTGGCAGACAAAACCAAAAAAATTCTAAATGATAAGGATTTAAATTTATTTATTTTGCCACAAACACTATCAGAAGGCGATATGAATATAGAGATGCAGTATTATTTTACAGACCCTACAAAAATAGAAACTGTAAGCAATAATATCCCTGCCAACAACTATATCATTGGAGAAAAATATACCTATAATCTAATTATAAAAGGTAGAAATATTACAATTTCTAACGCAACAATAACTCCGTGGATACCCAACACTGGGGATATAGATGCAATATAAATAGTACTGTCCACAAAAAACGAAACTTGCCCATAAAGATTTTACAAGTAAATGTATCTCTAAGAAACCAAAGTTTCGTTTTTAGCAGATAACAGTAAATTTTAACACTAATCAGTATTTACACATTAAATTATTAAAATTCATACAAAAGCAAATAAAATATTATTTTTCATTCTTAAAATAGATAAAACAGTATTAATATTAAAAAATAACACATAATAAGTATCAGAAAATATAGTATATTTTTTGATACTTATTTATATTTTATTACTTTTGCAAAAGTTTTAAAAGATCAAACTATAAAGTTATGAAAAATACAATTAAACTATTAAACATTTTGTTTATTTTAGTTTTGATTACTTCTTGTGAGAAATCAGAAGGTACAGTTGATTATTCTTGGACAAAACAGGCTATTAGTGTAAAAGTTGATAATTTTGCAACAGATAGAGTATCAGAAACCAAATCATTGGTTGCAGAAACAGGAACTATAAACGAACCTGCACAAATGACTGCTACTTGTATTGATTTTTTGAACGACAATTTGGCAGTTGTTTCGTATCACGCAACAAATGGAAATAGTGCTGGTCGTATTGAGCTTATTAGCTGTAATGATGGTTTACTAAACAAGGTAGAAGCTGTTATGGAGTTCCCCGAATCAAGAGTAAATAATATAATTACTGACCAAAACAATCGTGTTTTTGCTGCAATAGACCACAAAAATGGGCCAGTCGTAGCTATGGTTCAAATAGAAAACAACAAATTTGTAGAAACAGAAACATTAAATTCTATTAAGATTTGCGGAGAAAGTGCAAATGGTTTGGCTCTATCTAACGAGAACGGTAGTACATATATCTACACATCAAGTGCTTCGGACGGCACGACTAACATTGGCGAGGAAGAAGATGAAACTGTTTTTAGTTTTGATGGGAAAAGTGAAGTTAAACAGAGTGCTTTTCTAACAAGAGGAGGATTTCAAAAAACTCGTGTTGATGGAAATATTTTAACACCAATTTTCTCACAAGGAAATAAAGATTTGAGAGGAAAATGGATTGCTACAAATAATGGTTCGGTTTTAACTCTACATATGAGCAAGTATTCTAACACTCAAACAGGATACAATGCTATATTTTATATGCAATTCTTCAAAGATGCTCCAAAAAGCAATTTTTATAGCAAAACTGCATCTGGCTCTAATAGTACTCTACAATTTGTAAAAGACTATCAAGGCAAAAACCAATGTTTGCTAACAAATGGTTCAAATGCAAATGAAAAGATAGCATATATTTGTGCTGCCGATAAAGGACTACAAAGTTTCAAAATTGATTATTCTGAACCAAAAGGGACTATTACACACATTTCTACAACAGACAAATATGCAATTTCTGCAGATATAGACGAAAATTATGTTTATCAAGCTGCTGGTGAATTGGGCGTAAGAGTATTTACACACCAAAATGGCGTAATGTCTCCATACAAAGTTTTCAAAATTAAGGACTCTGAAAAAGCTCCTTCTGCAAACTTTGTCAAAGTCAGAAACAATACAGTATATATTGCTTATGGCACACAAGGCCTAATGTCTATCAATAAAGATTCTAATTTGTTTGAATAACAAATAAATATTCTTACAAACCTATGAACAACCTATCTTACAATAAATATCGTATTTGTGTAATCGGACTGGGTTATGTAGGCTTACCCCTTGCAAGACTTTTTTCTTCAAAATATACTACTATTGGTTATGATACTAATAGTAGTAGAATTGAAGAGATTAACAAAGGAGAGGACACTACAAACAATATCGACAGTAGTTTGTTAAACGAAGCAATATTAAAAGGTTTCTTTGCAACAAACAACACAGACGACATCAAAGATTGCAATGTATATATTATAACAGTACCCACACCTATTAATGCGAATAATAGCCCCGATTTATCATTTATAAATTCAGCTACCAAAACCATTGCAAAAATCATAAAAAAAGGGGATTATGTTATTTACGAATCAACAATATACCCCGGTGCTACCGAAAACCACTGTGTTCCAATTATAGAAAAAGAATCAAAATCAAAATTAAAATGTAATATAGATTTTTTTATTGGATATTCACCAGAAAGAATTAACCCGGGAGATAAGAAAAGAACGGTTGAAAACATTAACAAAATAGTGTCGGGAGGCACAGCAGATAGTGCAAAGATTATAAACGAATTATATAAATCGGTTATCAAAGCAGGCACATATCTTGCACCAAGCATAAAAGTGGCAGAAGCTGCCAAAATCATAGAAAACTCACAAAGAGATATAAATATAGCATTTATAAACGAAGTTGCTATGATTTTTGCAAAAATGGGTATTGACACAGCAGACGTTATAGCCGCAGCTTCTACTAAATGGAATTTTATGAAGCTAATTCCCGGACTTGTTGGAGGACATTGCATAAGTGTAGACCCATACTATTTGATAGATGCCTCTAATAACATTGGATTCTCCCCTACTCTAATGACACAAGCAAGGCAAATAAATAACGATATGCCAAATTTTGTGTCAAACGAGATTATAAAAATAATGAATCTAAAAGGAAATTTAGTGAAAGATGCTAAAATTCTATTTTTAGGCTATTCTTTTAAAGCAAATTGTGGGGATATTCGAAATACGAAAACAAAGGACTTGATACAAAAATTTGAGATATTCACAGATAATATAGACGTTTTTGACCCACACGTAGAGAAAATCGACTATAATGTAAATAGAGTTTTTGCTCTTGATACTCAAAAAAAATATGATTGTATAATACTAACAGTCGAACACAATGAATTTATAGATTTTAATTTCAGGGAGTTATTGACCGAAAAAGGTATTCTGTACGATATAAAAAGTATTTTGCCAAAAGAAATGATTGACGGAAGATTATGATACGAACTAAAATTATATTAGGGATTTTGTTTTTTTTCTTTTGTTTTGAACATTCTAATGCTCAAAATTTGGATAGTTGTCTGAACAATATTACTATGTTGATAAAGGAGATTAACTCCGAAATAAATCACAACAACAACTTGAATATAACTGACAAACAAACAAAATATAATATTCCAGAGGATTTCAAATCTAATATAGAGAATTGGAAATATAACTACACAAAGTCCCACACATCAAATACAGGGCTTAAATTTTCACTTAATTACGACCACAAATTTGGGATTGATTTTAACGATGACACCTCAGATGATTTTGAGGGATACAAAAACAAGCTCCAAGCAACATTTTCGTGGAATATTCTAAAAAGTGGATTTATAAACAAAAAGTATATTCGTAAAAAAGCGGATTTACTTGGCTCACAATATCATATAAAATACGAAAATCAAATAAAAAAAGCAAATATTGAAGATAATGAAGATATTTTGAACTCGGCGTATAATTATGTTCTACAAAGAAAAATAGATATAAAAACAGCATTATATAATCTGCAAAAAGAGTTGTTTAATGAGAAAAAAGTAACTGCAATTTCACCAATAGAAATAAAATATGAATTACTAATACTCAAAGGACAATTCAAGCAAACTAAATCAAACATAACAGAATTAATTGACGTAAACGCTTATATTAACAGCCAAACTCAATACAATGAGAACGATTTGGATAGCATTATTGAAAAAAGTTATGCTCTCAACAAATTAAAAATTGAGGAGCAAATTCTTTCAAACGAACTACAAAACATAAGCTACTGGAAAGAAA
>CAZRHJ010000041.1:0-17760 GCA_964600025.1 uncultured Rikenellaceae bacterium | reverse complement strand
AAAAACAATTCAAAAGGGGCAACTACATTTTGTAGTTTGCCCCTTTTGTCGTTTAAAACAATGTAGTATTGTCCTCTAAAATTTTTTATCTTTCCGAAATCTTACCAGTTCCTAATAAACTCGGATTTCTTAGGCTATTTTGCTGATGCTCCAATTTTGTGTCTTACAATTAGTTCGGCCACTCCGTAAAATACGATTGTAAGTCCTAATAGTTGAATAATTGAAACTGAAAATTCGAAAGGGTAGAAAATTGCCATAAGACCTGCAATAAGAATAATTGTAGGCATTACAAAAAATATAAATCCAATTCCTCCCGAAATTTTATTGGTTTGCCACAATAATAATAATTGGAATATTGCTGCAATAGAAACCAAAATACCAATAATTATCATTAATATATCGATAAAGAAATTTGGAGATGTTAGAAGTGCAACGCCAAAAATAATACTGACAGCAGAATTTATAATTTGCATAGATTTCTCTAATGGCAAAAGATTTTTTCTGCCTTTAAAAAATTCTATTGTAGCAAAAATACCCATACAAAGCACAAATGTGCCGATTACATAGACCATATACCTAAGGAAAGTATCTGGAAAAGCTACAAGAAAAATTCCTGCAAGTATAGACAATACACATCTAAGGATATAATACTTACTGCCAAATTTTGTTAAGTTATTCATAATAGTTTGTTTTAATTGTTTATTAAAAGGTTTTAGTCTTGAAGTGAAGTCCAAACTAAATCTTTTAGTTCCATAATGTTTTTGCCTGCCACCGAAGAAATAAAGATATAAGGAATATCTACTCCTCCATCACTCTCAATTTCTTGTCTAAGTTCTTCGATAAGTTCATCATCAAGCATATCACATTTAGTAACTGCCAAAACTCGTTTTTTGTCCAAAAGCTCTGGATTATATTCTTTAAGTTCGTTCAACAAAATTCTGTAAACATTCGCAATAGAATCTTCCTCGGCACTAATCATAAACAACAAAGCCGAGTTACGCTCAATATGTCGCAAGAAACGCGTACCAATACCTTTTCCCGTATGAGCCCCCTCGATAATCCCGGGGATATCTGCCATTACAAATGATTTGTCATCACGGTAAGAAACTATACCCAAATTTGGTTCAAGAGTAGTAAAAGGATAGTTTGCGATTTTTGGTTTAGCAGCAGAAACTACGCTCAAAAGTGTTGATTTACCTGCATTTGGCAAACCTACCAACCCAACATCGGCAAGTACTTTAAGCTCCAAAATAAACCAACCTTCAACACATTCCTCTCCGGGTTGCGAGTAGCGAGGAGCTTGATTTGTAGCAGTACGATAGTGCCAGTTGCCCAAACCTCCACGTCCGCCTTTCAAAAGCATAACTTGTTGTCCGTCTTCGGTTACTTCGCAAACTTTTTCGCCAGTCTCAGCATCACGAGCAATAGTTCCAAGTGGAACTTGAAGTATAATATCTTGACCATTTTTGCCACTCATACGTGAGCCTTGTCCATACTGTCCGTCTTCGGCATAGTGATGACGTTGGTATTTAAGGTGGATAAGTGTCCAATATTGGCTATTTCCCTGCAAAATAATATGTCCTCCACGACCTCCATCACCGCCGTCTGGGCCACCAAACTCTACGAATTTCTCTCTACGGAAATGGCTCGAACCACCTCCACCATTGCCCGAACGACAAAATATTTTTACATAATCAACAAAATTAGTTGCTGCCATACTATTATATACGATTTTTTAACATTAAGGTAAAATGTAGGATATATTTATTCAAAAACTGTGCAAACACACTTATATTCTACGTTTATAAGTACAAAGGTAGTTATTTTATAGATAATATATGATAAAAAAACATAAAAAAATTAACACATCTATCAATCATACAACATTTTATATATAAAAAAGTTTTGTATTATTCATTTTTTTACTAATTTTGCAAGCGTCCAATTTTAAGTGGACTTTGATTTTAAGAACAAAAAATAAATAACTATAAACTAAATTTACAAAACTATGTTTAAAAATCATCCTAAGGGTCTGCTTGCAGCAGCTCTTGCCAACATGGGGGAACGTTTTGGTTTCTACACAATGATGGCGATTTTGTCTTTGTTTTTGTTAGCTAAATTTGATATTGGCGAGAAAAACGCAGCGTTAATCTACTCAATCTTCTACTTTTCAATCTATGTATTAGCATTCGTAGGTGGTATTATCGCAGACAAAACTAAAAACTTTAAAGGTACTATTCTTACAGGTATCGTATTGATGGCTCTTGGTTATGTGTTTTTGGCAATTCCTTCGCCAACACCAGTTCCAGACAATCAATTTGTTTTCCAATTAGCATTGACTTGTACAGGTCTATTTGTTATTGCATTTGGTAATGGTCTTTTCAAAGGTAACCTTCAAGCTCTTGTTGGTCAGATGTATGATAATGAGAAATATAGCAGTATGCGTGATAGCGGTTTCTCTTTGTTCTATATGTTTATCAACGTTGGTGGTATTTTTGCACCACTTTTGGCAGTAGGTGTTCGTAACTGGTGGGTTCAAGCTCACGGCTATGGTTTCAACGAATCTCTATCTACTCTTTGTCACGGTTTCTTGAAAGGCAAACTTGGTGATGCTCAGATTGTTGCATTTAAAGAACAAGTTGCTCAAGTAGGTTATACTGGCACTGATTTTACTGCTTTTGCTAACGATTACTTGAATATCTTCAACGAAGGTTTCCACTATGCTTTTGCAACTGCTATCGGTGCAATGATTATTTCATTGGTTATCTATATTATTAACAAAAAGAATTTCCCAGATCCATCTTCAAAAGAAAAATCTGCAAATTCAGCTGCTGTTGAAATGAGCGTTAAAGAAGTTAAACAACGTCTTTATGCATTGTTCGCAGTATTTGGTGTAGTTATTTTCTTCTGGTTCTCTTTCCACCAAAATGGTCTTACTTTGACTTTCTTTGCTAAGGACTTTACAGACCTTTCTGCAATGAAAATTGACTTAGGCTTTACTACATTGGAAGGTGCTCCATTGTTCCAATCTTTTAACCCATTGTTCGTAGTTCTTTTGACTCCTATATTCTTGGGCGTATTTGGTTGGTTACGTGCAAGAGGTATCGAACCTTCAACTCCTAAGAAAATCGCTATCGGTATGGGTATCGCAGCTCTTGGTTTCGTTTTGATGGCATTTGGTTCTCTTGGTCTTCCTTCATTCGCAGAAATTTCTGCTACTGGTGGTCTTGCTGATGCTCAAAAAACAACTCCACTTTTGTTGATTGGTACATATTTTATTTTGACTTGTGCTGAGTTATTTATCTCTCCACTTGGTATCTCTTTCGTATCAAAAGTTGCTCCTCCAAAATATCAAGGTATTATGCAAGGTTTGTGGTTGTGTGCTACTGCTGCTGGTAACCAATTATTGTTTATCGGTGCAATCTTCTACGAAAACCTATCACTTTCTACAACTTGGACACTATTCGTAATTGCTTGTTGTATTTCTATGCTAACAATGCTATTTATGGTTAAATGGTTAGAGAAAGTTGCTAAATAATCTTATTTAGTAAATATAATAATAGGCTATCTAAAATTTTAGATAGCCTATTTTATTTTTGTTTACTTTTTTTATCTTTCCTAAATTGTATAATCTTCTAACAAACTCGGTTGTTTTGCATATATAACACGTAGCGTACCAGCGTACGTAAAGCAGAGCATCTGTGAAATAGACAAGATAGGCGAGTTTCGCTCTTAGCAGACAATATTAACTTTAATTACAGCCTGATAAAAATTAAAAAAATCTATTGCTGTCCGATAAAAATTTAAAAAATCATTGTAATGGATTAAGCGATAATATATTACAGTGTTTTAATTTGTAAGGGGCTTTGAAAAATGATTTTTAAAATTTTTATCTTTCCGAAATCTTACAAGCTCCCAATAAACTCGGATCTCTTAGGCTATTTTGCTGATGGTCATAACGTAGCGTACTGGCGTACGTGAGTTATGAGCATCGATGAAATAGACAAGATAGGCGAGTTTCGTTCTTAGTAGACAAAATGCTAATCTTCAACGTCTTCCCACTTATATAACTTATCGCCACGGCGTATAAGCTCCTCTGTTTTGAAAGAACATTTTATTCCTTGTGTTACAGTTTCTATTGGTTTTAAATCAACACGCAATTCGTCAATTTTCATTTCTACGATACCCGTTGTTTCGCCCGAGAAAAACACTTCTTCGCCAACCGACAAAGGAGCTGCTTCTACCAAAACTTCCACAACCGAAAGGTTTTTGAAGAAGTTAGTAACTTTTCCAACATATATTTTTTTCTTTGTAGCTGCCGAGCCATAGTTTTCGCTCCATTCCCCCATTTTGCGACCCAAATAATATCCGTCCCAAAATCCACGGTTAAATACAGTCGAAAGTCTTTCTTTTAGTTGCTTAGCACTCTCTGTTGTGTAAGTTCCGTCCAAAATATTCTCAATAGCCTCGTTGTAGCACTCAACTACTCGTTTAACATATTCCCCGCCTCTGGCACGGCCTTCTATTTTCAATACTCTAACACCTGCATCTATAAATTTATCTAAAAAATCTATTGTGCAAAGGTCTTTTGGGGACATAATATGTTCGTTTTCGATTTTTAGTACAGAACCAGTATCTAAGTCCTTAACTTCGTATGCTCTACGGCATATTTGGCGACAAGCACCTCTGTTAGCCGAGCTGTTTACGTCGTGCAAGGACAAATAACATTTGCCACTAACTGCCATACACAAAGCACCGTGAGCAAACATTTCTATTTCTACCAATTCTCCTTTTGGACCACGAATATTGCGTTCACGAATTTGATTATAAATATTTTTGACTTGTGATATGTTTAATTCACGTGCCAAAACCACTACATCTGCCCATTGTGAATAAAACTCAACACTTTCTATATTAGACAAGTTTAATTGAGTAGAGATATGTATTTCTACACCCACACGTGAGGCATACATTATGGCTGCTTGGTCTGATGTGATTATTGCAGTTACACCCGCCTCTTTGGCTGCATCAACCACTTCGTGCATAGTCTGCAAATCCTCGTCATAAAGTATTACGTTTACTGTCAAATAGCTTTTTAATCCATTTTCCTTGCATATCGAAACTATTTTGTGCAAGTCGTCAAGCGTAAAATTTGCTGCCGAACCCGAACGCATATTTAGTTTCTCTACTCCAAAATAAATAGAGTTTGCCCCTGCATTGATAGCTGCCATTAGTGATTCGTACGAACCCACAGGAGCCATTATTTCTATATCTTTACGTGTTAATTTTTCTGTCATTATTTATCTCTTTCAATTAGTAATTTAGCAAGTTGTCTAAGCTCATTTTTACGCTCTGCCACAACTTCAACTTTATCCAAATATTCTATTGCCTGTGTGTAATATTTTTGAATTTGGTCTTTAAGTATTTGATTCGCTTTATAGTTATCGTAACAATCTTTTACCTTCTCAAATTTTTCTTGTTTGCTCAAATCATTTGACGAAAATAACTTCATTATTTCTTGACGTTTATTCTCAGGTGCATTCATAAGAGTAGTTATATACAAGAAAGTTTTTTTGCCCTCTGCTATATCTCCGCCTATTGCTTTGCCAAATGTTTTTGAATCCCCATAAGTATCCAAATAATCGTCCGAAAGTTGGAAGGCTAATCCCAAACATTCTCCAAACTTGTATAGATTATGAATAGATTTCTCGTCTGCACCACCAATCACTGCACCTATTTCCATAGCACCTGCAAGTAAAACAGATGTTTTTAGGCGAATCATCTCTATGTATTGTTCCATTGAAACATCTGAAATATTCTCAAAATCCATATCATATCTCTGACCCTCGCAAATCTCTATTGCAAATTTTGAAAACACTTCCATTACACGTGTTTGTGTTTTAGTTGGAGTTTTCAAAAGGTATTGATAAGCCATTATTGTCATAGTGTCCCCCGACAAAATAGCTATATTGTCATTCCATTTTTTGTTTGCAGTCATTCTTCCTCGACGAATAGATGCGTTGTCCATAATATCATCGTGAAGTAGTGTGAAGTTATGGAATAATTCTACTGCAATGGCTGCATTCATACTATCGTCGATATTGTCCGAAAACAAATTATGCGACATAAGTGTAAGTATCGGTCTTACACGTTTGCCACCTGCCTCCAATAAATAACGTATTGGTTCGTACAACAAAATAGGCTCTTTTTCGAGATTTAAAGCCTTAATTTCATTTTCAAATGTTTTTATTAACTCGCTAAATTGGTACATAGCTAAAATGGTTTATTTTCGTACAAAGGTACTATTTTTTTTGCTTAAAATTGTCTGATAAGAGAATAAATTGATTATATTTGCAAGTAATACTGTCCGCTAAAAACGAAACTTGCCAATCTTGTCTATTTCACCGATGCTATGTTTCACGTATATCACTAAGTAACGTTATATATGCAAAATAGTCTAAGATATACGGGTTTATTAGGAGCTTGTGAGATTTGGAAAGATAAAAATTTTACTGGACAGCAATAGTTTGCAATATAGGAATAACTAATAAAATTTACATAAAATGAAAAAACTTACAGTAGGTATTGATATAGGTGGAACTAATACAGTACTTGGATTGGTAGATAGAGATGGTAATGTTTTGATGGAAAGTTCTTTTTCGACAACAAAACACAGTGATAGTCTAAATATGTATCTTTGTGAATTGGCAGACGAAATCAAAAAAATGATTAGTCAAGTGTCTGATGCAGAGGTAGTAGGAGTTGGGGTAGGAGCACCAAATGCAAACTATTATACAGGAACTATCGAAAAAGCACCAAACCTACCTTGGAAAGAAACTATTTTCTTGCAAAAAGAAATCTCACAAAGAGTTGGACTTCCAGCAATACTTACTAATGATGCAAATGCTGCAGCCATTGGCGAAATGATTTACGGAGGAGCAAAAGGTATGCGTAACTTTATTGTGGTTACACTTGGAACTGGTCTTGGTAGCGGTATTGTTGTGAATGGAGATGTGCTTTATGGACACGACGGTTTTGCAGGAGAGTTGGGACACGTTGTTGTAACAGAAGGAGGTAGAGAGTGTAATTGTGGTCGTAAAGGCTGTTTGGAAACCTATGCTTCTGCCACTGGTATCAAAAGAACAGTCTATAAGCTATTGGCAGACACAGTTTTGGATAGTCAATTCAAAAAAATGTCTTATGATGAATTGACTGCAAAAATGATTACTGACGCAGCTATTGCCGAAGACCCTATTGCAATAGAGGCATTCCGTCATACTGGCGAAAAACTTGGTAAAGCCATTGCTAACGCTGTTGCTATTACTTCCCCAGAGGCTATTTTCTTGTTTGGTGGACTTGCCAAAGCTGGAAAATACATTTTTGAGCCTACACAAAAGGCTATGGAGGAAAATATGCTGTTTGTATTTGCAAACAAAGTTAAACTTCTTCCGTCTTTGATAGACGACAAGAATGCGGCAGTACTCGGAGCTTCAGCACTTATGTGGCAAGAATTAGAAAAATAAGTTGTAAGTTTCGTCTACTGCGTTGAAACTTGCCTATCTTGTATATTTCACAGATGCTCATAACTCACGTACTCCAGTACGCTACGTTATGACCATCTGCAAAATATCCTAAGATATCCAAGTTTTTACGAGCTTGTAAAATTTCTGATAGCTGAATTTTTCAAAAACAAGAATTAGAAAAATAAGTTTAGGTTTCGTCTACTGCGTTGAAACTTGCCTATCTTGTATATTTCACAGATGCTCATAACTCACGTACTCCAGTACGCTACGTTATGACCATCTGCAAAATATCTTATGATGTCCGATTTTTTACGAGCTTGTAAAATTTCTGATAGCTGAAAATTTCAGAATACAATAATAAGAAATACCCACTATTATCCGAGTGGGTATTTGTATATAGGCTTGTTTTAGCAAACGTCGCTAATCATTTTTATCAAAGTCCAAAACAACAACATCACTAAAATCAAGTTCACATACCTAATTAGTTTTGTAGATTTTGTGTATTCTTCGGGAGCGTTTTCGGGTGTTATTTTAATAGTGTAATTGTGAATATGTGGTACACGATTTAGTAAATACAATCCGACAAAAAACACAGTGGCTATAATTGGTAATAATAGTATATGGTTTTTTGAGCCATAACCATCTGCTATGCCGTTAGCGTTAAAATGAATTGGTATTATTTCAGGTAGTTTAGCATAATAAAAAGACACAACTGCCCATATCGCCACCACCACACTTAGGCTAATGATGTCGATAATTTTATCAACCTTTGTAGGCTTGATTTTTATTCTTGGTCTGTTTTTAAATATCATTATTTTCAGTTAAGCTATAATAGTTGTCTTTGGTAATGATTATATGATCCAAAAGATTAATATCAAAATAAGCTGTTGCTTCTTTTACTTTTTTAGTTATTGAAATATCTTCTGGGCTTGGTAAATGGTTTTGATTGGGGTGATTATGTACCAAAATAATCGAATTGCACAAGTTGTTCAAAAGTTTCTTCATCAACAACTTAATATCAAAAATACTTTGGTTATCTCCACCCTTGCTCAAACATATTTTGTCGATAACTCTGTTAGCCGAATTCATACATACCACCCAAAGTTCCTCGTAGCTTAGACTTCCAATTTTTGGAGTAAAAATCTTTACAATATCGCTACTGGTATTAATTATTTCAATTTCTTCTACGCTTTGCAACTTGAATCTGGTCGAAAGTTCTATCAAACTTTCCACAAATAATTTGTCTTTGGGCTTCAATGATTTTAATTTAGAGGCAAATTGATGATTGAAATTATCTATGCTTTCAAATTTATTGACAATTTCGGTAGCTTTCAAATACGCATTCTCGCTTGTATCTCCTCTGCCATAAATTATAGCCAATAAATCAATTTCTGATATTGAATTTATACCCTCAAACTCTACTTTATTTTTGATTATTTGGTTTTTGTCAAAAAAATTCATTTTTTTACTACACTGTATTAATAAAGTTACTATATTTGTTTTTGCAATGGTGTTGTCCGTTAAAACTAAACCTTGTCTGTTTTGCCCATATTCATATATGGCGTACATCATACGCTATGTTATGACTAACAGTAAAATAGCCTAAGAAATCCGAATTTGTTAAACACTACAAATATTTGGAAATAAGTTTCTACGTCAAAGTGAACAACAATATTTTACTACACTTTTTTGAAATTTTTATCGGACGGCAATATTTTTGTATATTTATAACCTAAGCTATTTGCCTTTACAAATTTAATTAAAAAATTATGATTAAAAAATTTATTTTATTATCGGCATTGTTTTCTGTTTGTTTTACGAGCGTTTATAGCCAAAAAATCTGGACATTGAACGATTGTATCAACTATGCAACAGAAAATAATATTGACATTAAAAGTTCAAAATTAAATGTTAAACGAGCTGAACTATCTTCGCTACAATCAAAATTAGACTATGCTCCATCTGTGAACGGAAATTCAAATTATTCGTTCAATACTGGTCGTGTTCTTGACCCAACTACCTATACTTTCGTCGAAAATAAATCTGTAAACAATATCTCAATGGGTTTGTCAGCAAGTGCAACACTTTTTGCTGGTTTGCAAAAATACAGCAACCTCAAAAAGACTGAAAAAGAGCTTGAAGCGACTCAAAGTGAATTACTACAATTACAGAACAATATACAGTTAAATGTTTCTTTGTATTATTTGCAAATTCTTTTGAATCAAGAGATTGTGGCATCTATCCAAACGCAAATCGAGGCATCAAACCAAAACATTGAGAGAATGGATAAATTGGTTTTGGCAGGTAGTGCTACAAAGGGTGATTTATTGAATTTGGTTGCTCAACGTTCCAACGAGCAATATTCTTTGGCAGATGCTCAAACCAAAGTCAATTCTGCAAAAATAGAGCTTTGTCAGATAATGAACCTTCAAGATTATGCAGAATTTGAAGTCGAAACTCCCGTTTTTAAAGTTGATGAAGGGGTTTTTGCCTACAAAGTGGATTCTGTGTTTGAAGTTGCTTTGGCTTTGCCCGAAATTGCTTCAAAAATTCAAAGACAAGAGGCAAGTAGATTTTCTTTAAAATCTGCTCGTTCGGCTTACTATCCTACTATCCGAGCAAGTTACAGCTACAATACTTCTTATAGCGATTCTCGTTCAAAAGTCCTATTGGACGGTAGTGGTAAACCCGTTATAGATGCGAACGGAGCAATTACATACACAAAATACCCTTTTGGAGAACAGCTTAGAGATAATCAATCTCACGGTTTGGGTGTTGGTTTGAGTGTTCCAATTTTCAATTCTCTAACCGTACGAAACAACGTCAAAGTTGCTAAATTAGCATCTATCCAAGCTGAATACGACATTAATAGTGCTAAGAATAAACTCTATAAAGACGTGAATCAAGCACTTAACGATGTGAAAGGTGCAAGAATGCAATATGTTGCTGCAAAAGATAAACTTGAAGCAAACAACGAAAATATGCGTTTTACTGAGGAGCGTTTCAAACAAGGAGCATCAACTCTCACAGATTTTGTGATAGCAAAAAATAATGCAATGATGGCAGAGGCACAACTTGCACAAGCAAAATATACCTATATCTTCAAATTAGAAGTTATAGACTACTATCTTTGCAGAGGAATTGGATTTTAAATTTATATTATAAACAAAAATATGGCACAAAACGGTAAAAAAAGAATAATCATTATTCTTGTTATTTTAGTAGCATTGGTAGCTATTGTAGCAATTCTAAGTACTACCAAGAAAGACAAAGGAATTGGTGTTGGTATCACAAAAGTAGAGAATACAAAAATTGTCGAAATTGTTAGTGCTAACGGTAAAATAAACCCTATTACTCAGGTTAAAATCTCCCCAGATGTATCTGGCGAAATTGTAGAACTAAATGTTGAGGAAGGCGATTATGTAAATAAAGGCGATTTTTTGGTAAAAATCAAGCCAGATATTTACGAATCTATGAAACTGCGTTCGGAGGCAGCAGTAAACTCTGCAATAGCTCAAAAAGAACAAATCTCGTTTCAGCTCGTTGAGGCAAAACAATCTTTCGAAAGAAATAAATCTCTTTACGAACAAAATGCTATTACTCAAAAAGAGTACGAGCAATCTGTTGCATCTTACAATTCTCTTCAAGCTCAATTAAAATCAGCTGAATATGGTATTGAAAGCTCAAAAGCCTCGCTTAAAGAGAGTATCGAAAATTTAGATAAAACCTATATCGTTGCACCTATGAATGGTGTGGTTTCTAAACTAAATGTTGAGCTTGGTGAAAGGGTAGTGGGTACTGGTCAGATGGCAGGTACAGAAATGCTTATTATTGCCAATCTAAAAGCTATGGAAATTAATGCAGAAATTAACGAAAATGATATTGTAAGAGTTAGCGAGGGAGATAGTGCAGTGATTGAGATTGATGCCTACCCAAACAAGAAATTTAAAGGTGTAGTTACACAAATTGCAAATTCTGCAAACCAAACAACATCTTTGGAACAAGTTACAAACTTCAAAGTAGATATACATATTCTTCCTGCTTCTTACGAGGAACTTGTTACCGAAAACAACCCTTACCCACTTCGTCCGGGTCTTTCTACTTCTATCGAAATTGCCACAAAAAATTACGAGGGTGCCGCAGTTCCTATCCAAGCTGTAAAAGCAAAGGATATTAACGGAGAGCTAAAAGAAATTGTATATGTTTACAATGCCGATAGTATGAAAGTATTTGAAAAAATAGTTATCTCTGGTGTTCAAGACCTAAACAATATTGAAATTCAAGGTCTGGAACTTGGCGAAAAAGTAGTTATTGAGCCAATAGATGCAATACAACGCAAATTAAAAGACGGTTCAAAAGTAATTATAAATCAATAGTTTATAAAAACGCTCTAAACTAAGACGATTTTTTTTGAAAAAATGTTGCAAAAAAATTTGCAATGAACAAAAAAAGTCCTATCTTTGCACTCGTTAAACAAACACGGCGAGGTAGCTCAGCTGGTTAGAGCGCATGATTCATAATCATGAGGTCGGCGGTTCAAGCCCGCCTCTCGCTACCAAAAAGGAGGATTTTTATCCTCCTTTTTTATTTATCCCCATATTTTGCATATTATGGATCAATCCAGAAAATAGGTGGAGTAAGAAAAAATATCGGATCAATCCAGAAAATAGGTGGAGCAAGAAAAAAATATTCTATCTTTGTTGAATGGAAAAAGAAGATTTTATAAGATTAGTATTACCCGAATTTGTTTTGGATAATTTTGATGCAGTGTCATACAGTATCAATGGAGAAGTAGTAAATATATACTTGGACGAGAAAAATATTCCACCGAAAAGAGGTCGTATTAATGCTTTATTATCAAGCTAATAAACCACCGATGAGTTTACCTGTATTATATACAACGAGCAATACAAAACAGATAAGTCCGATGAATACAATTGTTCTTAGGAACTCATTATTGTTTATGACCTTCAACGTCGCTTTAATGCTATGAGGAAGTGAGTTGATTATCTTCTCTTTCATTTCTTTCATTGTTGTTTAATTTTTGACAAAAATAGTCTTTTTAATTAACAATAACAAATAATAATACTCTGGGGGAGGGGGTCGAAATTCCTTGTGACTCTTCAAAACATAATCGCACCCTAAATCTCTTTCACGCACGTGCAGTCAGTTAAGATTTGGAAAAGATGAATAACGCTTTTACACCAACCGCAATGGGCAAACACAAAAAGAAATTCACAGATAGACAGCTCCAAAAGCGAACTGCAATAGAGAACGAACTCTCACAAATAGAACCAATGTGCGACCTTGCTCGTAAAATAACCTCTGCCGAGGGATTTGTAGACTATTGCCTTGAAATGCGTGACCTCTACGGCACTCAACTCGATGCCTACGAACGCTTAGAGGACTCTCATATTGCCATTACTGATTGTCGTAGATATTAGATATTCGGAATTTGGTAGCTTTCGAGTGGTGGTAAGTTGAAATTTGGCAGGAATGTGAATTTTTGCTATTTTTGTGTAATCAACCACTTAATCTGCTTTGCTATGAAAAGAACTATTACAGTAACTGGAAAGGCTAATCTTTCAGTAGCTCCTGACACAATAGAAATACATATATCTTTTGATGTAGTTAAAGAAACTTATGATTTAGCGCGTGAACTATCCTTGTTACTATATGATAAGTTGAAAAAGAGTACTATAAAAAATGGTCTTGGTGAAACATCTCTAAAAACGACAGATTATTCAATTAGAACCAAGTATGAATCATATCAAGACAAAGACAGATGTTGGAAAGAACGATTTGTGGGATATGAACTTAACCATAGATTAAAACTCTCGTTTGATATAGATTCTATTCTTTTGGGTAATATTATTAGAGATATAAATGTTTGCGAAGAGATTCCAAATATAACAATAAACTATACCGTAAAAGATGCCACAGAAGCCAAGAATCAGTTATTAGTTAAGGCGATTGAGACTTCAAAGAGGAAAGCACTTGCTATGTCTACTGCCGCAGGTGTGACTTTGGGTGATGTATTGTCAATAAATTACTCGTGGGGAGAAATGAGAATTGTTAGTGAGGAATTAGAGATGCCGAGTATTATGTGTGCCGAGGAGTGTACAAGTGCTATGGATTTTACTCCCGAGGATATTGATATTACTGATTCTGTAACTGTTGTGTGGGAGATAAAGTAATATTGTGGGAGTAGATACATATTTTAAAGTTCGCCATAAGTTAAATGCGAATACTATTGATAGCCTTGTAGAGGATTTGAAGTTAAAAGTTCATTCCAATACAAGGCCATATATGAATTCTGTTGATATTGAATATTTAGACAAATATGGACTTGATATACCATATTATGCAAATGATGATAGTTTAGCTGAAATTTATGTTGAAGATGACGATTACATTTTTGATAAACTATTTGAAAAGTATAATAATGTAGATTTAATTATAAAAAAGCTAAAAGAATTATATTCATCAAATCTTTTGATAGAGGAGTCAATGAATGGAGTTCGTCATTTTTGTGTTAATGATAACTTATATGAGCGTGAAAGACCAACAATCTGGGGCGTAACTAATAATACTATTCACGGAACGCCTAATGTCTGGACGGATAGGTGGTGCTTTTTTGATAGACTTTTTAATAATCAATATAATAAAGATGAGGTTGCTTGTTTTATAGAATGTAGAAAAAAATTCTATGAAAAATTAAAACATATTATAGATGATAACATAGTGTATTATTATGCGGATCAAACTGAAATAGAAGAATACTTGTCCTATACAAATAATTTTGATGATATACCTAACTATGTCAAATCAAAAGGATATAAAATATTAAGTCTATCTGATTTTATTTTACGACCTAATGGTTTTGAGTATCATACTGATGATGATTTTATCATAAAAGATGATTTTAAAGATATACTACTATGACACAATTATTAATTAAAAAAGAATTTATATTTGGCAGTGGTTCATTCAAAGAGTGGATTGTCGAAAATTCGGACGTGCAACACCTTGTTTTGTTAGGAGATATACATTGTTATGATTATGAAGAGATAGATGATCTTGATATCTTAGGAGAAGACTATAATATTGTTATTTTGGATATGGGTGGGAGTTTTCTTATGAAGGGAGAGTGGTTTTATGCTCCATCGAGTAAGAGCAAATGTAAAAGAATAATTTTTCCTAATAATATGTGGCGTATTCACGCAGGATTTGAATTTTATGGAGTTTTAGAAGAAGTTACTTTTCCCATAGACCTTAATTGGATTGGAGGTTTTACTTTCTATGAAAATTATTTAACAGAAATATCTCTACCGTCTAAATTAGAGTGCATAGATTATTTTGCCTTTGCGGCTAATTCATTAAAAAAAGTGTATATACCAGATAGTTGTACAGGCTTAGATGGTAATGCTTTTGCTTCTTGTGAAGATTTAAAAGAAATTATTGTTAGTAATAATCACCCTAAATATACCACAATAAATGGGTCATTATATTCTAAGGATAGAACAAAACTTATTCTCGCAGCACCTGGTATTGAAACCCTTATAATTGAAGATGGAGTAATTGAGATAGAAGAAGGTTCAATAAATGGTTCTTGTGCAAAAAGCATATTATTTCCCTCTTCAATAAAATTAATAGAAACAGAAGAATTATGTTATGATTTTTCAGATGAAGAAGAAATTGTATTGACGGACTTAAAAGAAGTGTATATTCATAAAGAAAATAAAGATGTATTTAAATCCATTATCAAGTATCTTGAAAAAACAATCAAAGTTCATATAGTTGAATAAAAGCGTAACAACGTTTCAGTAAAAGGCGTAGCCATCTCAGTAAGTTTGTAATAAAAAGCAAATTTAATGAGGTGGCTAAATTTTATATGTAACATAGTGAATCGTTTTAGTAATTATTATTATCCGCTAAAAACGAACGCACAATCTCCGCATCAAAAACCAATCGCAGAAAACAAGAGGAATGGATAACGGTTAATTATTAGAATTATACTGCTTTATAGCTTTGCTGATATTTTCTAATAGTAGTGTTGGTGATTTACTGCCAATAGCAATATGTTTATTCTGATATTTAAGCCTAAACTCAGCAGCGTTAGTAAAGTTTATACTATAAAGTGTGCCCCCTCCATAATATTTAATTCCTGCACCGTAATACCAAGGTATTTTCTTGAATTTGCCAACTGATAATTCTTTGAATAGAAACACTCTCTTTACGATGCCTATACCGTATTGAATTTCAACTCTGTTATTATAAACTGTAGTTCTCATTTGGAAGAACATTAAAATGATTGAAAGTAAAAGTAGAATTATAAAAGATAATATAATAATAACAGGTGCCTCCCATATTGCATCTCCTACCTTATAAACGAGGCAAGTTGGGAATATCCCCATTATTAAAATGAGATACCAACATATTTGTTTCTCCCTATATATTTCCTTATCCATACTAAATCAACATTTAGATATTCAACAATGCACAAATATATTAAAAATAAACTAATTACCCAATCCCACGCCTTCCTATTCAGTTGCACAGAAGATTTTGACCTCGCCGACCAGTGGGCAAGGTTTCAAAACATCTTCCACTGCGACCACAACGCCATTTGTCGCTAAACATTGACACAGACCCCAACTTATGTTCCTATTGTCAAGACGATACCTAAAATTTGGGTCGAACAATCGCAGAGAACCACAAAAGCTTAGCCAACCTTTTTAGCCGATATATCAACCAAGTTGATTTTATCTACATCTACGGCAGAAACCATAAATGGTATGGGCATAAATGTAAACTGTAAAACTATTTGTTACTGTCTGGTAAAATTTTTAAGACAAAAAAGGAGCAAATTTTCAAATATGAGAAAATGCTCCTAATTTTTTCTTTTGAAAAGTTTTATTGAACAACAATAATAAACTATTACGACCTTTATTCCTTTTGTTTAACAACAAAAGAAAAATAATGGGAACAGTAAAAATTAAATTTAGAAATTCAACAGTAGAGGGTAAAGCTGGAACTCTCTTCTTACAGATAATTCATGAGCGAGTTATTAGGCAAATAAATACCTATTGTAAGGTAATGAAAGAAGATTGGGATGGCACAAATTCAAGATTAAAACTTTCCAATGTTATGAGTAGAAAAGATATTGAACTCATTAATAATTGGGATAAAGTTCGTTTTGAGCGTAAACGCTTACAACAAATAATTAATTATAAAGACCAATTATCTCAAAATTATAGTTCTGATGATATTGTTTCAGCATATGTACTCCATCATAAAAGTACAAGCTTATTTGGATATACATTAGAAACAATAAAGAAATTAAAACTTTCTGGAAATATATCTAATGCAGGAAATTATTTTTCTATGCTTAGCAGTTTTATGACTTTTAGAAATGGTGAAAACATAGAGTTAAAAGCAATGGATAGCGATTTAATTGAAGCATATGAAGGCTTTCTAAAACATAAAAGTAAAGGGGCCTCATTAAATTCTATTTCTTTCTATATGCGGACTTTACGCTCTACCATAAATAGGGCTGTTGATAAAAATATTATCCACGAGAAAAACATCTTTAAACGAGTACGAACAAAGATGGAAAAAACAACAAAGCGTGCAATCTCTCTTGAATATGTAACTAAGATTAAAAACATTGATTTAGAAGGCTGTGCAGACCTTGAATTAGCCAGAGATTTATTTATGTTTAGCTTTTATACACGAGGAATGTCTTTCGTGGATATAGCCTATTTAAAAAAGAAAGATATAAAAAATGATGAATTTACCTATCGAAGAAGTAAAACAGGTCAAGCAATACGTGTAGCTTGGGAGTCTTGTATGGAAGATATTGTTCAGCGACACTCAAAAGTTGATTCAGAATACCTCCTGCCAATAATAACTAATCCTAATACAGATGCTATGCTTCAGTATTTATCTATGAGAGGGAAAATTAGTCGGAGTCTTAAAAAAGTTGCTCAATTAGCTGGTATACCATATAATATAACGATGTATGTTGCTCGTCATACTTGGGCTTCTGCGGCAAAAAATAAGAATATCCCGATATCTGTGATAAGTGAATCTATGGGGCATGATAGTGAAACGACCACACAAATATATTTAGCATCATTAGATACGGCTGTTATAGATAATGCGAATAGAATAATTATAGATTCTGTGTAAATTTATCTGTGAAACGGACTAAAATTTGCCATCTGAGCTAATT
>CAZRHJ010000040.1:0-18093 GCA_964600025.1 uncultured Rikenellaceae bacterium | reverse complement strand
GTTATGACCATCAGCAAAATAGCCTAAGAGATCCGAGTTTATTTGGAGCTTGTAAAATTTTTACCGGACAGCAATATTTTGTTATATATTATCGTATGCGAAACAGAGTTTCAGCAAGATAGGTGAGTAGTTTTGTTGCTATTTATTTTTCTTTTTTGTCCAACCCATTTTGTAGGCAAAAAGTAGAGTTAGAATTGCAAGTGCCATACATACTGCCGAGAAGATTAATCCATAACCACTGGCAAAAGAAATTGGTACGAGAGTGATTAGTATAATCTCTACTGGTGCTATTGGTAGATAGCTTATTGCATAATCGTCCATTGCTCTTGATTGCATTTTTGGGTCGACAATACGAAGTAGGGCTATACCCATTGCCATTGTGCCTGACCACCAGCCCCAAGCAAATACAGAACGCTCAAACCAGTATTGGTTGAACATTCTTCTGCCAATAAAAAAGGCTATGAACCATACTAAAAATATTCCGAAAATAATCAAAACGATTAGAGGAATTGCGTATTTTACGATAACGCCAAGTTTGATAGAGGCAACACCACAAGCTACAAGTATATCTGTAAATGTGCTACTTAACCCACTTGCAGTTTTTGAACAGATGTATGACGAAACGTTTAGTCTGTCAAAAATCTTTTTGCCAATAAGGCTTATTACAAATGCACAACTGAAAATTGGAAGTTCGAGTTGTGGTGCAACTAATTTTACGCCCATACTGCACAAATATCCTCCAAAAGCAAACATTGTAACAAGTGCCAAATGGAAAGTCATTGTGTCAATAGAAATAGGCGAAATAGTCATAGCCCCAGTGGATTCACGCTTTGATTCAGGTAGTAGTCCGCTACGAAGTTCGGTTGGTAAATCCTCGAAGTCTGCAATAAACTCCGTTTGTTTGCGAGCAGCAGCCCATTTTACCATTATAAGTCCTCCCACAATAGCAGAGATAACTCCCACTGTTGCAGTAGTCATACCCAAACTACTTGCCTCTTCCCAGCCTAAGTTGTTGAAAGCCTCGCCAATAGCCGCGGCAGTTCCGTGTCCACCATAAAATCCAGTAGATAGCATAATGCCAAATGCTGAGTTTATTTCTGGCCAAATAACATTGATTATAAGCAGTCCGAAAAGTCCTGCGGCTGCCCATTGGAATAATAATCCAAATTGTGCAAATGCCCACATTGGCCCAACTCGTGAGGCAACTTCTTTGGCAGTGAATTTTGGACTTGAAAGTGGCAGTGCAGCAAACACAAGTGCAATCAAAATTGCAGCATAAGTGCCAAGGTTGTCCGAGAATGGGATAATATCAAGACCGTTTGGCCCAAGTGCTAATCCCAATACACCAGCTATAAGGCTTGGTGGAATAAAAAGTTTTTGAATAAACTTTACGTAGACTCTGATAATCTTTCCTACAAGAAGTAGAATACAAATAAAACCAATGTCGGAAAACAGTGTCCACGCTGTAAAATTGGATACATCAATCATTATATTTAAGTTTTAGTTTATTTTAGAATGTAATATTGGGATATTGCACAAATTTAGAAAAAATATATTTGTTTTGCAAGATAAATGATACTTTTTATTTTTCTTTAAAATATATATTTTTTGTTTTTGTATATTCATTTTAAAATCATACCTTTGTATAGATGTATTAATCTCAAAAAACAGATATGAATAATAGATATTGTATTATTATGGCTGGTGGAATCGGAAGTAGATTTTGGCCGCTAAGTATTAAAGAAAAACCGAAACAATTTATAGATATTTTATCTACTGGCAAAAGTATGATTAGAGAGACTTTTGAGAGGTTCACAGATATTATTCCAGTAGAGAATTTTATAATTGTTACTAATAAAGCCTACAAAGACCTTGTTAAAGAGGCTATTCCAGAGATTGAGTATAATCAAATACTGTGTGAGCCTATCAAACGCAATACTGCTCCGTGTATTGCCTATGCTGCACACCGTATATATTCCAAAAATCCTGATGCTACAATGGTCGTAGCTCCTTCTGACCACTATATTACTAATATCAAGGCTTTTCATAGTGTTATCAATGACTGTATTGAAATTGCAGAATTTGAAAATTCTTTGATGACTATTGGAATTTGTCCGAATCGTCCAGAGACTGGTTATGGATATATCCAAATTGGTGATAGAAGTATGGAAAATACCTATAAAGTCAAAACTTTTACTGAAAAGCCAGATTTGGAAATGGCAAAAATATTTTTGGATAGTGGCGAATTTTTGTGGAACTCTGGTATATTTATTTGGACTTGTAAATCTATAATCGAGGCATTTGATATATATGCTCCACAAATTAACAACGTATTTGCTGAGGGTTACTCTGTATATAATACAGACAAAGAGCAAGATTTTATTGACGATGTTTTTTCGGAGTGCGACAATATCTCTATTGACTATGCTATTATGGAGAAAGCCAAAAATGTATATGTTCACGAGGCGAATTTTGTTTGGTCGGATATAGGAACTTGGGGTTCACTCTATGAGCATATCGAAAAAGACAAAAACCAAAATGCTATGACAACAAATAGAGTGAAACTCTATAATACCACAAATACTATTGTTAAGTCCGATACTGACAAAGTAATTGTGATTGATGGATTGGACGATTATATTGTAGTAGATAGCAAAGAGGGATTGTTGATATGTCCTATGAAAAATGAACAAAATATCCGTAAATATATTGACGAATAGATGATTAAAAGTTTTTTTAAAGTATTGTTGTGTGCTGCTTTGTTTGTGGCTTGTGGGAGTGAAACAGAGTCGAAATTTGCAGAGATTGATGTTTTGCCACGAAAAGGAACTAAAATAAGCGGTAAAACAGAAGTTAATTTTAGTTTTTATTCAAAGAAGGAATACGATAGTTTGATGTTAATTGTAGATAGTAAAAAATATAAAATTAGCAAAGAACAGAAAAGTGTTTTGGTGGGAGTTGGGAATAAATATGGCAAAATTTCTTTCGAGATAATCGCTTTTGATGCTGGTAAAGAAAGTAGCCTAAAAAGTTATTTCTTTAATTATCCATCTGAACCAGAATTTCAGAAAATAAAAATTAAAAATACTCGTAAGCGTGTAGCTGCACATACGCAGGGGATTTGTATAGACAAAAACACTATTTTTGAATCAAGTGGTGTTTATGGGCAGTCCTTTGTTCAGAGTATTGACAAAAATACCTTCAAAACACTCAAAAGAGTAGATTTAGAGCATAAATATTTTGCAGAGGGTTGTGCTGTGCTTGGGGACAAACTTTATGTTTTGACTTGGCAAGAAAAAACAGCTTTTGTGTATGATAAAAATACTTTGGAACTACTGCAAACACTACCTATCAAAACAGATGGCTGGGGTTTGACAACAGATGGTAAAACTCTTTTTTTGAGCGACGGTTCGGAATTTATTTATGAGTTGAATCCAGAGGACTTGTCGGTAGTTCGCAAAATAGAAGTGCTTACAAACCAAGGAGAATTGAATTATATCAATGAATTGGAGTGGATTGGAGGGAAAATCTATGCAAATGTGTTTACTACGGATTATATTGTCAGAATAGAACCTAAAACTGGTGTGGTAGAGAAAATTTATGACGCATCAGGATTGTGGGAAGTTGTGCCAGAATATCAGTCGGAAGATGTTTTGAATGGAATAATGTTTGATACGATTACAGGCAAAACATACATTACTGGCAAGAAATGGGACAAAATTTATGAAGTAATATTTGATTGATATGGTTGAGGCTTTGGAACTTAGCAAAGAGATATTTGACACTGTTCGTGAGTATCGTAATTTTCTGCACAAAAATGCTGAACTTTCGTTCGAGGAATATAATACACGTGATTATATTGTTGCGAAGTTGGAAGAGATGGGTTTGCAGTATCGTATAATTAATACTACCAGCGTAGTTGCAATTTTGGAAAATGAAGACGATAAGCACTCAAATACCATTGCACTTAGAGCCGATATAGATGCTTTGCCAATTACCGAAGATATGGATATAGAGGGAAGGGCAGAGGGGAGTGTTATGCACGCTTGTGGACACGACCTGCACACGGCTACTTTGCTCGGAGTTGCAAAACTTTTCTCTCAAAATATAAATAAATTTAAAGGAACAATAGTTTTTGTTTTTCAACAAGGCGAGGAACTGTTGCCGGGAGGAGCAGAGGGGATTATAAAATCAAATATATTAGATGAGTATAATACAAAACTTATTTTGGGACAGCATTGCGAATGGCAGATGAATGTTGGAGAATTTGGGCTGTGCGAGGGATTATATATGGCATCTGGTGATGAATTGCACTTTACGGTAAATGGTGTAGGTGGGCACGCTGCTCAGGCTCAAAACACACTTAATCCTATTTATCCAGCGTGTGAAATGGTTAGCAAAATCAACGAAATACAGAGTTTTGCACCAAAAGGTATTCCGTCTATTATTTCTATTGGCAAATTTATTGCCGCTGGGGCAACAAATATTATTCCTGAATCTGTCAAGATTGAAGGAACGTTCAGAACTATGAATGAACAGTGGAGAGAGGAGGCGAAACAAAAAATACGTGAAATTGCTGAGTTTATACGTAAAAAATACTCTATTGAATTAGACATAAACATTATAAAAGGTTATTCAATGCTATATAACAATGTTGAATTAGCACAAAAAGCAAAAGAAATACTTTCGTCTGTTGGAAAAGTAAACGAGGTTGGGATACGTTTGACAACAGAAGATTTTGGAGCTTATTCTGCAAAATATAAATCATTGTTTTATAGATTTGGAATAAAGAATCCTAATTGGGAACGTTGCTATCCTGCTCATACTTCGTGTTTTAGGGCAGATGACGAGAGTTTGATTTATGCTGTTGCTGGACTTTACAAATTAGCTTATAGTTTTCTTTAATGCTTGTATTTCATTTTTTAAGCATTAAAACTTTTGATAATTATAAAAAATTGCATACATTTGCAGTGTGAAACAAATATAAACTAATAAAATTTAACAACAATGGCTTACAAAATTAGTGATTCTTGTGTAGCTTGTGGTACTTGTATTGACGAGTGTCCAGTTCAAGCTATTTCTGCTGGTGATATCTATTCTATCAACCCAGATGTATGTATCAGCTGTGGTACTTGTGCAGACGTTTGTCCAACAGGTGCTATTTCAGAAGAGTAATCTTTAAAAACTAAAATTGTTTCGGATATTTCCGATAAAATATTTTGGTGAAGAAATTTTGAAAACAGAAAAAGAGTTGTCTATTTATAGACAACTCTTTTTGTAAAATATTTAGTATGCAAAATAAAATAAATGATATTTTGAACAGAGCTATCAAAGGAGAGGATATTTCTTTTGAAGAGGCTTTGTGTTTGTACACAGAATCTCCTACAAACTTGTTGTGTAGTGCTGCCAACCAAATTCGTGAGAGAATCAAAGGGAATGACAAAATTGTTACTTGGCAGATAGACCGAAATATTAATATTACAAATGTGTGTATCTCTGGCTGTAAGTTTTGTAATTTTCATTGCAAACCACACGAAAGCCAAAAACACTATATAACAACAATGCAGGAGTATAAAACCAAAATTGATGAACTTGTGGCACTTGGTGGTGACCAAATTTTGTTGCAAGGAGGTTTGCACCCTAAGTTAGATTTGGAATATTACGAAAATTTGTTCAGAGAGTTGAAGGCAATGTTTCCTAATGTCAAAATTCACGCATTAGGTCCACCAGAAATTGTGCATATTGCAAAAATTAGTTCGAGTGATGTAAAAACAGTTTTGCATAGACTCGTTGAGGCAGGTTTGGATTCACTTCCGGGGGCAGGTGCAGAGATTTTGGATACAGATTTTCGCAAAGAAATTTCCCCTGCTAAATGTTCTGCCGAGCAGTGGTTGAATGTTATGGAAATAGCTCACGCAATGGGTCTTTCAACTTCGGCTACTATGGTTTATGGTATTCACGAAACTATGGAGCAGAGGGTGGCTCATCTTTTCAAAATTAAAGATTTGCAAAATAAAAAACCAAAGGACAAAGTGGGTTTTGTTGCATTTATTCCTTGGGTGTTTTCCACAAATGGCACTCGTTTGGAAAAAGAAGGTATAAAGGCAGTTTTTTCGCAAACTGAATATCTTAGAACGATAGCACTTAGTCGTATTGTTTTGCAAAATATAGATAATATTCAAGCCTCTTGGCTAACTGTTGGTAAACAAACTGCACAAATAGCTCTGAATGCTGGTGCTAATGATTTGGGTTCTATTATGATAGAGGAAAGAGTGGTGGCAAGTACTGGTTTGAACAACAAAATGGATAGCGAAGGAATGCAACAGACTATACGTGAGGCAGGTTTTGTGCCAAAATTACGTGATCAACTATACAATTTTAGATAAAAACAATAGAATTAAAATAAAAAATCTTACCTTTGCACAAGAATTAAATCATTTTTTAAAAAAATAGAGCTATGAAATTTTTTATTGATACAGCTAACTTGGAGCAAATCAAAGAAGCTAACGCATTAGGCGTTTTGGACGGAGTTACAACAAACCCATCTCTTATGGCAAAAGAAGGCATCGAAGGTGCTGACGCTATCAGAAATCATTATGTTGAAATTTGTAATATCGTAAAAGACGGCGACGTATCTGCTGAGGTGCTTTCAGTTACTTTTGACGAGATGATTAAAGAAGGTACTGAACTTTCTAAATTAGCAAAAAACATCGTTGTTAAAGTTCCTTGTACAAAAGACGGTATCAAAGCTATCAAATATTTTACTGAAAACGGTATCAAAACAAACTGTACTTTGGTATTTTCAGTAGGTCAAGCACTTTTGGCTGCAAAAGCTGGTGCTACTTATGTTTCTCCTTTCGTTGGTCGTTTGGACGATATTAGTTCTTACGGTGTTGAGTTGGTTAGCAAAATCGTTGATATGTATAACTACTATGACTACGAAACTGAGGTTCTTGCTGCATCTATCCGTTCTACTGGCGACTTGGTTCAGTGTATCGAAGTTGGTGCTGACGTAATCACTGCTCCTCTAAAATCTATTATGGGTTTGCTTAGCCACCCATTGACTGACAGAGGTTTGGAAATCTTTATTCAAGATACTAAAAAAATGTTGAAATAATTTTCACAAACAAATAGACTTGAAGCTGTCTGTAAAGGCAGCTTCTTTTGTCTAAAAAAACGTAAAATCGTATGCACAAATCTGGTTTTGTAAATATTGTAGGTAATCCAAATGTTGGAAAATCTACTATTATGAATTTGTTGGTTGGAGAACGACTTTCAATAATTACTTCTAAGGCTCAAACAACTCGTCATAGAATTATGGGCATTGTTAATGGTGAGGATTATCAAATAGTTTATTCTGATACTCCCGGAGTTCTCAAACCTAATTACAAATTACAAGAGTCTATGCTCAAATTCTCAAAAGGGGCTTTGACAGATGCAGACCTTATAATATATGTTACAGATACGGTTGAAAAAGTTGATAAAAACTCTGAGTTTATTGATAATGTAAGAGATAGTGGTATCCCTATTTTGCTTGTGATTAACAAAATCGACCTTACTACTCCTCCCGAATTGGAGAAAATGGTGGAATCGTGGCAAAAGACTTTTCCAGAAGCAATTATCTATCCTGCATCGGCTACAAACAAATTTAATATAGATAATCTTTTTAAACGTGTGCTTGAATTATTGCCAGAGGGCGAACCTTATTTTGATAAAGACCAGCTAACTGACAAACCAATGAGATTTTTTGCTGCCGAAATTATCCGTGAAAAAATCTTGTTGAACTATCAAAAAGAAGTGCCTTACTGTGTTGAAGTTCAGATTGAGGAATATAAAGAAACCAAAACTATGGATTCTATTCGTGCAATTATTAACGTGGCACGTGAATCTCAAAAAGGAATTATTATTGGGCATCAAGGCAAAATGTTGAAAAAAGTCGGAACAGAAGCTCGTAAAGACTTAGAGAAATTTACCCAAAAGAAAATCTTTTTGGAACTTTATGTCAAAGTCAATACCGACTGGCGTGATAGCGATAAAATGCTTTCGGAGTTTGGATATAACGAAAAATAAAATAAAAGCTGTTAGAATGTTTCTAACAGCTTTTTTGTGGATAGAAATTCTTTTGTTATAAGAGAGAAGTATAAATATTAATAAAAAAATATTAACTTTGCATAAAATGATTTCTAAAAATGAATACTCAAAAAAAATATGGTCTTTCCTTTATAAGTGATAAAGACTTGTTTAATCACGTTAAAAATACAGTATTAGAATATAGTTCAATTATAGATTTGAAAAAATTTAATAGTAATATTATTGACCCTATTAAATTAACGTTTGATTCATTGGTATATAATCAAACAATAAATCAAACTATTGAAAATGAGGTTTTAAGACAATTAGATAAAACAAATTCAAATTTAATAGGATATTTTCATCAAAACATATTTAAATATTTTGGGAATGGTTGGTCTGTTCCTGATGCTGGATTTGATGTAGTGAATGAATCTCAATATATTTATTGTGAGCTTAAAAATAAGTATAATACAATGAATTCGTCTTCTGGGGCAAAAACTTATATGAAAATGTTAAATACTTTATTATTAAACTCATCGGCTACGTGTATGTTAGTAGAAGTAATTGCACCAAAGAGTCGTAATATTCCTTGGGTTGTCACATTAGACGGGGAAAAGCAGCCTGTTAATGATAGGATTAGGCGAATTTCTATGGATAAATTTTATCAAATAGTTACCAAAAAAGAAAATTCGTTTTCGGATTTGTGTAGAGTATTGCCTATTGTTATTTCTGATGTTGTTAAGCAATATGGTTCAATTCATAAGGGTAATACTGTATTAAAAGAACTTAATAAAATTTCCACAGACTTAGCAACAAGTTTATTTCTATTGGCATTTAAGCATTATGAGGGTTTTGAGAACTTCGAATTTAATAAATAAAAATTAATATTATGTTAGATATATATGAAGTAGGAAATATACTTAATACATCTACCTCAAAATTATTATCTTGGATTAAATCTGGTAAATTAATACCATATTTAGATGGAGATATTTCCGAAATAAGATATAAAAAAGAACAGTTGTTACATTTTGATATTGCTCAGAAAATTTTTGATAACTCGTGGGAAAACGAGAACTTTATACGCCCTTTAAGAGAATATAATACTATTGAATTATTTGCAGGAGCAGGGGGGTTAGCTTTGGGTTTTGAAGCAGCTGGGTTTAATACTGTTTTGTTAAATGAGATTGATAATTCTGCGTGTAGAACTTTACGTGCAAATAGACCTGATTGGAATGTAATAGAAGGAGATGTTTCTGAAATTGATTTTTCACCATATTTTAATATGGTTGATGTTGTAACAGGAGGTTTTCCGTGTCAAGCATTTTCTTATGCGGGAAAGAAGAGAGGATTTGAAGATACAAGAGGTACGTTGTTTTATGAATTTGCAAGATGTATAAGAGAAGTTAACCCAAAAGTTTTTGTTGCTGAAAATGTAAAAGGTCTTAGAAGTCATGATTCAGGTAGAACCCTGGATACTATCGTGGACGTGTTTAGTGATTTGGGATACACTATTATAAATCCAACCGTATTGAATGCTATGTATTTCAAAGTCCCACAAAAACGTGATAGGTTATTTATTATAGGAGTAAGAAATGATTATGCTGACAGAATTAATTTGTTTTCATTCCCTTCTCCATACAATAAAGTCTTGACAATAAAAGATGCTTTTTGTAGTGGAGAATTGTATGATAATGATGTTCCTCAATCTGAAGGAATCCAATATACTGAAAAGAAGAAAAAAATTATGGATTTAGTGCCACCAGGAGGGTGCTGGAAAGATTTGCCATTAGATATCCAAAAGGAATATATGGGGGGAAGTTTTTATTTAGGGGGAGGAAAAACAGGTTTGGCTCGTAGATTAGCGATGAATGCTCCAAGTTTGACTATTGTTTGTTCACCAGCAATGAAACAGACTGAAAGATGTCACCCTTTGGAAACAAGACCATTAACTATTAGAGAATCAGCACGTATTCAGACTTTTCCTGATGAGTGGATATTTCTTGGTTCAAAATCAAATATATATAAACAAATTGGTAATGCTGTTCCTGTAAATTTAGCGTATGCAGTCGCGAAACGTATTGTTGCTTTTTTAAATGAATTAGAATAAAATAAAAGCTGTTAGAATGTTTCTAACAGCTTTTTTGTGGATAAAGTTCTATTTGTCCGTATACATTTTTATTTTCTCGTTTGAGGAGATGTCGTCGGTGTAGAAGAATGAGGCAGTGTTTATGTCCCATTTTTGGGTTTCTGCCTGAAATTCGTCCATATATGGGGCAGAATTAATTATGGGAATGATTTGTGTAGCAAACAAATATACGCAGACAAAACCAAGAATTAATTTTGCTATTTTTAGTGTTTTATTATTTTTATTGATTGAAATTCTCATAGTTTAAATTCTTTTGTAATGTCTGCTGAAACCGTAATAGGTCTATCTTGTTTATTTTGCTGGTATTTATTACTTATGTACCATAATCTTAAACGCTCGGAGTTTATGCGATTTTAGCGGACAATACTATATTATTATATCTTGTTTGTGATTTCTGGGAACACAACATAGAACATCAAATATGCCATTGCGAAAGTTAGGATAAGATTAAATAACTGACCGCAGACGTAAAGTGTTATATGTTTGCCTCCTTGAATGTCTTTTCTTAATTCTTTGAAGTTGCTACTCAAACCTATTGAAAGGAATGCAAAACAGAATAACCAATCTTTGATAGTTTTGGTAAAGCCTTTTATAATTCCATTATCTATAATCGAAGATGAAAGATATGGGTCTATGTTTGAGTAAATAAGTGAAAAAACAATAGATGCACCTATAAAACCTAAAAGAAATTTTGGGAAACGTTTCCAGATTTCTGTTAGACTTGGACGAGGAGCGTTTGGGTTTTTCTCTACTTTGACTGTCCAATAAACTGCTACAAAAAATGCAACTACGCCAATCAATACGTTTTGTATCATCTTGATTGTTGCAGCTACGTCAAGGGCTTTGTCGCCGACAAACTTACCTGCTGCTACAACTGCACCCGTCGAGTCCAATGTTCCACCAATCCACGCACCTGCCAAAACCTCGGGCATTCCAACTGCACGAATTATCATAGGTTCTACCACCATCATAATGATTGTAAAAATCATTGAAAGTGTTATGGCAATAGTAAGTTCTTCTTTTTTTGCTTTTGTGGCTGCTGCTGTTGCAATAGCTGCCGAAACTCCACATACCGACATATCGGCACAGATAGTCATATTCAAAGATTTGGATTTTAGTTTAAGAATTTTTTGGCCAAATATATAAGTCGAAACCAAAACTATTGGAGTTACTACCCACGCCACAAAAATTCCGGGGATACCGATTGCCAAAATTTTTGAGATAAGTATTTCTGCTCCGAGTAAAACCAAACCTGTTTTGATATAAAACTCACTTTTGACTGCTGGCATAATCCATTTTGGCGTACCTATTGTATTGCTTATGATTAAACCTATTGCAATAGACCAAATTGCGTAATTGATACCCAAATATGAAGAATCCGCTTGTTTGCCCATAACAAATGCAAATACTGATATTGCAAACAATGCAATAAATGCTAAAATAAATTTGCGGAATGATTCTCCCATTAGTTTTGCACCAAAACCAAATATCGCTCCCAATACAATCATAAGTGATAGCATACTTAATATCAAAGTGTTTCCTGCTTTTGCATTGAAAATTGAGTCAAGAGGATTTTTCTCCCATTTTTGTGGAGTTTTGACTAATTGATGAATCTTTGCACCTGCACCTATCTCCATAGACTTGATATTTTTGATATCTTTTTGCATCTGTGCTTGGTCTTCGTCAGATAGAGTAGTGGAAGTGTATTGTGTTTCTATTTGTTGGATTTTTTCCTCGATTACACTTGTTTGAGAAAAATGTGCAAAGGATACAATTATAAGAATGAAAATTCCTATAAATGCAGCTAAGTTGTCTTCTTTTGTGAATAGTGATTTGAAGAAAGATTTTTTTGTATTCTCTATACTCATAAATTTATTTTTTTAATTTTTTAGAATTCAAAGATACAAAAAATGAATATTGCGACCAATAGTTTTAGATTGATATACGTTTAAATATCAGCAATATAAGTATTAATACTAGTATTGTCCGCTAAAAACGAAACTCGCCTATCTTGTCTATTTCGCCGATGCTCATAACTCACGTACGCCAGTACGCTACGTTATGACCATCAGCAAAATAGCCTAAGAGATCCGAGTTTATTGGGAGCTTGTAAGATTTCGGAAAGATAAAAATTTTAAAAATCATTTTTCAAAGCCCCTTACAAATTAAAACACTGTAATATATTATCGCTTAATCCATTACAATGATTTTTTAAATTTTTACCGGACAGCAATATAGGTATTAATACCAACGTGTTTGGAAGTGCCAAAACAAAAAAGAGCTATCCGAAGATAGCTCTAATAATATTATCGAGATTGTTGATTATTCAGCAACTACAACAACTTTTACCTCAGCTTTGATAGCTTTGTAAACTTTGATAGTAGCAACAAATTCACCAACAGATTTGATAGACTCAACAGTGATGTTTTTACGCTCAACAGAAAGACCTTTTGCTTCCAAAGCTTCTGCGATATCAGAAGTTGTAACAGAACCATAAATTTTGTCTTCGTTTGCTTTAACAGTGAATGTTAGAGTTTCAGCAGCAAGTTTAGTTGCCATAGCGTTAGCATCATCAACTAATTTTTGCTCTTTGTGTGCTTGTTGTTTGATGTTCTCAGCAAGAACTTTCTTAGCAGAAACAGTAGCCAAAGTAGCGTAACCTTGTGGGAAAAGAAAGTTGTTTGCGTATCCTGGGCGAACTGTTACGATATCGTTTTTGTTACCCAAATTTTCTACGTCTTGTTTAAGTATAATTTCCATTTTCCTTCTCCTTATTTCATTAAGTCAGTTACGAATGGTAGAATTGCCAAGTGACGAGCACGTTTAACAGCAGTTGCTACTTTCTTTTGATATTTCAATGATGTACCTGTAAGACGACGTGGAAGGATACGACCTTGCTCGTTCAAGAATTTTTTCAAAAATTCTGCGTCTTTGTAATCAATATATTTAATGCCTGCTTTTTTGAAACGGCAATATTTTTTCTTTTGAACCTCTACAGTTGGAGGGTTAAGATATCTGATTTCAGCTGATGTTTGTGCCATAATTATTCCTCCTTAGTTGATTTATTTTTGTTGATTCTTTTTTCTGCATATTCAACAGCGTGTTTGTCCATTTTGAAAGTCAAGAAACGGATAACTCTCTCGTCACGACGATATTGAGTTTCTAACTTGTCAATAAGTTCGCCCTCTGCTTGGAATTGCATTAGGTAGTAAAAACCAGTGGTTTTTTTCTGAATTGTGTAAGCCAATTTGCGAAGTCCCCAGTCCTCTTCGTGGACAATCTGACCTCCGTTCTCGGTAATGATACCTTGGAACTTGCTAACCAATTCTTTGAATTGTACATCTGATAATACAGGTGTAGCAATGAAAACGGTTTCGTAATTATTCATATTCTTTGTTAATTAATTAAATATTGCTAAATTGCGGTGCAAATATACAACTTTATTTTTAATCCGCAAAACTTTCTTATGAATTTTAGAACATTAATTGAATATAAATCAAACACAACGCCACTTAGCTACGACCAAAAAATGTTTTTTATTGGTTCTTGTTTTGCCGAAAACATTGGGGCGAAACTTTCTGAACTCAAATTTGATTTGCTTGTAAATCCCTATGGTGTGAGCTATAATCCAAAATCATTGACCGAGATTTTTTCGTCTATTCTCGACCGAAGAGTGCCACAAGATGGACTGTTGGTCGAAGATGATGGGCTGTGGTATTCGATGATGCACGGAACTAAAATATTTGGTAGTTCAAAAGAGGATTTACTATCTAAAATTACTGAGATTAATGCACGAAGCAGAGATTTTTTGCTTTTGGCAGATACTATATTTATAACCCTTGGTACGGCTTGGATTTATGAGGATTTGAGTTTGTCAAAGGTTGTGAATAATTGTTTGAAACAGAGCTCAAAGAAATTTATTAGACGTAGATTGACAGTCGAGGAGATTTGTGGAGATTTTGGAGATTTGTTTGTGAAATATCCTTTGTTTAAAACTAAAAAAATATTTCTTACTATTAGTCCTGTTAGGCATATTAAAGATGGTTTGATAGAAAATAATTTGTCTAAATCAACCCTACTTGTAGCGGCACACAATTTGGTTGAAAAATTTGATAATGTTTTTTATTTTCCTGCTTATGAGATTGTGAATGACGAACTTAGAGATTATAGGTATTATGATGACGATATGCTTCACCCAAGTAAATTAGCAGTTGATTATATTTTTGAAAAATTAATTGACTGGTGCTTTGTACCCAAAACAAAGGAGTTTATTAAAGATAATTTGAGTGTGCAATTAGCACTTTCGCATAGAGCAGTGAATGTTAATTCTCCAAAATATGTTGAATTTTGTGAAAGTATGTTGAAAAAAATAAAAACAATTTCGTCTAAATACCCGCAAAAATCGTATCTTTGTGAGATAGAATATTTTGAAAACAAAATTAAATAATTATGATAAAAAATCTACTTTTCATTTTAATTGCCTTGCTTTGTTTTTCTTCTTGCGAAAAACAAAATGAAAAACAAGAAAAAGGTGTTTCGCTTACACTTGCAAAGCACCGTAAGGAAACAATCCACAATGTTCACTATAATTTGTTTTTTGATATTCCTGAGAAATTTATTTCGAGTGTGCGTGGGGAGGTTAATATATCGTTTGATAGTGATTTGAAACAAGAAATAGTGTTTGATTTTAAATCGAATATGCGTGAGATTAATAAGTCTATTGTGAATGGTGATTATTGTGAGATTACAGTTTTGGACGAGCATATTATAATTCCAAAAGACAAAATTTTGAAAGGAAAAAATGATATTACTTTTTATTTTGATGCTCCAAACACTTCCTTAAATCGTCGTGAGGATTTTATGTACACATTACTTGTGCCAGACCGTGCCAGAACACTGTTTCCTTGTTTTGACCAGCCAAATATAAAAGCTAAGTTTACTTTGAAACTTGCTGTGCCAAAGGCTTGGACAGCTGTGGCAAATAGTGGTATTGTTTCGGTAGATACTCTCGAAACTGATAACGTTTGTATGTATAATTTTAGTACTACTCACCCAATTAGTACTTATTTATTTTCGTTTGTAGCAGGTAAATTTGATGCAAAACAATACTCCCAAAATGGGCGAGTAATTAATATTTATCACAAGCAGAATGACGCAAAAAAACTTAAACAATTAGATGATATTGCTTCGGAGGTTTATAATGCTATTGATTGGTTGGAAAAATATACAAAAATTGATTATCCTTTTGAAAAATACGACTTAGTGATTGTTCCCGGTTTTCAGTTTGGAGGTATGGAGCATATGGGTGCAACACTCTACAAGGAGGCAACTATGTTTTTGCCAGATGATGCTTCTATTACTCGCAAAATGTCCCGCAGTTCGTTGATTGCTCACGAAACTTCGCATATGTGGTTTGGTGATTTTGTTACAATGGACTGGTTTAATGATGTGTGGAACAAAGAAGTTTTTGCAAACTATTATGCAGATGAGATTATCAAAGAAATGTATTTGGAGGTGGATAATAGACAAAACTTTATGAAATATTTTGTTGCAGCTTACTCCGAAGACAGAACGCAAGGGTCTAATCCTTTGACACAAGATTTGGATAACTTGGAAAATGCAGGTTTGGTTTATGGTAATATTATTTACAACAAAGCACCTATTGTGATGCGTATGTTGGTTGAAATGATTGGTAAAGAGAATTTTGATGAGGGAATTAGAGATTATTTGAATAAATATGCTTATGGTAATGCTTCTTGGGATAATTTAATTAGTACTTTGGATTCGCATACTCATATAGATTTGAAATCGTGGAGTAGGGTGTGGGTAAATACAAAAGGTATGCCTACTATTGAAACTGCAATAAATAATGATAGTTTGTTTTTGGTGCAACACGACCCTTTTGAACGTGGAGTGCTTTGGAGCGAAAAAATTACTTTTCTTGCCGTTGGTGATGATTTTCAAACTCCCGTTTCGGTAGATATGCACAATGCTGCTCATTCGATTGCTTTGCCCAAAAATACGAAGTTTATTGTCCCTAACTCGGATATGATGGCTTATGGATTCTTTGCCTTAGATTCTTTGAATATGCGTTATAGTGTTGATAGTCTTAGTGTTTTTAGTGATGCAATTATCAAGAACTCTATTTTGACAAACTTGCACGAAAACCTACTTAACAACTATATTTCCCCAAAAGCATATTCACAGGCTTTGCTTAATTATATCCCAACAGAAAAAAATCAACTACTTTATTCAAAAGCAATGAGTAATTTGTATTACTGTTTTACAAAATGTGATTTGGCTCGTAAAGATGCTACAAAAATTGAGCGTTTTTATTGGAATATTGCCAAAAATGATGAGAATCCAGTATATCGAAAAGATGCTTTGGGTAAGTTGATTTCGGGGGCAAAGAACAATTCTACAAAAGCAAAATTGTTGAATATCTACAAAGGTAAAGACGATTTGAAAGTTGTTGATGAAGATATGAGAATTTCTCTCTCGCTAATGCTTTCAATATACTTTCCTGAACTTTCAGAAGAGATAATATCTGAAACTCGAAAAACTATAAAAAATAAATTTAAGTTAGAGGAATTTGAGTTTGTTTCTCAGGCAGTTGTGGGAGATACTGTTTCCAAAAATGGATTCTTCCGTGAATTGTTGAAGGAAGAGAATAGGCAGATTGAACCTTGGGCTTCACGTGCTTTGTCGCTGTTGAACAACTCTAATCGTCAGCAAGATGCGATAATTTATATTAGACCTGCTTTGGATATTTTGCCAGAAATACAAAAAACTGGTGATATTTTCTTTCCTCAAAGCTGGGTGTCTGCATTGCTGGGAGGACATTCGAGCAAAGAGGCAAGAGATATAGTTCAGAAATATATTGATGATAATAAAAATGTAATACAGCCTATGCTTATGGGCAAAGTGAAGCAAAAATCTTATGATTTGTTTCGCAGATAGTTATTAATATAGTAATGTCCGCTAAAAACGAAACTCGCCTATCTTGTCTATTTTACTGATGCTCTGCCTCACGTACGTCAGTACGCTACGTTATATATGCAAAATAGCCTAAGAGATCCGAGTTTATTGGGAGCTTGTATGATTTTTAAAATTTTTACCAGACAGCAATATTATTAATATTATTTTATGAAAATACAAGAGCAAACATTTATGTTTGCTCTTGTGTTTTTTAGCGGATTGTACTAACTAAAAATTTAGAGAGTTTAACAAATAAGCCGCCCACAAAAAACATTGCTATGAAGGCAGATATTTTGTAGAATAAAGGTACTTTTTTGATTATTTTATCTTTAACTACTTCCTTAACAATAGTGATAGTGTCTGTTTTAGTTATTATTCTATCAATATGTTTGGTTTTCCATTTTGTAATTATATTTAGTTTGTTGTCTTTTAGTGTGGCTTCTTGTCGGCTGTTGTCCGAGAGTAGTGATTTGTAGTGTTTGATAGTTGCTCTTTGGTTGCTATCACATTCAATGAGTGCCTCTAATAGGTTGCTGTCGGATTGATTGATTACAAATGTATCTATTATTTTTGTGGTTTTGTTCACAGGTACATAAACTGTTTTTGCACACGAATAAAAGAATCCCATTGTGCCAAAGATACAAATTAGTATGAGTTTTGTTTGTTTGTACATAGCTTTTTTTAGCAAAAATACTTTGTACAATTCCTTGTAAAAAAAAATGACTGTAAATAAAATTACAGCCATAGGTATGTGGTTTACTTTTCAAATACTTTGCTCATTGCCATTTATGGGCTATAAAGACAATCTTTTGCAAAAGTGTTAAACTATTATTTATTAGTATTGTCCGCTAAAAACGAAACTCGCCTATCTTGTCTATTTCGCCGATGCTCAT
>CAZRHJ010000039.1:0-18337 GCA_964600025.1 uncultured Rikenellaceae bacterium | reverse complement strand
TTATACGAACCTAATGATATTCATATATCTGGATTATCTTCTACTAGTGGATATTTTTGTTGGTTCGATTTGGGCTATGTTTTATTTCCTTATAAAGAAAAAATAATTAATAAAATATCTAAGTATTATTTAATTATACCATTGTTATTAATTTTTGTCCTTGATAACTTTTTTTATGTAAATGAATATGGGTTGCATTCAGTTTCCAATATGGTATCTCAATTAACTGGATTAATATCTATATGGTGGCTTGTAAATCATCTACTGAGTAAATATCCTAAAATATTAGATTATAAAATAATAAATGAAATAGATAAAAATAGTTTTGGTATTTACATCTTTCATAATTGGTTACAATTATATATGATATCAACTACAGCACAACGTTTATTTTCGTTAGAAAGATGGGCGACAGATTATATGATTTTATTTCCATTAGGATTTTTTATAAGTTCGTTTGTGATCTCATACATAGCAACTAAAATAACTGTAAAAACTCGTGTGGGTAAATTTTTAATTGGATAAATAAGATGATGAAAAAAATAACTTTTTTACTAAATTCTCCTTTTTTGGATAAAATACCAAGTTTAAAATCCTTGATTACTTATTTGGCTCAACAAGGTCATGATATTACAATTATTACTACCAAAGATGAAAAATACTTGGTTAGTCATTTTAGAGAATCTAATATAACGCAAATTCTAGTAAAAAGACGAACAAGAAAAGTTGAATTACCAACAAGTGTAAAGCTGATTTTTAAAATTATGAAACATTCACTATGTACTAAAACAGACTATTATATAGGAGGAGATGGAGTTTCAAATAGATTGTTATATTATATATCTAAATTTATATCTATTAGGAAAATAAATTTTTTATTAGAGTATCCTAATTTAAAGGATCATTCAGAAATGAATATTTTACAATCAGCAGATTATATTATAACTCATGATAAATGGCATGGAGATTTTTTAGTTAAAAATTTTAGTGTACAACAAGATCGTTTGTTGTTTTTACCTAACGCTACGTCTAGTCCAGAAAAATATGATAAATCAACTTATTTTTATGATAAATTAAATATATCTAGAGATAGACATATTATATTGCATTCTGGAGGATTAGGAGATTGGTTTTGTTGTAAGGATTTAGCTAAAAATGCTTTGGGTTGGGATCCTACCAATGTTTTGGTGTTTCATACAAGCTTAAAAACAGCAGAAGATGAGTATTATTTGGATATGAAGGAAAATGTTGCTTCTTCAGAAAATATATTTTTCTCGACCCAACCAGTGGATAGCTCTATGTTAGATGAATTAGTTGGATCTGCTTATATTGGCATTGCAACTTATTCTGTTGATGTTCTTGGTTATAGAGCATTATATATGGGGTTAGCAGCTGGTAAAATTGGAAATTATCTTAAGTGTGGTGTTCCTGTAATTGCTACTAGATTACCTTCTTTGGATTATATTGAAAACTATGAATGTGGCATTTTAGTAGATGATTTATGCGAAATTGAGGATGCAATATCAAAAATTGGAGAGAAGTATGAGTCGTATTCAAAGAATGCGCATAAATGCTATCAAGAATTATGGGAATCTAGTAGGTACTTAAAACGTATTAATGATAAAATATCGGAGAAATAAAGATTTCTGTTCTTCAAAAAAATGGAATATGTTGAAGTATATGAAAAATATTTATCGAAGAATGCATGTTTGCTTTATGCATGTGTTGTCAATGATAAATGAAAAAAATATAGTTTTGGATGATCTCTTGATTATTGCACCACATCCTGATGATGAGATACTTGGGTGTGGGGGATTGATTCAGTATGCTCTGAAGAAAAATGTTCGTGTAGATTTGATTATTCTGACAAATGGAGAAGCATCGCATAGCGGTTGTTGTGAAAAAAAAGATATATCATTAAATAGAAAAAAATTAACTTATAAGGCTGCGCAGACCATAGGATTGCCTCAAGAGAATATACATAAACTATCATTTAAAGATGGACAAGTATCTGTTGATGACGTGCAAAATTATGTTCAACTATACAAACTATTGAATAACATAAAACCTCGACAAATATTTATTCCTCATCAAAACGAAGGTTGGAATGATCATGTTGTTGTTAAAAGTTTGATTGATTCGTTTATCAGAGAAAACAAACAGATAGCAGTGTACGAATATCTAGTGTGGAGCTGGTATTATGTTAGAGGCTTTTATGATTGGAAGCGTTGTCGTGTGCTGAACATGAATCGTGATGTGCATGACGTGAAGAAGAAAGCAATGGATGATTATATCAAAGAGATAGCTCCTTGTGGAAAACCTTGGAGTGGAACACTTCCAGAGGTATTGATAAAGGCTTGTAGTTGGAATAAAGAATTGTATTTTAAAGTAAAATAATGGATTGGATATTTGAGGTTTGTGAAGATTGGAATAAAATAAAAGGAAAAGAATATCAAGAAAAATGGTTGAATCTTTTGGAACAATCACCGTCTGCACACGTATTTTTTCATCCTTCTTTAGTTAAAGCATGGATGGAAACGTATTTCCCACTTAGAAAAATGAAACCTATTTTTGTGTTGGGAATTTGTGGTTGTAATGAAGTGTTTTTTCCTCTTGTTTTATGGCAAAAAAATTGGAAAAATGCTTTTATAAAATCGATTGTACCTGTTGGATATTCGGATTTTGATTATCATGATCCGATATTTAAACAAGAATTATCTTCTGATGAATTGGATGTATTTTGGGAAGAGATAAATAATTTGTTAAAAAATTATAGATATGATGAAATAATATTGGATGGAATAAGGCATAATTTAGAGACAAGTAATTTAAATTGGAATAAAGGAGAAATGTGTCCATATCTAAATTTGTTAAATATATCTTCAGAAGAAGAGTTAATGTGTTTTTTTAAAACTAGTTTGAGAGGTGATATACGTCGCCAAATAAGAAGATTAAACGAATTAGGCTGTTTGAATTATAGAGAATATGATAATTTTGACACGATGAAGAATACTTTCGCCCAATTTATGACTGCTCATTCATTCAGATGGCCTAATGCATATAAAGCTCCATGTTTTCATGAGAAACTTTTAAAAGAAGGGTTGCCCTTTGTGGTGCATTTTTCTTCTCTAAATATTGATGAGAAACCGATAGCATGGCATTTGGGATTTGAGTATAAAGGAGTTTATTATTATTATATGCCTGCAGGAAATAAGGAATATTCATCTTATTCTCCAGTTAAAATACACCTCTATTTTTTAATGAAGAGAGCAATTGAGAAAAAAATGAAAAAATATGACCATTTGAGAGGAGAGGAGAACTATAAAGCAGGATGGTCTAATGGTTGTAATTATGTTTGTAACTTAAGTTTGAATAGTCATAATTCGATCAGTAAATTGAAAATCTATATGAATAGAGAAGTTAGAAAAATTTTCCAACGATAATTTGATACGATTTATATTATAAAAATTTAAATGAAAATCTTAATCACGATTCCTTGCCTTTTGACGGGAGGAACAGAAATACAAACCTTGACGCTTGCGAAGGCTTTGGTGCAGTCGGGGCATACTGTTTCTGTCCTTTGTTATTTTGAATACGCAGATGATATGGTGTCCCAATTTAAAAAAACAGGGTGTCGTGTCGTTTGTTTGAGTGATGACGGAAGTCGAAAACAGGGAATAGGCGTTGTGGGATTCTTGTATAAGGGGTTAAAAAGGGAGGTGAAGCAGTTTAAGCCTGAAATAGTACATGTGCAATACATGGCTCCGGGGGCAATCCCAATAGTCCTTTTACGTTTTATGGGCGTTCGGACGATTATAGCAACAGCACATACGGCGGCGGATATATATTCAAGTTTAAGACTGGTTCATTATATTCAACAACACTGTCTTAGAGCATTTACTTGTATTACAGAAAGAGCAGAAAAATCGTTCTTTGGGTCATCTTCATTATATACACAAGAGACAAATCTAAAAAAAAGAAACCATTTTACCATATACAATGCGTTGCCTGCTCATATCAACGTCCGAAAAGAGGCGAGATGTTTTCATGCAGAGTTGACCATAGGGGTTGTTAGTCGTTTAGAGACAATCAAAGGAATGGATCTGGTTATTCCTGCTTTTGCCAAAATAGTAGAGAGACATTCCGATGTGAGGTTGTTGGTCGTGGGAGATGGGTCACAAAGAGAGGGAATGCTAAAACAAGCGTTCGCATTAGGGGTAGAGTCTAAAATGGAATGGGTAGGCAGACAGGGAGCAGATGCTTTGGAATCCTATTATGATGCTATTGATGTCTTGTTGATGCCTTCTCGTAGCGAAGGATTTGGACTGACTGCCATAGAAGGAATGGCGAGAGGCTGTGTCGTTGTAGCTGCTGATACGGGTGGTTTGCCAGAGGTTGTCAAGGACGGCTATATAGGATTGTTGCATGAACCCGAAAATATTGATGATATGGTTGAGAAGGTGCTTTCATTGTTGAAGGATAGAGTGCAGTTATGTGCTTTATCTACTAATGCGGTGTGCTATGTGAATAAATTCAGTGGTGCTAATTATGCATATTTATTTAATGATTTATATAGTAAACTATAATGCCAATATTAAATTATTTATACTTTCTTGTTTTTCTTTGGATAGGATTTAAGGGAGTGATGTCTCCTACCCAAATGCTTACTTATAATAATGTAGGAGTATCCAAAGAGTTTGAGGTGAGAAGGGGGAACTTCTTAATTTATTATTTGATTATAACATCATTATTTGCTTTTTATGCACCGGGGTTAGTTGATTTGGCTGCTATACGATTGATGATGACTATGGTGATTTTTATGCTGATGCTTGCGTTATGGGGGAAAGGTGTTAGGTTTACTTTAGGAATAGGTTTTTATTGTTTCTTTATTTGGTGGGCTATCTTTGGTATAATGTATAGTGGTTATTCTTCTGCTTATGGCGTACGAACTGTTCTTAAATATTGTTACCCTTTATTGCTTTTCTTTGTAACTTCTACATTTATTCAAAATGAGGATTTGGTAAAGAAAATTTCCATAGATGTAAGGAGAATCGCTTTATTTTCTTTGGGTGTCTTTTTTATACCGTATGTGTCTTATTTATTTAAAGGGGTGTTTTATTATGGTACTGCGGTAGCCATTCATTATATATCCATATCGGCGATATCTTTGGCTTGGTATTTCTTAATAGAACGTTCGAAGAAAAATTTAGTATTTGCGTTTCTGTTTATGCTCCCTTGTATTGTATGGGTTTTTCGTACATCGCTGTTAGCAAATGTAGTGATGCTTTCTGTATTTGCTATCTTTATGTATAAATTGCGTGCTGTACTAATTTTGGCATTTGTGGCAATATTGGGTGTAGTCTCCATCTTCTATGTCCCATCCGTAAAAGAAAAAATGTTCTTTAATAGCGAACAGGTAACTATTTCTGATTTGCAGAATGGAAATATTACGATGGACCAGATTAATAGCAATGGACGATTTGCTATGTGGGAAGATTTGTATAATAGATTTTATGTTCCTCATGAAGTTGTGGGTTCAGGGACGGGTAATTTACAAGAGTATATGTACAATAATCGCGTATTTGGAGGTTTAAAGGTGCCTCATAATGATTACATTACAATATTGTGTGATAATGGTATTATAGGTATTGTATTCTTCTTTTTGAGCTATATCTTTATATTCATCCATTGCTATATTACGTATAATGATAATTCAAATAGTAATATGATTAAATATTGTGCTATAGTAGCTGCCAGTACTTTACCCGCAGTATTGATAGCAATGTACACAGAAAATACAATTAATTATTCAATGGCTACATTTACCTTGCCTATTGCATTTTATGGAATGATGATGGGGCTAAAATGGCAACAAAATAATAAATAATAAATAATAATGATTTCAGTAGTAATACCGCTTTATAATAAGGAGAATCTGGTAACGCATACCATTCAGTCTGTGTTAAATCAGAGTTTTCAAGATTTTGAAATAGTAATTGTTGATGATGGCTCAACAGATAGTAGTGTAGAAAAGGCTACTGCATTTGTTGATAATAGAATTCGGATTATTCGTCAGCAAAATGGAGGTGTTTCAGTAGCAAGGAATAAAGGAATAGCTGAAGCAAAATATGAATGGATTGCATTTTTAGATGCTGATGATGAATTGAAACCTACTTATCTTGATACACAGTGGAAATTGCATTTAAAATATCCAGAATGTAATGTTTGTGCGTGTAATTATGAAATGCAAGATAGTAATGGTAAGCTAACTCAAACAATCATTAACAAATTGCCTTTTAAAGAAAATGATGGTGTACTGACTAATTATTTTGAAGTGGCTTCTTGTTCAAATCCTCCTGTTTGGACATCGGCAGTTATGGTAAAGAAGGAGGCTATAAGCGCAATTGGAGGATTTCCTGTTGGAGTTACGTCTGGCGAAGATTTATTGACATGGGCAAGATTGGCAGTAAAATATAAAATAGCGTATTCTTTAAGAGTTGAGGCACAATTTATATCTAACTTGATTCAACAGCGGGTTGAAAAACCAACTAGAGCTTATGATAAAATAGATTTTGTAGGAGATGGATTCGTGAAATTATATGAAGAATCATATACAAATAGAAGAGACATAAAAAAATACATATCACGATGGTACCAAATGAAAACGTCGGTTAATTTAACTGCAAATCATAGGAAAGAAGTATTTTATAATGGTTTTAAATCTTTAAACTATAATTTTTTAAACATAAAAATATATCTTATGTTGATGTTATCATTATTTCCAGTAGTTTTAAGAAAGAAGTTTATTAACTTATTTTTAAGAATAAAATAGATTATGAAAGTCGTAATAATTCATACCGATTTTAGAATTTATTGGCCTTCTCGGCTTAATGCTATTCAGCAATATCTTAATTCTAAGAATATCGAACTTCATATTGTGGAAATAGCAGGAAAAGGAAGTCCATACGCTTTTGCAAAGCATAATTCAAATAATTATTGTAAAAATTGGTCTATTCTTTTTGAAGATGATGATATTAAATCACTAAAATCGTCAAAAATCAAAGAAAAAGTAAATCGTAAGTTAGATTCGATACAACCAGATGTTGTTATTGCAGGAGCTATTGCGTTTTATTCTGGAGCATTATCTGTCGCATGGACAAAAAGACATGGTAAAAAAGTGATTCTATTTGACGATGCTCGTATCGAAGATGTGCCAAGGAATAAAATGATTAATTATGTAAAGAAAAAAATATATAGCGCAGTAGATGCTGTTATTTATCCATCTCAAGACTGGTTGCAAACAGCTGAATATTGGGGATTTAATAAACAACAACTATTTGTAGGTGTTGATGTTGTCAATAATGATTTCTGGAAAGAAAAGGAAGGGAAATATAAAAAAGAGAAAAAATTGTTATTTGTTGGAAGACTAATTCCTCGTAAAAATATTATTCTGCTGATAAAATTGTTTGATCAGATTTCAGATAAGAAGGGAACGAAATTAGTTATTATCGGTGATGGCGAGCAAAAAGAAGAAGTGATGAATACGATTTCTCATACATCAGATATTGAATATTTTGCTTTTATGCAACAAGATGAATTAAAAGTTATGTATGCCAAATCCTCTGCGTTGATTATTCCTAGTACATACGATACATGGGGTTTGGTTATAAATGAAGCTATGGCATCGGGTCTCCCCGTTTGGGCTAGTGATAAATGTAGAGCGGCGAAAATCTTAATTAAAGATAGAGTTAATGGTTTTATCTTTGATCCTTTAAATGAAAATTCTATCAAACAAGCTTTATTTGAATTTATTAATACTGATATGGAAGTGTTGAGGCAAATGGGAAAAGAGTCTGAACAAATTATTAGTCATTGGAATTTGTCATTATTGGCTGAAGAAGTTTATAAAGCAATAGAATATGTAACTGTTACGGAGCATCGTAAGATAGATTTATTAACGAATCTATTTTTAAAATTTTGGAGAGGTCGTTATAATCAAAAATAAAATACATGAAAAAAATTTTGTACTTAACCAATACTATAGAAGCTTCTGGTGGAATGGAGCGAGTCTTAATAGAAAAAGCTAATTGGTTTGTAAATAATAACTATGAAGTAACTATTTTATCATTGTATGGATTGCCAAAACCATTTTTCAAATGTGATGACAGAATTAAAATTATTTCGTTAAATCTCTCCCCAATTGTTGTACGAGGACGGGCATCAATTCTAACTTCTATTTGGCAGAAGCATAAGCTAGAAAAGACGATTAAGGAAAAAGTAAGTTCATCTTTAAAAGAAAATACTTTTGATGTGCTTTTTACCCAGATTCATATTTCTGGTATTATGAGGGTAAAAGATGGGAGTCTGAAGATATATGAATCTCATATGTCTAAGCTGGTTGATAAATATGTTTCTGAGGAGTTGAACTATAACTTTTTTGGCAAAACCATTTTCAAATTAAGACGGTTTTTCACTGATATAGCATTAAAACAATATGATTATTTTGTTGTTTTGACAGAAGATGATCGTATTCTTCGAGGTGCTCCTAAAAATAGTGTGGTCATTCCCAATCCCATAACAAATGAAAAACCACATGTTAGAGCATTGTTAGATAACAAACAAGTTATTTCATTAGGCCGATTATCATATCAAAAGGGATATGATTATTTGATTGACGCATGGAAATTTGTTTATGAAAAATTTCCAGATTGGAAACTCCAAATCTATGGAGGTTGGCAAGATTGTCGAGATCAATATGATGGACAAATAAAATCGCTTGATTTGCAAAATGTGATTACTATCTCTGATGCTGTTAGTGATGTTAATAAAGTTCTTCTTGAAAGTTCAATATATGTTATGAGTTCTCGATATGAAGGATTTGGCTTAGTTCTTACCGAAGCGATGAATTGCGGAGTTCCTTGTGTGTCATTTGCATGTAAGTGTGGTCCGTCCGACATTATTACAGATGGAGTAGATGGGTGTTTAGTGAAAAATGTAGGCGATACAAGATGTTTAGCTGATTGTATTTGTAAATTAATACGTGATGAAAATTTAAGAAAGAAATTTGGTTATAATGCGAGCATCAATGTAGAAAGGTTTAATATTGATAATATTATGTCTAAATGGGTAGAATTGATAAAAAAAGATGAATAGATTTGTAAAAATTTTGTTTTCTCTTCCGAGAACGATTTGGTTTAATATTAGATATATTCCATTAAAACAGGCAATTAAATTTCCTATATGGATAGCAAATAATGTGCGTATTAAAAATATGTATCGAGGCGGAATTGTCGTAGCTAATGACGCTACTTTAGGACTGATTCGTATAGGATATCATAAAGTTGATGCTGTTGATACTTATGCTTTGCACACTATATTAGATGTGAGAAAAGGAGGTAGAATAATTTTCAATAGCGATGCGCATATTGGACATGGAGCTATTCTGTCCGTTAAAAATGGAGCGGTTTTATCGTGTGGAGATAATTTTGCAATATCAGGTACAACTTCAATTGTTTGTTCTAAAAATATAACGATAGGACATGATGTGCAGTTTAGTTGGGACACATTAGTGATGGATAGTGATGCACATGTTATTTTAGACGAAAATAATCGAGAACTTCCTAATAGTGCTTCAATATTCATTGGAAATAAAGTGTGGATTGCTGCACGAAACACAATTTTGAAGGGAACTGAGATTCAAAACAATTGTGTCGTTGCTTCATCGTCCTTGCTTAATAAGCAATATGGAGAAGAAAATGTGATAATTGCAGGAACTCCAGCCCGAATAGTTAAGAAAATAGCAGGTTGGCATTTGTAAGATAGCTAAGATAAAGGACTTAAATCATGAGCTTTTTTAATTTTAAAATATGAAAATTCTATTAGTTCACAACGATTACGGAAAATACAGTGGCGAAGAAGCTGTGGTGGATTCCATGGCTAAAATCTATAACTCTTTGGGATATGACGTAGCGGAATATCGTAAATCGACTGCCATGATACAAGATAGCTTAAAGGGGAAGATTAAGGCTTTTGTTTATGGCATTTTTCCTCAGTTGGGTGTGAAGAAGTTTAGTAAAGTACTTGAGGCTTTTACCCCTGATGTGGTACATATACATAATTTATATCCTTTTATAGGACCAGCGATATTAAAAATCTGTAAGAAAAAAGGTGTGAGGGTGGTGATGACCATACATAATTTTAGGCTGATATGCCCTACTGGATTGTTTATGCGTAATTATGTGCCTTGTGAATGTTGCTTAAAGAAAGGGAATGAATTTTCTTGTGTAAAATATAATTGTGAACATAATATGCTGAAATCATTAGGCTATGCACTACGCAACTTTATAGCACGAAAAAAAGGATATTATCTCAATTATGTAGATCAATTTTGTTGTATCACTGAATTTCAGAAAAAGAAATTGGTAGCAGCAGGTTTTGATGCAAATAAGATAATTGTGATACCTAATGGGCTTGATGATGTATATATAGAAAATAGCAACGAAAGAGGATATTATGTGGGTTATTGTGGAAGAATAAGTGAGGAAAAAGGAATTGATTTGATCATTGAGGTTGCTCGTCGCAACCCACTTATCCAGTTTAAGTTTGCTGGAGGAGTACGAGAGGGTTATGATATAGGCGATATTCCCGCCAATTGTGAGTTTTTAGGACATTTATCAGGAAAGCCTTTTCAGGCATTTTTTAAAAATGCTCGTTTTTTTGTTATGGCGAGTAAGTGGTATGAGGGCTTTCCCATGTCAATATTAGATGCAGTGAAACATGGTAAGTGTGTGGTTGCTCCTAATCATGGGGGTTTTACGGAAATTATTGAAAATAGAGGAACTCCCATAGGGAGATTGTTTGTTCCTGGCGATGTCGATAGTTTGGAACAAAATGTTGTATCGCTATGGAACGATGTAGACAGAATTAATCAATATGCTGCTGAAGGGCGCAAAGCCATTGCCGAGAAATATTCATTTGATGCGATTCGGGAGAGGTGGAGAAAAATAATAAATAAGTAAGTAAGTAAATAATGAATAACAGCACCAGAATTATAGGATTGGATATTGTCAGACTATGTGCTTCTTTTTTTACAATTGCAGGGCACTTTTTTGGATCTAATACTAATTTATATAGCACACCATTTGATGGAACTCTTTTTATGCAAGGAGTTATGGATTCCTTTTTTAGAGGTGTTCCACTTTTTTTAATGCTTACTGGGTATTGGCAAAATAATAAAGGAATAGACAAAAAATATTATAAAAGTTGTATTCGTGTGATTTTATACTATTTGATATTATCAATAATCACGATTCTTTTTAGAAAATATTATTTTTTGGAATCTTTTGATTTAAGACATAGCATTGAAAGTATTTTAAATTTTAGTGCCATTCCTTATGCTTGGTATATTGAGATGTGGTTAGGCTTGTTTTTGTTAATTCCTTTTCTTAACAAATTGTTTAAGTCTTTGTCTGGCAAACGAGAAAAATTGATTTTAATTTTTTCACTAATGATATTAACCTCTCTTCCTAATCTCGGGAATAGAGAGGGTTATTATTTAGTGCCAGCTTATTGGGAAATATGTTATCCTTTGATGTTCTATTTTATAGGATCTTACATAAAAGAATATCAACCACAAATAAAGTTGTTTAAATCGCTGTTGATTTTAATTGCAACTTGTACTATCAATCCTATTGCTACGTTGATATTCACCAGTGACAGATCAATTATACATATTATAGGAAATAGTTATAATCCTTTTGGCGTTCTAATTTCAACAATATTTTTCTTATTAGTTTATCAATTAAAGATTAAAAATAAGACGATAGGGAAGTTTATTACATTTGCAGCTCCATTATCACTAGGAGTATATTTGATATGTTTTTGCTTTGATGCATTGTATTATCCTTATTTTAAAGAACATTTTTTTGAGAATCAAGCTCAGTTTGGCTGGTTCTTCTTTATCATTGTTCCTCTGGTATATCTATCATCTCTACTTGTAGCATATTTAGCAGATAAATTAATCGCACCTATTATTAATAAATGGGTAAACAAGGATTAATATAATTTTTTATTTGAATGGAAATTTACTTTAATATACGTTACGAGTTTGATCGTAATGAGGTGTGGTATGCTATTGATAAGCAGATAGCAAAAAGAATGGCTTCTTATATCTGTGTGTGTGATGGGGTGATATTGAATAACGCCAACCACAACACCGAATATTTAAAGATTATAAATGGAGGAATGTTCTCTATTTGTGATAGCGGATATGTTCCTCTTTATCTTAAATGGCTTTACGGTATAGATAGAAAACAATATGCTGGAAGCGACATCTTTATAGATGCTATTAATAAGAAAAAGTATAATATGTATTTTTTAGGTGCTTCATCTAATATATTAGGTGGTCTAAAGATAGAAATATCTAAAAAAGATCCACGAATCAAAAATATGACTTTTGATGCTTTGCCTTTTATGAGTGTCGAAGATTTTGACTATCCTTCTATCGCAAAGAGGATAAATGAATCGGGTGCTGAAATAATTTGGGTGGCTATGGGTACACCTAAACAGGAAATTTTTATGAGCAAATTATTACCCTATCTTTCTTCGGGAGTAATGATTGCTGTGGGGGCTGTTTTTAACTTTTATAGTGGTGTTGGCGTGCGTAGAGCTCCTAAATGGATGGTTGATGCTCATCTTGAATTTTTTTATAGAATAATGAGTGAGCCGAAAAAACAGATAAAGCGTTGTTGGGGAATTATTTCAACTTTGCCGAGTTTGCTTTATAATGAAAAAAACGAAAGAGAAAAAGTAATAATTAAAGATATTAAGTGATGAAAAAAATAGCATTAATCACAGGAATTACAGGGCAAGATGGTTCATTCTTGGCTTAGTTTTTATTAGAAAAAGGTTATGAAGTGCATGGTATTATCCGTCGTTCTTCATCTTTCAATACAGGTCGTATAGAACATCTTTATCTTGATGAATGGGTGCGTGATATGAAAAATAAACGTTTGGTTAATCTTCATTATGGAGATATGACTGATAGTAGTTCATTAGTTCGTATCCTTCAAGAAGTTAACCCTATTGAGATATATAATTTAGCGGCACAAAGTCATGTTAAAGTATCGTTCGATTGTCCGGAATATACGGCAGAAGCTGATGCTCTTGGAACTCTTCGTCTATTAGAGGCTATACGCATTTTAGGAATGGAGAAATCTTGTAAGATATATCAAGCTTCTACTTCGGAGCTTTTTGGTCTTGTTCAGGAAGTGCCTCAAAAGGAGACTACTCCGTTCTATCCTCGCTCTCCTTATGGCGTGGCTAAACAATACGGTTTTTGGATTACTAAAAACTATCGGGAGTCTTATGGCATGTTTGCTGTTAATGGTATTTTGTTTAACCATGAAAGTGAGCGTAGAGGTGAGACTTTCGTAACTCGTAAAATTACGCTTGCTACAGCTCGTATTGCTCAAGGTCTTCAAGATAAACTTTATCTTGGGAATATGGATTCGCTTCGTGATTGGGGTTATGCAAAGGATTATGTTGAGTGTATGTGGTTGATTCTTCAACATGATAAGCCGGATGATTTTGTGATTGCAACAGGCGAGTATCATACAGTTCGTGAGTTTACGACTCTTTCTTTCAAAGAGGTTGGTATTGATCTTCGCTGGGAAGGAGAAGGTGTGAATGAGAAAGGTATTGATGTTGCTACTGGCAAGGTGCTTGTAGAGGTTGATCCGAAATATTTCCGTCCAGCAGATGTTGAGCAACTTCTTGGTGACCCAACCAAGGCTAAGACGCTTCTTGGATGGAATCCTAACAAGACTTCTTTCCTTGAATTGGTGAAGATTATGGTTGAACATGATATGAAGTTTGTTAAGAAATTGAGTTTGAAAGCTGAAATTTAATTTGGGTATTATTGTAGAGTTTTAATTATAGTTTAAACGCTATTTACAATAAATATATAATGAATTAATGATGGAAAAATCCGCAAAAATATATGTAGCAGGGCACCATGGTTTGGTTGGTTCTGCTATTTGGAATAATTTATTGTCAAAGGGCTATTGTAATTTGATAGGTCGTACGCATAGGGAGCTTGATTTGCTTAATGCTGTGGCTGTTAAAGAGTTTTTTGATGATGAGAAACCTGAATATGTAATTTTAGCGGCTGCTCACGTGGGTGGTATTATGGCTAATTTGACTTATAGAGCAGATTTTATTTATGAGAATCTTCAAATTCAACAAAATGTTATTGGTGAGAGTTTTCGCCATAATGTGAAGAAGTTATTGTTTTTAGGTAGTACTTGTATTTATCCTTGTAATGCCCCGCAACCAATGCCAGAGGATTGTCTGTTGACATCTGAATTAGAATTTACTAATGAACCTTATGCGATAGCAAAGATTGCAGGTCTTAAAATGTGTGAGAGCTTTAATCTTCAGTATGGCACTAATTATATTGCAGTTATGCCTACTAATCTTTACGGACCTAATGATAATTTTCATTTAGAGAATAGCCATGTGATGCCTGCTATGATTCGTAAGATTTTCTTAAGTAAGTGTTTGATGGAGGGTGCTGAGGATATTTTGCGTAAGGATTTGTCTGTTCGCCCAGTAGAGGGTGTGAATGGCGATGCTGCAATGGCTAATATTTCTGCTATGCTTGCTAAGTATGGTATTTTCTCAAATAGAGTAGAACTTTGGGGTTCTGGTAGTCCACTTCGTGAGTTTCTTTGGAGCGAGGAAATGGCTGATGCTTCGGTTTATGTGTTAGAGAATGTTGATTATAAGGATACTTTTGTTTCAGGAGCTAAGTATGTTCGTAATTGTCATATTAATGTTGGTACAGGCATGGAGGTTACTATTAAAGAGCTTTCAGCTATTATAACTAAGGCTATGTGTTATAAAGGGGAGATTAGTTTTGATGCTTCAAAACCTGATGGAACAATGCGAAAATTAACAGATCCTTCTAAATTACATTCGCTTGGATGGAAGCATAAGATTGAAATTGAAGAAGGGGTAGAGAAATTAATAAAATGGTATAGAGAAAGTTTATAATTATGCAAATAATACTATTATCAGGAGGCTCGGGTAAGCGACTATGGCCGCTGTCGAATGATGCTCGTTCAAAACAATTTTTGAAACTATTACCAACACCTTGTGGTGGTAAAGAGTCTATGGTGCAGCGCATCGCTCGCCAAATAAAAGAATCAAATTTAGATGCTACTATTACAGTGGCTACAAGTATTACTCAAAAGGATGCTATCATAAGTCAGTTAGGTGATGATGTAAATATTGTTACAGAGCCAGAACGTAGAGATACTTTCCCTGCAATTGCTCTTGCCACTTCATATTTGTATAGAGCAAAAGCGTGTAATAGAGATGAGGTAGTGGTGGTAATGCCAAGTGATCCTTTTACGGAAAACCGTTATTTTGATACTATCTCTGAGATGGTTAAAATGGTCGAGAGTAATCAGGTGAATATGGTGCTTATGGGAATTACTCCCACTGAGCCTTCTACAAAGTTTGGATATATTGTTCCATCGAGAGAGGATGTGACCAAGGTAACCCATTTTACCGAGAAGCCAAACGAAGAGAAAGCCGTAGAACTACTTGCAGAAGGTGCGGTTTGGAACGGAGGTGTATTTGCATTTCGTTTAGGTTATTTAGTGGATATTGCTCAGAAATATATTCAAGCTACAGGTTTCGATGAGGTTTATGAACGATACAGCGAGTTTCCAAAGATTAGTTTCGACTATGAGGTAGCAGAGAAAGCGAACTCTGTAGGTGTTGTTCCTTTTAAGGGGATGTGGAATGATCTTGGGACATGGGATAGTTTGGCAAGTGAGATTAAAGAAGAGTGTCTAGGAAATGTTCTTCTTGGCGAACAATGCAAGAATAGTTGTGTGATCAATGAACTGGATATACCCGTTATTGCACTTGGTATCGAAGATTTAATTGTAGCGGCAAGCCCTGATGGTATTTTGGTTAGTACACGAGAGGCAAGCGTAAACCTTAAGAACTATGCTGACTCTATCAAAGCTCGCCCTATGTATGAAGAGCGTAGGTGGGGGACATACAAGGTATTGGGACAAGAGGTGTTTGCAGATGGGCATAAAGCTCTCACAAAACTACTATATCTAAACGCAGGTAGCAATATCAGTTATCAGTATCATAATCACAGAGAGGAGATTTGGACTTTTGTAGATGGTAAAGGTATTCTGATTTTAGATGATGAAGTAATAGAGGTTGCACGAGGTTATGTAGTACATATTAAAGCAGGTCAAAAACACGCTGTACGTGCTATTTCTGATTTGCAAATAGTTGAGGTTCAAACTGGAACAGAACTTGTAGAGGAGGATATTATACGCCTTGATTTAAATTGGAATTTATGATATGTTTTTCATAAAAAAGAAAATAATAGCTTCTGGCATATTTCACGGAATGTGCGATTTTCATTCACATATTTTGCCAAATGTGGATGATGGAGTGCACTCTCCTGAGGAGGCTTTGGCAATACTTGATTATTATGAAAGTTTAGGTATGACTAAGGTGATACTTACTCCTCATATAATGGAAGATAACCCACAGAATATTTCAGATTTGAGAAAACGCTTTGATACTCTAAGCTCTGCGTATAATGGAAAAATGAAGTTGTCATTAGCTGCTGAATATATGCTTGACTATAATTTCTTCTCTCTTTTAGAAAAAGATAATATGCTGACTCTGTGGGATAATTACCTCCTTGTTGAAATGTCGTATGCACAGCCTGTTGTCGATATTTTTGACTGTGTAAGCCAAATTATGGCAAAAGGTTATTTTGTGGTTTTAGCCCATCCTGAGCGATATTTGTATTTAAGCCGGGATGAATATAAGCGATTAAAAGAAATAGGAGTGTGTTTTCAACTAAATTTACCTTCTGTATGTGGTACTTATGGAAAAAGAGTGAAAGAGAATGCCTGTCGTTTGTTGAAGTTATCCTATTATGATTTAATTGGTACAGATATACATAGTTTTAAATATCATAATAATATTTTTAATGAAACAAAGTTAAGTAAAAAATATATTAGTTTCATTCAAAATATTAACAATAGAGAATTCAAATATTTTTAACTATTGCTGTCCGGTAAAACTTTGTGTACTTTTAGGTTTTTACAGGACAGCAATAATTTACTTTATTGTCCCACAGTATTTAACTTCTGTGCCAACATATCCATATCCTTTGCCACCTTTTGGTCAGTGATGCGGGTGTAGATTTGGGTGGTTTTGATATTAGTATGCCCAAGCATTTTAGAGACCGATTCTATTGGTACTCCATTGCTTAGTGTGACTGTTGTAGCAAAACTGTGTCTCAAACAGTGGAATGTCAGCGGTTTATCAATCCCACAGAGTGCCGCTATCTCTTTCAAATAATCATTGGTCTTTTGATTTGATGGTACGGGCAGGAGCTTGTTACCTTTGGCTTGACCATCGTACTTATCAAGAATCATTTTAGGAATATCAAGCAAACGGATATTTACTGACACTTTTGTTTTTTGTCTATGAGTTTTTATCCAAAGAGTTCCGTCAGGCTGTTGTTCAATCATATCCTTAGTGAGCCTTGCCACATCAATATACGCAAATCCGGTATAACAAGCGAAGATAAAAATATCTCGTATCAGTTCAAGCCTCCGTGTTGAAAACTCTTTCTGCATCATTCTTGCCATCTCGTCCTGGGTTAAATAGCCTCTATCAACCTTATCAAGGTGCAGTTTTAATGTTCTAAAAGGGTTTGTGTTTATCCATCCATTATCAATTGCCATCTTAAATATTGTCGATGCACATCGAATAAATTTGATTGCTGTATTGTTTGCCAGTTCCTTTTCTGAGCAAAGCCATAGATAAAATCTATTTAAAAATTGTTTGTTGACATCTACTAATGGAATATCTGCAACTCTGTATTTTATGCGAATAAACTCCTCAAGCCTATTTCTCAATAGAATATATCTATTAAGACTATCCTTTCCAAAACCTTTGGTTTTTGTTAGCTTTTGATAATCATCTATGAACATATCACAGAGTTTTATATATTGGCTAGTATTTGTATTGAGGTTCATTATAGATGCCTTTATTCTGTTGGCTGTGACTATTTGACCAGTTGATACGAATTCAGAATACCTAATCTTTATTAAAGATTTTAAATCTCCTAATATATTGTTTATCTCTTTCTCTTCTCTCGTTTTACCCACAGTCTGATAATCTTTTGGCAACCACCTATCGGGCAATATCATTTGTCTGGTCGAAAAATGGGATCAATCCAGAAAATAGGTGGAGCAAGAAAAAAATATTCTATCTTTGTTGA
>CAZRHJ010000038.1:0-18931 GCA_964600025.1 uncultured Rikenellaceae bacterium | reverse complement strand
GAGATCCGAGTTTATTGGGAGCTTGTAAGATTTCTGAAAGATAAAAATTTTAAAATCATTTTTCCAAGCCCCTTAAAAATTAAAACACTGTAATAAATTGTCGCTTAACCCATTACAATGATTTTTAAAATTTTTACTGGACAGCAATAATTTAAAAATAGTATTTTTAGAGTTTAGGGATTTGTTTGGATAATAAAGAATTTTTTATACCTTTGTTTTAGACTAATAAATTCAGCCTTATGAAAAAAACATTTCTTTTAACATTGTTCACATTGCTTATTTCAGTTTCTTGTGGTGGACAATCCAAAATCCCTAAAACAGTATTAGATAAATTTGAAAAGCAATATCCTTCTGCACGTCAAGTTGAGTGGGAGGCTGAGGTTGCAACCTATGAAGTTGAGTTTGTAATAGACCGCAAAGAGTACAAAAGTTATTATGCTTATGATTCTGAGTGGATTCAGACTTCTTGTGAGTTGCTTTTGCCTGATGTCCCTCAATCTGTGATGAAAGTTTTTAACGAAAGTAAATACTCTGGCAGTATTATAGAAGAAATCAAGCTATATACTTTTCCTAACAAACTTTCTGAATATGTCTTTGAAGTTGAGCAGCCTGCTGCCGATATGATTATTGGTATTCGTGAAGATGCTGTTATACTATACGAAAAGCCAGATTTATAAGTAATGTCTGCTAAAACTCGCCTAAAAATATAAAAATTATTTTTTAAGTACCACATAAATGAAAACATTGTAATGGATTAAACTATAATCATTACAATGTTTTCCTATGTGTAGACTACAATAATCCTAAATATTTATCCTAAGTAAACTGTATATCTTACTTTTTATAGGAATTCTTTCGACTTGTAACATTATCAATACAGCTAAAATACCCAAGATAAGTAGTGTATAGTAGTTCATATTGGCACGAATAGCTGACTCACTTTTCAGAGTTTTACTTGCCTCTTTTTGTGCAATTCTCATTGCTTCACTCTGACTCAAACCTATTTGAATGTGTTTTAACTGTTCTTCTTTTTGGAAAGACTGAGCGTTGGATATAGTGTAGTTTGTCGCAATATCAATATAGTTTCTGTTAGTGTTGTATAACTGGAAATAATTGATAAGTGCAATCGCCAAGCAAAATCCCATAAACCTACTCGCAATGCCAAGAAATGGAACTAATGGAGCACTTTTGGGTGGTACAGAACCTACCATATTCATAATCAATGGTACGAACAATGAGCCTGTTCCAACTCCTTGAATGAAAATAGGCAAGTAAAATTTTTCGATACTCCCAGTACTTGCAAAAAGAAAAAACATATAGGTATGGAATATCAATAATGTAAAGAAGCCAAACTTTATTAGGTGTATTGGAGATAGGTTTTTTAACATCATTTTGGATACAAAATACATTCCCAAGAATATTCCAAGAATATTATATGTCCAAATTGTTACCATATTTATTGCAGTAAATTGCAGAATATCCTGCATATATACGTATGTAATAAATGTTGTTCCTTTTGAGATATAAAACATAGTAAGCAGTAGTAGTGCTTTTCTGTATGTTCTAATTTTTAGTAATTTCAACTGTATCAAAGGCCTTTTTTTGTTTAAAGCCCCCAACACATAAATAGGAGTAATCACAATCAAAATAGCCAATAAAACTAATATTTTTGGAGATTCCAACCACTCTAATTGTTGTCCATACACAAGTATATAGCCCACGATACAAGCTATTGCAGTATATTCTATAAACCCAGTCCAATCAATTTGATACAAAGGCATTTTTTTTGCCAAGAACCTATTATTCATTGTTAGCAGTAACAATATAAATCCGGGAACTTGGAACAATATAAATCCATAAAACATAGAATCTATACCGAAATAATGCAGAATAATATTTGCAAAAATTGCAGAGAAAGGAACACAAACCATAAGTGAACCATAAAATACGGTATAACCGAGTATTCTTGCTTTTTTTACGTTAAACAGAGTGAATGATAAATTCATACAAATATTACACAAAAAAGCACAAACGAAACCCTGAATAAAACGGCTAAACATAAATATTTCACCTTCTTTGTAAACAGCACACATAACGCAGGTTACTGTATTTATCAAAATCCCGACAAGCGTATAAGTCTTAATTCTGAAACACTTAATCAACCTACTATCCAAAGCAAGATACGATATAACTGTTGCATACATCAAAACCACCGAATATTGAATGTCCATTGCATCTAATCCATAGTGTTCGGCAGTTGCCAATGTGCTATTATAGTATAGAGCAAATATCACTAACGACGGAAATAGTATCGCTATTACAGTGGTAAGTGCGAGCCATTTTGGCACCCAAGGTTTGAAAAAAGGAACAGTATTTGGCATATTTTTATCTTTCAGAAGATTATTCAGTACTAAATCTACTTATTATTGCTGTTTGGTAAATTTTTAAAAAATGTTATAATATATTGCTATATTTTTATTTATATGTGGCTTGAAAAAATTATTTTCGGCTACTTACGTAAGCGTTCATTCCGCCCCTTAGTATATCATAGTATTCTTCTGCATCAATAAGTTTGATACGCACTGGAACTCTTTGAGTAATTTTCACAAAATTACCAGTTGCATTATTGGGTGGCAATAGTGAATATCTTGTGCCAGTAGCGGGAGAGATAGATTCTATTATTCCTTTAAATTCCTTTTCGGGTATGGCATCAACGCTTATTGTTACTTCTTTGCCAACAGTATAGTTTTTTAATTGAGTTTCCTTTACATTTGCTACAACCCACTTTCCAGCAGCCTCGTTTGTAATAAAAGTTACTGCTTGACCTACTTGAAGTAATTGACCCTCTTGAATATCTATTTTGCCAATTCTGCCACAATATGGAGCTTTGATATAGGTATAAGAAATATTCAAATCGCTTTGTGCCAACAGTGTTTGGCAGTTTTTTATTTTAGATTTTGCAATGATAGAATTGTTAATTGCATCTTGCTTTTCCAATATAGTTTGGCTTAGTTTCAATTTAGATTTTTCAACCTCTTTCTTTGACAACAAATAATCTGTTTCTGTATTGTCATACTGTTGTTGAGTGATAGATTCAAGTTCCAAAAGATTTTTGACACGTTCAAACTCTTTTGAGTTTTTTTCTAATTTAATTTTACCAACAACTATTTGATTTTCTACCAATTTATATTCAATATCCTTTGCTTCAATTTGTTTTATGGCAATATCATATTCTGCCAATGCTTTGTCGAGCATAGCTTTGTTTTCATCACGTTTTAGGTTATATTGGCTACTTTCAATGATTATTAGTGTATCGCCTTTTTCTACGAGTTGGTTGTCGATACATTTTATTTCTTGAACATAGCCCATTGCTCTACACGAAATAGGAGTGATATATAATTCAATTTGAGCATTGTTAGTTTCGTCATATTGATAAATTCTGTATGCGTACCACAAAGTCATTCCGCCAAAACCAATTATCAAAATTGCCGATAGAATCTTTGAGATATTATTAATTATTTTTCTTTTCATTTTGTTTTTATATTTGATGTTAAACGATATTAGATTTATAATTTTCCACTATTTTTTTGTATTGCCCAGTAGTGTTTTTGTGATGCAACAATGGCTTCAATCCATTCAAAATGGGCAGTCATATATGAGTTTTCTGCCTCCAAAAAATCAATCAAAAGTGCTTGTTGGTTGAAATATGAGTTTCGCAAAATTCTCACGCTCTCCTTTGCCATTTCTATTTTTTCTTTTGCAATCTCGATATTAATAAGCGATTCGTTGTAGCGAGTAAAATCATTATGCAACAAATTCCAAAGTATTTCTTCGGTATATGATATTTGTATTTCTTGTTGTGCAACTCGATGTTTTACTGATTTAATATAATTACTGTGTTTGTAGTAAGTAGAAATAGGGACACTTGCTTTCACCCCAACTTCGCCATTTAGCTCGTGATTATAAAGCGATCTATTCTGTGGGCTACCCAGTCCGTAACCTGCATAAATTTGAATATTTGGCAGTCTTTTGGCTTTTGCAATATCTGCTGAATATTTATTATCATTTAGCTTAATACGCTCTATTTCTACCAGTGGCGACAATGTCAAAGCCTCTGTATATGTTTGGTCGAATGTCGCAGTTTGAGAATAATCCAAATGGCTTTCCAAATCTGGAACTATTTCCATTTTTTCTTCTAAGCCTAATAGCAAACACAGTCTGTCCGACAAAATAATTATACTATTTTGTATGTTTATTTCATCTCGTTGAAGGTCTTTGATATACAATTTAGAACGAAGTAAGTCACTTTTTAGAACTATACCATTTTTGTATAATTGTTCAATCCTATCATACTCTTTTTGGCGTAAGTTTATTGAGGCATTCAAAACTTCTTTATATTTTATATTTCTATAAATACTATAAATCACATCATAGGCTTGTATAGTGAGATTTTGTTTTATCTCCCTTAATTGAGCTTTTGAAAGGTCCTTTTGCAGTTTTGTTTGTTTGATATTCAGCTTTTTGATACCACCATTATATACGTCAATTTCTCCCAAAAGAGATAAATTGTAATTTTGTGATGTTGTGCCAGTAAGGTTTGATATATCCAATGGATTTTTGTTAGAAAGGCTGTAATAACCGCCAAAATCCAAATCGGGTAGCTTTTCAGCTTTTGCTTGTTTGAAATTGCTTTGTGCAATCTCTTGATTAATCTTCTCGATTATCAGTTCGCTGTTCTGTTCGATTAAGTTATGTATATCACTTAATCCTATCTTTTGTTTTTCAGTGCTTTGGGCATTACATATAATGCTCTGAGCTATCATAAACAAAATTAAAATTTTCAACTTCATCTTTTTATGTCTTATTTTGCGGTGCAAAGGTATTGCAAATCAAAATATTCTTTTTAATCAAAAAAGACAATGTTTTGCTCGAATGAGCCATTTTTTGAATTTTACTTAGACGTAGTAAATTATTTTTTGTAATCTAATAAATTGCTTGGTCTGTATCCTGTTATTTTGTAGAATGAATTGCTAAATGCTGTAATGCTATCATAACCAACACTATAAGCAATGCCAGAAATATTGTCTTTGCCGTTTACTAATAGTTTTGTTGCCACAATCATTCTGTACATTTTCAGATATTGATAGAACGATAGATTTAATTCATTTCTGAAATATCTACTCAGTGTCCTTATGCTTAGACCAAATTTCTCGCTAATTTCCGTAGCCGTTATTTTACTTTGATAGTTTTTGTGAATTTCCTCCAAAATTTTTATCAAAATTGGATTATTAGTTGTAGGGAGTTTTATTTGAAACTTGTTGTTACTAATATTCGGTAGTATGTTATTAATCGTTTTTAGTAGTCCATATTGCCAATCTTCCTCTGTATATTCGTTATTTTGTTTTGCAACAAGCGAGATAGCTTCGTTAAATATTGGACTAATTGCATAAACCCCAGTTTGTTTATAAAAATCACTATCTGTATTTGTGTTTGGGAAATATATATTTAGAAGTTTTATTTTCTTGTCGTCAAAACTAACTCTATGTGATACACCAGCTGGAATCCATACAAAATATCCAAATGGAATATAGAAAGCTGTATTTTCAATATCAACCATAGCCAAACCGTCAATCACAATAATTATATTTGATTTAGTATGCGTATGTTTGGGAACCATTTGTTCGAGTTCCTCATTTGTAATGTTAATAGAATTTGGATTTTTTTCTATTTCATTTAGATTTATCATATATTTATCCTTGTTGCTGTCCTATAAGCTCCTAATTATCTCGGTATATCGTAGCGTAAGTTATGACCATCTGCAAAATATACCAGATAGGCGAGTTTCGTTTTTAGTGGACAATACTAATTGCTGTATTAAAGTAAACGAGGCAACCAAAGGGCTGCCTCGTTTGAATATGAATATATGGAATTAGTCTTCCAAAAGAATATCAAGAATTTTGTTTGCTGCAGTGGCAATAGGAGTACCCGGGCCAAAGATAGCAGCAGCACCTGATTTATACAAGTAATCGTAATCTTGGAATGGAATAACACCACCCACGATAACTACGATGTCCTCACGACCGTGTTTTTTCAACTCAGCAACAACTTGTGGTACAAGAGTTTTGTGACCAGCAGCCAATGAAGAAACACCAATTACGTTTACGTCGTTTTCAACAGCTTGTTTAACTGCCTCTTCTGGTGTTTGGAACAATGGACCCATATCAACGTCAAAGCCTATGTCAGCATAACCTGTTGCAACAACTTTAGCACCTCTATCGTGTCCGTCCTGACCAAGTTTAGCAATCATAATACGTGGTTGACGACCTTCTTTTTTAGCAAATTTATCGCAAAGCTCTTTGGCGTGTGCGAAACTTTCATCATTTTTCACTTCTGCAGAATATACACCTGAAATTGAACGAATTACAGCCGAGTATCTACCAACTACACACTCACAAGCGTCAGAAATCTCACCAAGAGAAGCACGGTTTTTAGCAGCTTCAACAGCAAGTGCAAGAAGGTTGCCTTCGCCACCTTTAACACATTCTGTAATTGCAGCCAAGCACTCTTTTACTTTTGCTTCGTCACGGTTAGCTCTAAGCTCGTTAAGTCTTTCGATTTGAGACAAACGAACTGCAGTATTATCTACGTCTAAGATATCGATTGGATCTTCTTTTGCAAGACGGTATTTATTCAAACCTACGATAACGTCGTGGTTAGAGTCAATACGTGCTTGTTTACGAGCAGCAGCCTCTTCGATACGCATTTTTGGAATACCAGTTTCAATAGCTTTTGCCATACCACCAAGTTCTTCAACTTCCTCGATAAGTTTCCAAGCTTTTTCAGCAAGTTCCTGAGTAAGTGATTCGATGTAGTATGAACCAGCCCAAGGGTCTGCACTCTTACAGATAGCAGTTTCCTCTTGAAGATAAATCTGAGTATTACGAGCGATACGAGCAGAGAAGTCTGTTGGCAATGCAATAGCCTCGTCAAGTGCATTTGTGTGCAAAGACTGAGTGTGACCAAGTGCAGAAGCCATAGCCTCGATAGCTGTACGACCTACGTTGTTAAATGGATCTTGCTCTGTAAGTGACCAACCTGATGTTTGAGAGTGAGTACGTAGTGCAAGAGATTTAGGGTTTTTAGGATTAAACTTATTAACAAGTTTAGCCCACAACATACGGCCAGCACGCATTTTTGCAATCTCCATAAAGTGGTTTACACCGATAGCCCAGAAGAAAGACAAACGTGGTGCGAAAGTATCAATATCCATACCAGCATTAGTACCAGCACGAAGATACTCCAAACCGTCAGCTAAAGTATAAGCTAACTCAATATCTGCTGTTGCACCTGCTTCTTGCATATGGTAACCAGAGATAGAAATAGAGTTAAACTTAGGCATATTTTGTGAAGTGTATTCAAAAATATCTGCGATAATCTTCATAGAGAATTTAGGTGGGTAAATGTAAGTATTACGAACCATAAATTCTTTAAGAATATCATTTTGAATAGTACCAGCCATTTGGTCAAGTGTACAACCTTGCTCCAAACCTGCAACAATGTAGAATGCTAATACTGGAAGTACAGCACCGTTCATTGTCATAGATACAGACATTTTGTCCAATGGAATACCATCAAAAAGAACTTTCATATCTTCAACAGAACAGATAGATACACCTGCTTTACCAACGTCGCCAACTACACGTGCGTGATCTGCATCATATCCACGGTGAGTAGCTAAGTCGAAAGCAACTGAAAGACCTTTCTGTCCAGCAGCCAAGTTACGACGGTAGAATGCGTTAGACTCTGCAGCAGTTGAGAAACCAGCATACTGACGAATAGTCCAAGGACGCATAACATACATAGTACTATAAGGACCTCTTAAAAATGGTGCAATACCAGCAGCATAATTAAGATGCTCCATTCCTTCTAAGTCACAAGCGTTGTACTGAGTTTTGATAGGAATTTGCTCAGCAGTCAACCATTCTTGACCTTGTGATTTGTCACCAGAACAACATTTTGCTGTTGCGTCTGATGTAATATTTATATCTGAAAATTTTGCTCTCATTATACTCAAATTTATTTAATACCTAACTCGTTTTGATATTGCTTCAAAGTATCAAGTACATTTGAACGAACGCTAATGAAGTTTTTGATACCTTTTTCTTCAAGTTCAGCACGGCAAGCAGGGTCACCAGCTACTACCATAATACCTTTACCGCCCATTGCAGCTTGCAATTCAGGAGCATAAGTAGAGTAGTCGTCGTCAGATGAACACAATACGATGATGTCAGCTTTTGCTTCTTTTGCAGCAGCAAGACCTTCTTCGATAGAAGAGAAACGGTTGTTATCAACAACTTTGAAACCAGCACAAGCAAAGAAGTTGCAAGAGAACTGAGCACGAGCACGAGCAAATGCCAAGTTACCTACTGTAAGCATAAATGCCATAGGTTCTTTGTCACTGTTTTCAGTGTTCATACGCAATGCTTCAAATTCTTCACCGATACGGAAAGGTACAAGTGGAGTATAAACAGACTCACATTTGCAAGAACAAGCGTGAGCTTCTTTGTTTTTAACAACCTCTGCAACTTTCTCGTTGAAGTTAGGGAATTGGTTAGTACCCAACAAGAAATCACGTCTTGTAGCGATATTTTTGCGACGTTTGTCAGCAACAGCATTTACAAGTTCGTTGATGTAACCAGCTTTGAAAGCCTCTACGTAACCACCTTTTTCTTCGATAGTTTTGAATAGTTTCCAAGCCTCTTCAGCGATAGATTGTGTAAGAGATTCGATGAAATATGAACCACCAGCTGGGTCAACAACTTGGTCAATATGACATTCTTCTTTCAACAATAACTGAACGTTACGTGCAATACGTTTAGAGAACTCAGATGGAGTCTCGAAAGCAGAGTCAAATGGCAATACCTCGATAGAAGATACACCAGCAACAGCAGCACTCATAGCCTCAGTTGTACCACGAAGCATATTTACATATGGGTCATAGATAGTTTGGTTGATAGACGCAGTAGTTGCGTGAACACGCATTTTTTCTGCACAAGCACTTGTAGGATTGTATTGTCTAACGATGTTAGCCCACAACATACGACCTGCACGGAATTTTGCAATTTCCATAAAGTAAAGAGGACCAGAAGCCAAGTTAAACTTGATAGTTCTTGCAGCTTGGTTAATATCCAAACCTTTGTCCATCAAACAAACGATATAATCGTGAGCAGCAGCCAAAGAGAAAGCCAATTCTTGAACAAGTGTAGAACCACTGTTTGCGAATGAATCACCATTAACTGTTACGAATTTGATACGTTTGTAGTCGCCAGCTTCTTCCACCAATGCTTTGATTTCTTCGCAAGGGCAAGTTTCGCTACAACCTTTAATGTCTTTACCTTTAAGAGTAAGTTTTTTGATGATTGGGTCAATGTTGAATGAAGCAACAACATCATCTACACCAAGTTTCTCATTTTTGATTTTAGCAAGGAAAAGTTTAGCAACTTTTTTTGCTGCACAACCAGAGAAGTTTAGTTCGATAGATTTGATACAAATGCCATTAAGTAATTGATCCAAGTCAGCTGCACTGAAATCTTTGTTTTTAACAACAAAGTTTAGAGAGTTGATGCCTTTCATCAAAACGTCCATTGCCTCGCTGTTAGCTGCTTTTGGACATTCAACCACAATCTCTTGACGAATCAACCATTCGTTGTTCGCTTTGATACCACGTACATAAGGATACTCACCTGGGTTTGAATTTAGGTGTTTAATGCCTGCAAGATTTTCAGCACGGTAGTATGGACGAACATTGAATCCTTCCATAGTTTTCCATACTAATTTCTTGTCATAATCGGCACCCTTAAGATCTTTTGCAATTACTGCCTCCCACTGTTCAGTAGATACAGGAGGAAATTCTGCAAATAGGTTCTTTTTTGTTTCCGCCATAATTATAAGATTTATTAAATGTTTTAACGGAGCAAATTTAGTAAATTTTATTATGTTTGCATAGTTTTTTAAACAAAACTATTTCTTTTTTAAGAACTATATATTTAATGAATTTATATATTGTTGATATTCAATATGTTGCATTTCAAATGTATTTTACACATTAAAAATGTTTTTTTATGCAAAATACTACTTTATCAACTTATTGCGTTTAAATCAAAGTTTTACAAAAAAATATATGACCTACAAACAAATTTTAGACTATATTTATAGCATACCAATGTTTCAGAATGTTGGACAGGCTGCATATAACCCTTCACTTGACAAAACAATAGCTTTGTGTGAGTTTTTGGGAAATCCCCAAAATAAATTCAAAACAATTCATATTGCTGGCACTAATGGTAAGGGTTCGTCCTCAAATATGCTGAATAGTATTTTGCGTGATGCAGGATACAAGGTTGGACTATACACCTCCCCACATCTTATAGATTACCGAGAGCGTGTTGTAATTAATTCTGAGATGATTAGTGAGGATTTAGTCGTTGAGTTTATGAGTGTTGCTTACGACAAAATCCGTGAACTTCAACCTTCATTTTTCGAAATAACTACCATACTTGCGTTTTGGGCATTTGCACACGAGAGGGTTGATGTGGCAGTTATCGAAACGGGTTTGGGTGGCAGAATAGATTCCACAAATGTGATTAATCCTTTGCTGAGTTTGATAACGAATATAGGTATTGATCATAAAAATATTTTGGGAGATACAATAGAGCAAATAGCCAAAGAAAAAGCTGGAATTATTAAAAATAACACCCCAGTTGTGATAAGTGAGTATAATCCTATAACGGCAGAAGTGTTCAGAAATACTGCTCACGAAAAACATTCAGATTTGTATTTTGCAAAAGATTTTTATACAATTTTAGCCGATGATATTGTTTGTGGCAAACGTCATATAACTATTCGTTCGCAACACAGTCAAGAATATGTTTTTGACCTAAAAATGCTCGGTGAATACCAAACTAAAAACTTGCTTGGTGTGATTAAAGTTGCTGAATTGCTTTCTTCTGAATTTGGATTAACTTCACAAAATATCACAAACGGAGTGAATAGCACCGAGGTGGTGGGACGTTGGCAGACTTTACAAAATTCTCCTCGATTAATCTGCGATGTTGGGCATAATTACGACGGAGTGAGCGAAGTTGTTAAGATGTTAGAACAGACTCTGCATAATCAATTATATATAGTGTTGGGATTTATGGCAGACAAGGATATAAACGAGATAGTTAATCTTCTTCCAAAATCTGCACAATATATTTGTACACAAGCCAACAATGAACGTGCAATGAAGTGCGAAGAGTTATCTTATAAACTCCAATCATTGGGATTTCAGGTAAGTTGTGAGCAAGAAATTTCAAAAGCCGTAGCACGAGCTTTGAGTTTGTGTAGTAGTGATGATTTGGTATTTTTGGGTGGAAGTTGTTTTGTAGTAGCCGACTATTTAGCTTATTTACAAAATAATAGAATATAATTTTGATAAATCAATAAAATTTTGGTAACTTTGCCAATTAAAAAGAAAATTTATTTTTGAATGAAAGAAACATACAAAACAATAGTAGAAGCTATTGAAGAGAAAAAAGGAGAAGGCATTTCTGTAATAGACTTGTCAGAGGTTGAAGGTACAATTTGCGATGCATTTATCGTTTGCGAAGCTCAATCAACATCACAAACAGATGCAATCTACAACGAAGTAGAAAAGCAAATGATAGAAAAACACCACGAAAAACCATTGCGTATTCAAGGTCGTGAGAATGGTGTTTGGATTATTCTTGACTATGGAGATGTATTTGTTCATATTTTTGAAAAACAAACACGTGAGTTCTATGGTTTGGACGAGCTATGGTCTGACGCTCCAACTACTAAAATTCAAACACAATATTAGTAAATGTTTATCGTTTTTTTATAAGTCTAAACGATAATTAAAAAAATAAAATGGCAAATAAGAAAAAGAATTTTGGTTCATACACACTCATACCCTATATAGTTGCTGTTGTGGGTATAATTGCTTGGTCGTGGTTTGGTACTCAAACTGCCCCAATCAAGACTTCTTGGGATATAGTCAAAAATGAACTTATATCTAAAAATATAGTAGAAAAAGTAATTGTAATAAACGAAAAGAAAGCTAATGTATATATCAAAAAAGATGCAATAGATTCTCTTTCAAATATCAAAGAATTTAAAACTATCCCTACATCTAATTCAGATGCACAATTTTACTTTCTTTTTGGGTCTTTGGAGAAATTCCAAAACGATTTCGAAAAAGCTCAGAAAAACATTGATACTATTCCTCTTGAATTTGAGGACGAAGGTAATTTTTGGTTAGGTGTTTCAAATTTCCTTCCAATCATCATAATTATCCTTATTTGGGTAGTTATATGGAAACGTATGTCACGTGGAGGAAACAGTGGTGGTGGAAATGTGTTTAATGTTGGTAAAGCAAAAGCACAAGTTTACGACAAAAACTCTCAAAACAAAATAACTTTCAAGGACGTAGCAGGTCTTGCAGAGGTTAAAATTGAAATTATGGAAATTGTGGATTTTCTTAAAAATCCAAAGAAATATAGCGATCTTGGTGGTAAAATCCCAAAAGGAGCATTGCTTATAGGCCCTCCGGGAACTGGTAAAACTCTTTTGGCAAAAGCCGTAGCAGGTGAGGCAGATGTCCCATTTTTCTCGATTAGTGGTTCTGATTTTGTTGAGATGTTTGTCGGTGTAGGTGCATCACGTGTACGTGACTTATTCAAACAAGCAAAAGAGAAAGCACCTTGTATTGTATTTATTGACGAGATTGACGCAATAGGTCGTGCAAGAAGTAAAAACGGCGGTTATTCTTCTAACGACGAGCGAGAAAACACCCTAAACCAACTTTTGACAGAAATGGACGGTTTTGGTACTAACTCTGGTGTTATTCTTCTTGCTGCAACAAACCGTGCAGATATTTTGGACAAGGCTTTGATGCGTGCAGGTCGTTTTGACAGACAAATCAATGTAGAACTTCCAAATCAAGAAGAGCGTGCTGAGATTATAGATGTTCATATCCGTAAACTAAAACTTGGAAATGATTTTGATAAGGATTTCTTTGCAAAACAAACTCCTGGTTTCTCTGGTGCAGATATTGCAAATGTGTGTAATGAGGCAGCTTTGATAGCAGCTCGTAAAAACAAATCTTTTATAGAAAAACAAGATTTCTTAGATGCGATAGACCGTATTATTGGTGGCTTGGAGCGTAAAAGTAAGGTTATTACACCAGACGAGAAACGTACCATTGCTTATCACGAAGCTGGTCACGCCACAGTTAGTTGGATGTTAGAACACGCCAACCCACTAATCAAGGTTACGATTGTTCCTCGTGGAAAGGCTCTTGGTGCAGCTTGGTATTTGCCGGGCGAACGTCAAATCACTACAAAAAATCAACTAATGCACGAAATGTCATCACTTTTGGGTGGACGTGCGTCGGAGGAATTAACATTTGGAGAGGTTTCGACAGGTGCTTTGAATGACTTGGAACGTGCTACAAAACAAGCCTATGCAATGATTGCATATTATGGTATGGGTAGTGAGGTAGCAAACACAAGTTACTATAATTCTGGTGGTAGTGATATGTTTACTAAGCCATACAGTGAAATAACAGCTCAGATTATTGACAAAGAAAGTAAAGAATTAATAGACGAGGCATATAATGCTGCTAAGAATATTTTGACTACTTACAAAGACGGTCTTAGAACTCTTGCCGAGTTGCTTTTGGAAAGAGAAGTTGTGTTTGCAGAAGATTTAGAAAGAATCTTTGGTAAGCGTAAAGGGAAAACTCTTGGGGAGCAAGTAATGGCAGAAGAAGCAGAATTGATAGAAGATGCTAAACCGCAAGATGAAGATACTCTGACTTAAAAAACTTTATAATGGCTTTAAATAAAAATTTAATTATACGTTCAATCAGTGGACTTGTGCTGGTTTTTGTGATAATTGCTTCGATATTGTATAGTGAGTTTTCTCGCTATACAATATTGTCGTTAATTGGACTTCTTGGTTGTTGGGAATTTTTGGGTATTTACAAAAAAAATAATATTCGTGTAATTCCTTATTTTCCAATAATATACTCTATTGTAGGTCTGATATTGTTCTATGTTGGATTAGTTGGGGCAATTATTCCTCTAATTGTTTTATATTTTTTACACAGAACAATTACAGAACTTTATCGTAAGAACGAAAACCCTTTGGAATCAATTACTTACGAGGTGTTTTCTGTGCTATATACTATTTTGCCTATGATTTTACTCACTACATACGATATATTTGCTATCTTTGCAGTGATTATATTTGTGTGGATAAACGACGTAGGAGCTTATTTAGTCGGTTCTACTCTTGGTAAAAGACGACTTTTTGAGAGAATTTCACCAAAAAAATCTTGGGAAGGATTCTGGGGCGGTTTTTTCTTTGTTGTAGCATTTAGTACAGTGTTTGGCTATTATAGTCCAGACCATAACTATATATATTGGATTGTGGTTGCTGCAATATTGTCGGTTTCGGCTGTTTTTGGAGATTTATTTGAATCTCTAATGAAACGCTCAGTAGGAATCAAAGACTCGGGTAATATTATTCCGGGGCACGGTGGTATATTAGATAGATTTGATGCACTTTATTTTGCATCATTCGCATATTTTATAATTTCTCATATTTATACAAACTACATAATTGTTTTGTAAATTTTTTAAAATGAAAATAGAAAAAGAAGGGTATATTATTATTAGAAATACACTGATAGGGGCAGTGGTACTTGGTATCTTGTCTTTTGTGTTGTTTTCAAGTACTTGTGCAATAGTTATTTCATCTTTACTATTGCTTATTGCAGGTTTTGTAATTAGATTTTTTAGGCTTCCACACCGAGAACGTCAGAGTGAGCCAAACTCAATATTCTCACCAGCGGACGGAACTGTTGTAGTGTGTGAAAAAGTGTACGAGGACGAATATCTTAAACGTGATTGTTTACAAATATCTGTATTTATGTCTGTAAATAATGTTCACGCCAACTGGTATCCAATGGCAGGTGAAGTGGAATATTTCAAACATCATCAAGGAGAATTTATGGTTGCTTGGCACCCAAAATCCTCTACCGAAAACGAACGTACAACTGTTGTATTGCGAGATGCAAACAGACAAATCCTACTTAGACAAGTTGCTGGTTTGATAGCACGACGAATTGTATGTTCTGCCAAAACTGATAAATTTATTAAGCAAAACGATAGAATGGGATTTATTAAATTTGGTTCGAGGGTCGATTTATATTTACCTCTTGATGTTGAGGTAAAAGTCAAACTAAACCAAAAAGTTACTGGTTCACAAACTATCCTTGCACAGTTCGCTGATAAACGATAATTAATTCCATAGTTATGGGGAGAATAGAACGCTATGTTATAGTTTCTGCAATTACAGCAGTTTCACTTTTTCTGATATGGTATTTCAGTAGTATAGTATTGTATATCATAGTGTCTTTCGTGTTGTCTTTATTGGGCAAACCCTTGATGGACTTAATCTCAAACGTCAAAATAAAAGACAAATTTGTACCTCGTTGGATTGGTGCAACTACTGTTTTATTGTTATTCTTTGGAGCATTTATTCTAATCATAGATATAATTATTCCAGTTATATTTTCCAAGTTTTCTATTTTCCAAAATTCACATTTAATTGATTTTAATACGATTGTTCGTACTCCAATCCAAAAAATCAATGATTTTATTGCACTTTATGCAAGTGATGAGTTTTTGTTGCATACCGAAGATATTGTTTCTGGTATAAGTTCACGTTTTTCGAGTTTACTACAAACCACACTTAGCAATATTGGTTCGTTAATAGATTTTGCAACAAATGCTATCGTAGCTTCATTTTCAATATTTTTTATTACTTTCTTTTTCCTAAAAGAAAACTCTTTGTTTGTAGATGGTTTGACATCTGTTTTCCCACTCAAATACGAGCAAAGAATACGCACCTCTGTTGCATCTTCAATCAAATTATTATCTAAATACTTTTTGGGACTTTTGATGGAATCAACTATCAAATTCATTATCGTAACAGTTGGTTTTTATATCTTTGGACTTGATTTCAATACCTCTATGATAATCGCACTTATCTCAGCCGTTTTGAATGTTATTCCATATATAGGCCCTTTAATTGGTGCTGTTGTTGGAACTTTAATTGCAGTTTCTGTATTTTCAGGTAGCTTAGAGAGCCTAATGATTTTCTCAATTAGTATTTTCTCAATATTCCAGATTTTCGACAATGTAATTCTTCAACCATATATTTACTCAACAAGTGTTAAAGCCCACCCCTTAGAGATTTTTATTGTTATTTTAATGGCAGGTAGCGTAGCAGGAGTATGGGGAATGCTTTTGGCAATTCCAGTATATACAACACTCAGAGTGTTTGCACGAGAATTTTTTAATAACTTGCGAGTAGTTCGCAAACTTACAGACAGTATAGACAAATAATCAATATAATATAACCAAAAATGAAAGAGATTAAAGATTTAGAAAGAATGGCATCACAGGTAAGACGTGATATTGTTCGTATGGTTGCAGATGTTTCATCTGGCCACCCAGGGGGTAGTCTTGGTTGTGCAGATTTAATGACTGCACTTTATTTCAAAGTTTTGAGATACAAACCAGAAAACTTTACTATTGATGGTAAAGGCGAAGACGTATTCTTGTTGTCAAACGGCCATATCTCACCAGTATGGTACAGTGTTCTTTCACGTTCAGGCTTTTTCCCAAAAGAAGAACTTGGAACTTTTCGTATCTTAGGTTCACGTTTGCAAGGACACCCAACACCTGTAAAACACCTACCGGGCGTTAGAATGGCATCAGGTTCACTTGGTCAAGGTCTTTCAAATGCAATAGGTTTTGCACAAGTCAAAACAATGAATTCAGACGATAAATTAGTTTACGTTTTGATGGGCGACGGCGAAACACAAGAAGGTCAAGTTTGGGAAGCTGCAATGTATGCAGGTGCCAAAAAAATCAATAATCTTGTAGCAATTATCGACTGGAACAATCAACAAATCGACGGAACTTGTGATGAGGTAGTTAGTTTGGGTGATTACGAAGGAAAATGGAAAGCTTTTGGTTGGGACGTTAGAGTAGTAGATGGCCACAATATGGCGGAATTAGTTGCTGCTTTGGAACAAACACAAAACGAAAAAGTTAATGCACCTCGTATGATTTTGATGAAAACAAATATGGGTCAAGGTGTTGATTTTATGTGTGGTACAAACGCTTGGCACGGTAAAGCTCCATCACAAGAGCAAAAAGTTAAAGCACTTGCTCAACTTGAAGAAACAGATGGTGATTATTAGTATTACTCACGTTTTAAACTAACATTTTTATTTGATTTTTAAAAATTTCGAGATGAAAAGATTTAATCCGACAGGAAAAAAAGATACACGTTCTGGTTTTGGTGTAGGGCTTGTTAAAGCAGCACAAGAGAACGAAAATGTAGTCGCATTGTGTGCAGACCTTGCAGGTTCTGTAAAAATGGACGGTTTACAAAAAGAATTCCCTCAGAGATTCTTCCAAATGGGTATTTCAGAGGCAAATATGGTTGGCGTTGCAGCAGGTATGGCACAATCAGGCAAAGTTCCTTTTATTGGTACTTTTGCAAGTTTTGCAACTGGTCGTGTTTATGACCAAATTCGTCAAGCTGTATGTTACACTAACTCAAATGTTAAAATCGCAGGTTCTCACGCTGGTATCACACTTGGCGAGGACGGTGCAACTCACCAGATACTTGAAGACTTAGGTTTGATGAAAATGTTGCCAAATATGGTAGTTATCAATCCTTGCGACTTCAACCAAACTGTTGCAGCTACTGTTGCGGCAGCAAAACACCAAGGTCCAGTTTATTTGCGTTTCGGTCGTCCATCTGTTCCTATTTTTACACCAGAAGACCAAAACTTTGAGATTGGTAAAGCACTTCAACTAATCGAAGGTAAAGACGTTACAGTTATTGCAACAGGTCACTTAGTATGGAAAGCTATCGAGGCTATTGAGGAGCTTGAAGAAAAAGGTCTTTCAGTAGAGCTTATCAATATTCACACTATCAAACCTCTTGACTGTGAGGCAATCGTTAAATCAGCTAAAAAAACTGGTTGTGTAGTAGTTGCCGAAGAGCATTTCATCAACGGTGGTTTGTGCGAAAGCGTTGCATCTCTATTGGCTCGTGAATTGCCAACTCCTATGGAGTTTGTTGCAATCGACGATACTTTTGGCGAAAGCGGAACTCCTGACAACCTTATGGAGAAATTCCACTTAGACAAAAACGCTGTTATTGAGGCAGTTAATAAAGTAATCAAAAGAAAATAAACTTTTTTCTTGGATTGTAAATATTATTATTGTACTTTTGTAGTGCAATAATAAAGGGAGCATAGCTCAGCTGGTTCAGAGCATCTGCCTTACAAGCAGAGGGTCATAGGTTCGAATCCTATTGTTCCCACAAAGGAAGTGATTTTTTCACTTCCTTTTTTTTGTTTTCACGAAAAAATGTATCTCATTTTATTGCTGTTTTTCAGGACTAATCCTTTATTAATGATGTTTAATTTTTTTTTTTGCTAACGGTGCTAATTATGCACAAAATATTTTTTTTAATATTTTAGGGAACAATCATATTTTATTTTTAGACTACATACTAATATTTTAGGATATTGGAATATTTAAATGTTATAATTTAAAACCATATAGAGTTTGTGTTGAGCTTTTTTATAAAATATTTATACTAATTTGTAAATATACTTTATAATAGTAAATAATCTTAGGAATAAAGTGTTTGATTGTTTTGTATAATAAAAAATAATATTTTATGTTTGTGTACTATCTAACCCATATATTTTTTATTGGATCAATCCAGAAAATAGGTGGAGTAAGAAAAAAATATCCTATCTTTGTTGAAT
>CAZRHJ010000037.1:0-18997 GCA_964600025.1 uncultured Rikenellaceae bacterium | reverse complement strand
TGTTGTTTAATCTATTACGATTATTTTTAAAATTTTTACCGGACAGTAATAATTTGATATTTACCAGTTTTTTTTAGAACTATCTTAAAATCTATATGAAATACCTACCGATGGAATAATGCCATAAGTGTCGTAAAAACCTTTGAAGACCTTGTTTTGTTGTAAGCCGTTTGTATAACTTACTTCGCCCTCACGACCTATGCCTTCTGTGTAAAGCAACGCAAAATCAATAGAAAGTTTTTTGATTGGTCGGAAACTGAAACCTGCCGAGATACCTATTTTGTTCATTCCCGGAGTTTCTGGATTAAGATTCTTTGAATCTACTGGGGTTTGGTCAAAATATAGACCACCACGCACGTCAAATCTTTCTGTAAGTTTATATTCCATACCTACTCTCCCGATTACAGTATTGCGGTAGTTTTTGACTGAATTAATATTATATCCACCCAAAACTTCTTCCGAAAAAGTTATATTTAATTCTTTGTAAGCAGCCCAAAAAACAGTTTGGATTTCTGCCGAAAGCAACAATTTTTTGTTTGGTCGGAATGCAGCACCTATATTTAGATTGGCAGGCATTGGCATTTCTGCCGAAAAAGTACCCTCGTCAAGAGGTGGAATTTTGCCCGACAAAATCTGTTTAATTTGCTCACTTGCATAGTCCAAAGTGGCTGAACCTGAACTTACTCCAAGCATAATTTTTGAACGATACGAAGCTCCAACACTCCATTTGTCATTAATATCCCACAAAAGTCCAACGTTATAGCCGAAACGAATACCAGATTTTCCTTTTAGAGTTGCAGAAACAGGAATTACGTCTTTGTACTCGTCGCCCATTCCCATTTGTGTAAGTGTTCCAGCAGGCATTAACGCACGAGAGATTTCCACATCACCAAATTGGATAGTCATACCCAAACCTACACTCAAATTTTTCAGAATTTTGTATGAAACAGTTGGCTGAATAGAAAATGATTGTAGAGAAATGTTCTGAATAAGATCTGCTCCTACCCAATCCTTTCCCCAGTTTAGACCACTACCGTAAGGAGTAGTAAGACTTACGCCACCTGCCAAATTATCATAGATTTTGAAACCTACGTAAGCAAACATTGGCAAAGATAGTTTATTGTCTGTTTTTGATATAATTCCCTCATTGCGATAAGAAGCTGTCGCAAAAGTTGGGCTTACACCTAAGGATATATCCAAAGGACTTTCTAAAAATGCAAGTCCAGCAGGATTAAAGTGCATACTTTCAGAGCCTAATTTTAGAGCCGCACCAACGTGTCCCATACCTACTTGTTTTGTGCTCTGTAAATTTACTTGATAACCCTCTGCAAACACAAAGGTAGTAGTAATAAACATTGCGATTGATAGCAATAATTTTTTCATCTTTTTTTGATTTAGTTTGTAATTCTTATGATTATTTCAAAAAAAAGTTCTCCAAAATATCTCTATTAAACACGTCTTTTGCAAGTAGTTTTCTTGAAAATCATAAATTATTTCGGGGGCAAACCTACACAAAAAAGAATTATCTACCAAATATTTTGGCAGATAATTCTTTTTTTTTGTTCTAAATGTCTTATATTAAAGATGTAAAATCATACTATCTTTTGAATAAAGATTGTTTACACGGTTGGAAATTCGTTTTACAAATCCAAGTGGAAGATTTTGGTAACAGACTAAGTTATATCCTTCCGTGAAAAGAGAAAAGTCTATGGTTTTGCGACGGAGATATTCCAAAGCTGTTTGGTTATCAACTTCGACACGTGGAAAAGAATGTAAAGGCAATTTATGCCACAAAGAAAGAGGGTGAGATGGTTTAAATTTATTGTTTAATACCTCTCCCATCTCTACTCCAACATAAATTGGATAAACATTCTCTAAGAGTTGGGTATAAATATCCAAAAGACTATTATTTACAATATAAATAACTCCATTTATGACAATGTAATTATCTATGTTTAAAGAACTTATAGCATTTAAAGTCTTCTCGTGGTTTTTATTTATTTTCTCGATTTTTTTAGTATTTTTCCTCTTTTTGGGAATTTTATAATCTCCTCCTTTTCTGAAAACACAGACAAAATAGCCTTCACTATCTACTTTATGTGGAAAAAATCTATAAGCATTAATTCCATTGGTTTGGGTTTTGACAATTCGCTCATCATATAAATCCAAATCAATATCTACACTTTCAACATCAAAATTTTGGAGAATCCATTCTATATTTTGCTCATTTTCGTAGCGATTGAAGGTACAAGTACTAAACACAAAATAACCTCCCTCTTTGAGAGAATCCCACACATCTGCAATAATTCTTTGCGAACGAGAAGCACAAAGCATAACGTTGTCGTAAGACCATTCGTCTCGTGCTTTTTCGTTTTTACGAAACATTCCCTCGCCAGAACAAGGCACATCAGCCACAACTACGTCAAATAAAGATTTGAGTTTGCTAAAATATTTTGGATCGCTGTTTGTAACAATAGTGTTACCAATTCCCCATTTGATAATATTTTCTTTGAGAATATATGCTCTTGATTTGATTACTTCGTTTGCAACAAGTACTCCATTTTCTCCAATCATAGATGAAATGTGAGTGCTTTTACCTCCCGGGGCTGCACATAAGTCAAGCACAACTGGTTCAGGAATTTCTGGCAAAATGACTTTTTTAAAAATTTCTTCAAGATACATACTACTTGCCTCTTGCACATAGTATGCCCCTGCGTGAAAAATTGGGTCTGTTGTAAAGACTTTGTCTTCACTTAGAGTATAACCCATATCACACCAAGGAATTTGTGTTTCAGAGGGTTTAGTTGTGGATTTAAAAGGATTATATCTAATATGTTTAACTGTTTTGTTAGACATAGAGTTAATAAACGATAACTTTTCGGATTCTGAAAAGTTATCGTCCATCATTTTTAAAAAATCTTTGTTTAGTTCGTACATTGTTATTTAAAGAACAATTCAATATTTATGTAAAGACAAGATGAGTTACTTGCGTCTAATTTCTGCTCCAAGAGCATTCAAACGAACATCTATATTCTCGTATCCTCTATCTATCTGTTCAATATTTTGGATTGTGCTAACTCCGTCTGCTGATAAAGCTGCCATAAGAAGTGCAACACCAGCACGAATATCTGGCGAGGTCATACGTGATGCACGCAAAGCTATCTCGTGGTTATGGCCTATAACAGTAGCACGGTGAGGGTCGCACAAAATAATTTGAGCTCCCATATCTATTAGTTTATCAACAAAAAATAATCTACTTTCAAACATTTTTTGATGAATCAAAACTGTACCTTTGGCTTGGGTAGCAACTACCAAGAAAATTGACAACAAATCGGGAGTAAGTCCCGGCCAAGGAGCATCGGCAATAGTCATAATAGAACCGTCTAAGAACGACTCTATTTGGAAAGAATTTTGTTTTGGAATATAAATATCATCTCCTCGTTGCTCAAAAATAATTCCCATTCTTCGGAATTGGTCAGGGATAATACCAAGATCTTTGTAACTTACGTTTTTGATAGTTATTTCGGAGCGAGTCAAAGCGGCTAATCCAATGAAACTACCTACTTCAATCATATCAGGCAACATTCTGTGTGTTGTTCCTCCAAGAGTTTCAACTCCCTCAATGGTCAAAAGATTTGATGCAATACCAGAAATCTTTGCCCCCATTCGGTTGAGCATTTTACAAAGTTGTTGGATATATGGTTCACAAGCAGCGTTGTAGATAGTTGTAGTCCCCTCTGCAAGAACTGCTGCCATAATGATATTTGCAGTACCCGTTACACTTGCTTCGTCCAAAAGCATATAAGTTCCTTTTAGTTTGTCGCAAGTAAGTTTTGAGTAGTTTTCAACTTTGTTGAACTCCATTCTTGCTCCGAGTTTTTGCAAACCTATAAAGTGCGTATCAAGCCTACGACGACCTATTTTGTCGCCACCAGGTTTAGGGACATAACCTTTGTGGAAACGAGCCAATAAAGGACCTACAAGCATCACAGCTCCACGAAGTGCCGCAGCATCTTTGCAATATTCTTCGCTCTCTAAATATTCAAAATTAATATTTTGTGCCTTGAAAGCGTAACAATGGCTATCAATTTTGCGAACTGTAACGCCCATTTTTTGCAATAAGTCTATTAGTTTCAAGACATCTGCAATATTGGGGATATTCTCTACTACTATTTCTTCTTGTGTCAAAACAACTGCACACAATATTTGCAAAGCTTCGTTCTTTGCTCCTTGGGGTGTAATTTCGCCTCTTAATGGACGACCACCAACTACTTCAAATACAGCCATATATTTATTTTAAAGGATTACTAATTAAAAAAGTGAGGTAGTTTTGGGATTGCATTTGGCAAAGCAAATACTACTACTCTATCGTAAGGATTTATTTGGGTGTCCCCAGTTACGATAAATACTTCATCTCCCCTAACAACTCCACCAATAAGTGCATTTTCTGGCCAAGGAACATCTCTGACAATGTTACGTGTAATAACACTGTTTGGTTTCGCCAAAAATTCCAAAACCTCAGCATCACAACCATTCAAACATTTGATTGCTTGAACGTCGGTATTCATTGTGAAACGGAAAATAGTACTTGCGGTGATTAACTTTTTGTTGATTATCGTATCAATACCCATATTCTCAGCAAGTGTAATGTAATTGAAGTTTTCTACCTCGGCAATTACTTTCTTTACTCCTTGTTTTTTGGCAAGCATAGCTGCCAATATATTTGTTTCACTCCTACCTGTAAGAGCTACAAAAACGTCCATATTTTCGAGATCTTCGTCATTCAAAACCTCTATATCTCGACCCTCACTATTGATTACCAAAGTATTTTCCAAAGTATCTGCCAATTTTTCAGCTTTTTCTTTGTCGTAATCAATCAATTTGACATTCATACGGTCTTGAAGAGCTTGTGCAATTCTTTCGCCAATCAAGCCTCCGCCCAAAATCATAATATTATTGATTTTGATATTCTCCATACCAATATAAGTATTAATTTCGGAAGAATATCTGTGGTCAACTATCACATAAATATTATCTCCCTCACGTATGTAGTTGTGGCGACGAGGTATGATAGTTTCGTTATCACGTGAAATAGCAACTACTCGATAATGTAATTTTTCGTTTGTGTCGGCTACGTCCATAAGGCGTTTGTCCACCAATGGGGAAGCACTTCCTATCTTGAAAACCATAAGAGATAGTTTGCCACCAGAGAAGTTTACATACTCCGAAGTAGCGGTATTGCCCAAAAGAGTCAAAACCTCATTTGCTGCAATTTTTTCGGGATAAAACATATAGTCTATACCCAAATTAATAAAAACTTCTTTGTTGAATGGCTGTAAATAGGTGTCATTATCTATTCGTGCAATGCACTTTTTAGCTCCAAGTTGTTTTGCCAGAATTGAAGAAAGAATATTATCACTCTCACGAGGATAAACAGATATAAAAAGGTTACATTTACCTAAATTGGCTCGTTTTAAGATATTAAAATCTTTTGCATCTCCCAGAATCGTATAAACGTCTGATGTAGATGATACTATCTCCAAACGTTTTGCATCATCATCTATTACTGTTATATCGTGGAACTCCTCTGCCAACATCTTTGAAAGATGCTGACCTACCTCTCCTGCTCCTGCAATGATTATCTTCATTTTACACTCAAATTAATATTATACAAATATATAAAGAATTTGTGGAAATACAAAAATATTCTTTATACGGGGTATTTCGGGAAACTTTGTTTTCTGAAATTAGCAAATATTTGCTCGTTAAATGTTTTGCTCATTGCTCAAAAGGGCAATGGGTGCGTGCTTTTGTTTACATTTTTAAAAAAATGTGTTAAACTATAATTATTAAATTTTCCTATCATAGAAATATTTTTTATGTATTTTTAACAAATAAAAAATAATTTTAACTTTTATAAGTGAAAAATATTCGTTTGATAAATATTTTTAGTAATTTTGGTTCTTAGTAAAATCATAAAAATATTAATATTATGTTTAATAAATCAACTTACATTGAGCGTAGAGCTAAACTCAAAAAAGATATTGGCTCAGGAATTTTGTTGTTCCTCGGAAATACAGAGGTGGGTATGAGCTACCGTGATAATACTTATCATTTTGTACAAGACTCAACTTTTCTTTATTTCTTTGGTCTAAATCAAGCAAATCTGAATGCTATTATTGATATTGACGAAAACAGAGAAATTCTTTTTGGAGATGAATTGACTATTGATGATATAGTTTGGATGGGAATTTTACCTACAATCAAAGAAAATGCTGTGAAAGTGGGAATTGAAGAAACCCTACCTACAAAGAAATTTGGGGAGTATCTGCAAAATGCAATGCAAAAGGGGAGAAAAATTCATTTCTTGCCTCCTTATAGGGCTGAACACAGTATGAGTTTGTATGAACTTTTGGGAATAGCTCCTGACAAACAAACTCAAATGCAATCTTTGGAATTTGTACGTGCTGTTGTGGCTCAAAGAAACTACAAATCAGAGGAAGAAATACAAGAAATTGAAAATGCAGTAAATATTACGGCAGATATGCACATTGCCGCAATGAAAGGGGCAAGACCCGGAATGTTGGAAGCAGAAGTAGCATCACTTGCTCACCAAGTAGCTATTGCGTCTGACGGAAATATTTCTTTTCCAATCATAGCTACTGTAAACGGACAAACACTACACAATCACAACCATTCAAACGTCTTGAAAGAGGGTGATTTATTGCTTTTGGACGCTGGAGCACAAAATGTGAATGGATACTGCGGTGATATGTCTTCGACATTTCCTGTTAGCCGAACATTTAGCCCTCGCCAAAAAGAGATTTATGAAATTTCTTTACAAGCTCACAACAATGCTATTTCTATGCTTGCTCCAAATGTAAAATTTTTGGACTGCCATAAGTTTGCTTGTAAAACAATTTTGGAAGGATTGAAAGGAATTGGACTTGTGAAAGGAAATATTGATGATGCTGTGGAGCAAGGTGCTCACGCATTGTTCTTCCCTTGTGGATTAGGACATATGATGGGTATGGACGTTCACGATATGGAAAACTTAGGAGAAGTTTGGGTTGGGTATGACGGAAACCCAAAAAGTACTGTTTTCGGATATAAATCACTACGTTTGGCAAGAGAACTTGAACCAGGATTTGTATTAACTATCGAACCCGGGATATATTTTATACCTGAACTCATTGACCTGTGGCGTTCTCAAAACAAATTTAATGAATACTTGAATTGGGACGCTATCGAGAAATACAAAGGATTTACAGGTTGTCGTAACGAGGAAGATTATTTGATTACACCGCAAGGAGCAAGACTTTTGGGCAAACCAATTCCAAAAGCAGTAGCTGACGTAGAAGCATTGCGTAATTATTAAGGTTTTACCGCTAAAAACGAAACTTTTGATGAGCAAATGCTTAGAAATTTAAGAAAATAGAATTTACGTAAATTGCTATATTAGCAAAAAGGGCAGTCGATGACTGCCCTTTTTTCAATAAAAAAATAATCATAATATAAACAAATCTTAGCGACTACACTTGCAATTTTTTAGTAGTTTAGAAGCCGATTCGCTAAGTAGTACAGCAGCTCCTGAAATAATTGCAAGATCTTTTATAACCAAACGCCCTGCTCCTGTAAGCAGTGGGAAACCTGATTCGCCACTTCCTAAGTTTGGCACCCATACTTCGGGTGTAGTTACAAGGAACGAGAGGGTTCCGATTGTCATTACTATTACTAAAAATTCTCCAATTAAACCGATTTTAGTTGAGAAAAATCCTAAGAATGTAAGAATACCTATACTCATAATCAAAATTCCTAAACCGCGAGAAAATCCATAAGTATTATTTTCTTCGTGCCATTGGTTTTTGACTGGGTCTGCTTGACCTTCCATCAATTTGTAGTCTTTGTAGTCGGGGGCGTCCTGAGTATAGAAGAAACTCATAAATGGACTATTAGCAACAAAAGGGACAATACCTTCTGCCTCGTAGTTCCAAAATTTTAGACCACCAATCCACAAGAAAATTACCAAAATGGCAACTCTTATCATTCCATAAGTTAATTTTTTAGCATTTGCCGCTATTTCCAAAAATTTAATTAATAGTTTACATTTCATATATTTATAAGTTTTTATTTACATTACAAAAGTATAGATAATTGCAAAATGTCAAAATAGCAATTTTTCTAAAAAACTTGGCAATTTTTCCCTAATAATGTTTATTCTCGGCTCTAAACTCGGAAATACTCAAACCTGTTTTGTTTTTGAAGAAACGACTAAACATTGCAATATCTTCAAAACCAAGTAGATACGCAATTTCTTTTGCGGGTTTAGAAGTTTCTAAAAGTAGTCTTTTTGCCTCAGATTCAATTCTGTCTTGAATGATAGCAAGAGGAGTTTGGAGCTTGGCAGTAGAGAAAATATTTGAAAGGGTTTTGGGAGAACGATTTAGCAACTTAGCGTAATCCTTGACTTGTTTGAGTTCTCTGAAATTATTATCAACCAAAACGTAAAACTGTCGTACTATTTCAAAACTACTGTGAGGAATAGAATCAATCTGGTAGCGATTTCGTGCAATGCGTGTACAATTAATTATAAAGCGTTTTAACAAGATTCTAAGCATCTCTTCGTGCAAAGAGTCCTTGTTGTCGAACTCACGAGAAAGAACCCCTATAATCTCGTTTAATTCGTATATTTCGCTATCTTCGAGCGTAAATTTAATTAAATTTGATGAGCCGTGGAAAAGTAATCCATTGCAAGAAACTTCGTTATCGTGTCCGTAAATACAATAAAAATTACTATTAAACAAAAAAGTGATATACTCTCCCTCTACTTCAATAATACTGAGGCGTTGGAGATTTGTAACAGAAATTATTTCATTTTCAGAAATTATAGTTTCGACATAGTCTAATTCTATCTTAATATATCCTCTCTTGACCCAAATAAACTTATATAAAGTCTTGTCTGCCAATAAGTTATTGTCTGCGTGAAAGCTATCCGTAAGAGCTACAATACCTTTCAAAGTTGTTGAAAAATAGTTATTCATAAGTGTTAGAGTTAATTACATCACATATTTATACTATCCGCTAAAACAAAAAAAACTTAATACATTATTATTCAATTAGTTACAATAGTTTTATTTTTCTACCAGATAGCAATAAGCACAAATGTAGGAATATTTTGCAAATAAACAAGAAATGTTTGTGAAAATAAAAAGGTCGCAACATATATGTTGCGACCTTTCAAAAGAGTTTTTATAAGATTAGTAAATGCTAACTGATTTTTTAACTAATTTTTCCAAAAGCATTTTCATATTGCCTAAAACCTTTTGGTTTTCTAATGGATATGTTTGAGTCATATTGTCAAGTTTTTGGAATGTAGCCCAAACACTTCCATTTGCATCTTCATAAACAGCTATCTTCAAAGGTAAGTTAAGAGCTATACTTGGATTTTCTACCATTAGTGCTGTACCAACTTTTGGAGAACCAAACACTATAACTTTTGATGCTTTCATATCCAAACCTGCATCTTTTGCATTCTTGGCGTGATCTATTTTTGCGAAAATTGGCATTTGCATTGCAGTTAAAGCATCTTCCAAACGTTGCATTGTTTCATCTACTGAGAACTGACTCTCGTAAGTATATAAAGCATTTTCGTTAATACCCGAACCTAATTTATTATCAAATGCTGCGGCAATTTGACGTGCCAATACAGTAAAATCAACTCCTTCTTTGTTACCAAGCAAAGTAACACAAACCAATTCGGAAGCATCTGTAAATCTACTCAAAAATGCTGAGTGTCCTGTTACATTACCTTTAATATCCATCAAACCATTGTGATTATAGAACTGCCAACCTGCCATTGCTGGAACAACTTTTCGACTATCGAGTGTAGTAGGAGAATATATCAAAGCACGGTTTGCTGGGTCGTTAATCAAAACTCCACCTGCCAAAGCAATATCCCAATGGCTAATATTTTCGGCAGATGCCCAAATATCAGAAAAACCTTTTAGCGACTGGTTGTTTGTTTTTGGAGCTGCGACTAATTTAGAGTCTTTATAAATATATCCCTCAGATGTTTCAGCAGGACTAATATATCCTTTATCTTGTAAGAATAATTTGTGTTTAGGACTTTCATTTGAAAGAGTTTCTTGCATTACTTTTCCTAAATCCTCCGCAAAATATGTTTGTTTAAGACCTAAGTATTCAATTTGGTTCTTAGTTACAAAATCTCTGTAAGACTGTTTACTAACAGATTCAACAACTTGTGCCAATAATAAGAAATTAGTTGCAGACTGTTTTACTTCTGTTCCAGAGGCAAAAGCCAATTCTGAATTAGAAACAGATGCAATTAGCTCTTCTGGTAAATAGTTTTTGGTAATATCAAAACCCTCAATATCTCTGTAATCAACCAAACCACTACTATGTTGCATCAACTGTTTGATAGTAATGTTTTGCCATTTCTCAGGTAATTTTTTAAGATATTTAGAAATATTATCCTCTAATTGAAGTTTACCTTTTTCTTTAAGTTGTACAACTGCCACAGCTGCAAATCCTTGTGAGATTGGGCCAACTGGCCAAATAGTTTTGGCAGAAGCAAGTTTAGCATTTTGGGCATCACTAACACCATAACCTACTACTCGTGGGATATAAGGAGCTTGTACAATAGCAAGTGTCAGCCCCGGAATACCCTGTTCTTCCATAAAATCATATACCAATTTATCAATAGATTGCCCAATATATTCAACTTTTGAACTTCCCCTACCCTGTTTAGGAATTTGAATTGAACTATCACTCATAACTTTTTCGTTTTGTATAGGCTGAGCCATTAGGTTCATTGAAGCCATCAAAGCACCTACAATTAAAAATTTCGTTTTCATATTTTTTATTTATTATTGTTGGTACAAAGGTAGAGGGATTTACTATCCTTGTAAATAGCAATTTTTCTATTAGTGTTTGCAATTTTTCCCTAATTATATTAGCACAGTCCGCTAAAAATTAAAATAGCCTAATAGATACGAATTTATTTGAAACTGGTATGATTTCAGAAAGATTAAACTATATGGAAGTTTCACGTGAAACATTTTGAAGGAAAGTATTTTTGTTTCACGTGGAACAAACTATAAATTCCTTAGAACTAAAAAGATAATCGCAAAGAAAGCGATAATAATATAGGATAATTGAGAATATAGAATGGAATAAAACTGCTTGAAACGAGAAGTTTTGAAGGATTTTTCGAAAAATAAAAGAGGAATTATATATAGAAGAAGAAAGCAAAACAAAGCATTAGCTTTGATTGCTTGGATAAATTCAAAATGTAAAATGTGGTAAATTGCAGTTTGCATTCCACAACCAAAACATTTGTATCCAGTTGTCGTTAGCACATAGCATTTGGGCATAAAAAAAGATTGTTGGGGATTATTTAGATAATAAAAGGAAACAAAACCCAAAATAAACAAAAAAATCAGAGGATATTTTATGTATTTATTCATTTTTGGTAGCTACTAACATATGATGCTTACCCAAAGCTCCTTTTTCTCGTTTGACAACAAAACCTGCATCACGTAAATTTTGTTTTACGAATCCTTTTGCTGAATAAGTAACGAGCCTACCTGCCGTACATAAATTATTGTAAATTGCAGAAAATATTTCTAAACTCCATAACTCTGGCTGAATTTCGGGAGAAAAAGCATCAAAATAAACCAAATTCAAATCTGTCGGAAAATTTTGATATTCTGTAAAAGATATGGGATATTTAATTATATCAAAATTTTGAGTCAGTTTTATTTTGGTATTAAAATCCCCTTTATGTGCTTTCAAAAATAAAGAATATAGCTCTTGACTACAAAATTGAGAAAAATTTAATTTTTGAACGGATTCAAAATCCAAAGGATAGAGTTCAAAAGTATGGTATTCTACTCTAATATTTTTATTGATTGATTCCTGCAAAGTGAGCAAGAAATTTAGCCCAGAACCAAAACCAAATTCTAAGATTTTGATAAAAGGAGAATCTATCTGAGAAAATCCTTTATCAATATATACATATTGACTTTCAGATATTGCTCCTCTATCAGAATGATATAATTCACCCAAAATTGGGTGAATTATAGAAACTGAACCATCATTAGTAGGTATAATATCTTTTTCGTCTAATTTCATTATCGTCTTTCTAAAAGAACTACATTTTCGACGTGGTGAGTATGAGGGAACATATCGACTGGTTGTACTCTCAAAACTTTGTAATCCACATCAAAAATTGCTAAATCACGAGCTTGTGTAGCAGGGTTACAACTAACATAAACCATTCTGTTTGGTTTGGCTCTTAGGATAGTATTTGCGACATCTTCGTGAATACCTGCACGAGGTGGGTCAAGAATAATAACATCAGCTTTTCCGTGGCGATTAATGAACTCATCATTCAAAACATCTTTCATATCTCCTGCATAGAAAGTTGTGTTAGTGATACCATTAATTTGAGAATTTACTTTTGCATCTTCGATTGCAGTAGGAACATACTCAATGCCGATAACTTTCTTACTTTGGTGGGCAACAAAGTTTGCAATAGTTCCAGTACCAGTATAAAGGTCATACACAACCTCATTTCCAGTAAGTTGAGCAAATTCACGTGTTATTTTGTATAATTCGTAAGCCTGACGAGAATTTGTTTGGTAGAAAGATAATGGACCAACCTTAAATTTCAAATCCTCCATTTGTTCCATAATATAATCAACACCAGAAAAAACTCTTACTTCTTGGTCTGAATAAGAATCATTTAATTTTTGATTTACGATATACAAAAGGGAAGTAATTTGAGGGAAATTTTTATGTAACGCACTCATTACTAATTCAATAGCTCTATCATCTTGGATACCAAAAATAACTATAACCATAATTTCGCCAGTAGAAGAAAGTCTGATAACCAAGTTACGCATAACTCCTTCGTGGCTACGAATATTATAAAAAGGAATTTCGTTATCTAAGCAAAACTGTTTCACAAAATTACGAATCTCATTTGAAGGTTCTGCTTGTAGCGAACAATTATGAATATCTAAAATTTTGTCAAACATTCCACTAACGTGAAAGCCCAAAGCTCCACCTCGTTCAACTTCGTTACCATCTGCCAACTCCTCACGTGTTGCCCAACGCTGAGGCGAGAATGTAAATTCCAGTTTATTACGGTAAGCAATGGTTTGTTGTGAACCTAAAATAGGTGAAATTTCGGGTAATTCGATTTTGCCAATGCGTGTAAGCTGGTCTGTTACTTGGCTGTGTTTGTGCTGTAACTGAACATCGTATGGTAAATGTTGCCATTTACAACCACCACAATCTCCATAGTGTTCACAGAAAGGCTCTACTCTATTCTCAGATTTTTTTACAAAATCTACGATATATCCCTCCATAAATCTTCGACGCTTGTTTGTAATTTGTACGTTTACAATATCTCCTACTGCACACATCGGTACAAAAACAACTACATCATTGTATCTACCCATAGCTTTGCCCTCAGCAGCTATATCAACAATCTCTAATCCTTCGATTAGCGGATACTTATACTTTTTTCTTGCCATATAAATAATTGATAATCAACAGTTTAAACAAACAGTGATTAAAATATGTGATTATTTGTTTAATTTTTGTATTTTTGCAAATATAATGAGGGAGTATATCTCTCTCAAAACTAATTGACTACAAAGATACAACAATAATTAAAATATATGATAAAAGTTAAAGTTTTTGCTGTAAATCCATTTAGAGAAGCAACTTATTTGGTTTATGATAACACTAACGAAGCAGTTGTAATTGACTGCGGACTATCTACACAAAACGAATGTGAGAGATTTGATGAATTTGTGAACAAAAATAATATTAAAATCACAAAAGCTATAAATACACACTGCCACGTGGATCACATTACAGGAGTTGGATATATACAAGACAAATATAATGTAGAGTTTTTTGCTCACAAGAACGAAGTAAATGCTTTGGAACATTTTGAAAAAATTGCAGCAATGTATGGCATTGAAATACCAAACAAAGCTGTAACTAAAATAGATAAATTCATTGCAGAGGGAGATATAATAGAATTTGGTAATAGCAAACTAAGAGTTATTGATACTCCTGGACATACAGCAGGTGGTGTTGTGTTTTTTGACGAAGAAGGCGGAAATGTATTTACTGGCGATAGTGTTTTTAAAGGAAGTATTGGTAGAACAGACCTTCCAGGTGGAGATTACGAACAACTAATGAACAGTATTTTGAAAAAAATAGTTCCACTTGGCAAAGATTTAACTCTATACCCCGGACACGGCGATCACACTACTCTTGCAGAAGAACTTATGTACAATCCTTTCATTACAGATGTTTTGAATGGTGAAGTAAATTATAAATAAAATGAGAATTGATATACTAACAGTAGTACCTGAATTGCTACAAAGCCCACTGAACGAATCTATTCTGAAAAGAGCACAAGAAAAGGGTTTAGTAGAAATTCATATACACAATCTTAGGGACTATACCCACGATAAACACCGACAGGTAGATGACTATCCTTTTGGTGGCGAGGCTGGAATGGTTATGAAAATTGAACCTATTTTTGAATGTATAAACAAACTAAAAAGCGAAAGAAACTACGACGAAATTATATATACTTCGCCTGACGGAGAAACCTACAATCAACAAATTGCAAACTCTCTATCAACCTACGAAAATATAATAATTTTGTGTGGACATTATAAAGGTATTGATTACAGGGTTCGAGAACATTTAATCACAAAAGAAATTTCTATCGGAGATTATGTGCTAACTGGTGGAGAATTGGCTGGTGCAATAATATGTGATAGTGTGATTAGATTGCTTCCAGGAGCAATAGGGGACGAGGCATCTGCACTTACAGACTCTTTTCAGGACAATTTGTTAGCTCCTCCTATATACACTCGACCAGCAGATTTTAACGGCTGGAAAGTGCCAGAAGTACTTTTGTCGGGAGATTTCAAGAAAATCGCACAATGGCAAGAAGATGAGGCGTTTAGACGTACAGAATTGTTAAGACCAGATTTATTGGAGAAGTAATATATGAAATATTTTGTAATAGTTGGTGAAGCATCTGGCGATGTTCACGCATCAAAACTTTTGAAACACATAAAAATCCAAGACCCCGAGGCGGATATTGTTTTTTGGGGCGGCGATAGAATGGCTGAGGCAGTAGGTAAAGATAGAATGTTGAGCCACTATAAAGATGGAGCTTTTATGGGTATTTGGGAAGTTTTTATACATCTAAAAACAGTTTTGGGACGTATTACAAAATGTAAAAAAGACATTATAGAATTTAAACCAGATGTTGTTGTTTTGGTGGACTATGCGGGGTTTAATATGAGAATTGCAAAATTTGCAAAAAAACTCGGTATTAAAACATATTATTACATTGCTCCAAAACTTTGGGCGTGGAACGAAAAACGAGCTATAAAACTAAAAAAATATGTAGATGAATTATTCTGTATATTTCCTTTTGAAATAGAATTTTTTGGCAAATGGGGAATTAAAGCTCACTATTTTGGAAATCCACTGGTAGAAGAAATTATCGAAAAGAAAAAAAATATACCAGAGTATAAAGTTTTTTTGAAAGAAAATAAATTGGAAGAAAAACCTATCATAGCTCTTTTGGCTGGTAGCCGCAAACAAGAAATTGAGTACAATTTGCCTTTTATGAACAGCGTTGCACAACATTTTCCTGAGTATCAGTTTGTGGTAGCTGCCGTTAAATGGCTCGATAGTTCCTTGTACGATAATATTATTTCTAAAAAAGCAAAAAACATAAAAATTGTCTATGACAAAACCTATGAAACACTACTAAACAGCGAGGCAGCAATAGTAACTTCGGGAACAGCAACACTCGAAACTGCCCTACTCCACGTTCCAGAGGTTGTTTGTTATAAATGTTCTCCAATAACTTACGCTATTGGCAGGTTATTGATTAAAATTAAATATATTTCTCTTGTTAATATTGTTATGGATAAGCTTGTTGTAAAAGAACTTATAAACAAGTCTATGACAATAGAGAATATTAAAAATGAACTTAATGAAATTTTACCTAACAAGCCTCGACACAAAGAATTAATGGCTGATTATAAGCTATTGAGTGAGAAAATGGGTGGAGAAAATACTTCGGAATTGATTGCTAAAAAGATGGTAGAGCTTCTTAAAAAAAACAATAAATAACTTCTTAAAACATACTACTAATGCAAAAAACTTTAAAAAATCTATTGTTATTCAATTTGGGTTACAAGACCAAAATTGGCATTATAATTATCGGTAGTATGATAAGTATTGCTTTTTTGTTTTTTACGACAAAAATGGCAAGTGAATTAGAAAAACAAGAGTTTTGGGAAACAAAATTATGGTCAATGGCAATGACTATAAATGCAAATCCAAACGATATAAACACACCCCAGAATATAAAAAACTTGATAAGTGATATTCTGAGTAATGACAACGAAATATCTTTTATAGTTACAAAAAAAAATCTGAGTATATTGACATTTATGAATGTTGATGACGAGATTATGGTAAACCCAAAACTATTGCGAAAAGAGTTGGAGGATATGACAAACAACAATGAACCAATAGTTATTGAGCTAAATAATGGTAATTTCTATTATATATTTTATAGAGAGAGTCAAAAGCTTATAATGATGAGGTATTTGCCTTATGTTCAGTTCTTTACATTGATAATGTTGTTGGGTTTGATAGCCATTTCTTATTCTTCTTCAAAGAATAATGAACAAAATAAAATATGGGTTGGTATGGCAAAAGAAACTGCCCATCAACTCGGTACGCCAAGCTCTTCACTATTGGGGTGGTTGGAATATTTGAGAGGTGAAAATATAGAACAATCTGTCGTAGATGAAATAGGTAAAGATATTTCAAGGCTTTTGAAAGTAGTTGATAGATTTTCAAAGATTGGCTCTGAGCCTACCCTATCCCCACACAATATCATAGAAACAGTTGATACTACTATTCAGTACTTCCAAATGCGTATGCCTAAAAAAGTAAGTTTGAGTATGATAAATGACAAAAACATTCCTATTCAGGCAAACATAAATTCATCATTGATAGAATGGGTTATGGAAAATACTATTAAAAATGCTATTGATGCACTGGGTGGCGAGGGAACTATAAAGGTTCGTATATATGATGTTGCCGAAAATGTTGTGATAGATATAATAGATAACGGTAAGGGTATTGCAAAAAATAATTTTAAAAAAGTTTTTAAACCCGGTTTTTCAACTAAAACCAGAGGTTGGGGTTTAGGTCTTTCTTTGTGTAAAAGAATTATCGAAGAAAATCACGATGGAAAGATGTATGTTGCACAATCCGAGATAGGAAAAGGCACAATTATGAGATTAGAACTTAAAAAAATCTAATTTTTCTAAAAAAAACGACATTTTTTTCTTAAAAAATTTGGATCTTTAATTTTTTTCACTACCTTTGCACTCGTAATCAAAATTACAGAATTGAGCTATGGTGTAATGGTAACACAGCTGATTTTGGTTCAGTCGTTCAAAGTTCGAATCTTTGTAGCTCAACAAAAAGAGAGGTTTATACCTCTCTTTTTTGTTTTTATATACTTTTTGTTTAATTAATAATATTATATTTGCAATTAGTATTGTCCGCTAAAAACGAAACTCGCATATTTTGTATATCTCAGCGATGCTTATAACTCACGTATGCCAGTACGCTACGTTGTATATGTAAAATATCCTAAGAAATTAGAATTTTATTAGGAGATTGTACTATTTCGGAAAGATTAAAATTTGCAATATATAAAAACAATTATTATGAATGAAAAGATTAAAAACTTTCTGCATTTTCTAACTTATGATATTTGGAGAATACGAAAAGAAGATGTAAGTAGTAAAAAGTTTTCTATTTACATTATTATAAAAACAATATTCATAGCTGTCAAAAGGTTTTCGCAAGACAGAATAACAAACAAAGCATCTGCACTTACATATAGTACTTTACTTTCGATAGTACCTATACTTGCAATACTATTTGCTATTGCACGTGGTTTTGGGTTCTCTAATCTGGTGGAAAATAGAATTGAAAGTGCATTTGCAGGTCAAGAAGAAATCACTAATTATGTTATTAATTTTGTAAATTCATATTTATTGCACACTAAGAGCGGTATTTTTATAGGAATAGGCTTAATTTTAGTGTTTGGCACTGTTATTAACCTTACAACTAATATAGAAATTACTTTTAATCAAATATGGCAAATACCAAAACAACGCAGTATATATAGAAAAGTAACTGATTATTTTTCTATGTTGATTGTAATACCTGTTCTATTGATTGTTACAAGCGGTTTTTCAATTTTTGCATCTACTACACTGAATGATATGCAAGAATATGAAATTCTGCAACCAATTATCAAATTTTTAGTTCAATTAGCACCATTTATTGTTACGTGGTTTATGTTTACTGGATTGTATATATTTATGCCTAATACAAAAGTAAAATTCATAAATGCACTTATTTCGGGTATAATAGCAGGTACAGCTTATTTATTATTCCAGATGTTGTATATACAAAGCCAAATGGCTGTTTCGAGTTATAATGCTATTTATGGTAGTTTCGCAGCTTTCCCTCTGTTTATGTTTTGGCTACAAGTATCTTGGACTATATGTTTGTTTGGTGTAGAGATGACTTATGCCGCTCAAAATATAAAATATTTTAATTTTGAAAGCGACACAAATAAAATAACAAAACGTTATACTGACTTTATTTCAATATTGTTTCTTTCTGCAATTTGTAAGAATTTTGAAAAAGGTGAAAAACCTTTTACAGCAGATGAACTTTCTATGAAATACAAAACACCTATAAGGCTTACAAATAAAATTTTGTACCAACTACAAGATATTGAATTAATACACGAATCAATAGTAGATGCAAAGGTGGAAAAAGCTGTATTCTTGCCATCAATGGATATAAATAAATTATCTGT
>CAZRHJ010000036.1:0-20007 GCA_964600025.1 uncultured Rikenellaceae bacterium | reverse complement strand
AAATAACAATAAAAGAAGTACATAATTTATTTATTAATCCAAAGATTATATTTTTCAATTAGTTCATCGGCAGAAATATCCAAAGAATTCATTTTCTCAAAAAACTTAGGGAGTTCAAGTTCTTCAAATTCTGTTTTTTGTTTTGTTTTGACTAATTTTTTAGCAGTTGGTGAAAGGAAATAACCCATACCACGTTTATTATAAATAATCTCCTGCATTTGTAGTTTTTCGTACGCACGCATCACCGTATTGGGATTAACCTCATAAGACATAGCTAAATCCCTAACCGAAGGCACCCTTTCGTCTGACACCCATTCATCAGAAAGGATTTTAAAATATATCTGTTCAATTATCTGAACATATATAGGTTGTTGATTATTAAATATCATAATATTAGTTATTTTAATTGTCGTTTGCGAAATACTACATACGCAGCAGTCCATAATACGAATGATATTATTAAATGTTTAAGATACAAAGGGATATTAAACAAATTGAATTGTATTCCAAATTCATTTGATAGATATTTTGAAACAACTGCCATAACAGCAATAAGGGCAAAAAATATCAAATATCCTATAAAGTGATTTTTTTTGAAATAAATACCACTAAAAAAACCTACTGAGTGAATTATCAATGCAAATTCCAATCCAATTCTATGAAGATTATAATGCTTAAAAAATTCCGAAATATCGAATATGCCAAGATGCCAGATAATATCCACTACAAAAACAAATATAGGTACTAACAAAAGAAAGAAAAGAACATAAGCAACAATAATCAAAAATGAGAATACAAACTCTGTAAAAAACTTCTCACTCAAAGACGCTGGAACAATATATGAATTTACGGCTTTTATTTTTTTGGAATACTGTGCCAAAGCACCGAGCGATGCAAGGGCAATTACGCCAGTAGTTGTAATCACAAAAACAAGTGAAAGCACGTCCATTATGCTCCTAACAGTTATTTTCTCAGTTTCAGAACTCAGGAGAATTATTACAATTCCAATCAAGGCAACAAATAATAACAAGATATTACGAAGCCACATTTTGCGAGATAAAATAAATTTGGTTTTTAGAAGTAATGCAATTCTTCTAATATTAATCATTTCCATAAATATCTATTTTATTTGTTTTCGTCTAAAAAAAACATAACTAATTATCCACAACAATGGGATACTGATATAATCCCAAAAAGTATCTATTAAAGAACTTCCCGAAACTTCAATTTTAGTTGAAGTACCAAATTCGTCAGATACAACAGTTTTGGTAATATTCACATCATTATTCGCATTGTTCATCGCATCATTCATTCCTTTCTGAAAATCAAAAATTGCGTCATTTACTATTACACTATCCACCACAAACAATATTGCAATAATCAGAATCATTCCAAGCAGATATCTTTTTTTGAATAGGATTGCACTCAAAAAAGCAATAGAATGTAGTCCTAAAATAGAGCTATCGAAGAAACTCACCAAACCAAAATCAACAGTCCTACTATCTACAAAATACAGTATCACATTAATCACAGAGGCAACAACCATATTAAATAATACATAGACAAGAGGCACAATAGCTAACGAATAAACAAATGCTGCCACAAATTTTTCGGTCATAGTAGCAGGAATATATATAGCATAAGGAGCTAAGTGTTTTTGACGATATATATTAATTGAATGTATGGTAGCTGTAATAAACAATATAATAAACAAAAAACCATTAAATCCCGAAACATTCTCCCAATAATTCGTTCCAGACCCCGCAATAGCATTGGAAACATAGCCAGAATAAGCAAGTAAAACAAAATACAGAGTAGCCCATATCAACATATTTTTTCGGTTCTCAATAAAATATGCTCTCCAAAGTTTTACTATTCTCAAAACACAAAAATTGATATTCATATCTTATCTGTTTAGAAGTCGTGTAACAATAGTCTTTTGCGAAAGAGTTGCATTAAAAAGTATTTCAATATTAATTGGAGTTTCAAGCTCCTCAGTATTTTCTATAATAGATATATTACTTTCTGTGTAAATTGCATTTTGAACTCTCGAACTCTCCACAAAAGCAAAAGTTTCCTCAATTTTTGCAATAGAACAATTTACAATCATTTCGTCGTTGTCGATTATCATCAATGAATCTAAAATCGAATCTATATCACGAATTTGGTGAGTAGATATAATAATAACTCTATCCTCAGATGCTTTTTCGGCAACAATCGAACGAAAAATAGTTTTTGAAGGAATATCCAAACCATTGGTAGGTTCGTCAAGAATCATTATTTTGCAATTAGTTGCAAAACAAAACGCAATCAAACATTTTTTGCGTTGTCCCATACTCATTCTATCCAATCTCTCGATTGCATTAATTTTAAATCTTTCGATATAATTTGCAACCTCTTCATGAGAGAAGTTAGGATAAAATGGTGCATAAGATTTGATATAGTCGTTAAAAGACACCGAAGGAAGTTCAAATTCCTCTGGCACTGTAAACAAGTTTTGGTACATTCTATAATCTTTATCAAAAGATTTATAACCCAAAACCTCTACACTACCTTTATCTGCGTGCAAAAGACCTGTAATGAGATTAATAATAGTTGTTTTACCTGTTCCGTTCTCTCCCAAAAGTCCATATACACCGCCTTTCACAACCTCAAATTCAAGATTAGTCAAAACTCTTTTTTTAGAATATCCAAAATCTAAGCCAGATATATTTATAAATGTGTCCATAATAGTTTTATTAGTGTGTTATATCATTAATACACTGCAAAGGTATGACTATTTTTTATATTTCCAAACATTTAGATACAAATATTAAAAAAAATTATTGTAATTGGGTAAAAATCTCACTTTCATAAATCATAAAAGCACCTAAGATAGGCGAGTTTCGTGTTTAGCGGACAATACTATAAAAATAATGTTTTATCCTTAATCCTATAAGAATCCTTTATTTTTTGGATTGTTCTTTTATAAGTTTTATTTGAAATTTTGCCCAAAGAAATAAACTCTGCTGTTTGCTGAGGAAAATCCACACACAAAGTTGCTAACAACCACGCAACAGCCATACTCACATAGTAATCGTCCTCGTCATCAAACTTAGAACAATAATCAAATATCAAATCCAAACGCTCACTATCTCTATAATAAGTCAAAAGCATTACAAAAGCCACACGCTTTTCCCAAGAATTAGAGGAGCGTAACAATTCATCTATTCTAAGTATAAACTGTGTTTTGAAAGATTTAATCACTTTGAACGAACTACAAAAACAATCACAACTTGCCCAAGAATCAATTTTTGGCAAATACAAGTCAAAAAAGTGAATTAACTCTCTGTAATCCTCATATTTGTATGTTGCAATAATTATGCCGTGTAGGATAGCCTCGTCCAAGGTCTTTGGCTGGTGAACAGAAACGAACTTACGCCAATCATCATTTTGAATTTCTTTTGCAAGTTTTCTCAAATCTGGCGTACGTACACCAATTACTGGCAGAGAAGATTTTGCCAGATTAGAATGAAATTCTCTAAATTTCTCGCCACTACCCAAATCGGATAGTCGATTTATGTATTTTTCGTAAGTCATATATTTATTGTTGTTGTTGTACAGTACAAATATAGATAAAAAGTAGTATCTTTGTGCGACAAATTTCTTCAGGGCAGGGTGCAAGTCCCTACCGGCGGTACAGTCCGCTACTCTTGAACGCACTCCAAGATGCGTCAAGACTGATTTGGTGAAAGTCCAAAACCGACAGTTAAAGTCTGGATAGAAGAGGAAATACAACAAACTACCCACCAACGGGTAGTAAAGTTTATTTTTGACCCTGAGGAGTGAAATGTATAATTTTTAAAGTTTAATTTTAAAATGAAAACAATTGAACTCTTCGGACACGATTACAAGGAACGTGTAGAGAATGCAATCAAAAAACTTCACGAAGGTGTAGGGATTTTGATGGTGGACGATGAAAATCGTGAAAATGAGGGCGACATAATTTTTGCAGCCCAAAATATGACAAGCCAAAATATGGCTTTGATGATTAGAGAATGTAGTGGAATTGTTTGCCTATGCCTAACAGACGAGCGATGCAAACAAATGGAATTACCTCCAATGGTAACAAACAACACTTGTGTTAATCACACAGCATTCACAATCTCGATAGAGGCAAAAGAGGGCGTATCAACAGGCGTTTCTGCCAAAGACCGACTTACAACAATTCAAACAGCAATAGCACCAAACGCTCGTCCAGAGGATTTAGTTCACCCGGGACACGTATTTCCGCTAAGAGCTCGTGCAAACGGAGTTTTGGAACGCCGTGGCCACACCGAAGGCAGCATAGATATTTCACGTTTGGCAGGTTTGGGCGACTCGGCAGTTCTTTGCGAACTAACCAACGAGGACGGCACAATGGCAAGACTTCCACAAGTGATTGATTTTGCACTAAAACACAATATGACAGTACTTACAATCGAAGATATTTGTCAGTATCGCAAAAATATTAGAAATTAAGTATTAGAAATAGAAAAACGGGATTTTCGCAATGAAAATCCCGTTTTTTATTTATTGGACAATATTACTTCTTTTTTATCTTTCCGAAATCGTCCAAGTTTCTAATAAACTCGGATCTCTTAGGATATTTTGCATATATAACGTAGCGTACTAACGTACGTGAGTTATGAGCATCGGCAAAATATACAAGATAGGCGAGTTTGTTAGTGGACAATACTACTTCTTTTTGTTGATCATAATTTGTAGCATAATCTTGTCAGTTTGTGTCATACCCTCACGACCAATCTCGCTAAGATTAGCAATAGTTTTTTCAACATCTGCATCAATAATACCATCTACCGAAGTAACGCTAATTCCCTCCATAGCAAGCATTGCAGACTGAATAGCACAAGAAACCCCAGTAGAAACTTTCAATGCACAGCCAATTTTTGCACCATCACATACCATACCAGTAATGTTTGCTGCCATATTTTTCAGAGCCATACACGCTTGGTCGTAACCTCCGCCCATCAAATAAGTGATACCACAAGTTGCACCCGAAGAGGCAACAATACAACCACATAGAGCAGACAAACGACCCAAATAACTTTTGATATGTATTGCACAAAGATGACTAAAGGTCAAAGCTCTCAAAAGGCTCTCTGGTGATGCGTTAAGCTTACGTGCAGTAGCCACAACTGGCATAGTTACAGTAATACCTTGATTACCACTTCCCGAATTACTCATTGCAGGAAGAACACAACCTGCCATACGTGCATCACTTGCCGCAGCAGTAATTGCCATTGCATAGTTAATCAAAGATTCTCCAATAAGTGGAGTGTGCATTTTGTCGTTGATAGTTTTGCCAACTCTCAATCCAAAATTATGTTTCAGACCTTCCTCAGCCAAAGCAGAGTTCAAAACAACTGCCTCGTTCATAAAGCTAATCTCCTCAATATCCACATTTTGGATAAAGTCATATATCTTGGCAACAGTCAAGTCCGCCTTACGAGTATCTATACCCGCATCAGCATTTTCTTGATTGTTTTGTGTATCTTGTTTGATAAGTATTTTACCGTCCAATTCTGCAAAAGAAATATTATCGTGTCTTTCAGAGATAATTACTTTTGAACTATGATTGTCCGAAACTGCCTCAGCAATTATATAAAGTTTTTCTTCTGTATCGGCAAGTTTAATTGTAATCATATCCTGAGCAACCAACTCACGAGCCTTATCTACCGACTCTGGGCAAAGATTCTTCAACACTTCAAGACCATACTCACTTTTGCCACATATAACACTCAAAGCAATAGCAATTTCCAATCCAACCATACCAGTCCCCGGGATACCAACGCCCATAGCGTTTTTGAGGATATTAGCACTAACGCTAACAACAATTTTGCGAGTAGTTTCTTGCAAAAGTTCACAAGATTTCGCAACAGCCAACGCCACTGCGATAGGTTCAGTACAGCCCAAAGCTGGCTTGACTTCTTGTCTTAGAATGTCAAGGTAAAGTTTTTTAATTTCTTGATTCATAGTATTTGTGTTTTTCACACCACAAAATTAATAAAAATTTAAGCAAACAAATATTTTTATCATACAAATTAACAAAATAAAGACAAACAATAGAAATAAAACAACAAAACAGCAAAAACACAAAAATCAGAATGCATATAATATTTAGTTACCATCTTATAGAGGTAAAGAAAGCATCTTAATACACAGTTCCCTAACAAGAAAAGAATTATAAAAGTGATTGTTGAAATTTTCAACTTTCAGAAATAGACAATATAGGCGAGTTTCGTTTATAGCAGACAACAATAACTAATATAGTATTTTTTTGCATAGTTAAACCATATTTAATTAATTATCTGTGCAAAAAATACTAATTAGTAAAAATAGCACTGTTTTACGCCGAAAGATAGGCGAGTTTCAGCCTCAGAGAACTACAACAAACAAATAAACTTTTTCTATCAGAGATAGTACAAACTTCCATAAACTCGGATTTCTTAGGATATTTTGCCGATGGTCAGAACGTAGCGTACTAGGGTACGTGAGTTTTGAGCATCGGTGAAACATACAAGATAGGCGAGTTTCAGCCTCAGAGAACTACAACAAACAAAAAGCAAAAAGGCTACCCGATGGGTAGCCTTTTTGAGTATTTAAGGTATATTATTAGTCGTTAACAATCAAGTTGTTGTTTTCGATAATAGATTTATCCATAATAAGTTTAGAGATTTTAGAGTTCTCTTCACCTTTAATTGAAGACCAGTTTTCGTAAGCAACCTCTAATAGGTTATGGTTAGAACCTGTACGAATAACTTTCTCACCACGAGCTTTAACGTCTTCGAAACCACGACCTTCACCATACATATCAAATGCTTTGTAGTTTTTGATAGCTGTATAAAGAGCTGCACCAGCAGGAGCAACAAATTTAGCATCGTAAGGTAAAACAGCTTTAGTAAGCATTGCTTGTGCATCAGCTTCGTTACCAAGTCTGTAAGCTGCCTCAGCTGCAATATAGTAAGCCTCAGCTAAACGCATATAAACAACGTCACCAGCACCAAGAGAACCAGTTGAAGTTTGTTTGTATTTACGCATATAGTAAGGGAATACGTTAGCAGATGTAGTAGGAGTAAAGCCTTTTGCAAAATAATATGGTTTACCATTAGCTTTGATTGTAGCTGCATTATCAAGAAGAACGATACCATCAGTACCAGTACCTTTACGCACGTCAGAATCAGGAAGAACTGTTACATAACGAGAGTCGATACACATACCAGCTGTACGAATAAATGATGAAGAATAGTTAACACCCATATAAGCGAAATAAGAAGCAAAGTATTTAGGGTTAGTTGCAGTTAATTTAGCACCCCAAATCCATTCTTTGTTTTCAACACTGTTGAAACCAGCTTGATACTCGTCCCAACCCATAATAGAGTATTTCTTGCTATCAATAACTTTCTTAGCTGACTCGTAAGCACCAGCATAATCGTGTTGGTACATTTGGATACGAGCTTTCAACATATAAGCCATATAGATGTTTGGTCTTTCAGCCAAATCCTCATCAACAGGTGCTTCGAAATCTTTGTTAGCCTCAAACAAAGAGATAGCCTCGTTAAGGTCAATCCAAATTTGAGCATAAACCTCAGACATAGTGTTACGAGGGTTTCTGTCCATAGTTTCGTTCAAAATCAATGGAACTGAAAGTTGAGTGTTAGCAGTGTTTTTGTCACCTTCCCATCTATAACCATAATAAACTGAAAGTTTGTGATACTCAGCAGCACGAAGAGCAAGAGCCTCAGCACGTAGAGTTTGGAAGTGAGCTTTATCAGAAGCACTCATATTCTCGAACTCATTAACAGTAGCTGCAATGATCATATTAAGGTTTTTAAGAGTAATATAACCAAAACGATAGTGGAAGTAGAAGTTACTTGATGAATCGAAATCCCAAGAAGAGAAACGATACAAAGACCACCACCAACCATTAGATTTGTGAGGACGAACAATAATACCTGCCATCATATCATTAAAGATACTTTGAGAAGTCTGAGCAGTCATTGACTGGTCGTATCTCCATTGATTTTGGTGAGCAATTGTACCCTGCATAGATGCCTCGATATTAGCTACAGATGTTAATGCATCTTCTTTTGAAACATCCGTTGTAGGACGAACATCCAAATAGCTTTTTGAACAAGAGCCAAGCAACATTGAAACTGCTGCAAAACCCAATATTAATAATTTTTTCATATTTAAATATCTCCGTTATTAGAATGAAACATTAACACCTAAAGTAAATACAGCAACAGAACCGAAACGAGAGTTGTTTGAAGTACCGTTGAATGATGCAGTAGCATCAAAACCTTTACGTGCAGATACTTGGAACAAGTTTTCACCTGATACATATACTGACAAACCAGATAGAGTAAGTTTGTTAGCTATTTTCTTAGGGAAGTTGTAAGAAAGAGTAACGTTTTGAAGTGCAAGGTAAGAAGAAGATACTAATTGATTAGTACTTGTAGCATACAAGTTTCCACCGTCACTTTCTTGCAAACGTGGTAGGTCAGAAATATCCCCTGGTTTTCTCCAAGAATTCAAGTTGTCAATACTCATAGATTGGTCGTAATCAGCACCTAACAAACCATTGTAAGCATAGTCCATAGATTTACCACCAAGAGAATATGTAAACAATACGTCTAATGACAAGTTTTTCCAAGTCAAAGAAGTTGTTACAGAACCAAACAATGTTGGCATAGCAGAACCTGACCAGTCATAGATAGCTTCACCAGATGTTTTAGTATATTTTTGACCGTTTTGTTCGAATTGGTCAGCATTGTTAGCTGGATCCCATTCAAATTTAGCATTACCTACTGCATCAAGACCATCGTCAAATTTGTAGTAAGTAGCACCGTCTTGTGGGTCGATACCAGCATATTGACGCAACCAGTAGTCATAAATACCGTGACCTTCCATCAATTTTTTAGAACCAGAGATAATACCTTCTTTTTTGTTCTCTTCTGGAAGACGAGTAATTTCATTTTGAATCCAAGAAGCATTCAAACCAATATTCCATAACCAATCTCTTGAACGAATAGCGTCAACGTCGAAAGCAAGTTCAAGACCGTGGTTGAACATAGCACCAATATTTTCAGTTACAGAAGTAGAACCTGAAGAAACTGGAAGAGGACGGTCGAAAATCAACTCATCAGAAGATTTACGGAAGTAGTTAATCTGACCATTGAAACGGTTGAAGAAACGGAAGTCAACACCCATATCCAAAGCACCTTGAGTTTCCCACTGAATAAGTGGAGAACCGTCAGTAGACCAAGCAAGAGCATTAACACCACCATTATCAGTAAAGTAATAAAGAGGTTGAGAAGCATAGTAAGAAACACTACCTTGACCGAAACCACCGTCATTACCGTTAGTACCATAAGATACACGGAATTTCAACATATCAACCCAAGTTGCGTTCATCATAAAGTCTTCTGCAGAGATAATCCAAGAACCACCAACTGACCAGAAGTTACCCCAACGACGATCTGGTGCAAAACGAGAAGAACCATCACGACGGTAAGAACCAGATACATAGTATTTTTCTTTGTAGTTATAGTTTACACGACCAAAATAACCTTCTGAGTGGTATAGGTGAGAGTAACCTGAAACGTCTGCAATAGTTGCAAAGTTAGAAAGTTCGTAAATACCTTGAGCAATTTGAGAGTTTTTATTAGCTGTCAATTGGTGGTATTTCAATTCAAAGTTTTCGTGACCTAACATTACATCAATGTTGTGATCGCCAAACTGACGTTCCCAGTTCAAAATTTGTTTGAAGTTATAGTCAAGGTTACGGTAAGATTGGTCAGCCATACGACCACCAGGAGCACCGTCACCAATGATACCATTGTCATAAGATTGGAACCAGTTGTATTGGTGGTTCATAGAAGCATCAACAGTAAATTTGAAATCTTTCAAGAAAGTAACCTCAGCATAAACTTGACCAAACAAAGTAGCACGAGTACGTTTTGCAGAGTTCAAACTACCCTCCATAATTACGTGACGACCCGGAGTATAACCTCTTTGACGTTTTGTATAAGTACCATCTTCGTAAGCATAACCTTGGTCAAACTGTTTGTTACCAGCAGCATCAAGGATATATTCACCTGTTGCATCATCGTGCATATAAACTGGGTAGATTGGAGCGATAGAACGAGCAAAATACCAAGGGTTCATATAACCTGATGAAGAATCAGAGAAAGGGTTGTTACGTTGAGTGTAAGAAGCAGCGATATTAGTACCAAATTTCAAATATTTAGTAGGCTTAACATCAAGTTTCAAACGAGCATTCAAACGCTCATAGTCAGTATATTCAAAGTAGCTATCCTCGTTAAGGTAACCTACTGAACCATAGTAGTTAGCTTTGTCGCTACCACCAGAAGCAGTGATGTTGTAGTTTTGGCGGAAACCAATACCAGAAACAGCATCAAACCAATCAAGGTCATCATAACCAGGCATAATTTCAGCGTTAGGATTGATAACACCGTATTTCCAACCGTCAGCAGCACCTTCCCATTGTGTAGGAACAACTACTTGGTTATCAGGAATTTGGATACCAGTGTTTTTGTCTCTCATAACGTTGTACCAGCTTTGGCTATCGAATACATTTTTAGAAGCAGTTGCGTTAGCTTGTTCCAAAGTGTAACCTTTACCAGCAAAATACAAGTCATTTCTGAAAGATTCCCAACCTAATGTGTAGTAGTCAGCAGCACCAACTTTCTCATACTCAGGCTGTGCTCTAAACATAATACCTTCGTTGATTTTAACGTTGAACTGAACTTTTTCTTTTCTACCACCTTTTGTTTGAATCATAACAACACCGTTAGATGCTTTAGAACCATAAAGAGCAGTTGAAGCAGCGTCTTTCAAAATAGACATAGAAGCGATATCGTCTGCAGAGATTGTAGAAATATCACCAGAGAAAGGAAGACCGTCTACTACGTACAATGGAGTGTTTGAAGAGTTGATAGAACCAACACCACGAACACGAATAGCAGGAGCAGAACCCGGAGCACCAGAAGCAGAAGTAGCTTGGATACCAGGAGCAGAACCAGCGATTGCACTTGTTACAGAAGTAACAGGACGTGATTCGATTTTGTCAGCAGATACTACGGCAACAGAACCAGTCAAAGACTTTTTGTCTGCTTTACCGAAAGCAACTACAACAACCTCGTCCATTTGCATAGCAGATGGAGTAAGAGCTACATCAACAGTTGTAGCAGAAGCAGCAACTTTTACGATAGCGTCTTTGTAACCCATAAAAGATACTTCAAGGTTAACAGCACCCTCTACGTTAGCGATAACAAATTCACCGCCTTCCATAGAGTATCCACCATTTTGTGTACCTTGTACAATAATAGTAGCACCGATAACAGGTTGTTTCGAACCTTTATCGTACACTTTACCACTCAAAGTTCTACCTTGAGCCATTACAGATGTAACGCCCATAGCAAAAACCATAAGTAGCATTAGAGTAAATTTTTTCATACTTACTTTTTTTTAGTTAATAATTAGATTAGTTTTGTTTTAGTTATAAGTTTTAAAGTCCTTATTTCTCGTTATTATATATAGTATATATAGATGCACATTTTGGGCGTTAAAATCTAAACACCCGCATTTATACCACTATTTCAGTCCGCATATTAATCATTTTTTTTAATATGAACAAATATTTTGAGTCTTTTTTTAATAAAAATTAGTTTCTTAAAATCTATTAGTAGAAGTAGAATATTCAATAAATAATATTAACAAATAATATATCTGCATTTTATATATTTTTACAATCATTATGGCGTTTTTTAATTATAGTTATTAAGTATTTTTTTAAAATATTTATTTGCAGTGATTTACAATGCTATATCAGTAACTAACTAATAATAATTAAAATTACATAACATTCGTATTAACAATATTTTTATATCATATTATAACTATATAATAAATTACAGATTTATATAACACATATTTACATCTTAATAATTAACGTTTATTAATCAAATACTAATGTCAAAATAATTTTGTTTGTATTTTAACACTGTGCAAAAACCGCTATACAAAGGGGATTTGGATATATTCAGACTAAAAATTTACATCTATCTACAAATCAACGTATTATGATAAAAATACAAATATTATTGATTTTTTACTAATAATATGAAAAAAAGAAATTATTTTATCCCTTCTTGATTCAAACGTTTTGCATATTTACGAGCATTTTGTAAATGCTGCGAATATGTAGATGCAAATCTATGCGTTCCGTCAAGCATTTCAGAGGCACAGAAAAACAAATAATTAGTTTGTTTGTAATTCAAAACTGCATCTATTGCCGTAATAGATGGGAAATTGATTGGACTTGGTGGAAGACCCAAATATTTGTAGGTATTGTATGGAGAATCTATCAAAAGATGCTTTTTCAATACCCTACGAATACCAAAATCGCCGTGAGCATATACAACAGTCGGGTCGGCTTGCAAAAGCATACGCTTTTTGAGCCTATTCATATACACTCCTGCAACGGTTGGCATTTCGGGAGAATATTTTGTTTCGCCATAGACAATAGACGCCAAAGTCATTGCTTGGAGCTTGGTCATTCCGAGTGAATCCAATCTTTGTTCACGGTTTTTTTGCGACCAAAAACGTTTGTATTCTTTGTGCATTCGCTCAAAAAACTGAACTGCCGAAGTATTCCAATAAAATTCGTAAGTGTTTGGGACAAACATCATAGACATAGTCAATGAATCCATACCAAAAAGATTTTGCACTGAATCACTTCTAAACGCCTCAACAAGCGAAGTACTGTCAGCCTCGATAAAACGTGAAACTTTACTTGCAATGTTTCCAAATGAATATGTAGAAGTAAAAGTAACTTTGACTGGGGTTTGACGACCAGTGTTCAAAACAGACATCATTTCTTTGTAGCTCATTCCTTTTGAGAGCTTGTATCTACCCGGATAAACACTATCAATTTTCATCATTGTAGCATAAGTTTGATAGTCCAAGCTATCCGAAATAAACTCTTGTTCTTGTAAGATTATAGATTGCTCAGAAAGGTTAGAGCCAGTCGGAATATTCACAAATCCATCTTTCTCTACTCTATCTACAACACTATAACTAATATAGTTTATCGCTGCAAACATTACATAAGTCATTACAAACACGCCCAATATGGCTAAAACAGCTCCTCCTTTAAATTTCATTACAAATAGGTATTTAGTTGATTTTTAAGCACTTGACAAAATGCCTAATTTATTAATTTTAATATTTTTATCAAAAAATTTGCAGAAATACAAATTTTGCTTACCTTTGCATTGGGTAAGTCTTATACGACCAGCTCCTGTCGAATCCCCCAGGATTGGAAGATAGCAAGGGTAGATGGTTGAGCGGTGCGATATAAGGAGCTTACCCTTTTTTTGTGCCTTTTAGTTTCACAAATGAGTAAGCTCCGTATAAATATTACAGCTGCTCGTTGATTTTCTGAATCATTTCGTGGAAATACTCAAACATCTTAACATTGTTCAATACTTCGATTTTTCCACTGTCGGTAGAATCACTAACACCTGCCATCAAAGGAATTTGTGCCAAAAGTGGCAATTTTCGCTCCTCTGCAAGTTTTTTGCAACCCTCTTTACCAAAAATATAGTATTTGTTGTCTGGCAACTCTTTTGGAGTAAACCAAGCCATATTTTCTACCAAACCCAAAACTTTAACGTTTACGTGTGGCGAACAGAACATATCAATACCTCGCACAACATCGGCAATAGCCAATTCTTGCGGAGTACTCACAATAACAGAACCATTTATTTTGATTTCAGAAATAATTGTCAAGTGAATATCACCAGTTCCGGGAGGAAGGTCGATTAATAAATAGTCTAACTCGCCCCAAGCAGTTTGGTGCAATAGCTGTTTTAGCGTATTGGTTGCCATTGGCCCTCTCCATATCAAAGCATCATCGGGATTGATAAAAAATCCAATAGATTGGACTTTCACACCGTGTCTTTCGGCTGGTATAATCAAAGCCTCATCGTCATCTCCTGTGCTTAGTGGCTTGTAACCCTCCAAACCAAACATTTTTGGCATTGACGGGCCATAAATATCTGCGTCCATAACACCCACAGAGTATCCACACTGCGAAAGTGCAACAGCAAGATTTGCAGTTACAGTAGATTTGCCTACTCCACCCTTACACGACGAAATTGCAACAACGTGCTTTATTTTATTCTTTTCGCTCGGTTCTGGCGAAGGAGCGGATTTTTTTGGTGCAGGTTCTTTCAACAATATATCAATATTGTTTTTCACTTCTGGATATTTGTTTCCAATCACATCTATTGCGTGTCTTTTAAGCTTTTGAGCAAAGGGGTCGTTTGGCTTACGAAGTGCAATAGTAAATCTAACGCTATCTGGCGTTACATTAAGCTGTTCAATCATTCCCATTTTCACCAAACTACGTCCGTACTCTGGGTGAATAACGTCATTCAACAACTCAATTATATTAAAATCTTCCATAACAATTATTATAAAAATTTATTTGGTAATGCAAAGATATTATTTTATCTTTACAACATAAAATTTAATTCAACTAAAACTAATATTATGAAAACATTTTTTAAAATGTTCTTTGCCTCACTGTTGGCACTTGTAGCATTTTTTACCATTCCTTTCTTTTTGTTTTTAGGAATTGTTACTGCGATTTCTTCTTTTGGCGAAAAGGAAACTATTATCAGTTCAAATTCTATACTACAAATAGACCTATCAACTCCATTTGTCGATAAAGTTGGAGAAAACCCTATGGAATATATGGATTTTCAGACTTTTAAAATAAATATGCCTACTACAACAAACAAGGCTGTTCAAGCAATTATCTCGGCAGGTAGCGACCCAAAAATAGAAGCAATGTTTATTGATACTCGCAACGGTAACGCAAACTCTATTGCAACTATCGAGGAACTTCGCAACGCAATAAAAGAATTTAAAAAATCTGGAAAGAAAGTTTATAGTTACGGCACTTACGGAAATGCAGCATATTATTTTGCATCTGTGGCAGATAGCGTTATTGTTTCTCCTGTCGGTGGTGTTGAATGGATTGGACTTTCGGGACAAGTACAGTACTACAAAGATATGTTCGACAAAATCGGTATTGATGTAAATTTGATTAGAGTTGGAAAATACAAAAGTGCTGGTGAACCTTATATCAAAAACTCTATGAGTAAAGAAAACCGTGAGCAAACAAGTGCTATGATTGGGTCTATATGGAACAGAATGACACAAGAGGTTTCTGAAAGTAGAAATATCAGTAGCGAAGAGTTAAATAATTTTGCAGACAATTTGAACGCAACAGAGCCAGAAGAAGCTCTCGAAAATAAATTGGTTGATGCAATAATGTATCCTGACGAAGTTACAAGCCTTTTGGACGAAAAATTTGGCAAAAAAAGCAAATTCTTGGCTATTCAAAAATATGCCTCAACAATGCTATCTATACGTAGTAAGAACAAAGAAGGGAAACCTGTATTGACTTCAAAAAATCGCATAGCAATATTGTATGCAGTAGGAGCAATTATTGACGGCAAAAGCACAGACGGAACTATTGGAGATAAAGATTTTCGTAGAAACGTTATTAAACTTCGCAAAGACTCAACTGTAAAAGCCGTTGTTTTGAGAATTAACTCACCAGGTGGTAGTGCAAATGCAAGTGAATTAATGTGGAGAGAACTTACACTGCTACAAAAAGAAAAACCTTTGATAGTATCTATGGGAGATTATGCAGCAAGTGGTGGATACTATATTGCTACTCCTGCTGACTTTATTTTTGCACAACCCACTACCCTAACTGGTTCGATTGGGGTATTTGCAACTTTGTTTGACATTAGCAAAACTATGAAAAAAATTGGCGTTAATACAGAAGTTGTAAACACAAACAAAAATTCAGACGTAATGGCAAGTGCATTGAGTTTCAACAAAATGAGCCAATCTGCACGTAATTATTTCCAAAAATCTGTAAATAAAGTTTATAAAACTTTCAAAACCAGAGTTTCGGAAGGCCGTAACCTTGATATGGACAAAGTCGAGGAACTTGCACAAGGCAGGGTTTGGACAGGTGCTGACGCTCTACAAAATGGACTTGTCGATGCTCACGGTGGTCTGACAGAGGCAATTATCACTGCTGCCGAAAGAGCAAATATTCAAGATGATTTTATTGTGATTGACAACAATAAAGTTAGTCCTAATATGCAAATGTTGGTTAATGTTATGCAAACTAAAATAAAAGCATTATCGAAACCAGATTTTGGAGTTTTCCAAAAAGAATATGACTTTGTAATGAACCTAAAAAATGGCTCAGAGATACAAACTCTTATTCCTTATAGTATCAATATCCAATAATGGCAAAAATTAAAACAGTATATTTCTGCAAGGAATGTGGGGCAGAATTTCCCAAATGGCTCGGAAAATGTACCGAGTGCGGAGCTTGGGGAAGTGTAGCAGAAGAAAAAGTAAGTACAACAAAAAGCCACTCTTCGCTAAATTCAAATAGCGGAAGGGTGGCTAAACCTATTCCTATCCGAAATGTAGAAAATAGTTCAGTTGATAGAATAGAAACATCGTTTGGAGAACTAAACAGAGTTTTAGGAGGAGGGATAGTGCTTGGAGCAGTGGTTTTGCTGGGGGGTGAGCCGGGGATTGGAAAATCTACACTTTCACTGCAAATGATTCTCCACAGTAAAGGATTAAACGCATTGTATGTTTCGGGAGAAGAATCTGCCGAACAAATCAAACTACGTGCCGATAGGCTCGGAATAGAAAACGAAAATTGTGTTATATACGCCGAAACAAACGTAGAAAACATAATCAACGAACTAAACCGTGAGAAATATGATTTAGTTGTTATCGACTCTATACAGACTATGTATAGCGACACAGTAGAGTCAGCAGCAGGCGGAGTTTCGCAAATTCGTGAAACAACTCTTAGCTTGCTTAAATATGCAAAAGAATCTATGACGCCAATCGTATTGATTGGACATATCACAAAAGACGGGACAATCGCTGGGCCTAAAATTTTGGAACATATTGTAGATGTGGTTTTGCAATTCGAGGGAGATAGTAATTCGGTTTACAGAATTATACGTGGTATAAAAAATCGTTTTGGTGCTACTCACGAGATAGGAGTTTTTGAGATGAAAAACAGCGGACTTAGCGAGATAAGCAATCCTTCCGAAATTTTGCTAACCAATTATGATGACACTTTGAGCGGGATTGCCGTAGGTGCAACAGTAGACGGAGTTCGTCCATATTTGTTAGAAGTTCAGTCATTAGTTTCGCCCGTTGCATTTGGTATGCCTCAACGTACAAGCACAGGATTTGAAAACCGAAGATTGAATATGCTTTTGGCAGTGGTAGAAAAACGACTTGGCTACAAAATGATTACAAAAGACACCTTTGTAAATATCGCTGGTGGATTCAAAGTAAAAGACCCCGGAATGGATTTAAGTATTATTGCATCTATCATATCATCACTTTTGGATATTGCTATCCCTAAAACTATGTGTTTTTCGGGAGAAGTCGGACTCTCTGGCGAAGTTAGACCTGCCTCGCGTACCGAACAAAGAATTCAAGAAGCTGCACGATTGGGATTTTCTAAAATCATTGTTTCTTCCTATACAAAATCTAAATCATTAGACAAAATTAAATCTATCGAGATTGTTTATATATCGAAAGTAGAAGAACTTGTAAAAGAAGTCTTGGCAAAACTATAATAATATAATGTTGTCCTCCCAAAAAAATTAGTTATGGTCTTGTAGTTTAATGGATAAAATTTCAGATTCCGGTTCTGATGATATGGGTTCGATTCCCATCAAGACTACATTTAGAAATATAGAAATAAAAAAATTAAACGTTGCACAAATTTATTTTTTCGTGCAACGTTTTGCATATTCATACGTATAATTAGTAAAGAAGAAACTATTTATTATGCTAAATAACGAAGAACTACTACAAAAATGTGCAACTGGCAACAGTACGGCACAAATGCAACTATACAAAAAATATAGTTCGGCTGTATATTCTTCGTGTTATAGAATATTACAAAACAGCAACGAGGCAGAAGAAATAACTCAGGATTCATTTATTAAGGTTTTCTCAAATATAAAAAGCTATTTATCCTGCCCCGAAAAATTAGAATACTCACTTCGCAGAATTGCAACAAATAGTGCAATAGATGTGGTAAGACGGCGAAAACAAATTTTTGAGGATTGCGACAATATTTCAGATATTTATATAACTGACGATGATGAATTTTCAGAAATTCCAGAAATAAGCGAAGTAAAAGACTATATAAACTCTCTCCCAGAGGGTTACAAAACAATTTTGACATTAAAACTCGTAGAGGATTACAACAATGAAGAAATTGCAAAAGAATTAGATATTAGTACTGCCACTGTTCGCTCACAATTTAGCCGAGCCAAACAAAAAGTAGTTGAACACTTCAAAAAATTAAGAAAATGAAAAAAAATATAGAAAACATAATCAAAGAGGCTTTGATTTCTGAGAAAAACTCGCTACCAGAGGGACACGAAGAAAGATTTGCACAAAAACTCAAAGCTCAAAACAAACGCAAAAGCACAAAACAATTCACATTAGCCATAAGCGGGATTGCTGCAATGTTTTTAATATCGTTTTGGCTATTCAATTCAGCACCAGCGGAAACACCTTGCGACGAGTTATGCGAACTAATAATTTACACCGATAATACTATAAATCACGAAAAACAAAACATTTTAATAAAATCCAAGGCAAAACTATCTAAAAAAGATTACAAAGAATTGATTAGGGATATAGACAAAATGACTTTGGATTACGAACAACTCAAAAAACTAAAAGACATTCTCCCACCAGAGGAGTTCAGAAAACTATTGTACGAAACAACAATAACACAACAAAACGCAATGAAAAATATAATTGCAAATATTGATAATTATTAAACTATAAAACTATGAAAATTTACAAATCCTGCATTCTAATAATGCTTAGTACTCTTTTGATTACAAATGTGTTTTCGAAAGAAAAAGACGAAGAAAATGTATTCAAACAAACTATTAAAAAAGAATTCTCCGTTGGTCAAAATGCTACATTTGACGTAACAAACAAATATGGTAAAATAGAAATTGTAGAAGGAACAAGCGATAAAATAAAATTTGAAATTACTTATGAAATTAAGGCAAATAAAAAATCCGTTTTTGAGATGTTAAAGAACTCTTTTAAAATGGAGCTTTCAAACAATCATAACAGCGTTCAAGTAAATACATATTTTGAGCCTTATAGAAATACTTCAAAATTAACAAATATATCTCGCACAATTAACTACTTTGTTGAACTCCCAAAAAACTGCAATTTAGTTCTTAACAATAAATATGGTAACGTAGATATACAAAGCACTATCGGCAATACAAATTTAGAGGTTAAATATGGAAATGTGAACATACAAAACATTTTTGGAAACGCTAACTTAGAAGTTAAATATGGACATTTATTCTTACAAGAAATCACTGGAACAGACAATAACATAACAGTAGGTTACGGAAAATTATTTGTAGAAAAATTTAAAAATGCAAACATATATGTATCATACGGAAGATTAACAATAAACCAGTGCAATAAAGCAAATATTCAAGCGAAATACAGTCCTATTTCAATCCAAAAAGCAGAAGATTTGAATCTTTTGTCATCATACGAGACTGTTGATATTAACGAAGTAAACAATCTTAATGTAAGCGAGCATAAATACAGTAATTTTAAGATTAATAAACTATATGGAGACCTTATATTTGGATCTTTGTCATATTCCAAATTGAATGTAAATTACGTAGCTCCAAGCACAAAAAGTATTAATATAATTGCTAAATATACCCCTATTAGAATATGTCTTGACCAAAACACAGAATTTAAAGGGAAATTAAACCTTAAATATAGCAAATTAATAAAGAATTT
>CAZRHJ010000035.1:0-21549 GCA_964600025.1 uncultured Rikenellaceae bacterium | reverse complement strand
GCATCGGTGAAATAGACAAGATAGGCGAGTTTCGTTTTTAGCGGACAATACTAATTACGGATTTATTATTTGTGCCTATGACACGTTTACTATTTCAAATTACTGAAACTATAACCTTTTTGTTGGGGTAATAGATTTGCTTTTGCTTCGTCTATGTGTCTAACATAATTGTCGGGAAGTGTTCCAGAAAGCATATTGTTATTTGCTTTGAAAGTGATATACCTAAGTTCGCCCAAAGATGTTAGATGCCCCTTTTGTGATGGGAGTGTGCCAGTGAAATTATTATTACTAAAATCTGCATATACCATTTTAGGGTGCATATTGCCTAAGCCTTGTGGAATTGAACCTGAGAATTGATTGTTTTGAAGATATAGTAATCCTAAATTTTCATTTTCAAGTATAGATGTTGGAATTTCTCCGCTAAGCATATTGTTATGCACATCAAAATGATTTAGTCTTTTAAGGTTTCCTATCAATGATGGAATATTTCCTGTCAAGTTGTTATTGTTCAATAAAAGAGTTTCTAATTTTGTGCTGTTACAAATTTCTGCGGGAATTTCACCATTTAGTTGATTGTTACAAAGAAAAATTAATTCTAAGTTTTTGAGATTTCCGATAGAATTTGGAATTTTACCGCTTAGTTTACAGTCGGCTAAATCAATGTGGTTAATGCTTGTCATATTTCCAATTTCTTCTGGAATTTCGCCAGTAAAGTTGTGGCGGCCTAATACCATATAACGTAGATTTTTTAGATTACCAAGTTCTTTTGGAAGTTTGCCACTCATTACATATTTTGAACCTCTTTGAGATGTAGTGCTGTTTTCATTGTATGTGTAATCGTCGTACAATGACGCCCATAAATCAAGTGTGTCAAGTTGTGTTAGCTTACCTATCGAAGGAGAAAGTTCGCCTTCGAATTTTGTAAACTTCATTTTAAGTGTTACCAGATTTTTTAATTCATAAACTGCCTCTGGAATAGCTCCACTCAAACTATCATTATAGCCAAAGTCAAGAACTCTTAATTCTGTCAGGTCTTTTATTTCGTTTGGGATTCTACCCGTCATATTCCAATGTACCATTCTCAGTGATACTACACGTCTTTTGCCATCAATGATTTTTGTATCAACACCATACCAATTCTCTATTGGTTGTGTTGTACGCCAGTTGTGAGGCTTATACCAATTATCTCCACCTGTTGCGTCATACAGTGCAACAAGAGCCAGAGAGTCTTGTTTTATTACTGGATATACAGTGTCTTCGTTTTTTGTGTTTTCGGCTTTAAGCAGATTTTCTTTTGAACAAGAAACTGCTGAAATAGCAATTAACATTGCTATCGCCATAATTTTTTTTAGTTTCATTTAGTATTATTTTAATTGTTTATAGTATCTTGTTTATTATCATTTCAGAAATATTATTTGCATCTACTGTTTTATGTTCAGCTTTTTTTGTTGCAGGTAATGTAACGTTTTTAGTGTCGTATATTCTGATAAATCTATCATCATAAGAGTCGAAAACAGAAATATTTAATTCCTCTGTAATAGGATTCATCATCAAATTAATTCTGTATAGAGCAAAATCCCCATTTTCTGTTTCTACTTTTGTAAATGTCTCTGTTTCGTCTGTCTGGTAGTTGTATTTGAATATCGTTTTCTCGTTGTTAGTGGCAGTTTTGCCAGAGTAATACACAATAGGTTCTGTGTTTGAAATTACCGCAGAATATGATTTTGGGTATTTTAGTTGCATAGTTTCTCCAACTTGTTTTGCATCTGTAATAGATATTCTATACAAAAAACTATTTTCTTCGTCAAAGAAACTATTTGTTAAAACAATTAATTCGTTGTTTGAACCTTTCAGAACATTTACATCTACAAAATCCAATTCATAACCCAAATTTGTTACTGTTGCAACATCTGAATTAGTGTCTACGCTAATCAAATTTACTTCGTCACTATAATTGCTCATAATGCCACAAACCTTATTCCCAATTAGGTAAAAAGGTGCACGTGATGGGTGTGAAGGATAATAATCGCCCTGAATATCTATTTTTTCACCTAACTCCCCTTTTTCTAAATTCACTGGGACAATTTGTGAACTGAAAATTAAATATGCTTTTTGAGCAGAAACTACTACAAGAGAATTTGGAATAAGACTTACTCCATCTTTGGAAATTTGAAAATCTATTCTCTTGTCAAAAGTCATATCTTCTGAGTTAAGTATAACTATTGAAGATTTATTTCTGTCTTCAACATTTTGGGTAGCAAGTAAATAAATTTTATTATTTTGGTTGGTAATAGAGCTACATAGATAACCGATTTTTGAACCGTCTATATCTGTTTTATAAATATCTTTATGGTAGCTGCCATCGCTTTTGATTGCATTCAGACTGCCTGTGAAAGACGCTGTACCATCGTTTTGGTAGCCAGTGCCTGTATCAAGAAAAATTGTAGCATTTGCCCAAGAAACCTTTGGCTCTTCTATTGGAGGAATTGGAGTTTCACTTTTGCACCCGAAAAGTGATAAAAGAATCAATGTGAACAGAATTTTTTTCATTTAAAAAATTAATTAAAATTAAAAAATATTCACAAAGTAGTTTGGTAATATGACATCAAATCATACCAGCCATTAATATATTTTGAACAACTCTTATTCCCGAAAGTACTTTGCAAATCCAATTTGTTGGTAGGTCTTCTGGCTCACTTCAATCATAATGCCTTCCCATATAAAACAGTGGCTAAATATTATGATTATTTAATGGAAGTTTACAGCTGCGGGTACAGCTCCTGAATTTAACAGGATTCCCTTTTAACGAAAAACATATTGATGTTTTTCGACCAATCGTTTGCAAATGTATAGATAAATATGTTGTGTTGAAAAAAAAACTTTACTAAAAATTATTGTTATAATTTTGTTTTGTGTTTTTAACTTTAAAATTTTTATTTTTCTGAAATCTTACAAGTTCCCAATAAACTCGGATCTCTTAGGCTATTTTGCATATATAACGTAGCGTACTGGCGTACGTGAGGCAGAGTATCGGCGAAATAGACAAGATAGACGAGTTTCGTTTTTAGCGGACAATCCTATTTAAAATACTACTTAATTCCTTCTTATTGTTATATGATTTTTTTTAGGGTGGTGCTATTAAACAAAAAAGGTGTCCCTAAGGGACACCTTTTTAATATTAATCGCTTAATTCACTATTTTTGTTTAGGGAATTTACGAGGTTTAACCATATATTCTGGTTTCAAAACTTCGTCAAGCTCAGCTTTTGTCATACAACCTTTTTCGATTACTAAATCGTAAACGCTACGGCCAGATTCCAATGCTGTTTTAGCAATTTCAGTAGACATTTCGTAACCTAAGTATGGGTTAAGTGCTGTTACAAGACCAATAGAATTGTAAACCATATCACGACAACGATCAACGTTAGCTGTGATACCTTCAACGCATCTGATACGGAATGTTTCCATTGCGTTGATAAGCATTTCCATAGATTGGAATACACAGTAGATAACTGTTGGCTCCATTGGGTTCAACTGTAATTGAGCAGCTTCAACACCCATAGTAACAGTAGTATCGTTACCACATACTTTGTAAGCAACTTGGCTAACAACTTCTGGAATAACTGGATTTACTTTACCTGGCATAATTGTAGAACCTGGTTGCATTGGAGGTAGGTTGATTTCTGCAAAACCACAACGAGGACCTGATGACATCAAACGAAGGTCGTTAGAGATTTTAGAAAGTTTAACTGCCAAACGTTTCAATGCAGCGTGGAACATAATAAATGCACCTGTATCGTTTGTAGCTTCAACCATATCTGTTGCGTAAACGAATGGAAGACCAGTGATTTTGCACATATATTCTGTACAAATTGGTGTATAGTCTGGATCTGAGTTGATACCAGTACCGATTGCAGTAGCACCCATATTTGTTTCAAGGAACAATTTAGAGTTTTCTTCGATACGTAGGATTTCCTCAGCAAGAGTTGTAGCAAATGCACCAAATTCTTGACCCAAAGTCATAGGAACTGCATCTTGCATTTGAGTACGACCCATTTTGATAACTTCTTTGAACTCTTCGCTCTTAGCACGGAATGCTGCAACCAAATTTTTCAATACGTCAACCAAAGCTGGTGTGCTTAGAACAACTGCCATACGAGCTGATGTTGGGTAAGCGTCGTTTGTTGATTGAGCCATATTTACGTGGTTGTTTGGGTGGCAATATTGGTACTCACCTCTTTGGTGTCCCAAAATTTCCAATGCACGGTTTGCGATAACCTCGTTAGCGTTCATATTTGTAGAAGTACCTGCTCCACCTTGAATCATATCTACTACGAATTGTTCGTGGTGTTCGCCATTTTTGATTTCTTCACAAGCTTTAACGATAGCGTCTTTGATTTCAACTGGCATAATACCCAAATCACAGTTTGCTTTTGCAGCAGCTTCCTTAACGATTGCAAGAGATTTTACAAAGTTAGGGTAGTGCGAAAGTGTTGTACCTGTCATATCAAAGTTTTCTACTGCACGTAGAGTTTGGATACCGAACAAGTATTCGCAAGGAATTTCTTTGTAACCAAGTAAGTCGTGCTCTTGACGAGTTTTACCTGATGTAGCGATGTGTTTAATCATAGCTTTAAATTTTTATTATTATTAATTTGTTAGTTTATTTCATATATGCTTTTAGCAATGATTGCATTTGTTCTTGTAATTCTTTTGCTTTCTGTCCTGCAACTTCATCAAACTTCTCTGATGAATCTGCATAGATAACTCCTCGTGAAGAGTTTACAAGTAGTCCACAATGACTGTTCATACCATATTTTGCAACTTCTTCGAGTGAACCTCCCTGTGCTCCAACTCCCGGAACTAATAGGAAATGTTCTGGAACTATCTTGCGGATATCTTCGAGCATTTGTGCCTTTGTTGCTCCTACAACATACATTGTGTTGTTGTCGTTGCCCCATTGCATTGACTTTCTCAATACACACTCAAACAAATATTCTCCGTTTGCCATTTTTTCTGTCTCAAAGTCTGCCGATGATGGGTTTGATGTAAGTGCCAATAGAACTGCCCATTTGCCTTCGTATTTCAAGAATGGCTCAACAGTGTCTTTGCCCATATATGGCGAAAGTGTAACAGCATCTACATTGCTACTCTCAAAAAATGAATCTGCATACATTTTTGATGTGTTGCCAATATCTCCACGTTTTGCGTCGGCAATAATGAAGATTTCTGGGTAGTTTTGGTGAATGTAGGCAATAGTTTTTTCGTAGCTGATATAACCCTTGCTTCCGTTTTGTTCGTAAAACGCAAGGTTTGGTTTGTATGCTACTGTATATTTTGCTGTTGCGTCGATTATTCTTTTGTTGAATTCAAAAATCGCATCTTCTGAATTTTTTAGACAGTCAGGAGTTTTGCGAATATCTGTATCCAAACCAACGCATAGAAAACTTTGTTTCTTTTGTATTTGTTCAAAAAGCTCTTGTTTGTTCATAGCTCTATATATATTAATCTTCTTCGTTTGCACGTAGGCGTTCTGCATTTTCTGCAAACTGCAATTTGTCGATAAACTCTTGAATCTCTCCGTCCATTACTGTTGAAAGGTTGTATGAAGTAAAGTTTATACGGTGGTCTGTAACCCTACCTTGTGGGTAGTTGTATGTACGGATTTTTGCAGAGCGGTCGCCGCTCGATACCATAGTTTTACGTTTTGAAGAAATTTCGTCCAAGTATTTTTGGTATTCTATATTATATATACGTGTACGTAGTTCTTCAAGTGCTTTGTCGTAGTTCTTCAACTGAGATTTTTGATCCTGACATTGTACTACAATACCTGTCGGAATGTGTGTCAAACGGATTGCAGAGTATGTTGTATTAACACTCTGTCCGCCCGGACCCGAAGAACAGAATGTATCTTTACGAATATCTTCCGTTTTAAGTTCAATATCAAATTCATCTGCCTCTGGTAGTACTGCAACAGATGCTGCTGAGGTATGAACACGACCCTGAGTTTCGGTCTGTGGCACACGTTGTACACGGTGAACCCCAGATTCGTATTTTAGAATTCCATATGCTCCCTCGCTATTAATAGATATGATTATCTCTTTGTATCCACCACTTGTGCCTTCGTTAATCGAATTTACCTCGTATTTCCAGCCCTTTTTCTCGAAGTAACGAACGTACATTCTGAATAGGTCGCCTGCAAAAATAGCTGCTTCGTCGCCACCTGAACCGCCACGAATTTCCATCATAGCATTTTTTGAGTCTTGTGGGTCGGCAGGTATCAAAAGAAGTTTTATTTCTTCTTCCAACAATGGAAGTTCTTTTTCGATAGTGTCTATCTCTTCTTTTGCCATTTCTCGCATATCTTCGTCTTTCTCTGTCGCTAAAAGTTCTTTTGAAGACGCTAAGTTTTCTACCATCGAACGATATTTCTCACTTGCGGCTACAATAGGCGTTAGCTCTTTGTACTCTTTGTTGAGTTGTATGTAACGCTTCATATCGGACATAGCTTCGGGATCGGATATTTGCTTTGAAATATCTTCATATTTTGTTTTAATTCCCTCTAATTTCGATAAGATTGTATTTTCAGCCATAAAATATTAATTTGTTTGATGTTTTTTTGATGTTTTTTGTGATTATAAAATGAAATAATCACCCTTAATTAATTCGGCAAAGATAATGAATTTTATTTATATTATCAATATTTTGTTAGTCTCTTTTTGTTTAAAATTTTTGATAAGTAAAAAATAATAAATAAATCACATAAAAAACAATAATAAATTGTAATATTGTAGATTAATCTTAATATTATTTATGTATGACTGATTGTAATATAGTGTTTGTGAAAAGTAATTCATTTTTTTTTGTTAAAAAGGGTAAAATAGTCTTGGTATCATCTTGCTTGACGGTGCATATTGCCGAGAATTGCTGTGCTTTTGTGGAGCGTGGGCATTATGTTATTTTTGATTACGACTCTGAGTATAGTACCCGCAATGTTAATTTGGATAGTTTAAGTAAATATGCATTGAAAATAAATAGTAGTACGTGTGTGCAATATCACAAAAGTGTATTCGTATTTAGGGATATAATTAGTTTTGAGGATTATAAAAATACAAAGATTTTAAATCTATTGTGTAGAGCTTGTGCAATGAACTCGGATTTTAAGGAGCAAATAACTTGGTATAAGTGCTGTAATGATTTGTTTTTTAGAGTGAAGAACTATGTTCTTACAAATATATATAGTGAATTGAGTTTAGATGATATTGCTAATAATCTGTCTGAGAGTAAATTCCAAATAATTAGAATTTTTAATAAATATATTGGTATAACTCCGCAGAAGTGGATAAATTTACAGAAAATCAACTATGCGTGGTTGCTTGTGAATTTTACCGATAAATCTGTTTTGCAAATTTCAGAAATATTAGGTTATAGTCAGTCTTCTTACTTGGTTGCAAACTACAAGAAAATCTTTGGATTGACCCCTTTGAGCAGTAGAAAGTTAAAACTTAAAGAAAAAATGTATGAATTTTAAAATAAAGTATTAATTTTGTGGCTATTAAAAAATAATAAATTAAAGATATGGGTTTATTTCAAGAAGCAGCAGGAGAAATGCTTCCTGCCGAGATTGTAGAAACAACAGCTGAAAACACTGTTGGTTTGGGTGAGTTGATAATGGCTGGTGGTTGGTTGATGATTCCACTTGCTGTTCTTTTGGGTTATGCAATTTTTATTTTCGTTGAGAGATTTCGTGTTATAAAAAGAGCTAATCGTGTAGATGTTGATTTTATGAACAAAATCAAAGATTTGATGTATGACGGCAAGATTAGTGTTGCTTTGCAGGTTTGTAAAAGCACTGACACCCCTGTTGCTCGTATGATTGAAAAAGGAATTGAGCATCTTGGTCGTCCAGTTAGCGAGATTCATTCTTCGATTGAGAATGCTGCAAATCTTGAAGTTGCTAAATTGGAACATAATTTGCCTTTCTTGGCTACTATCGCTGGTGGTGCTCCTATGATTGGTTTCTTGGGTACTGTTATAGGTATGGTCGAGGCGTTTATGAATCTTGCACAAGCTGGTGGTACTGTCGATTTAGCTTTGCTTTCGAGCGGTATGTACACTGCAATGGTTACTACTGTTGGTGGTTTGGTTGTGGGTATTCCTGCTTATTTTGGCTATAACTTCTTGGTTCAAAAAATTGAGCAATTAGTTTTCCAAATGGAGGCTAACTCTATTGCATTTATGGATATTTTAAATCAACCTGTTCAGGAGAATAAATAATGGCAATTAAACGAGGTTCAAAAGTAGAAACGTCTTTCGGTGCTGCGTCTATGACCGATATGATGTTCCTGTTGCTGATTTTCTTGATGGTTGCTACCACTCTTATTAATACTAATGCTCTTAAAATTCTTTTGCCTAAGAGTAGTAATCAAGTGAGTGATAAACCAACTACAACAATTTCTGTAACAGACAAATTGGTGTACTTCATCGACAAAGAACAAATTGAATTTAGTGCTTTGGAGGCACGTCTTCAAAAACGTTTCAAAGATGTAGAAAAACCTATCGTAATGTTGAATATGGACAAAAGAGTTTCGGTTGAGGAGTTTGCAAAGGTTATGAACATTGCAAAACGTAACCAATATTCTTTGTTTATGATGACTAAACCTTAGTCGCAATATTTACATCGTAATGAGATATTATAATGAGGTTAAAAGTGGGGACAGAAAGGTAGCTTTGCTGTTTGTGTCGGCTTACGTCGTAATTGCGGTGGTGGCTCTTATTTTTGTGGATTTTACTGTAAAAGAAACTTTTAGGGAGTATCCTCCAAAAGAGGGAGTGTTGGTTGCTTTGGGTGATATGCAAGAGGGTAGAGGTTATAAACTTCTGCAAAAAGCAAAAACACAAGAGGCAAAAGTATCTACTCCTGCCTCTCAGCCTAAGTCTATCAAAAAAGCTGTTAAGCAAAATGTCCCAAATGCATCTAATAAACCTACTGAAATAAAAGATAATGATAATGCAGAAGATGCTGTTTTGCAAACTTCGTCTGCAAAAACTACTACAAAAAAGCAGGTAAACAAAAGTGCTTTGTATAGTGCTAACAATGGTTCAACATCTACTTCGATAGGTGAAAAATCTGGCAAAGGAACTATGGGTTCGACACAAGGTAGTCAGTTTAGCGATAATCATACTATCACAGATGGATTCTCGCTTGATGGTCGTAATATTGTTGGAACATTGCCTCGACCTCGCTATACTTCGAATAATGAGGGTAGAGTGGTTGTGAATATACAAGTGAACAAAGAAGGTAAAGTAACTGCTGCAACTTATCGTGCGAGTGGTTCTACAACATCTGATAGTAGACTTGTTTCGGAGGCTATTGCTGCTGCACGTAAAGCTCGATTTAATCGTGATGCAGGTGCTAAGTTTATACAAACTGGTACGATTACTTATATTTACAAAGTGCGTTAAATCTTCCTATTTTGGAACTGCATTGTCTAAATAAAAAATCCGTAAGATAATATTCTTACGGATTTTTTATTTTAGAGACGTGTGTTTATCTTTTTATATCAGAAATGTCAAATTCACTGTATAGTCTTTTGCCAGTGTCTGCTTTTGAGTTGTCGATACGGTTGTTTATCATATCCGAATCAATGACCTTAACAGCGTTGTAGTCTGGTACGAGCAAATCAAAATCCAAAGTATAAAGCACAAGCGATTGTATGATATCTACTAATATTTCTTCTGAAATTACTTTTGTTCCGAAAATATCGTAGCTATGTTGCTCTAAGTTTTTGCCTTCTACAAAATAATATCCTTCGTGGTTTACAAATATTCTTGCTACCAAATATCCTTCGTCTGATTCTCGATTGTATTTGAATGAGTTTGATAGGAAATTATAAACATTTACTACTGCACACAAAGTGTTGTTGTCGTCTTGTAGGGCATAAGGAGTTTTGCATACAGGGTGAGTGTCAGGGAACTGAAAAATATCTGTGTGCATATTAAAAATCAATATGTCGTCGCCAAATTGTAACTGAGCTTCAAATTTGCCTCTATCTCGGTAGTCCATTTTTAGACTACGAATGTTTGGCATTTCGTCGTTGATATCCCCAGATGTTTCGTGAAGAATATTTTTGAAGTCCTGAAAAATATCAAGGGCTTTGTTAAAACAATTAATTTTTATTAATCCTTTTGTTTTAAGAAGATTTAAAATTTTTTCTTTATTCGTCGAATAAATGTCCATAGCTGAAAATAATATGATATATTTTTCAAAGATAGTTTTTATTTTACAAATATTCAAAATTATTTGTATTTGAAATTGTTTTTTTTATTTTTAATGTGTGTAAGTTTCTGATTATTAGGTTGTTTGTGTGTTATAGTTTTTGAGTATCTAAAAGTTTATAAGACGATAATATGCAACTAACTGCCTTAGTTTGAGCCTTTTGGGAATATGCTACAATAACTTGCGTTTTAGTAGTAAGATAAAATAGTTGCTTTAAAACTATGAAAATCTATAATTTTAAGCTAATTTTGCAAATTAAAGTTTCTGTGTAGAAAGTCGTAATAAACAAAAGATATTATGGGTATAAGAAATCGTGTTAGGAAAGCATTTATTGCTTTGGGAACAATACTTATTATTGCTGGAATTAGTTCGTATTTGGAATTGGTTATTCTTAGTAATTCTTCTCGTAAAGCTATTGATGTTGGTGCAAAAAGTATTCAAATGTCCACCAACTTGCTTGATTTGGCTCAACAGCATAATGATGTTTTTTATAAATATTCGGTTAATAAAAATAAAGATTCGCTTATGATTATGAGCGAAAGTATTTTGTTGAAAATGGATAGTGTTATGACCTCTTCGTTTGTCAATAATAATATGCTTAAAAACGCTGGAACTATTGCAGAAGATGTCGAAATTTACAAAAACAGAATACGTGAAAAATATCAAGATATAAATACCGATGATAGTTGGTATTATATCTTTCAATCGGACGTGTATTTTTCTTTTACAAAACACGTAAAAGAGTATATGGTGCTATCTCAAACCTATGTAGTTAATCAAACTACAAAAATAGATGATGGTATTTATCGCTCAATTATGCTCGGTATTACAGCAATTATTTTTATGATTTTGATACTTGTGATATTTTATGTTTTGCTTGATAATCATTTCCTAAAACCAGTTGTTAAACTTACAAAATCACTTGATGCTTATTTGGTTTCAAAAACTCCGTTTGTGGTAAAAGTAGATGGAAAAGATGAAGTTTATAAATTAAAAGAATATATTTTGGACTTAATTTCTGAAAATAAATCAGTAAATAAAAAAGAAATGTTCTTTAAAGAAGATAATTAATAATGAGATTTCACATAGTAATTAGATATATAGGATTAGCTTTGTTACTAAACTCTTTGTTTATGTTGTTTAGTATCGGTATTTCTGTGTATGATGGTGTGGATACTGGGTTCTTTCCGTTGTTGATGAGTTTTGTGCTAACAGCAATATTGGGCTTGTTCCCAATGATATTTAATGTAGAGCGTGAGATTATTAACAAAAAAGAAGGTTATGCAATAGTTGTTGGGGCTTGGACTCTATCTTGTTTGGTAGGGATATTACCTTTTTTGTTGTGGGGAGGGGAGTTCTCGATTATGAACGCTTGGTTTGAGAGTGTTTCTGGCTATACGACCACTGGTGCAACCATACTCTCTGACGTAGAGGCTTTGCCACGAAGTTTGTTGTTTTGGCGTAGTAGTACCCATTTGATTGGTGGTGCAGGTGTAGTTATTTTTGCCTTGGCACTTATGCCTATAATGGGGCAGAGTCGTATGACTTTATCAAGTGTAGAAATGTCTGCCTTTGCAAAAGAAACTTTCAACTTCAAAATTCAAAAAGCTATACGTATAATACTATTTGTATATATTTTCAATGTGCTAATATTGTTAGTTCTTTTGAAACTTGCTGGAATGAATTGGTTTGATGCTGTAAATCACTCTTTTTCTACTATTGCAACAGGTGGTTTTAGTACAAAAAATGCAAGTATAGCTTTCTATAACTCTATTTCTATTGAGGTTATTTTGATTATTTTTATGCTACTATCTGGTACTAATTTTGCATTGATTTACTCTACTATAACATCTCGTAGAAATAATATTTTTAGATCTGAGGTTGCTCGTTATTACTATGGTTTGACAGTTGTTTCTATTATAGTTGTAACATTCAATCTATGGGCTGAAAATTACTATGATTTTTGGCATTCGTTAAGGTTGGCAGCATTTCAAGTCAGTTCTTTGATTACAACAACTGGGTTTGCAACTATTGATACTGGTAATTGGCCTGCTTTATCCGTACTTATTATTATATTCTTGACCTATCAATGTGCTTGTGCAGGTTCGACTGGTGGAGGTGTGAAGGCAGATAGAATGGTGATGCTTTACAAAGCGTTTAAGGCTCAATTTTTGCAACTACAACACCCAAACGCTATTATTCGCATTAAATTTGGTAATTTGAAAACAAATAATACACTAATTATAGCTACTCTTTTGTTTATACTTCTATATACTGCTACTGCCATTGTGGGAACGCTACTCGGTACGGCTTTTGGTATGGATTTGACAACTGCTTTTACGGCAAGTGTGGCTTGTATCTCGAATTCTGGCCCGGGGTTTGGCGAGGTTAGTTCTTTGAGTAATTATGCTAATGTGCCAGAGGCAATGAAATTTATTTATTCATTGATTATGTTGGCAGGGCGTATGGAATTATTTGGTTTTTTCCAATTATTTTTGTTTAGTAGTTGGAAGTAGTTTTTTACTTAGAAATTTAATTTAGTTATGAAGATAAGATTTTTTATTACTCTTTTTGTTGCATATTTTAGTATAGTTAGTGTTTACGCCCAAAGTGTTGACACTCTTAATAGTAATTCTCAGTATGTAGAAATTCTGAAATCATTAAAAACACTTAATCATCAAAAAGATTCAATTAAAAACCAACTACAAATAGTTAGGGATAGTGTGATGAAAAATCCTCAAAGTCGTGCGACTTTGATTAAAGTTATTTTGGATATGGAGAGTAAGCAGTTTGAATATGAAAATCAAATTGCCAACATATTATCGCAAAAAAGCCTTTTGGAGGAGGAGTTTGTACTTAATAAATTAGAAGATGACAAAAGCGATAGCACAAAAACTGTATCTGTGTATGTGCTTGATTTAGATTTTGTTAAAAATAATATTAGTGATGAAGAAAGACGGATTTTGGTACAAGAACATAGTTTGGATACATTGTATCACAATTCAATTCTTAAAATAAATAATTTGTATTCTCAAATTCAAAAGATTGATTCAACACTGAGAACTCAGGGTTTAGATATTCAAGATGCAGATTCTTTGATTAATTCAGCTGATAGTATTAATCGTATTTCTTTGAAAATTCAAATGGATTTCAAAAATATTTGGGGCAATATATATGATACTAAAATATATGTGTACTCACGTATGATGGAAAAACTTAATACTTCGCAAGATGTATTAGAAAGTTTGAATAACAAGGGTAGGAATATTAGAGCTGATTTGTCGGATATTCAACAATCTTTGTTTGCCGCTTCGTTCTATTCGTATTTTGCGGAGAAAAAACTCTCTAACGAATACGAAAAAATAGTTGCTGGTAAAATAGGTGCATTGAATACTGTGGATTCATTAAATAGTATTGTCAAAAATGAAAATTATAAGAGGTTGAGTATCAAAAATATTGTTCTTCCAAATTATATTTATGCAGACTACGAAGTTTTGGGGATTTACAAAGCTTTTGTTGTAAAACAAGGCGATGAAATTAGAACAGTAGTAGTGCCAACTGTTGGTGAGGTGTATTACAATAGAGTAGTTACGCTCACTAAGGCTCTTTCTCCTTCGAGTGTTATTCGCAAACTGCAACCACTATACAAAATGGTGAACGATAAAAAACAAACGGAATATTATGCAGGGGTTTATCGAACTCACGATGAGGCAAAGGCCGATATTAAGCGTCTTTCGAGTTTGGGGCTTAGACCTACAATTACAAAATTCAAAGAAGGAGGTAAGGTTTTGGCAGACGGTTCGATATATCCAGTAGATGCAGCAGAAAGTTTGTTTTCTTTGGAATTTAAGTTTATGGACGATGCTTTGGAAGCAAAGCTTAAAGAATTAGCCCCTGCAAAACAAATTACTGTAATAGACAATATATACACGTTTGGAGTATTTGACGACTATAATGAGGCACTTGCTATACAAAAAGATGTATGGGCTGATTCAAAATTAGTGAAAATTAAAAAATAATTCGTATATTAGCACCATAAAACTATTAAAAACAATTTTTATGGAAATTACAGTTATTGCACTATTGATTTTGGTGGGTGTAATTCTGATGTTAGCAGAGATTTTTCTGTTGCCGGGGATTACAGTCGCAGCCATAGGCTCGATTATAGCCTTTATGTTTTCGCTTTATTATGCGTATCAAGATTTTGGAATTCAAGGTTTTATGATTACCCTCTTAGTTTCGGCTATTTTACTTTTGATAATGTTTTATTTGTCGGTACGCAAAAAAAATCTTAGTAGAATGTCTTTAAAAGAAACTATTTCTTCAAAAGTTTCGGAAAATGCTGATGAGAAAATTTCTATCGGGGAGCAAGGTTACACTAAAACAAGGCTTAATCCAATGGGTTCAGTCGTGTTGGGTGGCGAAATATACGAAGCAAAAAGTTTTGAGGGATTTATAGATAATAGTACTGCTGTTGAGGTAATTGCTTTTGATAGTAGTATAGTGATAGTAAAAAAAATAACTAAATAAAACAATTATGGAAGAACAAGCATTTCAAGTATCTTTTATTTTATTGCCGTTTCTGGTAATATTTTTATTAGCAATCATTTTGTATTTTATTCCTATTGGATTGTGGTTTTCGGCTACTATTTCTGGGGTAAAAATAGGTTTGTTGCATTTGGTTTTGATGAGATGGCGTAAAGTACCACCATCAGTAATTGTAACTTCAATGATTGAGGGAACAAAAGCTGGTTTGGTGCTTAATCCAAACGAATTAGAGTCGCATTTTTTGGCAGGTGGTAATGTTCAAAACGTGGTACACGCTTTGGTTTCTGCCCAAAAAGCAAATATTTCTTTGGATTTTAGAATGGCTACTGCTATTGATATTGCAGGTCGTAATGTTTTTGAGGCTGTTCAGATGAGTGTAAATCCAAAAGTGATTAATACTCCACCAGTTTCGGCTGTTGCGAAAGACGGTATTCAGTTGATTGCAAAAGCAAGGGTAACGGTTCGTGCAAATATTAAACAGTTGGTCGGTGGTGCAGGTGAAGAAACTATCTTGGCTCGTGTTGGCGAGGGTATTGTTTCGAGTATTGGTTCGTCGGCAAGTCATAAAGAAGTTTTGGAGAACCCAGATTCTATCTCAAAAGTTGTGTTGAACAAAGGTCTTGATGCTGGTACTGCTTTCGAGATTTTGAGTATTGATATTGCAGATATTGATGTGGGCAAAAACATTGGTGCTTTCTTGCAAATGGATCAAGCTAATGCAGATAAAAACATTGCTCAGGCTCGTGCCGAAGAACGCCGTGCTATGGCTGTGGCTATGGAGCAGGAGATGAAAGCGAAAGCACAAGAGGCAAAAGCAAAAGTTATTGAGGCTGAAATTGAAGTGCCACTTGCTATGGCAGAAGCATTTAGAAATGGTAATTTGGGTATTATGGATTACTACAAAATGCAAAATATTCAAGCTGACACTACAATGCGTGAGTCTATTGTTTCTCAGCCTAAAAAATAATTTACCTTATAATATTAATACTGCTCTTTACGCTGTGGGTAATAGAGCAGTATTTTTGGTTAAAGAGAAAATATATGAAAATAGCACTTTATACCAGTGGCGAAAAATATATGCCGTTGGAGGATTTGAATTTTTGGTTGATGCTAATGGAGCAACACTCTATTGAGTGTTACTTTAATTGTGATTTTGCGTTGAATATCGAAAACAGAGTTAAACGCAATATTAAAAGTTATTGCTCTACCGAGGATTTGCCCAGTGGAGTAGAGATAGTGATAAGCTATGGTGGAGATGGTACGTTTTTGAAGTGTGTCAATATGTTTTTTGATACGGGTATTCCTATTTTGGGCGTAAATAGCGGTAGATTGGGCTTTTTGGCTAATGTGCCAAAGGCCGAAATAACAACGCTAATAGATGATTTGGTTAATGGAAATTATAGTATAGAACATCGTCCAATGCTCTATTGTGAGGAACTTGGAGAACACGCTCTGAATGAATTTGGAATTCAGAAAAAAGGACTGAGTATGGTGGAATTGAATGTTCGTATAAATGCTGAGAATGTTGCCCAATATATGGCAGATGGGGTTCTTGTTTGTACTCCAACAGGTTCGACTGCTTATTCTATGAGTTTGGGTGGTGCTATTATTGCTCCTCAGTGTGAGTGTATGATGATTACTCCTATTGCTCCGCATAATCTTAATATGCGTCCTTTGATTGTTTCGTCTTGTTCCAAAATAGAAATAAGTGCCGTAAGTCGTACCAATGATATACTTGCAACTCTGGATAATAGAGAGTTTGAGTGTGGGGAATCTACCTCGGTTACCATTGTTAAATCAACAAAAAATGCTACTTTTATAAAATTACACAACATATCTTTTTATAAAACGTTAAGAGAAAAGTTGATGTGGGGAATGGATCAAAGACAAAAATAAAAAAATGATGCTTAAAATTTCAGAAATTGCTTAAAAAACTTGGCGATTATTGGCATTTTAGCATATTTTTAATATCTTTGCAACTGCTCAAAATATATGTTTATGGGAGATTTGCCAAAAAATACTGTCGTGGGGATTGATAATACTACAATTTGTAATGAAAATTGTGGTGTTCCTTTGCACGTTGCTATCATAATGGACGGCAATGGTCGTTGGGCAGAAAAAAATGGTTATGAGCGTTCTTATGGACATTTTATGGGAGTTAATTCTGTAAAAGAAGTAATTGACCAATCTCTTCAATCGGGTGTTAGATGCCTTACTTTGTATGCTTTCTCTTCGGAGAATTGGAGTCGTCCGAGCAAAGAAGTAGAGTATTTGATGGAGTTGTTTTGTTCGACAATCACTGAACAGAAAGAACTTTTGAAAGAAAAAGGTGTTAGAGTTTTGTTCGTTGGGAGAAGAGAGGAACTTAGTGAAAAAGTGGTATCTTATGTTGATATTTGTGAAAAAGAAACTGTGGATAATTCCACTATGACTTTGGTTATTGCACTGAATTACAGTTCGAGAAACGAAATTATTGATGCTACAAAACTAATAGCTCAGAGGGTAGCAGACGGGAAATTGAATATAGAGGATATTAACGAGGAGGTGATAAATAATAGCCTATATACACAATCGTTGCCTGACCCAGATTTGGTTATTAGAACAAGTGGAGAGTGCAGACTTTCAAATTTCTTGTTGTGGCAATGTTCATATAGCGAGTTTTATTTTACGGATATATTGTGGCCAGATTTTGGCAAAAAACAATATATAGAAGCATTAGAAGCATACGCAAAACGAAAAAGACGTTTTGGAAATATATAAAATACTTTAAATTAATGAAAATTAAAAAATTATTAATTATAATGATGATGATGTGTGTTTGGACAGCGGCTAACGCTCAACAAGACACGCTCATTCGTTTACCACAAAAGGGAGTTGTAAGTTACAGCGAACCAAAACGTTATTTGCTAAAAGATGTTAAAGTAACAGGTATTAGTACTATTAATACTAATATGTTGATAAATTCATTGGGGCTTAAAATTGGTGATTCAATCTATGTTCCAAGTGATTATGTTTCTAATGCAATCAAAAAACTTTGGCAAGCAAGACTTTATTCGGATATTAAAGTTTTTCAACAGACAGATGGTGATGATTTGTATTTGGAGCTTAGACTTAAAGATCGTCCGTTTGTTTCGGATTGGCGTATTTTGGGGGTTTCTTCTGCCCAAAGACGTGAACTTATAGAGAGTCTTAGACTTGTCAGAAATATTCAGTATTCTGAATACCTTGTGGAATCTTCCAAAAAAGCTATCGTTGATTTTTATAAGAAAAAAGGTTTCTATAATGTTAGCGTTGTGCCAAGAATTATGCCAGATACACTAAAATTTCAAAATAGAAGTTTTGTGAAAGTGGATTTTGTGGTTGATAAAAAATCTAAGATTAAAATTAAAGAAATTACTTTTGATGGTATAACTGACCCAGAAATTAAAGCTAAACGTTTGCGTTCGGCTATGAAAAATAATAAACATAAATCTTTGTTTAATATTTTTAAAGGTGCAAAATATAAAGAGGACAAACTGCAAGAAGATAAAAATTCTATCGTAGCATTTTTGCAATCTAAGGGTTATCGTAATGCTACTGTTTTGGCAGATTCGGTATATAAGGTAGATGACAAAAAAATTGGTTTGAATTTTAAAATCTATCAAGGAGATAAATTCTATTATAGAAATATATCTTTTACTGGTAACGAAAAATATCCAGATGATTATTTGGAAAGAATCTTGGATATCAAAAAAGGTGATGTTTATGACGGTAAAAACCTAAAAGTGAAATTAGGTTTGGATTTTGCCGAAGTAATGAAAAAAGGTATTGTCAATATTCGTGGTTTGTACCAAAACGACGGTTATTTGCAATCAGATGTAGTGCCAGTAGAAACAGAAGTAGCAAAAGATACTGTTGATATTGATGTTAGAGTATTTGAGGGTAATCAATTTACTATCAATGATGTGATTATTGCTGGTAATACTCGTACTCACGACAAAGTAGTTAGACGTGATTTGCTTATTAGACCTGGGGAATTGTATTCAGAACAATTACTTGTAAATACTATCCAAAGAATTAATCAAATGGGTAACTTCGACCAAGCATCTGTTATGCCTGAGTTGTTGCCAGTTTCTAACTCTTTGGTTGATATTAAATTTAATTTGGAAGAAGCATCTACCGATAGTTTTAATTTTAGTGGTGGTTTTGGTGGAGGTACATTTGTGGTTGGTATTGGTATTACTTTCAAAAACCTTTCTCTGAAAAAAATGTTTAAGAAAGGTGCGTGGAGACCTTATCCAGCAGGTGATAACCAGATATTTAAGTTACAAGTGCAGTCAAATGGTACTTACTACAAAAACTTTTCGTTTACGTTTATAGAGCCGTGGTTGGGGGGTAACAAACCTAACTCTCTTGCAATTAGTGCTTACTATTCATCACAAACTAATGGTCGTACTGTGTTTGATGCTGGTACAGCAAGTTTTGCAACACTTGGTGCAAGTGCAAGATTTGGTACTCGTTTGTCGTGGCCAGACCCTTACTTTACATTTAGTGCAGGTCTGAACTACCAACACTACAAACTTAAAAACTGGCCAAACTTCTTGTTCAAAGATGGTATATCTCATATCATAGCATTGGAATTGGCTTTGTCGAGAAACTCTGTAAACTCTCCTTTGTACCCAACTTCTGGTTCAGAATTTACAATTAAATTGTCGGCAACTCCTCCTTATTCTTTGATGAAAAAAGAAGGATATTATGATAATCCAAATTTGACAGACCAAGAAAGATATAGATTTATTGAATATTATAAAGTTAATTTCAAAGCACGTGTATTCCAAGGATTGTTAGCAAATGAAAAATTAGTTTTCCACGCAGCAGCACATTTTGGTTATTTGGGATATTACAACAAAAATGCTCAATCTCCGTTTGAAGGATATAGTGTCGGTGGTAGTGGTATCGGTGGATACAATCTTTATGGTATAGAGTATGTGTCTTTGAGAGGTTATAAAGACGGGTCTTTGACTCCACTTGCTGAATATGGACAACAAGGTCGTATATATTCAAAATATACCGTAGAGTTGCGTTATCCATTTGTGAATACTCCCGGAACAACAATGTTTGGTTTGATATTTGCCGAGGGTGGTAATGCTTACAAAGATTGGAAATCGTTTAATCCTTTTGAATTGAAAAAATCTATCGGTGTGGGTTTGAGAATTTTCTTGCCAATCGTTGGACAATTTGGTCTTGACTTAGGTTATGGATTTGATAGACTTCCTGGTGAAACTAAACCTTCTGGATTCCAATTCCACTTCACAATGGGACAAGAATTCTAAAAAATAGTAAATAACTATTAAAAAACGTTTTATTATGAGAAAAATAATTTTAACTTTGTTCGTGTTGGTGCTTACTACTGTTGTTTATGCTCAGTCAAATGCAGCTTATATTTATAGTACTGAGATATTGACATCGCACCCTAAATACAAACAAGCTCAGTCGGAGATTGAGTCTTTTGCAAAAAGTAAACAAGCAGAAATTGATGCTAAATTAGAACAAGCTAAGTCGCTTTTTGATATTTATTCGAAAAGTAATGGAAAATTGAGTTCGGTTGAAGCTCAAAAACTTAAAGAAATGGTTATCGAAAATGAAAAGGCTGCAAATAAATTGCAGGAAGAAATTTTTGGTAAAGACGGTGAATTAGCACAAAAACAAAAGTCTCTTCTTTCGCCTATCGAGCAAGAAGTGATACAAGTAGTTGAAAGAATTGCTAAGGAAAAAGGTTACCAAATGGTATTTGATTTTTCGATTATGAAAAATACTATTTACCAGTCAGAGACCATTAACTTAACTGGTGCAGTTAAACAAGCACTTGGTCTAACTGAATAATAATTAGTACTGTTCGCTAACAACGAAACTCGCCTACTTTGACGATGCTCTGCCTCACGTACTACGCTATGTTGTGTACACAAGATAGTATGAGAGATGCGAGTTTGTTGAGAACTTTTATGCCGTTTAAATTTTTACTACACAGCAATGAATAATAATTAACAATATTAACAAAATGAAAAAAACCTTAATTTTAGTTTTGGCTTTGATGGTAGCAAGTGTATCATCTTATGCTCAGTCAATCAAGTTTGCTAACGTAAACGCTGATGAAATCGTATCTTTGATGCCAGAAACTGATTCTGCAAAAGTTAAAGTTGATGCTCACCTTAAAAATCTTCAAAAAGAAATGGAAGTGATGCAACTTGACCTACAAAAGAAATACGACACTTACACAAAAAATGCTTCTCAGTATTCTGATGCTATGCGTCAGCAAAAAGAAAAAGAAATTAATGATACTCAAAACACTATCAAAGAATTTCAGCAAGTAGCTCAAATGGAAATGCAACAAAAACAACAAGAGTTTATGGCTCCTGTTTTTGACAAAGTAAATGCTGCTATCAAAAAAGTTAGTCAAGCTAACCACATTACTTTTGTAATGGACAAAACTCAGCCACCTTTTATCTATGTAGAGGAGTCTGCTGTAACAGATATTACTGCTTTGGTTAAGAAAGAATTAGGTTTGTAATTCTTCAATAATTTTATATATTAAGGCGTTCATTTATGAACGCCTTTTTAGTGATATCTGCTAATAATTTGTAGAATTTTTTAAAGATGATTTTTTTAAAATCTGCAAATTACATTGCTTTTTATTGCTGTCCGGTAAAAATTTTAAAAATAATCGTAATAGATTAAACAACAATG
>CAZRHJ010000034.1:22050-22218 GCA_964600025.1 uncultured Rikenellaceae bacterium | reverse complement strand
TTCAACAAAGATAGAATATTTTTTTCTTGCTCCACCTATTTTCTGGATTGATCCCTTTGAACAGCCCCTGTGAAGTCCCAAAGTACCATTTTAGGCAAAGCATATAAACGCAACAAGGAGATGTTTCTCAACATCTCCTTGTTGTGTCGGGGTACCAGGATTCGAACC
>CAZRHJ010000034.1:0-21950 GCA_964600025.1 uncultured Rikenellaceae bacterium | reverse complement strand
TGGGACCCCCTGCTCCCAAAGCAGGTGCGCTAACCGGACTGCGCTACACCCCGAACTAATATTAACCCCTTAAAAAAACATTTTTTCGTCGGGGTACCAGGATTCGAACCTGGGACCCCCTGCTCCCAAAGCAGGTGCGCTAACCGGACTGCGCTACACCCCGAAAAAATCTGGCGGAGAGAGGGGGATTCGAACCCCCGGTACAGGTTACCCCGTACGTCAGTTTAGCAAACTGGTGGTTTCAGCCACTCACCCACCTCTCCTCGTTTGCGTTGCAAAGATAGATACAATTTTTTTAATTACCAAATAATATTTTAAAAAAACTTAATAAAAAAAAAACTTAAAACCCAATCCTTTAATATACAAATATTTATAACAACGCAATAAATTCTTTATTATTAAATCAAACTAAAAACCACATATTAATTCACCTATATTCAATACATATCTATCAATCAAAAGAAAACACACTACTCGTGACGAAGTGCCTCTATTGGGTCTAATTTTGACGCTTTGACAGCTGGCAAATATCCAGCAAGAACTCCAACACTAAAACATATCACAAGACCTATATTTATCCACAACCAAGGAACTACAAAATTTGTATGCATAAGTATTGCTACTGCATTACCTATCGAAATTCCTAATATTATACCAAAAATACCACCATATATACTAACCAAAATAGATTCCACCAAGAATTGTATTTTGATAGCTTTTGCACTTGCTCCCAAAGCCCTACGAGTTCCTATCTCACGAGTTTTTTCGGCAACCGAAACAAGCATAATATTCATTAGTCCAATAGACGCACCAAAAATCGCAATAAAACCAAAAATTTGGATTGCAAAGGTAATTCCTCCAAAAATAGTTTTAAACTCGTCCATACCCTCAGAGCTATCATAAATCCTAAAATCATTTGAATCTACGGGATAAAGTTTGCGTACAATCCTAAATGTAGAAGTAATTTTATCTATAAAATCTTGTCGCTGGTTGAAATAATCAGGGTTTTCTTTGACACGAATACTGAAATTATTTTTGTCTTTTGCAATTTTCTTATAATTATTGAGTACTATATAACACTCATTATCTCCACTATTACCATTCATCATAGTACCACGTTTTTGGGTAACTGCAATTACTTCGTATTTTGTACCGCCAAACATTACATACTCCCCAAGTGGGTCTTTATCTCCAAATAATTTTTTTGCAATATCAGTTCCAATAATTACTTTCAAAGCACTATTTTCAAAATCTTTTTCCGAAAAATTCTCACCTTTACCAATCTTAACACCCTCTACACTCAAAAAATTATCATTAATAGCCACAACTCTAACCTCTGGCTCTGTTTTTTTGGATTGATAAAGCAAAGAAAATCCCCCTACCGATTTAGAAATAGAAACAGTAGCCTTGCCCTCTGCCCTCATATATTTATCAAGGTTTTGTGCTTGGTCAAGAGTTATTTGCAAAGGTCTTTTTCGGGACTTAACATTTTGTGAAGAGTTGTCGTAATTAGGATAGACATACACCACACCACCTCCAAAAGAATCGAAAGAATCTTGAACTGTACTTTCCATAGATTTAGAAGCAGTACTAATAGAAATAAGTGCAGATATTCCCACACCTATAATTATGACAGTCAAAAACGTTCTAAGTTTAGAGGCTGCAAGAGATTCCGCAGCAATTTTGACATACTCGATAAATAACATAAATTTTTTCATATAATTTTTTTTTAAATAAAAAATTTCGTACCTTGCGACTACAAATATAATCAATTAAATTTATAAAGTTATGAATAAATCAATCGAAAATCTTAAACCAGAGGTGGTTTGGGGTATTTTCAAAGAAATCTGCAACATTCCACACCCTTCTCACCACGAAGAGGCTATCATTGAATACCTTAAAGAATTTGCTAAAAAACACAATATCGAGTGTATTCAAGACGATGCAAACAATATCTTGATGAGAAAACCTGCTACAAAAGGTTATGAAAACAGAATGGGTTTGATTATGCAGGCACACATTGATATGGTACCTCAAAAAAACTCTGACAAAGATTTTGATTTCCTAAAAGACTCTATTCAAGCATATATAGACGGCGATTGGGTAACTGCTGACGGCACTACACTTGGTTCTGACAACGGTATGGGTGCAGCTGCTGCACTTGCAGTTATGGAAAGCGTTAACGAAAATCACGGACTTATCGAAGCTCTTTTCACAAGATGTGAGGAGGCAGGTATGGAAGGTGCTTTTGGTCTAAAAGCAGGTCTGTTGCAAGGCGATATTCTTCTAAACCTTGACTCTGAGGACGAAGGTGAATTATACGTAGGTTGTGCTGGTGGTTCAGACGTTAATGTAAACATTCCTTTCTCTACTGAGGCTACTGAGGCAGGTATGGTAGGTATCGAAATTGACGTTAAAGGACTTAAAGGCGGACACTCTGGTATGGAAGCTATTCTACAAAGAGCAAACGCTAACAAAGTAATTGCACGTGTTCTTCGTTATGTTATCCGTGAGTTTGATGCAAGACTTGTTTCTTTTGACGCTGGAAATATGCGTAATGCTATCCCACGTGAAGGCAATGCAATTATTGCAGTAGCAGCAGACAAAAAAGCAGCTACAATGGCTCGTATCGAAGAAATTGGAGCATTTATTGCAAAAGAGTACGAAGCAGTTGATGGTGGCATTTGTGTAAAAGCAAACGAAATTGCTACTCCTGCAAAAGTTATGGACAAAGTATCTGCAAACAATATCGTAAACTCTGCTTATGCAGTAGTAAATGGTGTTCTTAGACGCTCAGATGCAATGGAAAACTTAGTTGAAACTTCATCTAACTTGGGTATAGTTAAAACTAATAGCGATAACGTAGAATTAACTTTCTTGGTTCGTAGTTCAGGCAAAACACAAAAACAAGATATTATAGAAATGACTTGTTCTGTATTTGAGCTAATCCCAAATGCAAAAGTTCAAGTTGATGCTGGTTACGAAGGTTGGCAACCAAATATGAAATCTCCTATTTTGAAAAAAATGCAAGAGATTTACAAAGACTTGTTTGGCAAAACACCAGAAATTCGTGCTGTTCACGCTGGTTTGGAATGTGGTATCATTGGTGCAACATACACTAATCTTGATATGATTTCATTTGGTCCTACAATCCGTTTCCCTCACTCACCAGACGAAAAAGTAAATATCGAAACAGTTGATAAATTCTACAAATTATTGTTAGAAACTATCAAAAATGCTCCTGTTAAATAACAAAGCATATACATGACAAAAAACCTGCCAAATTGGCAGGTTTTTTTATTAATGTATGAATTTCAGAAATAGACAAGTTTAGTTTTTAGCGAACTACAATAAAAAATTTCTTTTCAAAATCGTACAAATTATAATAAACTCGTATCTATTAGGATATTTTACATATATAACGTAGCGTACAGCAGTACGTGAGTTATGAGTATCGGCAAAATATACAAGATAGACGAGTTTAGAACTCTATTGATTATCCATAAAGTCCTCTATATAATCTTCGTCAAAAAGATTTCTGTCGGGAGCAAATTTTGGGAGAGATTTCAAAGAATTTCTCATCATTGATTTAAAATTATTATTCAGACGATAGCCAATATAAGAGCTTGTATTTGAAAGCACTATCCAACTTGTTCCATCTGGATCTATGCTCATAATGGTAGAAGTACCACAAAAAGAGCCAGTTCGCACAAATTTACCACCATTCACACTTGCCCAACCAATAGACATTCGACCTCTAAGAGGAGTTTGCATTTTGGAAACACTTTTGGCAGAAATTACGTCTTTGAAATTAGAACTTGCATTTTTGCCATCTATCGAAAGTGCCAATCTAAGCATATCCCCAACAGTCGATACCCACGCACCAGCACCCTGCAAAGCAACTACATCATTCCCTCCGTATTGTTTCGGCAGAATATCCCCTGAGCCATCATACGCAGGAATAAAATCTTCTTTTGAACCAGAATAATATTTAACCTCGTGAGCCCTTCGGTCTTCATAAAGATTTTTTGCCAAATGAGTATTATAACAACCAGCAGGGATAAGGATTTTTTGAGTAACATAATCCTCATAAGATTTTCCAGATGCTTTTTCGATAACTTTTGACAAAAGCAGATAACCAACATTTGAATATTTGCGAGAACGCCCTGGTTTGAAACCTAATTTGCGTGAAAGTGCATATTCAATAGTTTGTTCATTAGATATTGGACGCTCCACGTCCAAACCAAGCTCAACTAATTCAATCTTAAACATTGGGTCGCCAATAGGGGTAGTAAAACCACCTTCGTGACGCAAAAGATGCTCCACTGTAATATCGCTAACCCTTTTATCACGATATTTTGGATAATCTCTACCAAGCAACGAACCCTCACCAAACACTTTATCGGAAAGCGACAAATACCCGTCGTCTATTAGTTTCATAACTGCAATACCAGTTATGAGTTTTGACATAGAAGCTAAACGAAACTCACTAAACGCCTCACAAGCAATTTCTTTTTCAACATCCGCATAACCATAGCCTTTTGCATAAACCAACTTATTGTTTTTCATCACACCAACAGTCAGTCCCTTTACACGCCAACGACGCATATAACGTTCTATACTTTTATCGAATTTGAGAGCCTCTGGAATATCAGAAAGTTTGTTGGTAAGCACAACGGCAGGACTTGAAATATCCTGTACAACAATTCCAGATGTGTTTTTTCGGATTACGATTGCACTCAAAGATAAAAACCAAATAGCAATAAGTGAGAGTAAATATATTTTTCTTTTCAAAATTCAGATTTTATAACATTAAATAATTAATTAGCCTATCAAAACAAAAAACTAATTTTTTGAAATAAACTTTGTAAAGATAAATATTTTTGAAGAAACAAACAAAATAAAAAACAGTTTTTGAAATTGTATTAATTTTTAATACTTTTGTGGACTATGAATAAAGCGAAAAAAGCAGTTTATATAATTATTGGCACATTAGCTCTAATTGCAGGTAGTATTGGGATTTTTGTACCAGGATTACCCACTACCCCACTATATTTATTGGCTCTTTGGGCATATTCACATAGTTGGATTGCACTACACAACCAACTGGTAGAAAACAAAATGATACGAAAGTACGTTAATCCCAAAGGCGTAAGCCCAGCATCAAAATTAATATCAATATTAATAATGCTTACAATGGTTAGCTTTTCGGTGGTTTTGTACTGGAACAAATACCCTTATTTGGCTTATTCATTGATTGGTGTAGGCGGAATTGGATTAGTGTTTATGATTAAACACATAAAAATAAAAGACAAAGAATAAATAACAAAAAAAACATATAAACATTATGAAAAAAACATTAATTTTGATTTTAAGCATTGTATTGCTTGGAATTTCGGCAAATACTTTTGCCCAACAAAGCCCAAAACAAAAGGGTTTTGAGGTCTTGAAAGACAATTTTTTGAAAGCTCAACTTGATTTTTTTAGTTCGGACTATATGGAAGGCCGTAGCACCATAGACAGAGGTGGACGTTTGGCTGCTAATTATCTTGTTTCACTTTTGCAAATGAACGGAATTGAGCCTTATGGAGATATTAATTCTGACGGCACTCGTTCTTATTTCCAAAAAATTGCACTAATCAAAAACACTGTCGGAGAAAACAATTATTTGAAAGTTTATACTGCAAAATCTGCAAATGCAGAAATTTCTGAAACATTCAGCTACAATGTGGATTATTTCAACGCATCATTTGTAAACAAAAATGTAAAAGCTGAATTAGTTTTTGCTGGTTACGGTATGATTGACGAAGAAATTGGACATAACGACTTCGTAAAAACAAATATTTCTGGCAAAATTGTAGTTTTGATTGACGGTATGCCAAATGCACACAAAGAATATTTTACAAAAGACCGTAAAAAAGCACTTAGAAATGCAAAAAACAATGGCTTGGATTATATGGAAGAATGTGGAGCTATTGGAGTTATCACTATATATAATTTAGATACATTCTCTAAGACATCAGAGATATTTGCACAAAATAAGAGTTTTTATATGAACGAAACTCCTTCGCCAGAAAGACACAGACTTTCGTTTGCTACAAAAAGCAACAATAGACTTGTAAGTGCAAAAGTTTCTCCAAAAATTGGCAGAAGTTTAGTTTCGGAAGAAATTGTAAATCAATATATTGCAAAAGCAGATAAAGGTACTAAAAACAGTCCAATAGCTATCAATGGCAAAACGTTGGAGCTTAATTGCAGTGTAAAATCTCAAAATGTAGTAGCATACAATGTTATTGGCAGAATGAAAGGTAAAGATTCTTCTAAATCATTTGTTATCGGAGCTCACTACGACCACTTTGGCATCAAAGACGGATATATTTGGAACGGTGCAGACGACAACGGCTCTGGAACTATCGGAGTTATGGCAGCGGCAGCAGCGTTTGCAGCTACTGGCGAAAAACCAAACTACGATATTATCTTTGCAGCTTGGACTGGCGAGGAATTGGGTTTGATTGGTTCTCAATATTTTGTAGATAATCGCAATGAGTTTTATCCTGAAACAGAGATTGTTTGTAACATAAATTATGATATGCTTGCTCGTGAATACACAAAAGACGAAAGCACAATCAAATTTGACTATGAATACCACGCTGCTCGTCCAGAATATCGCACTTATGGAGAAAACAATATCAAAGAATATAATCTAAAACTAACTCCAATTTTTGGAGCTTTGACACAAGACGATTACACTGGTGCAACTGACTACATTCCTTTCTTCTATGATGCAAACATTTCGTTTATGGCATTCTATGCAGGACACCACGTTGATTATCACAAAATCTCTGACGAATCTCACAAACTTAACTGGAATAAGTTTTATGACCTTGTTCGTTTGGGATATTTGAACACTTACGATATAGTTAAGAATTACAAAGCTACAAAATAATGAATATACATTATATTCAAAGCACAAATTCAACCAATGACCATATCCTCAATATAAATGAGGATATGGCTTTGGTTTATACGGATTTACAAACTGTTGGAAGAGGACAAAGAGGCAATTCGTGGGAAAGTGAGGAGGGCAAAAACCTAACTTTCTCGTTTATGCTCAAACCTCAAAACACCCCTGCCGATAGACAGTTTACAGTATCTAAAATAGTTGCTTTGGCACTTGTAAACACTCTCAAACACTATGATATTGAGGCAAAAATAAAATGGCCTAACGATATTTATGTAAATGATTTCAAAATTTCGGGAATACTCATAGAAAATAGCCTTAATACAAAAGGGCAACTATCGAGAGTGGTATGTGGCATAGGCTTGAACGTGAACCAAACTAAGTTTTTGAGCAATGCTCCAAACCCTATCTCAATAGCTATGATAAACGGCAATGAAAAAGACAAAGTAGAGGTGTTGGAAAAATTTTGCAAAGAATTTGAAACACTATACACTGTTCAAAACCTTGATAATCACGAGCTAATAGACAATGAATACTGGAATAAATTGTACCGTAAAGACGAGGTATTTGAGTATTGTGATAAGGAGGGGAAATTTAAAGGCAAAATTATTGGAATTGCATCTTACGGAGAATTAATCATTCAAAAAGAAGATACAAGCATACATAAATATATGTTCAAAGAAGTTTCGTACATTCTATAAAGCAATGTACGATAACAACGAAACCCGCCTAAGAGATCAGAGTTTATTGGAAACTTGTAAGATTTCGAAAAGATAAAAATTTTATTTGGTTAGTCCTAAATATTCAATATTTTCTTTATGCCTCTCTTCGAGTTTATAAAGAAATATTTTCGCAAGATTTATGTCGGCACTCTGTACCGTTAAAAAAGATTGGTTGGAGCGGTCGGACATATACTGTACTAATATCTCCCTATGATATGATAGTTTAGAGTCTTTGTTAGGTTTATAGTTAATGAAAAAAGAGGCTAAATTCTTTTGTCTCAAAGCGTAAATTTTTTCATAACGATCATAACAACCTTTTATTAGAGAGAAGCAAGCACTGATATTTTCCACAAGTATAATATCATTAGCAGTTTGCAGAGTTTCGATATTATTTGTAAAGATAGACTCTGCACTTTTATTGGGAGATTGTACATTGTAATATTTGAGTGCTTCGATAAATTCGGCGATAGTGCTATCTGCAATTTGCTCTAAATTATCCGGATAGTTATTGTATATAAAACTAAAAAGCGAATCTTCTTTTTCAAGTGAGACCTGTAGTTTTTCTATACTTTCTATAGTCATATCTATATTCCTCATTGAGTAGATGATAATTTTATCATTGAGCTTCTTTTCTCTATTGTTTTCGATATAGGCAGTTGTGCCAAATGTGATAACAATACCCATAAGGGTACCCACAAAGGCACTGGTAGTATTGCTCCACCAATTTCGACTTATCTTTATTTTTATCTTCCTCATCATTTTGTTTGTACTAAAACGAAAAAACTAATATATTATACTCCCTTAAAGTTAATGTGTATTTAGCATAATACCAAGAAATTCCAAGTATTTACACATAACTTGACCGTAAATATATAAATAAAATATAATATATACAAAAAAATTTAGCATCTTTCGGTTGCTTTTCCCAACTTTGTCACTTTTTCTGCTTCCTAAAATGCCATAACTGATAATCAACAAGTTAACTTAAATTTAGGGTAACGCATTAACGAAACTCGCCTATCTTGTCTATTTCGTCGATGCTCTGTTTCACGTATGCCAGTACGCTACGTTATATATGTAAAAAATCAAAGCGTTCGATTAATATTATTAATCGAACGCTTTGATTTTTTTAACGAATTTAATTATGCGTTGAAAACACCGCTTAACTCTTCAAACAATTTATCAAGTTCTGCGTATTGTTTGGCAACAACTTGCTGATAATGTTTTTTAAGTAATTTGCGATTATGTTTTTCAGCTGGGTGATTAATCATATCGAATAGCTCGTTATGTAAATCTACGCCTTTAATCATAATATCAATAATTTTTTCTTGTGGAGCAGTTGGGTTGAACCACAAAGTCAATCTACAATCGTCCAATAGCTCATTAGTTTGATAGCTTACAAACTTTTTAAGATTACGAATACTTGCCATAATTTTTATTTTTTAGAAATTTGTTTCAGAAATAGAGAAGTTTTGGTTTTTGATTTCCATTAAGATAGAAAATGCTTTGTGAATATTCACATCGTCTACAATAATAGTAAATTCACTTGTTGTACTAATTACATCAACTACGTTGATATTATCCCAAGCAAGTTTTTTGAAAATATAGTAATAAACACCCGGATAAGTACTATTTTCCTTTGGAAGTTTTACAGTAATTGAAGATAGACTTGAATATTTTTCTACAAGTTCTTCGGCAGCAAAAATCTCATCTACCATAGGAGAAATATGGCTACTAACAACAATAGTAGTTTCGCCAATACCCTGTGATAAAGTACAGAAAACATCTGTTTTAGTTTTGATTTTGTCAAGCAAGTCAGCTTGGCAATTATGCAAAGATTTTGAATTTACATAAGAATAGTCAATCAAATTTGAACGAACGATAATATCCCCTACATTATCCATAATGCTTTTGAATTTAAGGATAGAAATCATTTCTAATTTTGGAACAAGTCTATTCAATGCCATAATAATAGCACCATCATTAACTTCTTTTCCAAGCATTTCTTCAAGCTTTGGTTTAATTTGGCGAGATAAAGCAGATAGGTTTACTATACCGTCAATTAATGCACTTTCCAAAAATGGTTTCTTTTTAATGATTGCTTCAACAGCGTTAGGGATTGTCATCATAATAATTATCTTTTTATGTTAAAAAAATATTCGTTTATTCTCAAAAATATATTTTACTGAACAAATATACATAATATTTAAAAAATAACAAATTAATTTAAGAAAAATTTTAACATTTATTTGTATTTACCACGTATATTTTTACGATTACAACAGATAAAACACTATGTATCAACTAATTAAGACGCTTATTAAAATTTTAAAAAATAACAAATAAATTTTACATCATTTTATATAAATTAGTCAATAATGATTTTTTTTGTATCTTTGTGCTATAATTACATAAAATTTAACTCATTGATTGATGAAAATTTCTAAATCAGACATTTTATATGAGGATAATCATATAATTGCAGTAAACAAACCAGCAGGGGTATCAGTACAAGAAGATGTTTCGGGAGAAATATCTTTGGACACACTTGTTAAGGAATACATAAAAATTAGAGACAACAAAGAAGGAAATGTATTTCTTGGGGTGGTACATCGTATTGATAAGCCAGTTAGTGGTTTGGTGCTTTTTGCAAAAACATCTAAGGCTCTTGTTAGACTTAACGATATGGTCAAAAATCGCCAAATACAAAAATATTATTGGGCAATAGTTTGTAAAAAACCTGCAAAAGAGCAAGACACACTTACTCACTACATAGAAAGAAACTCTACTGTAAACCGTTCGTATGCTCACACAAAGGAGCGTAAGGATTCAAAAATCGCAAAACTTAACTATGATTTGATTTGCGTTAGTATGAATTTCTATTTGCTTGAAGTGGAACTTATAACAGGTCGTCATCACCAAATTCGTTGTCAATTATCAAAAATTGGCTGTCCTATAAAAGGGGATTTGAAATATGGTGCAGAACGTTCAAACAAAGTTGGCGGAGGAATTTCGCTACACTCTCGAAGAATGGAGTTTGTACACCCTGTGAGCAAAAAAAACATAACTATTGTAGCACCTTCTCCAAAGGAAGATAACTTGTGGAAGTTTTTTGAGGACTGCCTAAAATAATATTGAAATGCTCGAAACACTAAAACTATTTTGGACTTTTTTCAAAGTTGGCTCTGTAACTTTCGGTAGCGGATATGTGATGGTTACGGTGGTCGAAGGAGTTTTTGTGGATAAGAAAAAATGGTTTACTCGTGAACAGTTTATGAACTACATAACTCTTGCCACGTCGTTTCCCGGGCCAATAGTTATAAATCTTGCAAGTCTTATTGGGCATCAAAAATTTGGCACAAAAGGACTAATTGCTGGATTTTTGGGAGCAGCTCTACCCTCTTTTCTTGTGCTACTGGCAGTAGCAATGTCTTTTAATCAAATTGCTGACGAGCCAGTTGTGGTTGCAATTTTTAAAGGACTTAGACCCGCTGTTGTAGGGCTTATTCTGTATCCAGTAATCAAGTTTGCCAAAAACATAAACAAATGGGAATATCCACTCTTTGTGGGTATTGCCGCACTACTTTATTTTAATATAATATCTGCCATTATGGCAATTACTATTGGTATTGTAGCAGGATTTGCAATAGCCTTCTACAAAACCAAAAACGTTTCTCAAAAATGATTTCTCTCAAAAAAAATACTATTTACTACAAGAGTATAATGGCTCTTGCAGGGTCTATAATGTTGTCTAATATTGGGCAAAGTATTGTTATGCTTGCCGACAATATGATGGTTGGGCATTTAGGAAGAGTTCCGCTTGGGGTTGCCTCGTTTAGTGGTATGATTGTAATGAATTTCATAGTTTTAGGTATGGGATTTGCTATTGGACTCACACCACTTGTGGGCAAAAAAATAGTTCGTAACAAAAAAAATCTTTGTATTGGACTATTTGCAAATTCTCTAATAATCAACACTGTATTAGGGGTGACTCTTTCGTCGTTGCTACTCTTATTACTACCTTTTATGGGGTATTTTGGACAACCGCAAGAAGTGGTAGATACAATGACTTGGTACTATGTGGCTATTTCTCTGTCAGTTATCCCGTATATGATATTTTTGAGCTTCAAACAGTTTCTCGAAGGACTTGGCAACACTTCTGTCGCTATGATTATAACAATAGTCTGTAACGTGTTGAATATCATTCTGAACTATGTGTTTATATATGGCAAACTTGGTTTTCCTGAAATGGGAGTTTTTGGTGCAGGTCTTGCAACATTAATTTCACGACTTAGTATGCCAATTATATTCTATTTTTATCAGAAAAATTCTATTTACAAGACTTTTATTCCTCGCATAAACTACGCTATATTTAACCGTAGAATGGCTAAACTACTTGTACTTTTTGGTTCACCTATTGCAGGTCAAATGGTAGTGGAGTTTTTCTCGCTTACAATGATTACGGTTATGATGGGTTGGCTTGGAGTTGTAGAATTGGCAGCAAACCAAATTTGTTATTCAATAATGAGTATGATGTATTTGGTAGTCAGCGGAATAGCCTCAGCACTAACTATTAGAGTAGCATTTGAGTATGGCAAACAAAACACTCAGCGTATCAAAAAATATATTTTTAGTGGAGTGCAAATGTCTGTCTTTGCTATGGGCGTTTCAGCATTTTTTATGATAGTTTTTGGAGTACAAATTGCAAGTCTGTTTACGAACGATACAGAAGTTATCCAAACTGCTGCTATAATGATGAGTGCAGTGGGATTTGCACAAGTATTTGACGGAACACAAATAACTCTTTTGGGAGCATTGCGTGGAGTTGGGGACGTAAAAGCACCAATGTATATAGCATTTGTAATGTATGGAATAGTCTGCTTGGCAGTTGCCTACACACTTGGATTTATATTTGAATGGGGAGCAGTTGGAGTTTGGCTGGGTTTTGGTGCAGGATTATTTGCTTCGGCAATAATGTATGGCACAAGATTAAAAACATTTTTATCGAAGAAGTAGAATATTATACGCTAAAAAAACGGCACTTAACCAATGTTAAGTGCCGTTTTTGGAAGACAATAATAATTATTTAATTGTTTGTTTTGAATCTTGATATTTTTGTGCTGCATCAAGGAAGAATTGTCCGATTTTTACAGAAAATTCGTCTTTTGCAAGTTCTGGGTGCCATTGAACGCCCAAAGCAAATTGAGATTTATCTTTCAAAATAATACTTTCTACAACGCTGTCAGCAGAAATGCCTGCAAGTTCGAATGTAGGAGCAACTTTATCAACAGCTTGATGATGAAGAGTATTAATCCAATATTCTCTACCTTCGTTTGGATAAACATTTTTAATCCAGCTACCCTCAGCAGGAATAACTACGTGGATTGAGTCGTAATCGTTGCGTACTCTGTGGTTTGCCTCTGGAAGTTTGTTAAATGTTTCGATATCTGGGATTAATGTACCACCAGCAGTTACGTTCATAATTTGGTGACCACGGCAAATACCCAATACTGGAACTTTGTTTTCCAAAGCATATTTGATAAGTGCTATTTCAAGTGTATCACGGTAGTTGTCGTAACCCTCACAGTATTGGTCGTACTCAGCTTTGCCATACCAATTTGGATTAACGTCATCGCCACCTGTACTAATCATAGCATCTGCTGTTTTTAGAATTTCGATAGCCTCAGCAGGAGTTTTGCCATATACAACCTCGATATTTAGTGTAGAATCCACACCTTTAATCCAATTTGTAACAGTTTGTTTGCCATCTTTTGTAACAACCAATTTCAATGCTTGTTTTTGAACTTGTTGTTCGCCACAGCTAATTAAAGCAAATAGCGAAAAAAGTAAAATTAATTTTTTCATTTTTTTATTTTTTAGGTTTATTAACTATATATAATGTTTCAGAACTAAATGCCATTTTATCACACTCGGACTTGCTAAGAATATCACGAAGTTTAATTTCTTGAACCTCAAAACCTACCGAAGACAAACGCTCTGAATAATCTCTGCCAAATACTCTTAGGTGGTCTTTTTGTCCAAAGTGTTTTAGTCTTTCTTCTGGTAGCACTATTGAACTATCCTCGTAAGTAAATTCACGGTCGTAGTCTATTGGAGAGAGCAATATGCCCCAAGCTCCTTGTTTTGATACTCTAAACAATTCTGACAATGCTTTCAAATCAGACTCAACGTGCTCTAATACGTGGTTGCAAAAAACTACATCAAAACTCTCGTCTGGGAAAGGTATATCTTGAACGTCCATTTTGACAGTTGCCCAAGGAGATTCTAAGTCTGCCGTAATATATTCTCCAAAATTTGATGAAAGAGTTTTTTGAAAACGCTTGATAAATGGGTGTTCGGGTGCAACGTGAAGAACTTTCAAAGGTTTTTCAAAAAAATCAGTGTAGTGTGTAAGATAGTACCACATCATTCTGTGTCGTTCCAATCCCAAACACCTCGGACACAAAGCATTTTGACGCTCCGAAACATAACCATAAGGCAAAATATTACGGAATTTGCCTTTGCAAATAGGACACTCAATAGCTCTGCCATAGAATAATGGAGATGCCAAAGGAATAGCATATTCTGCAATTTTTTGGATATACTTGCGAGGTATTTTGTTAAGAAAAAATTTTATCATCGTTTTTGTTTGCGTTTCAAACCACAAATTTAAAAAATAAACTATATAAAATACAAAAAACACCATTAATAATTACTTTGTATTGAAATATTTTTTAATTTTGGCAAAATGAAACAAACTAAACAAATTTAAATATGAAGAAATTTTTTACACTAAGTTTTTTGATTTCGTTATTGTTCACTACTGGAGCATTTGCTCAACAGCAAGATATTGACGAAACACTTTTTAACTGCTACACAATTATAGCAGGCAAAAACGCTACTACTGACGGTTCGGTAATCGTGGGACACAACGAAGACGACTGGAATGAGCAAATGCTGAATATGTATATTGTGCCACGTCGTAGCTACGAAGTTGGCGAAATGTTGCGTATCGAAGGAAATGCTCCTGTGGCTCAACCACAATCTACTGCCAAATATTTTTGGATTGAAATGTTGGCTCAGCACTATGCAGATGTTTATATGAACGAACACGGTGTTGCAGTTGTATCTAACAGATGTACAAGCCGTGAAGACCGCAAAGACTACACCGATGGCGGTTTGAGCTATACACTTCGTAGAATTGTTGCAGAAAGAGCAAAAACTGCTCGTGAGGCAGTTAGTATTATTGGTGAAATGGTAGAGAAATATGGATATTCATCTACTGGCCGTTCGTATTCAGTTGCAGACAAAAAAGAAGGTTGGATTGTGGCTATTGTTCAAGGTCGCCACTGGGTTGCTCAACGCATAGACGACGACAAAGTTATGGTTATTCCAAACTACTACACTATCGACAAAATTGATTTGAATGACACAAAACGTTTTGCTGGTTCAAAAGATATTATCACTTATGCCATTGAGCGTGGTTGGTACAATCCAGAAACTGACGGAGAATTTTCGTTCAGAAAAGCATATAGCGACATACCAACACTAAATAGCTCGAACAATAAAGGCAGAAAATGGGGCGGTTTAAGACTTCTTGCTGCCGAAAAATACAATATCAACGACGAGTTCCCTTTCCAATTTGTTCCTAAACAAAAAGTTGATATCAAAGCTGTTATGAACGTTTTGTCAGACCACTTTGAAGGCTCGGATTTGGACAGAGTAAAAGCATCTCACCCGGGCGAGCCTCACAGCGAAAAAGGCACTATATGTAACCGTGGTACTCAATCAAGTACAGTATTCCATTTGACAAACTACCCACCTGCTGTTGGTGCTGTTATGTGGACTGCTATGTACTCTCCTTGTCGCCAAATTTATTTGCCTTGGTATGCAGGTACAGACTTTATTCCTTCGCTTTATGGTGGAGAAAGTGATGCTATCGAAGCTCTTAATAATCACTACAAAATCAAAAAAGGTTTCCGTGAGGCGTTCCCAAATGCACTTTATTGGAAATTCTTGGATTACAGCAAACATATTGGTCAAAATTATGTTGAGAAAATGGAAATTTATGCTCCTATGCTTAACAAACTTCAAGACAAAATATTCAAAGCTCAACAGAAATTTGACGAAAGCATAAAAGAAGAATATAAGTTTATGAAACTTCGTAATATTACAGATTCTGATGCTAAAATTTCTAAAAAACTTGGAGAATTTACTCGCCACTATCACGGCAAAATGATGAAAATAGTTAATACTCGCAAATAATGACGCCCAAAACTCTACATAAAATATTTTTCAGCCCAACACTAACTACCCAAAAGGTGGTTAGTGTGCTTGGAAATTATATTGCACAAAACTATAACATAGAATCAAAGGAATTTGATTTTACTCTTCCACAAAATCGTATTGAGCCAAAAATATATGGCAGAGATGATATTGTGGTGTTTGGTGTGCCAGTGTATGCAGGTAGAGTTCCGAGTATCGTAATCAAATATATCAAAAGTTTTAAGGCTCAAAACTCTCTTGCTATTGCAGTGGTTGTGTATGGCAACAGAGCTTACGAAGATTCTCTTTTGGAGCTTAAAAACACTCTGCAAGACGGAGGATTTAAGGTAGTTGCTGCTGGGGCTTTTGTGGGAGAACATTCTTTTTCTCGTACTATGGCTGCCAATCGTCCAAACACAGAAGATTTGAATTTGGCAGAATCTTTTGCACAAAAATGTATCACAAAAATTACAAGCATAAACAATATTGAAGATTTTAGTGATATTGAGGTTTCGGGAGATTTTCCATACAGACCATACTACAAACCTAATGGGAACGATGAAGATAGAGATAAATTTTTGGCTACAAAGCCAAAAACTTCTGACAAGTGTACAGATTGCAAAATATGTGTCAATCACTGCCCAACTGGTGCTATCAACCCCAACAACGTAAAAGAAATTACTGGGGTATGCGTTAAATGCTGTGCTTGTGTAAAACTTTGCCCCGTAGGTGCTAAATATTTTGATACAGAAATATTTTTGATGCACAAAAAACAATTAGAAGATAATTTTATGGCTCCTGCAAAGATTGATTTATTTGTATAGATATTCGAATTATTGCTGTCCAGTAAAAAAATCAAAAGTACTGTAATGGATTATTTCTTAATCAATTACAGTACTTTTATTTGTAGGGGGCTTTTAAAAATTGTACAAGTTCCTAATAAATTCGAATTTCTTAGGCTATTTTGCATATATAACGTAGCGTACTGGCGTACGTGAAGCAGAGCATCAGTGAAATAGACAAGATAGGCGAGTTTCGTTTTTAGCAGACAACAATATAATATAATTATTTATTAGTTCTATATTTATTCTGCTTATATTGCTTAGAATTATTTTGATTGTTGCGATTATTTGTATTCTTCTGCTTTTGGTTGCGATTGTTGTTATTGCGGTTTATGACTATTCTTGCACCATTCATCACATTGTCATCAACGTAAAAATCATTGTCAGAGAATTTTCGCATATCGTTTAGAATTACATCATCTGATGGATATTCTTTGTTGTATTCATAAGATTTGTTTTTCATAAACTTGGCAATATCGACCATTACCCTATCCACCAATTCTTTGTTTTTGTATTTTGTAACAGTGTTGAATACCTGACGAATATTGTTGCCATATTGCTTATGACTAAAATTACGCTTAGGGTATTTAATTCTATCTGGGGCTACATTATATGATTCACGAGTAGGAATGTCGTAAGGACAGTCTATATCTAAATTGAAATCTGCAATAATAAACAAATGATCCCAAATTTTGTGTTTGTAGTCTGTGGAATCTCTAAGTGTAGGATTGATATTGCCCATAACATCAATAATAACTTTTGCTTGTTCGGAGCGTTTATCCCTATCTTCTATTTTTTTGAGAGCATCAATCATTTGAAGAATATTTCTGCCATATTCTGGTAATTGAAGTTTACCACGACTTGTATTATAGTTTTTTTCCATATATGGATAAATGTTTATATTTAAAATTATTGAAAAGTAAAATCATATTTTTACATTGGTAAAACGAGTGCAAATATATAAAAATTATGAAAAATTTGCTCACTCAAAAAAAAATTACTAATATTGTAGTATGTTTGGAAATCAAACACATAAATATCGACTGAAACTGTAAAGACGGCACAAATATAATTATATTTTGTCGAAAATACAAATGTAACTGTGTAATGAAAACAATATTAATATCATCAAGAGCCATAGGTAACTCTCTGAAAGAATTACTTATGCACGAGAATTATAATGTTGTTGTTGAATCTGATATTGAACAAGCAAAACAACTTATAGAATCTCAAAAATTTTCGATAGTTATATCTCATCACAAAACCTTGTATGATGAAGATATAATCACCTCTGAAACTATCTCTAAGCTAAATTCCTCTGCCACTCTTATATATGTTTTAAACAAAATCAACAAACAAATTACTGAACAGGCTATTGAATTTGGTGCTTATGCTGTTTTGTCACCACCAATAAATGTGCCACTGTTGATTAACGAAATATCGAAAGCGATAGAATATTATAATTCTAAGACACCGATAAAACAAGAATTACAGGCCGAAGAAACAAAAGAAATTGCAACATATTTTGATAAAATTGTGGGCATAAGCCCAGATATTGAGAGTATTCGTGAGATGATACGAGTTGTTGCTCCTTCTGATGCAAGAGTGATTATCACTGGCGAAAACGGAACTGGCAAGGAACTTGTTGCAAGAAGCATATTCGCACTTTCTAAACGCAAAGACAAACCATTTGTGGAGGTAAACTGTGCTGCAATTCCACAAGAATTGATAGAAAGTGAGATGTTTGGACACGAGAAAGGCTCGTTTACCTCGGCTGTCAAACTCCGCAAAGGAAAATTTGAACAAGCCAACGGAGGGACTTTGTTTTTGGACGAGATTGGAGATATGTGCCTTTCGGCACAAGCAAAAGTGCTTAGAGCTTTGCAAGAAAAGAAAATAACTCGTGTGGGTGGAGATGAAGAAATTCAGGTTGATGTAAGAGTGATTGCAGCCACAAACAAAAACCTAAAAGAAGAAATTTCTAACGGCAGATTTAGAGAGGACTTGTATCACAGAATTAGTGTTATAGAAATAAAAGTTCCTTCGCTTAATCAAAGGATTATGGATATTCCTATTTTGATAGAAGCGTTTATAAAAGAAATTTGTAATTACTATTCGTATGATACCAAAACCATTGAACCAATGGCTGTTGAAATGCTACAAAACAAAAATTGGACGGGAAATATTCGTGAACTACATAATGTTGTAGAAAGGCTCGTAATACTCGGTTCTAACCCAATTACTACCGAAAACGTACAGAAATTTGTTACTTTTTAAATTAAATTATATATGAAAACATTTTTTATTAATTCTTTTATTCAAAATTCTAATGTAGATAGCTCTATGGTAGAAGAAGTTCTACACAACACATTGAAATCAATTTTGGAATATTTACCAAAATTAGCTTTTGCACTTATTTCATTTTTTGTACTTTGGAAAGTCATCACATTAATTCTAAAATTTGTACGTAAGACTTTAACTAAGCGTGAAATAGACCTTTCAGTAGTTAATTTCGTAACTTTAATGATTAGCGTTCTACTTAGAATTGTACTTATTTTAGGTTTGGTCAATTATTTAGGATTTGAGGTTACTTCGCTGGTAGCAATGATTGGTGCAGCAGGTTTGGCTATTGGTTTGGCACTACAAGGCACACTTCAAAATTTTGCTGGTGGGGTAATTATTTTAATTCTCAAACCTTTCAAGACTGGCGACGATGTGGAGTTTGGAGGAGATAGAGGTATTGTCAAAGAAGTACAATTATTTTGTACGGTTATAGAAAAACACGGGACTAACGAAAACTTGATAGTTCCTAATAGTTCTATTTCATCAAGTTCGCTAATCAACTGGTCATCAGAGAGAAACAGACGAATTGACTTACCTTTTGGAGTAGCTTATGGCTCGGATTTGAAACAAGTCAAACAACTTATTATAGAAAATGCTATAAAAGACCCACGAGTGGTAAACCCAGAAAACACAACTATATTAGTAACTGAATTGGCAGATAATTCCGTAAATTTTGAGTTAAAGGTATGGGTAAAACCAGCAGATTTTTTGACAGTTCGTTCGGATATGATGGAGATGGTATATAACACATTGAATGAAAACAATATAGACATTCCGTTTCCACAACTTACTATTCATAAAAATTAAAACCTATGAAGAAAATATTTTTGATTGCATTTGCAATACTTGTATTTGTATCTTGCAAATGTTCGTCAGATACACCAAAGCAAATTGACAATATAGTAGGGGCAGACCAAGATGCTCACGGCTGTAAATCCTCCGCAGGATACGTGTGGAGTGAAGTAAAACAAGACTGTATAAGAGTTTGGGAAATAGGCGTATCACTAAGCAATATTGCGAATAAAGAGAATAACTGTTTTGTAGTTTTTTCTAATGATTCTACAAATGTTGAGTTATTCAATGTAAGCAATTCCAAAAACATCATTATAGCACAAAAAGACACATATTGGGAAGGCGGTGCTTATCGACTAACCAAGTCAGACAAAGAATATAAATTATATATTAGTGGAGAACTAAAATTCTGTAATACAAATGAACAATAGTATTTTTGAACGTAGCGAGATAGATGAAATTGCAAGTAAATATAATGTCAAAAATCTTTCAGAAGCATCTATCGCACAAGTAGTTGGCATAGTTCAAACAATAGAAGAGAGAACCAAAATTCCATTTATACGTATGGAATTAGGTGTTCCTGCACTTACTCCTTCGGAGATAGGTCGCAAGGCTGAAATAGAAGCAATAAACAAAGGTTTGAGTGGCGTTTATCCACCAGCGGCTGGTATTCCAGAACTTAAAAAAGAAACATCTCGTTTTCTTAAAGCATTTTTGGATATTGAGCTTTCAGCAAACTGTTGTAGTCCTACAACTGGTAGTATTGGTGGAATGTATGCAGTTTTGACAACTATCTCACAAGCCTACACTAACAAAGACACTGTATTGTTTTTAGACCCTGGGTTTCCAGTTCAAAAACTTCAAGCAAAAACAGTTGGATTAAAACAAACAAACTTTGATATATATGAATATCGAGGCGAAAAACTAAGAGAAAAATTAGATAACGTGCTTTCGTGTGGCAATATTTCAGCTATTATATATTCTAATCCTAATAATCCTGCTTGGACTTGCCTTACAGAATTAGAATTGCAAATAATTGCAGAATGTGCCGAAAAATGGGACGCTATTGTTTTGGAAGATTTGGCTTATGTGTGTATGGATTTTAGAGAAGATATGTCTACACCATTCAAAGCCCCATTTCAACCAAGTATCGCTAAATATACAGACAACTATATAATATTGGTTTCTTCGTCAAAAATGTTTAGTTATGCAGGAGGTAGAATGGCAATGGTATGTATCTCAGATTCTCTCTACAAACGCAAATACGAAACATTTGAACAAAGATATTCTATTGCAGAATTTGGGAAAGTGTTTAATGCAATTATTTTATATAGTATGTGTAGTGGCGTAACTCACACAACTCAATACGCACTTTGGGCAATGTTCAAAGCAGCAAATGATGGAGTTTTCAATTTTGTTGATGAATGTAGAGAGTACGAGCGTCGCACAAAACGAATGAGAGAAATATTTGAACAAAACGGGTTTCACATAGTATATGACAAGGATTGCGACAGAAAAGTAGGAGATGGATTTTTCTTTACATTAGGCTACAAGAATATGACAAGTGGTGAGCTTATGCAAGAACTATTATATTACGGAATTAGCTCAATATCCTTATCTACAACAGGTTGCGACAAACAAGGCGTTAGAGCTTGTTCGTCATTTATGAACGAACAATTATTCCCTATCCTCGAACAAAGAGCAAAATTATTCAACCAAAATCATTAGATATATTCAGCAATATTTCTATTTGTAAAAATCTTAAAAACTCGCATATTTTGTAAATTTCAGAAAATACAGTTTGCCGAAATTTTAAAATATGCGAGTTTCGTTTTTAGCGAACAAAACTAAATTATTGTTGTCAAGTAAAAAATTTAAAAATCATTGCAATAGGCTAAGCAACAATGTATTATAGTGTTTTAACTTGTAAGGGGGCTTGGAAAATGATTTTTAAAATTTTTCCCTTTCCTAAATCGTCCAAGTTTCTAATAAACTCGGATCTCTTAGGCTATTTTGCTGATGGTC
>CAZRHJ010000033.1:0-22939 GCA_964600025.1 uncultured Rikenellaceae bacterium | reverse complement strand
TACGTGAGTTATGAGCATCGGTGAAATAGACAAGATAGGCGAGTTTCGTTTTTAGAGGACATTACTAAAAAAATTTAAAAGGCACTAATATACAATAGTGCTAAAAATCTCAAACTATTATTTGCACTTTGACTTACAACAAGGCATTACAAAAAAATCATTAAAGACCTTTTGTGCTAAAACCCAATTTTCTTGGTTTATACAGTACTTTACCTTTGGGGTTTCTATCTCGCCTTGAATTAAACCAGCGTTTTTAAGCTCTTTGAGGTGTTGCGAAACAGTGGCTTTTGAAATTGGAAGTTCATCGTGAATATTACCAAAATAGCAGGTCTCTTTTTTCAAGAGAAATTGTAAAATAGAAACACGAGTGGGGTGTGAAAGGGCTTTTGCAAATCGTGCTATTTGCTCATTGTTTAGGGTCGAAATATCGGGTTTTTCCATTTTATGTTTTTGTTCAAATTTAAATTAAATAATCGGATTTAAAAAAATATTTTATCTCTCATAAATGATACGAGTTTTGTTTTTAACGAACAGTACCAAAAATTAATATTCTTTGAAATACTCCTGAATTTGGTATGTATCGGTGGTATTAAGGAGCGATAACATTAATAAAATCCTTGCTTTTTGGGGATTTAACCACAGTGAAGCTATAAATCCATATTTTGCATCATCTACCTCTCCGTACAGACTTGTAGAACCATTTGGCGTACGAGAAGATCGAACAACTTTCACTCCATTTTGGACTGCATTAAGTAGAGAAGGCAGCATATTTTTGTGGATATTTCCATTACCCACTCCTGCTATTACAATTCCTTTGTAAGAAGATTTCAAAAGAGCCTCAACCATAATATTTTCGACAGAAGAATGTCCATAAACAATTCCAACTTTTGGAAGTTTAGTAATATTTGAAATATCAAAAACAGAAGCGGTGGTGTGCTTATAATTCGCAGTATTCAAAAATTCTGTGTTATTATTACGAACATATCCTATTGCACCAGTATTGGGAGAGGCGAAAGTTTCGACGCTCGATGTATTGGTTTTTGTAACAAATTTTGCATCATATATTTTTTCGTTCATAACTACCATAACTCCCTTGTTTTGTGATTTTTTGGAAGTAGCAACTACCACTGCATTATACAAATTCGCCTCACCATCTGCACTTAGTGCAGTGGAAGGTCGCATTGAACCAACAAGAATTACGGGTTTGGGGCTTTTGACTGTAAGAGTCAAAAAATATGCAGTTTCTTCCATTGTATCGGTTCCGTGAGTTACCACAACTGCATCTACGTCATCTTGTGCCAATAGTGTATTTATACGTTTGGCAAGTAACAACATTATATCGTCGGTCATATCCTGAGAACCTATTTTGGCTACTTGCTCACCTTTGATATTTGCAATATCCGAAAGTTGCGGAACGCTTTGAATAAGAGTTTCTACCATCAACTCCCCTGCCGAATAACTACTCCCAACTGCCGAAGCACCACTTCCAGCGATTGTTCCACCAGTAGCAAGAATATATACAGTTGGTTTGTCGGCTGCAAAAACCGTTGTACAAAGGATTAGTGCCAAAAGGCTCAAAATAAATTTCTTTCTCATTTCTAAGGTATTTTATTATAATTAATTGTGTTTGGTATTGACGGAACAAAGCCCTCCATTCTCAACTTAGGTTGAGAGCCAATATAGTAAATATTATTACTGTAATTTGGGGTATTGTTAATACCAATTATAAATTTAATTTCTATGTTTTTCAGAATAAAATTTCGATTGCGAATTCTCACGCCAACACCAATATCTGAATAGAATTTGTTAGCAAACGGATTTGCACTAAATCCAAGTGTGCCAAGGTTCGAAAAAGTAAAGAATGCAACTTTGAAGCCAACAAACTCCAAAGGCGTAAAAAGTACTATCTCTGGACGCATTAACATACGAGTTGTTCCCAATACCATATCTCCTTTGAGCCTTCCGTCCAAAGTGCGATAATTCAAGAAAGCCCCTTCGCCTATACCAGTATTTGTGGCAGTAATATATTCCGAATTAAAGAAAAATCTCAAATCATAAAAGTCTTGTATTTCGACTAATTTCGAGAAATATCTTGCAGATAATTTGAATATATTTCTATTAGTTTTAATTTTATTTTCGGCGTAATCATTATAGAGATAAGTGCCATATTCTGACTGCAAATTCAAATACCCAAATTTGAGCATTGCTCCCATACCTGCTTTAATACCAAGATATGTTTTATTCTCAAACTCTCCCCATTCGTATCCCCCTTTGAGTTCAATCGAATATCCATAAGGAATACTCTCTGTTTTGTCAAAGTTAAAAATATAATTTCCTCTAAAAAAACTCTCGCTATATATACCAAAAGAGCCAATCAATCTATTGAAATTATGAAAATCAGGATTATACCTGTAATTTACTGTTGGGCGGTCGTGAAATTTGCTTTGGCTGTAACTAACAGACAAATAAGGTGTTGAAAGAGAATTTGTTTTGAAACTTTTACCCAGCCACACACCAAAATCTGTATGATTTACAATTTCGGTTGTTTTGTGGTTTGTGAGTTTCCATTCTCCACGGTATTCGTTCACTCCAATACCTGCCATATAATCCCCAGATTTTTGAAATTTCTTTTCCGCACCCAAATTCACAACGTGGTAATCTTTGCCTCCATAGCCAAAACGGCTATACATATCCCAAAACGAACCTTTTATATTTGGAATATCATAGCTCAAATCCATACCTGTAAACGCTTCATCTCGGTCAAGATTATAGATATACCGAAGTCCCAAGCTATGCCCTAAACCCAAAAAGTTATTTTCGGTTATCTCAAAATGCGAGTCGTATTCACTTCTCATATACACACCCAACTCCCAACTCCAACTATCTCGTGTAAACACAAAAACATTTACATATCGAGAATCGACGTCTGGCATAATCAAAATATCAGAATGATGAATATATGGATTATTAGAAATATTATGCTCGGACAAAATAAAATTTTGGCTATTTACCCTCTCTCCCTCGCTAAACAATAGCATATTACGAATAATATTTTGGTGAGTAGCGGTATGGGTATTATTTACAAATTTTTGGAGCCACGCCTCAAATCGTTTCTTAGAATATCTTTCAAAAACTTTATTATTGATAATATTTATAGTTTTGATTATTTTGCCCTCGTACTTGTCAAAAGTCGTATCTTTTACAATACCTATCTGTCTTTGATTTACAATCAAAACATCTTGCAAAAATTTGTTAAAACGAGAATCAGTGGTATCTATCGTAAAATGACTACGGGATTTCGGATAATATTTGATTGCATCTTCAACATTTTTGAATATACTCTCTGCTTGTTTAGTAGAATCTTTGGTCTGTGCCAAAACAACTCCACTAAACATAGAAAATATTATCAAAAAAATCAATCGCAATTTTGTCATACAACGCTATTTATCTCTGCCACTCCCCTACTTCCATATCTGTAATTTTGCCCTTGTCAATAGTCATTCGAATAGCTGTCCTCACTCTATGAAAGCCGTGAGTACCACAAGCCCCCGGGTTTATGTGAATGAGTTTGTAATAACTATCATTAATAACTTTTAGGATATGAGAATGTCCCGCAACAAAAATATCTGGTCGGTATTCACGTATCTGCTGTTCGGCACGATAGTCGTAGTGCATAGGATAACCTCCAATGTGAGTTATCATAACTTTCATTCCCTCGCACTCAAATTTCTGAAATTCGGGGTATTCTAATCTTATTTTATGGTCGTCTATGTTTCCATAAACGCCTATCATTTGTTTGAAATTTTGTATCTCGTCGGCACACTGCACAGAACCAATATCGCCGCTATGCCATATTTGGTCGCAGTCTTTGAGAAACTCTTTGACTTTCGGACAAAAATAATTGTGTGTGTCAGATATTATTCCAATTTTTTTCATATACAAAAAATAAACAAATATATTCATAAATTTTGTGATAAGGCAAAGATATAATATCTTTGTCAAAATATGTAATTTTTAGACTAAATAATGGCTACTAACATACCACTTGCAGAGCGAATGCGTCCAAAAACGCTTGAAGAATATATCGGACAGAGCCACTTGGTAGGAGAAGGGGCTGTTTTTAGACGTTTTATATCTTCGGGCAGAGTTCCTTCGTTTATTTTGTGGGGAGCACCCGGTATTGGCAAAACTACTCTTGCAAATATTGTAGCTCGTAGTTCAGGTCGAAAATTCATTACTCTAAGTGCTGTAAACTCTGGTGTGAAAGAAGTGCGTGAGGCAATAGAAGAAGCCAAAAAACTTCAATTCTTTGACACTCCCCCACCAATTCTGTTTATAGACGAAATTCACAGATTTTCTAAAAGTCAGCAAGACTCTCTGCTTGGTGCAGTGGAGCAAGGTGTGGTTACATTGATTGGTGCAACTACCGAAAATCCTTCGTTTGAGGTAATTCGACCTCTGCTCTCTCGCTGTGGAGTTTATACCCTAAACCCACTTGGTAAAGAAGAGTTGGTTCAACTCGTGGATAGGGCTTTGACAACAGACAGTGAACTCAAAACACTAAATATAAAGGTCAAAGAATACGAAGCTTTGCTGAAATTCTCGGGTGGAGATGCTCGCAAACTACTTAATATAATAGAAATAGTAGTAGCATATATAGAGGCAAACGGAGAAATAACAAATGTCCTTGTAGAGGAAGTTATCAAAACTAATCCTACTCAATATGACAAGGGTGCAGATATGCACTATGACACTATCTCTGCATTTATAAAATCTGTGAGAGGTAGCGACCCCAATGCTGCAATTTATTATCTTGCAAAAATGCTTTCGGCAGGTGAAGACCCTAAATTTATTGCACGAAGGTTGATTATCTCGGCAAGTGAAGATGTGGGACTTGCAAACCCAAACGCAATGCTTATTGCAAACGAATGTTTTGCGGCAGTGGAGAAGATAGGTATGCCAGAGGGCAGAATACCTCTTGCCGAAGCAACTATATATCTTGCAACAAGCCCAAAAAGTAATTCAGCATATTTGGCAATAAATCGTGCTATGGAGTTGGTAGCTAACGACTCTTCTGGGCGAAGTATTCCATTAAATCTCCGCAATGCACCCACTGCTCTTATGAAAGAATTGGGCTATGGAGATAAATACAAATATTCTCACGATTATGAGGGGAATTTTGCTTTTCAGGAATTTATGCCAGAGGGATTAGAAAATACTAATTTTTATGTGCCTTGCAAAAACCCAAAAGAAAACTCTATATCACAGTATATGAGTGGTTTGTGGAGGGATAAATACAAATTTTGATATGATAGACAAAAATCTAATAGACAAATACAACTTAATACTTGCAAGTGCTTCGCCTCGACGCAGAGAACTCATACAAGGTCTGGATATAAAAATCAATATTGCAGAGAAGTATGATGTAGATGAAACAGTGGGAGATTTTGAAGATGTATTGAAAGTGGCAGAGATTGTGGCGTTAAAAAAATCGACTGCCTACCCTTTTGAACTAAAATCAAATGATATTTTGATTACTTCGGATACGGTGGTTTGTGTGGAAGATATGGTACTTGGCAAACCAAAAGATAGAGAAGATGCAATTAGAATGCTTGCTATGCTTTCGGGCAAAGAACATTTTGTGGTAACGGCTGTAACCCTAAGAATTGGAGATAAGTTTCGTACGTTTAGCCAAAACACCGAAGTAAAATTCAAAGAATTGAGCCGTGAAGATATAGAATACTATATTGATAACTACAAGCCTTATGACAAGGCTGGTGCTTATGCCATACAAGAATGGATAGGATATGTAGCAATAGAACATATAAAAGGCTCGTTTTATAACGTAATGGGATTGCCCGTTTGTAGGCTTTATACAGAATTGAACGAATTATTAATAAACCAAAATAAATAACACGTATGAGAAATTTATTAAAATTGGCTACGCTTGTCGTAGTAATGTTTGGTAGCTTGTCAGTTGCTCGTGCAGACGAGGGAATGTGGTTGCCGAGTGTGATAAGTCACACACGTTTGAAAGATATGCAAAGCAAAGGCTTTAAGCTTACTGCTGAGGATATTTATAGCATTAATCAAGCTTCACTAAAAGACGCTATCGTAACTTTGGGGGGCTGTACTGGCGAACTTATTTCGGACAAAGGTTTGTTTTTGACAAACCACCACTGTGGCTTCCGTCAAATTCAGTTTCATAGTAGTATCGAACACGACTATCTAACAAATGGTTTTGCTGCAATGAATCAAGACGAAGAACTACCATCAAACAACTATTCTGCTGCATTTCTTAAATATATGGACGATGTTACAGAAGGTGTAATGAAAGGTATTGACGAAAACACTTCGGAAGAAAAAGCCGCAGAAATTAAAACAAAAAACATCAAAGCTCTTATCGAAAAAGCTACTAAGGACAATGGCTACAATGCAAAAATTGAAGCAATGTACTACACTAACCAGTATTTTATATTTGTATATGAGAAATATACTGACGTTCGTCTTGTAGTTGCTCCACCAAGTGCTATTGGTAAGTTTGGTGGCGAAACAGACAACTGGATGTGGCCTCGCCACACTGGTGATTTCACTATGTTCCGTATTTATGCAAACAAAGAAAATCGTCCAGCTGCTTACTCAAAAGACAATGTTCCTTACACTCCTGCTCGTTCACTAAAAATCTCTTTGAAAGGTGTTAATGAGGGTGATTTTACATTTATTTATGGCTACCCGGGTCGTACAAACGAATATCTACACTCTGCTGCTGTTAAGTATGTTGTAGAAAAAAGTAATCCTCACAAAATCGCTTTGAGAACTTTCCGTTTGGAGAGAATGATTGAGAAAATGGAAAGCGACCCTGCTATACGTATCAAATATGCTGCCAAAAAAGCAAGTGTTGCTAACGCTTGGAAAAAATGGCAAGGAGAAAGTAAAGGTGTAGTAGAACTTAAAGCTGTTGCTAAAAAAGAAGCATTTGAAGCTAAGTTTATTGAGTGGTCAAAAGGCAAATCTTATGAAGGTTTGGTAGAAAAATTCCAAGCTAAATATGACGCTCTTGAAAAATACGCCTTTGCAATGGATTATTACAACGAAGGTTTGAGATCTATCGAGGTAAGCAAATTTGCAAACGCTTATATGTCGCTAAAAGCTGAAAATTTTGAGGAAAAAGTTGCAAAACTTAAAGAATCTCGTGAGATTTTCTTTAAAGACTACGAACCTCAAATTGATATTGCTATTGCAAAAGAAATGCTTAAACGTTTTGTTAAGAATGTAGATGCAGAGTTTATTCCAGAATCATTCAAAGGGGATACTGATGCACTTTTGGAAAATGTATTTGCAAATTCAGCATTTGTAGATGCTCAAAAACTTAATGCACTTTTGGCAAAATCTCCAAAAGAAGCTATCGAGATTATTGCAAACGACCCTGCTGTAAAATTGCAAAATGATATTAAAGAAGTGTCTAAAATGGTTGCTCCAACTTACAAGCAACTAAATGCAGAAATTACTGCTTTGTATAAGGACTATATGAAAGGTATGATGGAAATGCAACCAAATCGTGAGTTCTACCCAGACGCTAACTCTACTCTTCGTATTGCTTACGGTAAAATCTCTGGTGCTAACCCAAAAGACGGTGTAATCTACAAACACTACACTACTTTGGAAGGTATTATGGAAAAAGATAACCCAAATATCTATGACTACAATATTCCTCAACGTTTGCGTGATATTTACGCTTCTAAGGATTACGGTATGTGGGAAGTTAATGGCTCAGTTCCAGTTTGTTTTATTGCATCTAACCACACTACTGGTGGCAACTCTGGTAGCCCAGTATTGAACGCAAATGGAGAGTTGATTGGTTTGAACTTCGATAGAATGTGGGAATCTACAATGAGTGATATTATTTTTAGCGAAGATATGTGTCGTAATATTGCGGTAGATGTACGTTATGTATTGTTCTTGACTGACAAAATCTGCGGTGCAGGTTATTTGCTTGATGAGATGAATTTAGTAAAATAAATACAAGTTTCTAAGAAATTTGAATAATAGAAAAACAAGGTTTCGACTTATAGTCGAAACCTTGTTTTTCTATGTTTAAGGTATACATATCCTTCAAAACCACACATTAGTTGTTTGTGCTATTTTGTAGTATTAAAAAGGTTACGTCCAAGGACAATAATAGACGACAATAATGTGCTATATACTTAATTAGTACTGTCCGCTAAAAACGAAACTCGCCTAAGAGATACGAGTTTATTGGGAACTTGTAAGATTTCGGAAAGATAAAAATTTTAAAAATCATTTTTCCAAGCACCTCACAAATTAAAATACTGTAATATATTATCTCTTAATCCATTACAATGATTTTTAAAATTTTACGGGACAGCAATAAGACTTAATATATAAAACACTATATGAAGAAAGTATGCATTATAACTCGTATTAGAAATGACGAGTTCTTTTTAAAAAAATTTATTAATTATTATGGTAATGAATTTGGCGAAGAAAATCTGTATGTTTATTTGGACGGAGAGGATCAAATAATCCCTTTTGATTGTGGCAAAACAAATATTATTAGTTGCAAAAGAATTATTGGGAACATTGTAAATACAGACAAACAAAGATTAAAATTCTTATCAGCTCAGGCAAGTATTCATCTCAAAAAATACGATATAGTTATTGGTGTAGATGTTGATGAATTTATTGTAGTCGATCCAAAATTAGGAGTTTCACTTCTGGAATACCTAAGCGAAAAAGAGATTAACACGAGCATATCTCCTTTGGGGGTAGATGTTGGGCAGGATATGAATATTGAAATTGCAATTCAAGCAGACAAACCGTTTTTGGAACAAAGAGCAAATGGTTATTTATGCCCACGCTACACAAAGCCTTCTATTATAAATAAGCCAGTAGTATGGGGCTCTGGATTTCATAGAATAAAAGGACATAATTTTCATATTGACAACAATCTGTATTTATTTCATTTTGGCTGTATTGATCTGCAAATGCTGTTGGATAGGTTTAAAGATAGTGACAGAATTGGTGCTGGTTGGGAACGCCATATCAAAAAAAGAACAAAAACAATTCGTTATATAACAAATATTAAAAAAATTGATTGGGATAAATATATACCAATTTTCAGAACAATACAAAAAATACTAAGACCAATATTCTCACTAAACAAACCGAGTATGTATGGATATAAAGTAATTGTAAAAATACCTGAAAGATTCAGGGATAAGGTATAAAAACAAAAAAACGATGAGATTGCTCTCATCGTTTTTTGTAAAAATTACACCAATAGACTAAGGTGTGTTTCGTTTTTAGCAGACAATACTAATTAAAAATTAATTACTGCACAGTAAAAATTTCACAAGCTCCCAATAAACTCGGATCTCTTAGGCTATTTTGATGATGGTCATAACGTAGCGTACTGGAGTACGTGAGTTATGAGCATCAGTGAAATAGACAAGATAGGCGAGTTTCGTTTTTAGCGGACAGCAATAATTAAAAATTAATTACGGCTCGGAAGAGTAGAAAACTCCTTTGAGTAACGCAAATGCTGTTCTGCATAACCCTCTTCGTAGCTAACAGTAACATCTGTGATATTGCCATTTGCATCTTTAACTGCTGTGTAAACTGGGTTCACAAAACCTTTGTAAGGAGGTAATTTCAAAGATTCATTACGTGAAATAATTTCTTTGTGAATATCTTGATTTACTTTTACAGCATATTTTTCTACAAGCTCTGCACCTGCTTTGTAATCGCCCTCAGACTTAATACGTTGAACTTCGGCAAGTAATTCGCCCAAAAGTGTACGCATCTTAACGTAATCATTAACTTTTACAAATGTTTTGCCCTCACGTTTAACAAGCTCAATAGTTTTGTCCTCAGCACCGTTTTCTATCAACCACGCTGCAATTAACTGACGGTTACGCATATGAGATTCCTCAATATCACGACCCGGCTCAATACGCATTAACTGTGTCATATAGCCATTAAGGATATAAGTATAGTACTCAGCTTTGTAAGCATCAGCACTTGGCAACAAACCAAGCTCAACCATTTTAGGGTCGCCCATATAGTAAAGACCAAACAAGTCTGCACGAGCCTCTTCCAAAGTAGCTCCATAAGATTTTAAAGCATCTGGATCTACACCGTCAAGCAATTTACCCGAACCGTGTCCCAAACATTCGTGAAGGTCTGTATGCAAGTTACCTGTCATAAAACCATATTGTTTGATTAGTTCACGCTCAGTATCGCTCCAAACAAACTCTTCTGTAAAACCATTTCCTTGTGCGGCTTTATCGTAAGCACTTGTAATGTTTTCGATAGTAACAGATTTTGAACCGTGGTCACGACGAATCCAGTTAGCGTTTGGCAAGTTGATACCTATTGGAGTAGCTGGGTAACAATCGCCACCAAGCATAGCTGCATTAATTACTTTTGCAGAAACACCTTTCACTACTTCTTTTTTGAAACGTTTGTCGATTGGAGAATTATCTTCGAACCACTGTGCGTTGTTAGCAATTACTACTGTACGTTTTGAAGCCTCTTCGTTTTTGAAATTAATCAAAGATTCCCAACTTGCTTTTAGACCAAGAGGGTCGCCATAAGTCTCAGTAAAACCAAGCACAAAGTCAATATTTGAATTCAAATCCTCAACCCATTTGATAGCATATTCATCAAAAGTTTTCAAATCACCAGTTTTGTTAAACTCAATTAGTTTAGCAATCCAAGCTGCTTGATTTTCGTTTTCTGCAACTGCATAGGCTTTTTCTAACCAAAATACTACTCTCTCTAATGCAGGAGAATACATACCTCCAACTTTCCAAACCTTCTCAGCAACTTTACCGTCGATTTTTGTAAGTTGAGAGTTAAGACCATAAGAAATAGGAGTATTATCATTTGGCTTTTTCATTTTTGCATAAAACTCTTCAACCTCTTTTTGAGTAACACCCTCATAGTAGTTCGAAGCACTTGTTGCAATAAGATCTTGACCAGCGGCTTGATTAACACGTTTAGCCATAACCGAAGGATCAAAAATTACTGGACAAATGTTGTTCAACAAATCTTTTACAGTTTCGCCCTCTTGCAAAGGAAGTTTTTCGGCAGGAAGTGCCTCAACTTGTGAAACAAAAAACTCTTGTGAGAATTTTGGAATAAATTTGTCTGTTGAATAGTGATGGTGAATACCGTTTGAGAACCATACACGTTTTAGGTATTCTTCCATACCTTTAAATTCAGCGTTTTGTTTGTCGCCTGAATACGTAGTATAAACCGCCTCTAATGTGCGACGGATAGTCAAATTCCATTTGCCGTTTTGGTCAAACAAAATATCACGTCCCTCAACAGCAGCCTGAGATAGGTAGTAAATCATCTCTTTTTGTTTTGGAGATAATTTCTCGAAACCATCAACTCTGAATCTCAAAATACTAATGTCTGCAAACTGTTCAACATTGTAGTCGAAAGTTTCAGCAGGCTCTTTTGGAGTGTTTTCGCCACAACTCCACATCATAGATAGAGCAATCATTGATAAAAAAATCTTTTTCATTGTTTATAAATATTTTAATCGCATTAAATGTTGTATTTTGCAAATATACTGTTTTTTGTTATGATTAACAAAAAAACCTACTTCACAGAAGTAGGTTTAAAGGATATTTAAAAGTAATTTTGAAAAATTAATAATCTTAGAAATTCACTTATAACAATCAGATTTTCAAGGTGAAATAATTTACTGTAATATCACTTTTAGTGTATTTATTACTAATTAAAAACAGCTATTTCTTTGGGATTTTTGATTTTAGGAGATATTCAAAACTCTTAAACGTCATTAAGGTGTTTATTTTCCAAGTTGTACCAAAAGTATTTATTACAAAATAAGCCTTACCATTTTTTTCTACTAAACCCATTTTGTGCATACCTTGTTCAGAATCAGAATTAGTTACAAATATAGTTTTTAACAGACCGTTTTTGTCAAAAACACCGCCCCAACCAGTCAAGGCGTGTCCTCCACTAGGCATTTGTACCGAAAACGAAAAAGTTCCTCCATTATTCACAATATATTTGATTTGTTCGGACAATACTCTTATGCTTGGCTCGTAATCCCTATGCTCCAATGAGTCTAAATCTTTTTCAGTAAATAGACCATCTCCCATTGCTCCTTTTGGCATTCTACTAAATCCAGTATAGAAATCTAAAACACCAATATGCGTCATTCCTCCTTTATCGGGATAGTATTGTTTTATCTCTTCCATCACCTCCGAAATATGCCCATTACTATCTCCACCTAAATCTTTCACAAGCCAATGTCTCCACGCTTTTTTCGGTTTGTACTGCGGTATCTGAACAAATAAATCGTGATAATAATCTAATTGGTAATGAATTTGATTTGCTGCGGCGGCTGCCCAACACAAATAGTAATCATCAGTGCCATAAAACATTCCATCAATAATATTTGTCGGCAAACCAGTTCTGTACTGTTTATCCACATCATACCAACCACAATTCTCATAAGGAGTCATATAATCACCATATTCAGTTTTAACCCAGTTTTCCTGTGGAGGATTAAGCCCTTTCAACCAAACAGTATCGGGAGTTTTTGGAGGAATTGGAATATCTGTAATCTCAAACTCTTGGATAGATGTTATTACTGAACGGTTAATATTTAACGTTTTAGTAGTTGATTTATCGTAAGTCTTATTGTTCGAGTCTTTTATAGTCAGTTTAAATCCATTGTATGTACCTGCTGGAACAACAATATAATAGTTTTGAGATTGTGTAGGAGATAGAGTTCCAGAAATATTATCAAGTGTTATGTACTGTTCGTTTTCGGAAAGCTCCATATTTAATACTGGATTTTCTCTATCGCCAAAGTCCACAACTCCATATCCATATACAAGTCCATTATTTGGTTTGAATGTAATAGATTTGGGCGACACATTTCCTTTTAATTGGACTTTGATAACACCACATAGGTTTTTGAACACTAATCTTCCCCTTAAATCTCCATAAGCAGCAGAAGGATTTGCAGTAGAATGAAATGTGCTATTAGAAACAAAATTCTGAATTTGCGGCAAATAAATATGTAACTGGCCATCTACATACTTCGACCTCTGGTCGTAAGGAAAATATGCCGTACCAATTATGTCTCCCATCGAAACTTTGCCACTAAAATAGGCTTCGAGAGAACTTTCTTGGTTTGTATTTACAAACTTCTCATTGTAAGTATTTGTAGCATATACACCAATCTGGTCAGTGCATTGCCACAATACATTGTTATTTTCTAATACAGAACGAGTCTTTTCTGACAATTCGTTTGTTGTGTATATATTAATATTTTCATAAGAGTTTGTATCTATATTATTTTTGCTACAAGACACTATAAATATATACGTAAATATAAGGAACAGTTTTTTCAATTATACAGATTTTTTAATATTAAAAATAAATCACTTGCAAAGTACGTATTTTTATTCGTACAAACAAAAAAATAGTCTTAAAAAGTTAAGACTATTTTTTTACTAATAAAAGAGAAAAAGGAACTAAACTGTCATAATTTCTTTTTCTTTAACTACCAACATTTCATCAACTTTCTTGATGTTTTTGTCAATAATTTTTTGAACTTCTGACTCTCCATCTTTTACCATATCCTCGCTAATCTCGCCATCTTTTTTAGCTTTTTTGAACGCCTCCAAAGCATCACGACGATTATTACGAATATTTACTTTTGAACTTTCGCTCAAAGCCTTTGCTTGTTTTACTAATTCTCTACGACGCTCTTCTGTAACAGGAGGCATAGTAAGACGGATATGCTCACCATTGTTAGATGGTGTAACACCAATATTACCATTGATAATAGTTTTTTCGATAGCTGACAAAAGACCTTTGTCCCAAGGCTGAATCAAGATAGTTTTAGCGTCTGGAATAGTTACACTCGAAACTTGGTCTATTGGCATTTGAGCACCATAGCTCTCAACTGTCAAACCACTCAATATACCAGCACTTGCTTTACCTGCTCTAAGGTTTGAGTATTCTCCTTCAAGGTAATTAATATCCTTAGCTATCGCTTTTTCTAATTTCTCATAGATTTGTTTTGCTTCCATACAATTATATTTTTAGATTATTGTTCATTTGATACTATTGTTCCTATTTTCTCGCCACTAACTACTTTTTCCAAATTGCCATAAGTATCCATATCAAAAACATAGATAGGCATATTGTTTTCTTTGCACATAGTGAAAGAAGTTAAATCCATAACTTTAAGACGTTTTTGGTAAGCCTCGTCAAAAGTCAAGTTGTCGTATTTTGTAGCTGTTGGGTCTTTTTCTGGATCGGCTGTATATACTCCATCAACACGAGTGCCTTTAAGTAAGTATTCACATTCCAACTCAATGGCTCTAAGTGCAGAGGCTGTATCGGTAGTGAAATATGGATTGCCAGTTCCACCAGCAACTATCACTACATAGCCTTGTTGCATATACTCAATCGCTTTTGATTTTGAGTAATGTTCGCCTATTGGGTGCATATTAATAGAAGTCAAAACTTTTGATTTGAATCCCTTTGTGTCCAACGCAGACGACAAACCAAGAGAATTGATAACTGTTGCCAACATTCCCATAGAATCGCCTTTTACTCTATCAACACCTTTGTCCAAACCACTCAAACCTCTAAAAATATTACCACCACCAATAACAATGGCAACTTCAACACCTTTGTTTACAACAGAACCAATTTGTTCTGCATATTGAGATAAAACTCGTGGGTTGATACCATAACTATCTCCACCCATTAGAGATTCTCCACTCAATTTCAATAAAATTCTTTTTATCATTGTTCTATTATTTATAACGCACCAACAGTTTTTAGCAAAGATTTGATTTTTGGGGTAATAATGATTTCCATACCATTAGACGTGCCATACTCTCTTTGCTTTCTTACTATTATTTTACCAAAATATGTTAGGTCTTTCAGAGGATAACTATCCGCACCCTCCAAATAACCAACTATTGCACTACCTCTCTGCATCGAAGCAGGGAAGTATATTTTATTTTCTTTTTGTCCAATCCTAAAACGCTCAACCTCGTACTGTATCGGTACTATTGTATCTAATTGTGTAGTGTCAATGGCTTTAATGGTATGATACAATGTATCAACAGCTTTGTAAGTAACTATCGTATCAGATACTATTGTTTCAAAACGAGATTTTGAGTCCTCCGCAATATCCATTTGAAAATTTGTATTACTGTTCAAAAGTCCTGCAACTGACGAAACAATATTTTTACCGTCGCTACTTAGTGTTTTAAAATCATTGTTATCAAACATCAAATCGTCTGGTAAACTAATTGTAATAGTCCAATTTGAACTATAAATCCTCGCTCCCCTACTTTCGTATTTATAAATATATCGGTTAAGTTGTTTGTATATTGCATTAGCCTCAACATTCACAGAATTAAAAGCATTGACGATTAACTGACTTTTTGCCTGTTTTTGTTTAACCTCCAAATCCTTATCATCAAGCTGACGGCGAATATTTGCTATCTCCATTGAGCCAGTAGTAGTTGTTTGATGATATATATTCATCAAACTATCATAAGCATAGTGATAACGAATACTGTCCTCTCTCAAAGACATTAAGTGCATAAGTTGCTCACCGTTTCGTTTGCGAAAAAACTCTAAATCAGTAGAATCCTTTTGTCTTTGTGATTTATATGTTTTGTATTTAGCCTCAACCTCATAGTAGCGTTTTTGTGGAACACAAGCTACTATCACAAAGAAAACAACAGATAATTTCAATAAAATTTTAAACATTTTCATTTATATATATTTTATCGTACGAAGATACTGTTTTTTTGAGAAAAATCAAACAGTTTGATGATTTTTAGTTTTTCCTAAGAACAAAAATAAGAGGTTGATATGTGAGCGTTACCCCCTTAGTAGTAGAAAACATTTTGGTATAATCCTTGCAAAAATCCTCAAAGATAGATTTAGTCCAAGTCATATTACTATTTCCATTTATACCAGTTTCTTTGATATATCTCAGCACCTCATAAGGATTTTTGAAAAACATATCCGTAGTATAAGCCTCAGAGAAAAGCACCTCAAAATTAGATTTACGTGCAAAATCCAAAACTTCCTGCTGTGTGTGATAACTCATTGTCGAAACACCTGTAAGTTGTTTTATTTGACTAAAATTTTGTTCTCCAAAAGTAGAAAACACCAAATATCCTCCTTTTTGGAGATTAGCAAAAGAGTTTTCTATAAAGTTTGGCAAGGAATCAAACCATTGAACAGCCGACGCAGATGCTATCAATCTCAAATCCATAGGCATTGGCTCATTTTCGGCATCGTTAAATACACATTCTACCGAATTTGCCTCACTACAAACAATAATATTGTTTAGGTAGGATTTTGTTTCCTCCACCAAATCATTAACAAGCCATTTGGCTGTTGGAAATTCGTTCAGAAGGATTTTTGTCAAAAAACCAGTTCCTGCACCAATCTCATAGGCTTTGCCCGAATTTACAAAATCATAATCCAAGAACTTAGAAAGTAATTTTTGCATACGCATACATATTTCGAGTTGCACAACCGAACGACGATTGTACTCCGAAAGGTGCTTTGCAAATCTTTTTCTTATAAGTTCCTTATTGTAGGGCGACATTTTGAATCAGCTTTTTTAATTCTTTTATTCCAAATTCCGAAAATGGAAAATGTGGTAAAGGTAATTTTATCGCTGCAAATTTACTGTTTTTTATCCAATAATTAAACATATTTTGGGGTGGAAATATCAAATCTAATTCTCCAACTATTGCCCAATCCCACACAAAATCACTCAAAGAACTATTTAATGCGTTGATTTTAAGCACTTCAAGCTCTTCATATTGCTGTTCAAATGAACGCTGAGAAGGACAAAAATCTACAATATTATCCCCACACATTCGCTTATTAAAATCATCTATCCCTCGCCTTTTAATGTTTTTGAGCGTAAAATCATAGATTTTTGGAACAATACCATATTGGTCGTTAATTGGAAGTGGTGTTCCGTTTATAGCAATACTCCCACACAGATTTGAAATTTCAGAAAAAGACTGTTCTGCTGCCCAAACTCCAAAAGACCACGCCAAAACAATAACTTTGTCGTAGGATTTTGTAATATTCAAGAAATCAGAATTCATATCTCGATAATCAAAAACAGACAGAATATCAAAATCCTCAACATCAAATCCTCGCAACGTGTTTTGGTCGCAAGACCAACCCAAAAAGAAAACTATTAGTTTTTTGTTGTTATTATTTTTATAACTGTATTCCATTTTCCTCAGCAACTTTTTTTAGGTTTGTGTATAAGTTTTCTATGTCCAAATCGTCCATTGCACTCGTAAGCGAAATTCTAAGTCTTTCGCCCCCTTTTGCAACGGTTGGATAGCGAATTGCAGACACCCAATAACCCAATTCTTTGAGCGTTTTAGATATCTTCACAGTCGAAGCGTTGTCGCCAATAACTATTGGTATGATATGCGAAGAGTTAGAAAAGTTATTAACATTAGCGTTTACAAGTGTTGATAACTTTGTTGATAACTCCATTAGTTTTTGTCTTTTATCATAAAGATTAGGCAGTTGTGAAATTATAAAATTACTCCACAAAAGCGAAATATTAGGGATAGCGGTAGAGAATATCAATGTTCGCATTCTATTTATCAACACCTCACGAGTAAGACTATCACAAACTATAAACGCTCCCTGCGAAGCAATAGCTTTTCCCATTGTAACAACAAGATAATCAATATCTTGCAACAAATCACGCTCCTCTGCTACGCCACAACCTCTTCTGCCCCTCACACCAAAAGCGTGAGCCTCATCAAGATAAATTTTGAAACCATATTTACGCTTCAACTCCACTATTTGTTCTAAGTGTGCAACATCTCCGTCCATCGAAAAAATAGACTCCGTAACAACATAAATATTTTTGTAATTAGAGGACTCTTTTTTCAAAATTTTCTCCAAAGAATCCATATCATTATGCAAAAATCTTGTCCATTTGCATTTACAAAGTTTGAGTCCATCAATTATACTTGCGTGAACCAATTTGTCTGCTATAATCAAATCATCTGACTGACAAAGTGCAGGAAGCACCCCAGAATTTAGCATAAAACCACAACTCAACACCAAAGACGAAGGTTTTTGGAACAAAGTTGCAATAGTTTGTTCTAATAATTCATAACAATAAGAATTTCCCGTTACCAATCTCGAAGAAGGGTTGCCAAGCATAAAAATACTGTCAAAATCAAGCGTTGCAAGGAATTTTTTTTGTAATTCGGTGTCTGTCAAACCTAAATAGTCGTTAGAAGAGAAATTTATGTATTGTTTATTGCCCGAAATTATGTATTTTTGCAGTGCAGAAACAGACAAAAGCTCACGATAAGCATTGTCTTGTTTCAAACTTTCAATTAGATTTTTCATATTAATGCCTTTTTATGGCGTAAAGATAATAAAAATGGAGTTTAAAAAATTAGAAAGATACCTAAAAAATGGATATAGATTAACTCAGGCAGATGCTATGGAGTTGTCTAAACGAGAAAATCAACAAGAAGTTTGGGAACTTGCAGGTCGTATTCGCAAATATTTTTATGATAATACTTTGGACACTTGCTCAATTATGAATGCACGTAGTGGCAAATGTAGCGAAGATTGCAAATGGTGTTCTCAGTCAAAATTCCATAACACTAACGCCGAGGTATATCCTCTTGTGAACAAAGACGCTGTAATGGAAATGGCTCAGAGAGTTAAGGATAGCAAGGTTCGCAAATTTTCGTTGGTAACAAGTGGCAGAAGTGTAGAGGGCGAAGACCTAAACAAATTGTGCGATATTTACAAAGAAGTTATTGACAAAACAGGTCTGTATATGTGTGCAAGTCTTGGACTACTTAATTACGACCAAATGAAACAATTATCGGAAAGCGGAGTAAAACGTTACCACTGTAATCTCGAAACATCTCCACTAAATTTTGCAAATTTGTGTACAACTCACACCATAGAAGAAAAAATCGAAACTATCCGTTTTGCTCAAAGTTTGGGTATGGAGGTTTGTAGTGGTGGGATTATCGGTATGGGCGAGAGTATGAAAGACCGTATTGATTTGGCTCTTACTCTACGTGAATTAGGCGTTAAATCTATGCCTATAAACGTACTTAACCCTATCAAAGGAACTCCACTCGAAGGAACAGAACCTATGAGTGCAGAAGAACTTTTGACAAGTTTCGCACTTTTCAAACTAATCAACCCAGAGGCAAGAGTTAGATTTGCAGGTGGCAGAGTTTTGTTTGCAGAAGTTCAAGAAAAAGCACTACAATATGGCGTAGATGCAGCAATGATTGGAGATTTACTAACTACTGTTGGTGCAGATTCTAACACAGACAAACAAATGTTCGAAAGACTTGGTTTGGAAATAAATTTTGAGGACTAAAATAATAATAAAATATAAATGGCTTTACAATGCGGTATCGTTGGTTTGCCCAACGTCGGAAAATCAACCCTATTTAATTCGTTGTCTAATGCAAAAGCTCAGGCAGCTAACTTCCCTTTTTGTACAATCGAACCAAACGTCGGAGTTATAACAGTCCCAGACGAAAGACTTAATCGTTTGGCAGGAATTGACCACCCTAAAAAAATTATCCCAACAACTATCGAGATTGTGGATATTGCAGGTTTGGTTAAAGGTGCATCGAAAGGCGAAGGACTTGGAAACAAGTTTTTGGCAAATATTCGTGAAACAGATGCTATTATCCACGTTTTACGCTGTTTTGAAAATGACAATATTACTCACGTTGATGGTTCAATAAACCCAGTTAGAGATAAAGAAATTATTGATATTGAATTACAGCTTAAAGACTTAGAGAGTGTTCAGGCACGAATTTTGAAAGTCAAAAAACAAGCTCAAACTGGTGGAGATAAAGTTGCAAAACGTATGTATGATATTTTGGCTCGTTACGAGGAAGCCCTTTTGAAAGGACTTTCAGCCCGTACAGTTCCAGTAGATGACGTAGATGCAAAACTTGTCAAAGAACTAAACTTATTGACTAACAAACCTGTTTTGTATGTTTGTAATGTTGATGAAAATAGTGCTTTGAACGGAAATCAATATGTTGAGAAAGTTCGTGAAGCTGTGAAAGATGAAGATGCAAGGGTACTTGTAGTTGCAGCAGCTATCGAGGCAGATATTGCTGAGTTAGAAACTTACGAGGAACGTCAAATGTTCCTTCAAGATATTGGTTTGGAAGAATCTGGCGTTAGCCGTTTGATTCGTGAGGCGTATTCACTATTGCAGTTAGAAACATATTTCACAACTGGGGTACAAGAAACCCACGCTTGGACTTATACTCGTGGCACAAAAGCACCCGGTGCAGCAGGTGTTATCCACACCGATTTTGAAAAAGGATTTATCCGTGCAGAAGTTATTAAATATGAAGATTACATATCTCTTGGTAGCGAAAGTGCTTGTAGAGATGCTGGGAAAATAGCTATTGAGGGTAAAGAATATATCGTTCAAGACGGAGATATTATGCACTTCCGTTTTAACGTTTAGCAGAAAACAACACATTAATTAAAAACATTAACTATTATGATTGACAAAAAAGCAGTTATCTATGTTGTAGGAGCAATATTGGTAGCACTAATTCTCGTAGGAGGATTTAAACATCGTTATAGTATTAACGATAAAATTTCTGTTACAGGACTTGGCGAAAAAGAATTTGTTTCGGATTTGATTGTTTGGGAAGGTAAACTAAGCGTTTCGAGTGCCTCTCTTGCAGAAGGCTACCAAAGATTAGAAAAAGACAAAAAACAAGTTCAAGAGTATCTTGCAAAAAAAGGTATTAAAAACGAAGAAATAGTTTTTAGTTTTGTAAGTAACTACGAGAATCGTGAACCCATCTACAACAACGGAAATTATGTAGGAGAAAGAAAAAATGGTTATCTTCTGGAACAAACAATCAAGATTGAATCTACCGAAGTGGATAAAGTAGAAACCCTTTCTCGTGACATTACAGAACTTATGATTAATGGTGTGAACATTGACTCTCAAATGCCTCAATATTTCTACACTAAGCTTGATGAACTGAAATTAGAGATAATAGAAATGGCTACAAAAGACGCATATTCTCGTGCAGAAAGCATTGCAGAGGAAGCTCACTCTAAAATTGGCAAATTAGCATCAGCTCGTATGGGTGTTTTCCAGATTGTTGCAACAAATTCAAGTGAGGCTTACACTTGGGGAGGAGCTTACAACACTTCTTCAAAAAACAAAAAAGCCAATATAACTATGAGATTGGATTATCATATTAAATAAAATGAATAAAGAAATAAGAGTACGTTTTGCTCCAAGTCCTACTGGGGCTTTGCACATTGGTGGTGTTCGTACAGCACTATACAACTATTTGTTTGCTCGCCAACACGGTGGCAAATTCATTCTTCGTATCGAAGACACTGACTCTCAACGTTTTGTTGAAGGAGCAGAAGACTATATTATAGAGGCACTCCAATGGTGTGGTATCCAAATTGACGAGGGCGTATCTGTTGGTGGTCCTCACGCACCTTACCGCCAGAGCGAAAGAAAAGAAATTTATCTAAAATACGCCAAACAATTAGTAGAAAGTGGCTGGGCGTATTATGCATTCGACACGTCTGAGGAACTTGATGCACTGAGAACTAAATACGAAGAGCGTAACGAAACATTCTCTTATAATTATAGCGTTCGTGAAACACTTCCTACTTCACTATCTTTGTCAGAAGAAGAAGTACAACGCCGTTTGAAAGAAGAAAATCACTGGGTAGTACGTTTCAAAATGCCTGAAAATGAAATAGTAGAAATGACAGATATTGTACGTGAAAAAATGAGCGTAAACACTTCTACTTTGGACGACAAAGTCCTTTACAAGGCAGTAGACCAACTTCCAACTTACCATCTTGCAAACATTGTTGATGACCATTTGATGGAAATTTCTCACGTGATACGTGGCGAAGAATGGTTGCCTTCTCTTCCTCTTCACTATATGCTTTACAAAGCATTTGGTTGGAGCGATTCTCAACCAGAGTTCGCACACCTTCCTCTACTTCTCAAACCAAGTGGAAAAGGAAAATTAAGCAAACGTGATGGAGACAAATTAGGCTTTCCAGTGTTTCCACTACAATGGAACGCACCAACTGGCGAAGTTTCGAGAGGTTACCGTGAAGATGGCTATATAGCAGAAGCATTTATTAATATGCTTGCTCTACTTGGCTGGAACCCCGGCAACGACCAAGAAATTATGACAATGGAAGAATTAATCCAACTTTTCAAAATCGAAAAAGTGGGTAAATCTGGTTCACGTTTTGATTTCGAAAAAGCAAAATGGTTTAATGCTCAATATATCAAACAAGCTGACAACGAAGTTTTAGCAAAAGAATTTGAACATATCTTAACTGAAAAAGCAATTACTGCCGCTCACGACAAGATTGTGAAAGTTGTTGCACTTGTCAAAGATAGAGCAACATTTGTATCAGACCTTTGGAACTTATCAGACTATTTCTTTGTTGCACCAGAAAGTTATGACGAAAAAGTAGTTGCTAAATTCTGGAAAAACGACAACCCTAAACACATTGTAAGTGTTAAAGAGCTACTATGTTCTATGGAAAACTACGACGCACAAGTTGCAGAAAGTATGGTTCACGACTGGATTAAACAAAACGAACTCCCAATGGGACAAGTTATGAATACTCTTAGATTAGTTTTGGTTGGCGAAAGCAAAGGCCCAAGTATCTTCGATATTATTGATGTAGTTGGAGTTAGCGAGGCAGCCAAACGTATCGACAACGCTATTGCAAAAATAAATAGTATTGTCCGCTAAAAATGAAACTCGCCTATCTTGTCTATTTCGCCGATACTCATAACTCACGTACGCCAGTA
>CAZRHJ010000032.1:0-23571 GCA_964600025.1 uncultured Rikenellaceae bacterium | reverse complement strand
CATCGGCGAAATAGACAAGATAGGCGAGTTTCGTTTTTAGCGGACAGTACTAAATTAATATAAAATAAGAGACCAATAATAGTCCCTTATTTATATTTATTAATAATTAAGAAACAGTGAGATTATTCTGCACACTGTCCAATATATTTTTCAATATCTCTACCTTCGAAAGAACCTGCATAATTTGCTTTGATTTTCTCGAATGCTTTTTTAGCACCTGCAACGTCTTTTTGAGCCAACATTATCAAACCAGCTTTTTTAAGGTAGTAAGGAGATGAAAAACTGTTTTCGATAGCAGCAGCTTTCTCATAGTAATTGATAGCCTCTTTTGTGTTTTTAAGTTGAGCATTTGCATCACCAATCAAACCTAAGTTTTGAGCATTGATAATTTCAGATGCTTTACCGTCTACTTTGTTGTATTTTTTAAGACTTGCAATAGCATTTTCGTATTGACCAAGATTCAAATAACAGATACCTGCATAGTGATTAGCAATGTTGCCAACAGCAGTAGAAGAATATTCTTTTGCAATAGCAAGGAAACCCATATTTTCTTCTGTACCGTTAAGTGCTGATTCCAAATCGTTTTGTGCAAAGTATTGTTGTGCAACAAACGAAGCGTTCAATGCTTTTGTTTCACTTGGAATTTTCACAAGTTGGTCGTATGCAAAAAAGCCACCTACGATTACAAACAATGCAACGATTATAGAAATTAATGTTTTACCATTTTTTTGGATAAACATTTCAGTTCCTGTAAGTGCTTCCTCAATTTGCACTTCTGGGTCAATTTTCATTTTTGAATTAGTCATAATATTTTTTACAGTTTTGTTTTTCAATTAATTTTTGCGTTATAATTCTATAACACATATAACAAAGTGCAAATTTAATAATTTTTATATAAACTTAAAGTTTTTTTGTGGATTTTTTTCATTACCTTTGTTCCGAAGCATAAAATAAGGGGAAAAAGTAATGTTTTTAGAGAGTTTAGATCTTTTGAATTTTAAAAACTTAGAGAATGTATCTCTAAAATTTTCAAATAATATTAATTGTTTTATTGGCGAAAATGGAGCTGGTAAGACTAATATTTTGGACGCTGTTCACATACTCTCAATGTGCAAAAGTGGATTTTCTCACTCTGACAGACAATGTGTTATGCACTCCAAAACTTCTTTTTTGGTTTCTGGTTACTACAAATGCTCGGCAGGAGGATATGACAGCATAAAATTCAGCTACAAAAATTCGGGCAAAAACTTTAAACGAAACGACAAAGACTACCAAAGATTAGCCGACCATATTGGACTAATTCCATTGGTAATGATTGCCCCACACGATTCAGATATAATAAACGAATCTGGCGAGGAAAGACGCAAATTTCTAAACCAATTTATGTCGCAAATGGATAGACAATATCTAAACACAATACTTGTCTATAACCAAGTCCTACAACAACGCAATTCTTTGCTCAAAACAATGACTCCAACGTCCTCACGTGAAGTTTTAGATATTTTTGATTTACAGTTATCACAAGCAGGGACTAAGATTTTTGAACTAAGAAAAGCACTGGTTCATAGAATGTTACCACTTGTTCAAAATTTTTATTCTATGCTTTGTGGTGGGAAAGAAAAAATAGAAATGGAATACCAATCAAAACTAAATGATGCTCCATTCAGAGAACTTTTGAGAGAATCTTTCGAGAAAGATTGCTATAATCAATTTACAACTTGCGGAATACACAGAGATGATATAAAAATGACTATTGATGGCTACCCTATTCGTAAATTTGGTTCACAAGGTCAGCAAAAATCATTTTTGATTGCTCTCAAACTTGCTCAATTCGAAATAATTCAAAGAGAATGTGCAAAAACACCTATTTTAGTCCTTGATGATGTGTTTGACAAACTTGATATAAAACGTGTAGAAGGACTTATTAATATTGTTAATGGAGATAGATTTGGTCAGATTTTTATTAGCGACTGTAACAAAAACAGACTTAATAATATTTTGGAAAAAATCACAAATAAATATTCTATTTTTAATGTAGATGAGGGAGGTGTAGAGCTATGCAACGACGAAAACCAATCTTTGTAGGCGAACTTGTCAAAAAAGCCTTAGAAAATGATGCCGTACTCAAAAAGGGTATGCAAGAGGCAGATATTGTCAATCGTTGGCGTGAGATTGTCGGAGAAAATATCTATAACGCAACTTCTCGACTTTATATCCGCAACCAACAATTATATGTAGAATTTTCTTCGGCAGCCGCTCGAAAAGAGTTTTACAACCAACGCTACAACATCATCAACAGAATAAATTATGTAGCAGGAAAAGTTTTGATAAAATTTATCTATGTTATTTAATTAACACATAACTACTCCATATTTCTGGAATATAGTTTAAGGTAATATGGTAAAAAATGGCTGAATTTCAAATGAGAAATTCAGCCATTTATTATTTAAAAGTATTGCTGTACAGTAAAAATAGTACAAGTCCATAATAAACTCAATCTCTTAGACTATTTTGCAGATATAACGTAGAGTTCTGGCATACATAAAGCAGAGCATCAGCGAAATATACAAAATAGGAGAGTTTCGTTTTTAGCGGACAACACTATTAAGGATTATACACCACGAGCAAACAACATCCAGAATTTATCACCTAAATCCCACCAGTATTGTTGTGTAGCACCACAGAAATCGTGAACATATTCTGTTACCATTTCACGAGCTTCTTGGCTTTTACCTTCTTTGATTAATTTTGCAGCTCTTGCTTCAAGTTCTGGCATTTCGTTAAATGCTTTTTTCTCGAATTTAGCAACACCTTCTTCAATATCACCACGAGTTGCACCCCATTTCATAGAAGATAGCTTGTTTGCACGACGGAACGCCCAAACGGCAGCATCTTCACGGTAACGCCATTGACCACAAATCTCAAAAGATTTAGGCATAGACAAAGTACCTGAATAAATAGGAATACGTGGAGATTGACCTGGGTTATCAAGACCAAACCAAGCAACTGCACTAATTTCTTCTGGTAACCAATCACGTACTTGAATAATAGTGAAATATGCACACTGAGGAACTGAAATTAGACGATTAGTAGCAACTGCACCTTCTTTTTGAGCATTAATCATATTTGCAACATCTCTTTTCATCCAAGGGTTTGCATAAGGAGAAGTAATAACTTTTTCTTCGCCAGTTTTTCTGTCTTTAACAGTAACTTTTAGATTTTTGATAGGGTCAAACTCTGTACCTTCATAATAAGATTTTTGAAGATTAAAGATATCTTGTACAGAAACCTGTTTGTCAGGTTTAACACTAAATGGCAATTCTTCGCCGTCCATATTCAAATTCAAAGATGGAGCAAGAGTGCTTAGTACAAAGAAATCACGAACAGCATAGGCTTTTTTACCTTTGCTATATGCTTTCCAGAATACAAATTCGCTTTTTCCGTCCCAGAAACCTAATTTTTTAGCAACATCAAAAACGTTTTCACTTGCCATAAAATAGTCAGTGTTTTTAACGTCAATTTTGCTAATACGAGGGATATTTGCCGAAACACCTACGTGATCATCTGGAATACGTTGAGCAGCCCAAACACCACCTAAATTATCTTTACCTTCTCCAAAAATCTCAAAGTGCCATACTTCGTTTTTGTCTGCAATAGTCAAACACTCACCATAGTCTGCATAACCATATTGTTTGACAAGGTCGCCCATCATACGGATTGCATCACGTGCAGTAGTTGTACGTTGCAAAACGATTTTTTGAAGTTCCTCGATATAGAAAAGACCTTTTGGGTTTCTAAGTTCTCTACGACCAGAGATTGTAGTTTCGCCCATAACAAGTGCTTTTTCGTTCATTGCTGGGTAAGCAGTGTTGAAATAAGCATAAGTATTAGCTACTTGTGGAATTGTACCAGTGATTTGTACACGAGTTCTATCGTCTGGATACTCTGTGTGCATAATTCCTTTGTAAAGTTCAACCACTGCATCAGCAGGATTGTTTTTTGTTGCAGGAACAATCTCACTCCAAGTACGATAATTACTATCACAAGTGTGAGATGTGATTGTTGAACCATCAGTTGTTGCTGCTTTACCAGCCATAATGCTTGTACAAGCATATTCAGGAGTATGGTCTGGCACAACAAATTGTTGAGCATTTGCTCCCAAAGCTAACGCCGAAAACAAAACAGTTAGTACTGCTTTCGAGTTTTGTAGAACATTTTTCATAATTAAGTTATTGATTAGTGTTATTAATTTTCAAAGTTGTAAATATATGAAATAAAATTTAAAAAACACACAAAAATAATAAAAAATCATTGCTGTCCAGTAAAAATTTTACAAGTTCCTAATAAACTCGGATCTCTTAGGATATTTTGCAGATGGTCATAACGTAGCGTACTGGCGTACGTGAGTTATGAGCATCGGTGAAATAGACAAGATAGGCGAGTTTCGTTTTTAGTGCACAATACTAAAAAAAATAGACTATTTGTCTTGTTTTTTTATTGGAGCAATAACTCTAATTCCATTTTTTATACATTTAACATTAAGTGGAGCATCTGGCCCGTGTTCCCCATCAACATCAAAAGTTAAATTTTCCCCAACCTCAATATTTATATCATCTGTTTTGAAATGAACTACTCCTTTTGGGTATTTTCGTTTTGAACCAGTGAAAAAATGCAGTGCCGTTTGGATATTCTCTGCCAAATTGTCACCTTTTATGACAATAACGTCCAAAAGACCGTCTTTTACTGAAGCATTGTGGGCAATAGAAAAATTACCTGCTGTTTGTCCATTAAAAACAAACACTATAAGGGCTTTATCTTCAAAATAAAATGTATCATTATAGAGTTTTACAGAAACTGTTCTAAAATTAGGAAGTTCCTGTATACCACCAACATAGTAAGCCAATTTACCAAAAGTATTTTTGAGAAACGTTGGTGTTTTTTGAGAAACGTCTGTAAGCAGACCAGCACTAAGTACATTTACAAAATAAGTATCATTTGCTTTGCCTAAGTCCACATTAATAATCTCGCCATCAAGCACTTGGTCACAAGCCTTGGAAATAGAATTAGAGTAGCCTAAGTATTTTGCAAAATCGTTGGCAGTGCCTGTTGGAAGAGTGGCAATAGGAATGTCAATTTTATTTTTTCGGATAGCATTCACAACCCTATTAACTGTCCCATCTCCTCCCGCAGTCAATATATATTCTACACTATCATCTATCATATCCATTGCAGTCTGAATATCGTCTTCGTCAGTGTAGCGAAAAGGAATTATTACGTAACCACGTTTTTGGTATTTTGCACAAATTGTATCTAATTTTGAAACTATTGTTCTCTCACCAGAATATGGACTATAAATAAACAGTACTTTTTTCATAGGGCAATACTATTTTAATATTTTAATTGATTTTTTAAGGTTTGGGCTAATATATGTTTTTATTGAGTCGTTTTGTGAATATACAAACATAGCCTCTAATTCAGGGTGTTTTTCGACATACTGAATACTTTTTTGAAGCCCCATTAACATAAAAGTAGTTGTATACCCATCTGCTATCAGAGCAGTTGGAGCGACAACAGTAGCCGACAACATTTCATTTTGGCTACTTTCGCCAGTTTTTGGATTGATTGTATGATTTATTCTTTCGCCAGATTTTAGTTTAAAGAATTTACGGTAATTTCCGCTCGTCGTAAGACCCTTGTCGTGAAGAACAATAATGGCTTGTACGTCGCTACCTGCCACATAGGAATTATCAACAGGTCTGTCTATTCCAACTTTCCAGCCTTCGCCAGTATTTTCGCCTTTGCTAAAAATCTCTCCTCCCAACTCAACAATATAATTATTTATACCTTTGGATTCCATAAATTTGGCTAATAAATCAACAGAATAACCTTGTGCAATAGAATTTAGGTCTATTTCTGTATTTGGGTTTTGTTTGATTAATCTATTACCAGCAACAGTAATTTTGCTCATTCCAACAAAATTAAGGATAGAATCTATATTTATTTTTGATTCATTTGCCTTGTTGTCCAAAAAACCATAGGCTTTGATAAGTGGTTTAACAGTAATATCATACAAACCATCACTTTCAGTGTTCAAGAATTTTGCAAATTCTATACTTTCCAAAATATATTTATCCAAAGAATCCGTTTTGTTCGTGTTCAATGCACTAATCAAAGAATTAGGATTGTAGAGCGAACAAGAATTATCGAAACTCGCCAAAAGTGAGTCGATTTGATATTTCGTAACAAGTTGTCCACTTGTGCTATGGTATGCAATATGATAGGTAGTTCCTTGTGCAAAGCCGTCAATCACCATTTTTTGGGATATGGGTTTGCAAGACAAGAAACAAACAAAAGTGCTAAGTATAATGATTAAATTTTTCATCTTTTATCGTTTCATTGCTCGGTCTAACTCACGTTTTGTATCTTTTTCTTTGATATACTCACGTTTGTCGTAATTCTTACGACCACGTGCCAAACCTATATCTAATTTTGCATAGCCCTTGTCGTTTATCCAAAGTCTAAGACCAACAATAGATATACCTTTGTCCTGTGCTGCTCGTTCGAGTTTTGTAAGTTCCTTACGGTTAAGCAAAAGTTTTCTATCACGTTTTGGTTGGTGGTTGTTGTATGTTCCCCACTCATATAGAGATATGTTCATTCCTTTAACATAAAGTTCTCTGTTATGGAAATAACAAAAGGCATCAACAAGTGATGCTTTGCCCAAACGTATGGATTTTATTTCTGTTCCTGCAAGTACAATACCAGCAGTAAAAGTATCTAAAATCTCAAAATCGAATGTAGCACGTTTATTTCTAATATTTACTTTTTTATAATCAATAGCCATATAAAAATTTATTTTTAAAAAAATATACTGTCTTAAAAAGACAATATACAAGACAAAGGTAGATATTTTTTTGTTGCTTTACAATAAAAAAGGCTATCCGATAAACAGATAGCCTTATTTACATATACAATACTAACTTAGAATTTTGCAGAAACTCCTGCCATAACAGAAATACCCATTCCTTTGTAAGAATTAAATTTATAAAGGTCGGAGTTAAGTATATTGTCTAAATCCAGAGTTACAGAGAAAACTCTGTTTATCATATATTCAGCACCAAGACCAAGATTTAATTTTGTAGGAATATTCTCTTCGGAAATAGTACCATTTGCACCATAAATACTAAGCATTTTGCGTGATGACATCAAAGAGGCTTTGGCTTTTGCAAAGAATTTTGGAGAAATGGTATATTTCAAATTAAAATCCATTTCGTGTTTTGCGTAAGTGTATAAATCTACACTTCTAAAACGATAATCAATATTTGCAATTAATTTGTCCATTAGCATTGCAGAGGCAGAAATATTTGCAAAACCAAACAATAATTTATCTGCAATTCTTACACCGAACTCATTACCCAAATTCATATTATAGAAATAAATCATTTTATCGCTATAAGTAGCACCTCCTTCGGCTTTAATACTAAACCATTTACCAATAGTAGCATCTAAACCCAAATAAGCATCACCAGTAGTTGTATTTGCTGCTGTATGACCAGATACAATATAAGGATTTATAGCTGTTAGATTTTCGTTAGTATTGTAGATATACTGACTACGTATTCCTGCAAACATAGTAATATGTTTTGTTTTGTAGCTATATGACAACTGTGGCAAAGGTTTGACAGTTGTTGCTTTGTTTTCCATAAAATTGTTAAACTCAACAACAAAACCAAGTTGTGCGTTAAACTCGCCTTTTTTACCTAAATATCTATACTTAGGCAATACGCTAAGTGTTGAAGCTGTGTTTCTGAAAATATCTTCAACAATTTCGTGATTTAATTTGCCTTTGTAGTAAGAATATCCCAAACCAACATAAGCACGATGACGACCGTCTGTAAAGCCTTTTGACACTTCTGTTCCCAAAGTAATAAGCGTTTCGCTAAACTTACGAGCAGTACCATCGTTGCTATTAAAATAAGTTGCATTTGTATAGAATTTTCCGTCCCAAAGTTTTCCCATAGTATATGGAGTTCCTGCATTGACATCAAATTCTACTTTTTGATGTTTGTTTGTTGGAACTGCCAACTCTGTATTCGGAACAATCTCTACGGTTTTGAAACCATATTTATCAAACATATCATAGCTATAAGCAACACCACCATTTATCAAAAAACGATTTTTGCGATAATCAATCATAGCAAAAACAGAGTTTTGAGTTTCGCTTGCATCAAGTTTTTGAGCTAAATCATTTTCTAATTTTCCCCAAAATCCATAATGATTAAATCCCCCAGCAACAAACAGGTTTTTAGCGGGATTAGTGGTATATGCAAAATTGGCTTTTGACTGCAAAGGATAACCTACCGACAAATGAGCATAACCTTTGTTCACTTGACGAATATCGTGAGTCGAAACCCTAAAACTTTCCAAAGTATTGATACGAGGCATATAAGGTTCTGGCTTGTATGCTATCGAATAATTAAACTTAGGAGCTTCTAAAACTATCTTAGTAACCTCGTCTGGCGTAATATCTTGTTTGATAGCACTACCAATCTTTGGAGAGTATTGTTTTACAACCTCAACACTCTTGCTAACAGTTTTTTTCTCTTGTCCATAAACACTCACAAATCCAAAAGCAAGTGCAAGTGTAAGAATTGATATTTTATTCATATTCTAATTATTTTCAAAATTATTTTGTTGTACTTTCTGCACCAATCTTAGCAATTTTTTCTTTTGCCTCTTTGATTATACCATCATTGCTCACTTTGTATCCTTCGATGATACTTTGGTAAGTAGCTTTGGCTTGGAATAAATCACCTCGTGCTACATAAACATCTCCCAATAGTAAGAATGATTTTGCCAACCAGTATTGGTGAGGAGTACCACGTTTTGAGAAAGTAATTATAAATGTCTCTGTGTCTGCATATTTTTTCTCAGAAAATAATATCACTGCTTTCATATACTCGCTCTCAGCTCCTTCGGAAGTAGAAAGGGACAATGCACTTTTACGCAACATTGCAAAAGCTGTAACATAATCTTTTACCTCGAAAGCCAAACGTCCTTTTGCAAATTGTGCAAATTGGATAGCCTCTTTTGAAGCAATTTTTTCGGACAAAACTTTGTCGGCAGAAATTCGAATAACGTCGTTATTATTAGTCTGAATAGCAAGTCGCATCATTTTTTCTAATGCTGTTTTGCGTTGAGAATTATCGCTACTCAATTCAAAAATCTTCGCATTACAATCATAGGCTTTGCGAGTGTTTTTGTTTGTAGTATAGATTTTGTCTGCAAAAGCCAACGCACTAAGAGTGTATTGATTGCTTGGCATAGAGATAATTCTCTCCAATTCCTTGATAGATTGAGAATAATCTTTGGTGCGATACAACGCCTCTGCCAAATAAAAATCAACATCGTTAGAGTGAAGACCTTTGGAGAAACTACTACGATATTTGCGAGATTGAGAAATAAGAGCTTTATAGTTTCCTGCAATATATTGATTTTGAAGTGCCTCAAAAGATAATTGTTCTTTTTGGCTTGCATCTATTTCGCCAACCATACCACTATCTTTCATAAATTCAAAATATGGAGTAACATCACCTTGCGAAACATAAATACTCTTAATTGCCAACAAAGCATCTTTGGACTCAATAGAATTAGGATATTCTTTTACAATACGTTTGTAGAACGAAAGAGCCTCCTTGTTTTTGTTTTGGTTAAGTGTTGCAACTCCACTCTCCAAAAGTGCTGAAACATAGTAAGGAGAATTTGATTTGTTTGCAACAAATGTTTTAAGGACTTTTTCTGCCTCAGAGTAACGGTTTGCTTTATTGTAAGTAGAAGCAAGTTCCAATTCCACTAAGTCATCATATATCGAAGAATTTGAAGCAGAAATTTCTTTAAGTTTAGATATTTTGTCGTTTGTTTTGCCCATCAAACCATAACAAACTGCCACTTGGTATGCTGGGTAATCCCCATTTTCAGAAGAAATATCTTTGGCTTTTGTGTAGTTTGCAATAGCATCACTATATGCTCTATGGCCAAATGCTATATCTCCCAATCGAGAATAGGTATCTGAAACGTATATTTTGTTATCATTATAGATGTTCAAGAATTTTTTGAACCACTGCTCTGCCTCAGACCAACGTTTGTTGTTGAAGTATTGATAGGCAATATTGTAGTGTGCAAATTTATTTTCTCTGACACGTGTAGTCGATAGGCTAATGTATTTTTTGAATGTATCAATAACATCTACCATATTATAGTCAGCTTTTGACATTGCCTCTGCTTTCCAGAAATATGCAAGTGCAGTATATTTTGGAGAAATATTGTATGTAATGGTTTTGTCAAACAGCTTAACAGATTCATTGTAATTTCTTTGATTGAATTTGTTTGTGGCTTGTTCGTAACACATTCTCTGCAATGCACCAATAATTGAATTGCTTGGATTTTTAACTTTTTCGATAGCTGCAATAGCATTATCATAGTCCTGAGTGTTGATATATACACTCAAAAGATAACCTCTAATCTCGTTTATTTTGTCAGACTGAGGATATTTGACAATAAACCTACGCATTAACTCAATAAGTTGAGTATAAACATCTCCACCACCAGTTTGGTAAGATAATTTAACTTGGTTATAGAGTGCATCTTCGGAAATATCTGTATTATAGTTCATTGTTGCTGCCATAGAGAAAGCTCTCAATGCTCCCAATAAATCACCAACTTTTAGGTAAGAATCTGCCAAATGGTAGTAAGCATTCTGAACCATATTATCTTCTCCCGAAAGAATTTGAGTAAAGTGAGAGATTGCTTTGTCGTAGTAATTGTTCATATAGTTGCAGTAACCCATAATATAGTGCTGCTCACGTGCTAATACTCCGCCATTTTTCTCGTAAATATCAAGATATTTCAAGCTATTGCTATAATCGTTTACGTTGTAGTAGCTTTCTCCAATCAAACGATATACTTCTTTGTTTTTGTCCTCAGAAGATATTTTAATTAATTGTTCAGAATTGTCAATTATAAATTGATAGTCTTTGTTATGGAATTTGATTTGAGCCATATAAATATTGGCTTTTGCAAATTTAGATTTTGAAGAAAGTTTTGCAAAACCCTCCATAGCACCGTCATAGTCCTTTTCGGTGTATTTGATATATGAAAGAAAATACAATATATCGTTTGAATAAATACTTTTGGATTTTGAGGCTTGACTAAGTCTATAACGTGCCTCTAAATATTGTTTTGTATCAAAGAAATATTTGCCATAATAGAAATTATAGCGAACCATCATACTCTTTGAAAGGGCAGCAACATCAACTTCTTTGAATGTTTTACCAGCGTTTTTGTAGTCGCCTTTCATCAAATAATCCTCTGCCAAAATAGATTTAGCTATATTGTTGTAAATCTTATTATTGCTGGTTTCCAAAAAACTTGTAATAATAGGCTTTACTTCATTTTGCAACATATACGAGCTACAAATTGCCTCATAAAATGGCAATATACTATTTTGGTAAAGTCCTAATTTATGTTCTTTTGCTTTGCCAATTTCTACAAGTGCTTGTGAATACTGTTCTTTTACAAAAAACTCTTCAACTTTGTCGAAGTGAATATCGTTTTTGTATTGAGAAGAATATTGTGCAACACTTTGAGTATTGAAATTCTCCTGCGAATAGGATTTTGCGGGAACAATTACACAAATAGCTCCCATACTTCCAATGACTATTTTCTTAATTCCTAAAAATATTGATGCCATAGACTTATATTATTTTTTAAGACGCAAATATACCTATTTTTTATGTTATTCTGAAATAAAATATTACTTTTGTGTAAACTATGTCAAAATATGAAAGTAGCTCACATAAATTTGTCGGATAACAGTGGAGGAGCATCTATTGCAATGATGCGACTACACAGTGCAATGAAAGATGCTGGAATTGACTCCAAAGTCTTTGTTGTACGCTATACACTAACAAACGACAAAGATGTTTTTCCCGCTTCGGTTATGGACAGAAAAATATGGTCGTCTGCAAGATATTTGATAGCAAAACACAAAGAAAAAAAAGCTACTATCCCAAATAAAGGGTTGTTTAGTATCCAAAGCGGACATTCGTCGCTTTTGAACCCCAAAAATTTTGTGGATTTTGATGCCATTTATATTCATTGGGTGGGGTTTGGGACTATGAACAATAATGCTTTAAAGAAAATTCTCCAACTTAACCGTCCAGTGTTCTGGGTGTGCCACGATATGTATCCTTTTACTGGTGGTTGTCATCATAGTTATGGCTGCGAAAGATTTTATGATGATTGCGGTTTTTGTCCTTTACTAAAAAATCCTTCTGCAAAAGATATATCTTTCAGAGCATTGCAAAATAAATACAAAATATACTCACAATTCCCAAATTTGCAATTTATAGCTATTTCGCCATATATGCAGAATTTATTAAAAAGTGCAAAACTCTCAAAAGACCATTATATTCACCTAATACCTAATACATTGGATACAAGGGTGTTTTGTGTAAAAACAAAAGATAATTGCAGAAAAAAATTTGGACTTCCACAAGGCAAACTACTAATTCTTTTTGGTGCAGATATGGGGGTAAAAAATCCTTACAAGGGTTGGGATTACGCAAGAAATGTAATAAATAAACTTTCGGAAAAATATAAAGAAGGGATCGAGCTTGTTGTTTTCGGTTCGGATTATAGCGAGGAGATCGAAAAACAATTAAATGTAAAAATTAATTTTTTGGGCAAAATCAACAATCCAAACGATATGGTAGATGTGTATAATGCCTCTGATATTTATCTAAATCCATCTATTGCAGAGAGTTTTTCTTATACCACTTGCGAAGCTATATCCTGCGGAGTTCCAACTGTGGCTTTTGACATTGGCGGTATCCCTTCCATAATAGACCATTTGTTTAACGGCTATCTGGCAGAACAGCACAATATTAACGAACTAATCAAAGGAATTGAATGGGCTATTGAGCTGGTAAACGACAAAACGATGAAAGAAGATTGCCACAAAACTATTGTACAAAAGTTTGACAGCAAGATAATTGCACAAAAACACTTAGAATTGTTACAGAATTTTGTGCATTGCGGAATTTAGCCTCTTGAATAGTTCTTATCCCAGAGTTGAAAGCCTGATTATTAAGACTTAATATCAAAAATACTGAGAAAATTTTGCAAATACAAAAAAAACTTTTTATCTTTGCGAACTGTTTAACTAAAATATTATTTTACTATGCCTAAAATGAAAACAAAATCCGGTGCAAAAAAACGCTTTGTGCTAACCGGTACTGGTAAGGTGAAAAGAAAACACGCTTATAAAAGCCATATTCTTACCAAAAAAACAACAAAACAAAAACGTCGTCTTACTCACACAGGTATCGCTTGTGCAGCTGACGAAAGATTAATTAAGGATTTGCTTAAATAATTTTAGCAACTTAATTACTATTTATTTTTTAACCAAGAATGAATTAGCAACAGAGAAGAGTCGCTTTTTAAGTGGCCGCTAACCATTCACAATACTTAAAAGTTATGCCAAGATCAGTCAATGCTGTAGCATCAAGAGCCAGAAGAAAAAAAGTTCTTAAAATGGCAAAAGGTAACTTCCTTGCACGTCGTAACGTGTGGACAGTTGCAAAAAACACTGTAGAGAAAGGTTTGACCTACGCTTACAGAGATAGAAAAAACAAAAAACGTGAGTTTAGAGCTTTGTGGATACAACGTATCAACGCAGCTGTAAGAGCAAACGGTATGAGTTACTCAGAATTTATGGGTAAAATTCACGCAAAAGGTATCGCTTTGAACCGTAAAGTTCTTGCTGATATTGCAATGAATAACCCAGAGGCATTCAATCAAATAATAAATGCAGTTAAATAGATAATCGCATAGCGGTTTTAAAAGGAGACTTTCGAGTCTCCTTTTTTTGTGCTTATGGATTTTCTATTATAAGGTGATTTAAAGAATGATTTTTATTATTCTAAAATCTTACAAGTTGCCATAGGCTATTTTGCATTAGTACTATCCGCTAAAAACGAAACTAAAAAAACAACAGCCTCGGAAAATATTTTCCGAGGCTGTCCTATAATTATAATATACTATAAATTATTTTTTCAACGCTTTAACTTTTGCATCAAAAATATTGTATTGTTCCATAAACTCAGCAGATTTATTTCTTTGGCGGAAATAAATTGAACGGATAAGTTCTACTGTATTTGGCTCTTCTGCATTGATAGCGTGAGCTTTCAATAAAACTTCCAAAGATTTCATTTGAGCAGCGTCAATCTCAGCAATTTTTGCATTATAAGCATCTTGTTGAGTATAGTCGATATCTTGCAATTCTTTGCTACGTTGCTCGCTCATACGGTAATAGTCCAAACCTTGGTTGTAGTATGCGTCAAAGTTATCAGGAGCAATTCTAATAGCCTCACCATAAGCAGCACAAGCTTTTTCGTAATCTTTCATTGCATCATAAGCCATACCTTCTGCCAAACGCAAAACTGCATTGTTTGGATCAGCCTCTTGTGCTTTTTTGATAAATGGAATAACCTTGTTAGGGTCTTCGTTATTTGTCAAATAGAAAGCAATAAGACTGTTCAATATTTTAGCATTTTGTGGGTATGTTTTAACACCGCGGATATATGCTGCCTCAGCCTCAGCTTTGTTGCCAAGCTCGTTCTCAATCAAACCTTGATAGTAACAAACATCACCATCTTTCATATAGTCATTTTTAACTAATAAGTCGATAGCTGGTTTTGCAGATTTGATTTCTTTACCTGCTACATAAGAAACTGCTGCGAAATAAAGTAGCTCGTTGGCGTTCTCTTTGTTCAAAAGAGCATCTGTGCCAATTTTACCTGCTTCGTAGAAATTTTTAGCTGCAACTACGTAGTTACCTGCATTGTAGTTATTGTCTGCAATAGCAACATACAAGTTGAAAATTCTATCAAGAGTTTCGATAACTTTTGCTTTTGAACCCGGATCCATTTTGTATGCGTGACGAGTAGCCTCCTCAGCTTTTTGCAAAGCATCTGGCATTTCAGTTTTTGTCTCAATAAAGAATTTCAAAACATTGTTTGAATCAAAATAAGCATCAACTGATGGATATTGGTATTTTGTGTAAGCAACACCATTTATTTCTACAACTTCTGGAGCCGCAGCATTTACTGGTTTACCAAGCATCATAATTGCTTGTTGTGCTGGCATACCTGCAAAGAAAGACATAGTATTTACTTCTGCAAGGTCAATGTAAATACCTGCATTTTTCAACCAAGTTGAAGATTTTGTACCCTTTGTCTTGTGTTGAAGCTCTAATTTGCTTTTCTCCAATTTATCCATTACTGCTGTAACGTTTCCTTGTGCATACACACCACAAGAAAGAGCCATTGCGAATAGGAAAGAAATTACCTTTTTCATTGTGTTTTAAATTTAATTATTAATTATTTTCGTTATTGTTTTGTTCAACAACAATTTCTTGTTGTTCGTTTGTTTGTTCAATTACTTCTGTGTTTTCTGTACTTTCTGATTGTTCCTCTTCGTCTGTTTTTGGAACTACTGTAACAGAGGCAATAGTGTCGTTGTTTTTAAGGTTAATAATCTTAACTCCTTGGGCTGCACGACCTGTAACACGAATATCTGCCACATCTACACGGATTGTCATACCAGAACGATTGATAATCATCAAATCATTCTCGTCAGTAACCATTTCCATTGCAACTAATGCACCAGTTTTTTCAGTAATTTGAATTGTTTTAACACCTTTACCACCACGGTTTGTGATTGAATAATCATCGATTGAAGTACGTTTACCATAACCATTTTCAGATAGTACTAAAATCTCATTTTCTGAACCTTTTGGTGCTACTACCATTCCAATAACCTCGTTACCTTCTTCTATACTAATACCTCGAACTCCTTGACTAACTCGTCCTACTGCTCTAACGTTTTCTTCGTTAAAGTGATTAGCTTTACCCTCACGTGTAGCAAGTAAAATTTCGCTTGTACCGTCAGAGATTGTTGCTGATAATAATGTATCGCCATCTTTGATAGCAATAGCATTTACACCATTTTGGCGTGGACGTGAATACTCTTCAAGCAAAGTTTTCTTAACAACACCATTCTTTGTACATAATATAACGTAATGATTATTAATATAGTCTGTATCATTAAGTTTTTTTACATTCAAACAAGCTCTAACTTTGTCTTGTGGAGATAGTTGAATAATATTTTGTAAAGCTCTACCTTTTGAAATTCGAGTGCCCTCTGGAAGTTGGTAAACCTTCAACCAGAAACACTTACCAAGTTCAGTAAAGAACAACATTGTCTCGTGCATACTCGAAGTGAAGATATACTCAATAAAGTCCTCATCACGTGTAGCACTACCCTTAGAACCTACTCCGCCACGTCCTTGTGTACGGTACTCTGCAAGTGGAGTACGCTTGATGTAGCCTAAGTGAGAGATTGTGATAATCATATCATCATCTGCATAGAAATCCTCAGGATTAAATTCCTCCGAAGCATATACTATTTCTGAACGACGCTCATCACCATATTTTTCTTTAACCTCAATAAGTTCGTTTTTGATTATAGACATTTGACGTTCTACACTTCCCAAGATATCTTTAAGATCTGCAATTTGAATTTGCAGTTCATCATATTCGGCTTGTAGTTTGTCGTGTTCAAGTGCAGTCAATGCTCTTAGACGCATATCTACAATAGCAGTAGCTTGAATTTCTGTAAGGGAGAAACGCTCCATCAAACCTAATTTGGCTTGATCTGGATTTGAAGATGCACGAATAATACGAATTACCTCGTCTATGTTTTTTTGTGCAATCAACAATCCTTCTAAGATATGGGCACGCTCCTCAGCTTTTTTAAGCTCATATTTTGAACGACGAACAACAACCTCGTGTCTATGCTCAACAAAATAATGAATTTGCTCTTTTAGGTTCAACAAATGAGGACGACCATTTACAAGTGCAATAGAATTTATTGCAAAAGTAGATTGTAAGTCTGAATATTTGTATAGTTTATTCAAAACTACTGAGGCAACTGCGTCTGTTTTTAGGATTATAACAATACGCATACCGTTACGGTCTGACTCATCGTTGATATAAGAAATACCTTCAATTTTTTTGTCGTTGATTAGGTCTGCTATTTTAGAAATCATCTCAGCCTTATTTATCATATAAGGAATTTCTGTGATAACAATCATTTCTCTACCAGTTTTGGTATGCTCTATATCGACTTTTGAACGTATAACGGCTTTACCTCTACCTGTTTCGTATGCTTCTTTGATACCTGCATAACCATATAGTATACCTCCTGTTGGGAAATCGGGAGCTTTTACAAAATGACAAAGCTCGTCAATAGTAATATCTCTATTGTCAATGTAGGCACAACAAGCATTAACCACTTCTGTAAGGTTGTGAGGAGCCATATTTGTAGCCATACCAACAGCAATACCAGATGTTCCGTTTACCAGTAACAAAGGAATACGTGTTGGCAACACAGTAGGCTCTAAAATTGTATCATCAAAGTTTAGAGTATGATCAACTGTATCTTTGTCAATATCAGACATTACTTCGTCTGTGATTTTTTGCATTTTAGCCTCAGTGTAACGCATTGCAGCAGGGCTATCTCCATCAACAGAACCAAAGTTACCTTGTCCGTTCACAAGTGGATAACGCAAAGACCAAGGCTGAGCCATACGTACCATTGCATTATATACAGAAGAGTCGCCGTGTGGGTGAAACTTACCCAATACCTCACCGACAATTCTGGCAGATTTTTTAAATTCTCTATCTGCGTACAAATGCAATTCATTGCTCATACCATATAACACACGACGGTGTACTGGCTTTAATCCATCTCGAACATCGGGCAAAGCTCGTGAAACAATCACTGACATAGAATAGTCTATGTAGGATTTTTTCATTTCTTCCTCGATGTTGATTTTTATTATTCTTTGTTCGTCTAACATCTTTCTAAATTTTAATCGTGTAAAGATACACAAAAAATCATAATCTCACACTATATTAACATCAAAAAATAATCTAATAAAAAAATAAAATCCTCAAAACAGTCTAAAAAGTGCCAAAAAATAGAATTTTTGACAAAAGCCACAAAAATAACACTAAACGAAATGCTCAATCTCAAAAAATCGCATATTTTAGGTCTTAAAACAAAAGCTTTTTATAAAGAAAATGGTGTGCCATTTTTAGCACACCATTAAAATTATTATTCAGGCTGTAATTCCATATTTTCTTGTTTTCGTGTTTGTAGTTGAGCCAGCAAGTTATCGGCAAACGGCAACGAACTGTTTTGTAGAAACAACTCCAAATCAATTTTATTTTGTTGGAGCATTCCAAGTAGTACATCTTCATAAATATTTCTGTAAACTGGCGTATCAACGCTCTGAGAAATAGATATTTGAAAATCCAATAAATCCCCCAAAAGTTCTGGGTCATAGGTCATAAATTCCTCTTCGGAACGTCTGCACGATGTGCATAAACCTATGGTTCGAGGCTCTTTATAGTACTGCATAAGCACTCGCAAAAGTTTTTCATCTCGTTGCTCTTTGTAAATCCTAAATGCCTCAAACAAAACTTGATGATTTAATTGCGAGTTTTCGGCTTGTTGAGAATACAAACTTGAAGCCATTTGTGAACGTGAAGAATGTCCCTGAATAGCACCAGATATTCCTGCAATTTGTTGAATTAAATTCATTTGCATACTTAGCATCTCCCACGCTCCGACGTTTGTAGAATTTGCAGTAATTTGAAAAGGAACTTCACGTGTAGCAGAAGGTTTATATACAATAACACCATTTGTTTTGACATATTCTCGTGTAAAATCCTCTACACTATAACCATCTGGAATAGATGTTTCGGGTATCATCAAAACGCCTTTTGCACTCGACCCAATTATAAAATCAAGCATAATAATCAGCCGATTAATATAGCGTTGAATATCTATTAAATCTCCAATCAAACTTTTTATCTCACCATTTGTAAACGGCAAGACCGCAAACACATAAGGGTGAAGATTGTGGTTGAAAGGAGTTTGAGATTCTTTGAGTATATAGCCATCACTCGTCATAAAAGTAACGTTCCAACAATATTCATACACTTCCTCGCCACTGGTTTTGGACAACACCTCTTCGCTATACAAAATTCCATTTTCGGCATCGTGAGTTTGTTTAACCCAACGCCCCTGTTTTTGCCAGACCTCAATAACTCTATAAAACCCCTCTCTATGGCTTTGCATAAAATCCTTTTGGGGATTTGTGGAATTGTCCAACGAACTTGTGGCAGTAGAATAACTCTCTTTTTGTTTCATAAACATTTTTTTGAGAACATTCTCGCTCTGGGGTGAAGTTGCAAAATTAAGCATCAATTCATCGTAGGTCATATCGTGCAACTGCCCTACAACACGCAAATTTGACAATCTACAATCTCCAATATCATCATTAAAAAACAAATTATTGAAATTTACGGTACTAAGTACTCCTTGTCCCTTTTGGGTGATTGAATTGTAGTCGTAACGCACTTTGCAACAAGCCATACCACACAAAATTAATTCTTCGCAAACCTCAACATCTTGCATTTTTGATAGATTTTCTTTGAGTGAAGATTGCAAAGTATTAGTGAGCATTTCCCCAAGTTTCTGGTTGTTACGGCATCGAGTATGAATTACACTTTGGGTAGGATTTTTGATAATCTGCCCCAAAATATTACGTACAAATTGATTGATAAAATTATGTTTTAATGCTATTTTACCCTCACGTGTAATAAGTTCTTCCTCACGAATAAGTTTTGATTTATTATCTGGGTCTGGTACCATTTCTTCCCAATGCAGACCGTTTTTGTAACGAATATTTCTATCTCGCTCGTAACGTAAAGGGGCAAGTGTTTGCCACATTTCGTAACAACTTTGTGCAAGATTTTCATTTCTTTTTAGTTTCATAGTGTTTAGCCTTTTGTGAAGAACGTAAATAAATCATTTGTAATTCCAGATACGTTATTCATAGATTTTGTTTGAACAGTATGAATTTTATTATAAATATCTGTTGCGTTTTTTTGGTAAGTCTGGGCAATTTCTTGCTTATGTTCCGAGTCCTTTTGAGCGATTTTGGCAATATTCTCACCCCACATAACATTGTTTTGAGCAGCTTTTGCAACCGCATTTTCGGTTGTCATACCACTTCGGACAATATTCTGTGAAGCCTCTTTATTTTTAGTTTTCAGATTTTTCTGAAACCCTCCAAGTAAGGCTCTCATTTGTGAATTATCGGCTAAATCCTCGTCCCTTGTACTTTTGTACCAACTATTAAGTTCGGACATTTGAGTATTTAGCGTTTTACGCTGTTTGGATAATTTTACCGCATTTACGGCACTTCCAGCAGCAGCGGCTGTAAGTCCTACTGCGGCAATAATTAAAGGTATCATAATTTAATTTTTTTGGTTTGGGCGTAAAATTATTGTTTGCAGTATAGACGAAAAGAATTTTGAGTGTAGAAAAAATTACAATAAGCCATTCACTATTATTATCCATTTATTGTTGTTCAGTAAAAACTCTAAAAATCACTGCAACGAATGTGGGCAGTAGTTTTTTCCATTGTATTTTTTTATACACTCACTTGTCGTTCAATAGTAGCATATTAGTCTATGTTTGCTACCAAAAAAGACTAAAAAATATGTTAGAACCAAGAAATATTAGAACTGTTGGCAAAGTCATTTCAGATATGATTGACGATATTGAAAGACTATATGCAGATAAAGAAAATGCCATTGTAAACCTTAAAATAATCAAGGACACAATCTCTGCCGTAAAAGATTTAGACAAAATGCGTGAGGGCGATATGTCGCAAATAGACAAGCAAAGAACTCATTTTGTGGAAGAAATGATTGCTAAATCTATGGTGAAATTAGAGAAAAGAAAAACTGCTAAAAGAAAAAAGAAAAATGATAAATAAAGAATTTATATTAGGAGCATTGGACGCATCTAACACTCCATACACTGCCGAAGGCAACACGCTGGGCGTAGCACACAATGTCCGAAAAAAAAGCAGTGGTGCAGTGGAGTCTGTTTGCAAACCAAATGTGCAGTACAAGTTTTCTATAAAAAATAATTTCAAAATAGTGTTTTGCCATTATGTACTCGAAAGAGGAGAGTTTATTGCTACACGTGAAAACAAAATATATAGAGTTGCAATTAGTGGCAATGAGATTATCGAAAGAGAGCGAATATACTCCATAGAAAAAGATTTACAGGACTGTGAGGTTAATTTCTTTGCAAATGGATTATTGTTATTTGTGGAATTTAGGAGAAACAAGCGAATTGTTTGTGAAAAGATATTTAGATGGTTTGACTCAAACTATGTTTTGAGCAATATAGACAATATTAATCCCCCAACAGCTCGTATATCTTATAGTTATATGAATAGTAATGATGAGGGGAAATTGCCGTCAAAGATTGTTTCAGCCAAAATAAACAAAGAAAGTGGCACAAGTAACGGTAAGTTTTTGGTCGAGGAATATAGCTATCCCTACAAGGAAGAAATAGACAGATTCAAGTCTGCTAACTATATTTATGGTGGAGTGTTTTTTGTATTTGCATACAAAATGATTGACGGGTCAATCATCAAACACTCTCCAATATATTTATCTGACGCTCAGCGTATGGGCGATAATGCAAATTATCAGCTATATTTTGGAATGAAAGACAATGTTATGAATTTCCATCAAAGATTGTTTGCCATTCAACCTACAATTAATTTTGATGTTCCACAAGAGATTTTGGACAACAAACTAATTGAGTCAATAGTGGTGTATAGCACAAGAAACAATTATATGTATTTGTTTGATGATATTTACAATAATTTGGATTTTCAAGACAAACAACACACATTGGAGATTATAGGCGGAGTGGATTACACAAATATATCTGCAAGGTCAATAGTGGATACTAATTCGATTGAGGCAGCCCACCAAAATTTCTATAAAGTTGTAGAATTGGATTTTCGCAAAGAAAAATCCATAACATTAAAATATCGTGAACACTATGACAATATCGAACAAAATGAAGTTTTTGTGGCAAATATGTCTAATCATAATTTGATAGGAAATGTCAAATATGAGTATAATGGCAGATTACATTTGATGGGGGTTGATGTGATTTATGCAAAATCACATATTCCTGCTGCAAAAGATTCCAATGTGCATATCAAAGGAATTCAATATATAAATAGCAATTACTCAAATGGGAAAATGGTGATGATAACCACCATAAACGTGGACGGGGAAATAAGAAGCGTGGAAAGTGAGGCCGATGTAAGCACATACTACAAAAGTACGGATTCTGGAACAAAATATTTGTTACTCCCTAATATGATAACCTATCCAGATGCAAATGCGTTTAGAATGAGTGTGTTTTTTAGGAACAACAATGGAGAACTATTTTTTGTAAAATCATTCTATTTGGAAAAATCTCTCGAAAATGCTTGTGCATATTTTCAGATACGCAATACCGACAAGCCTATGAGCTATATAGCTTATGCAATAGATAAAGAAACTTGCATAATGCCAAAGGCAAAAGGCAATAGAATTTATTACCCTAATAAAATTGCGGTTTCGGCTTTGGACAATAGTTTTTTGTATGACTACAAAAATATATTGACTTTATCGCAAAGCGACACCGAGATTTTTGGCACTGAATGTACTGCAAACCAATTTCAAGACCCAGCTTATGGATTTTACCCATTATATGTGTTTACATCAAAAGGTATTTATGTGTTGCAAAGTGGTAAAAATAATATAGTTTACAAAAGCATTATGAAAGTTAATAATCAAATAATGTTGGAAGGAAACCCAAGTATAGCAGTGGGCAGTAGTGTGTATTTTGTGGATAGCAGAGGATTGTTTGCTCTAAATGGGTCAATTAGCCAATATCTTTCGTCAAGCATTGAAGATTACAAATTTAGAGATACTGATTTTACAAAATATATCCAAAATGCTAAATTATTTTATAGCCAGCGTTACAATGAAATTTGTATTTACAACAATTATTATAATTATTGTTATGTTTACAATATTGATTTTAAGTGTTTTACTACTCGTGATTTTGATTTTGAGCCAATTAGCAAAACACAAATGATAGGGGACAAAGAAATATCAAATATCTCTTTTTCTGAACACAAAATAGAACCTTTATTCTCTGAAATAGAAACATTAGCTACTTGTTTTGGTTCTGACAAAAGAAAAAGAATAAATAATTTTGATGTAGTGGGAATGTTCAAAAGTGATGTAAGAGTAAACATATTTGCCTCGCTCAATGCCAAAGACTGGTCGCAGATTAAAAGTAGCGGACTGAACAATATCAAAACTTGTAGAATGCAAAGCTCGTGGAAATACTACAAAATACATATAAAATCAAAATACTTATTGATAGATAAGTTGATGATAAGTATGCAAGAAAGAGAATTGTAAAATGGTTAGTACTGTTAGTTAAAATAAAATTATTGCTGTCCGGTAAAAATTTTAAAAATCATTGTAATGGATTAAGCGATAA
>CAZRHJ010000031.1:0-23591 GCA_964600025.1 uncultured Rikenellaceae bacterium | reverse complement strand
TTGTTTAGAGAATGTTGTTTCAGCAACTTTTCTTCCCTTAAAATAGTTGGTTGTGTTTTCACCTTGACACGATACTAATAATAGTATCGCAAAAAACAGAATAGATTTTTTCATAGTTAGTTGTGTTTAGTTTGTTTAACAGCCTCTTTTATTTTATAAACAAATAGTCAAGTCATATAAAAAATTGACTGTTTGATTTTAGAGATAATTATCTACATTTGCCGTCTGGTTTAGTTTTTATAGCCTCAACACCATTTTTGTATCACAAGTATGGCACGCCAAGACCGAAGCTTTCAAATCATTTACCCCTCTAAAAGAAGACCAGCAATTAGCTTTACCACCACCGCCTTCTCCATCTTCATCAGGAGTCTCTTGATCTTGGTCGTTATTAAATGTCAATGCATTTTGGAACAACATAGAATTTTGAACGTTAGCTACAATAGCGTATGTACCTACAACCATAACAGCACATAACAAAGTTAATAATTTTTTCTTCATAATAAAAAAAATTTAAATAGTTTTCTTCAATCTTATGATTAAAGAAGCGATATTTGCATATCACATTGCAATATTGACAATAAAAACAACATAAACCAAATATTATTGTTTTTTATTGTGTAAATACAAATATTTAATTTGTCATACCTTTTCTCAACGGTATTTTAATTTATACTGATTTACGTGAGTGAATGAGTATAGAAGAAATAGACAATATAGACAAATTTCATTTTTAACGGACAATGCTAATTATCTAAGTAATTTCTAATTCCAATTTTTAGCATACTATATATCAAATATTTTAAAAATATACTATCTTTGTAGTCATAGAAAATAAATCAACTACGATATGAAAAAATTATTATCACTATTAATCTTGACGACTTTGCTTATCTCGTGCAACACACATTTTATCAAAGACGAGAAAGTTTTGGAAGAAGTAACAACAGATTTTAACCAAAGACGAAAAACTATCAAAAATCAAGAGCTTTTCAAAGTTTTTGATACAAAAAAAATGTCTATTGAGGAGCGTGAAGCAATGCAGTTCCTATATGCTTATATGCCAATGGGTGATATTTTTGATTATCCAGCAGATTTATATCTAAAAAGCGTTCGCTCCACACTTTCTACACGAGAGAAAACTACTTGGGGGGAGCAAATTCCAGATGATGTTTTCCGTCATTTTGTCTTGCCAGTAAGAGTAAACAATGAATATTTGGATTCAGCAAGATATGTTTTATTTAGCGAGATTTACCCTCGAATAAAAGATATGAAAATGTATGATGCAGTGCTTGAAGTCAATCACTGGTGTCACGAACACGTTGTTTACAAACCGTCTGACTCACGTACAAGCTCACCATTGGCCACTATGAAAACCGCACACGGAAGATGTGGGGAGGAAAGTGTATTTGCGGCTGCTGCACTTAGAGCAGTAGGTATTCCTGCACGTCAAGTTTATACTCCACGTTGGGCACACACTGACGATAACCACGCTTGGGTTGAAGTTTGGGTTGATGGCAAATGGTATTATATGGGTGCTTGTGAACCAGAGCCAAAACTTAATATAGCTTGGTTCTCAAAAACTGTTCAACGAGGTTTGTTGGAACACACAAAAGCCTTTGGAAAATACAATGGCACAGAGCAACAAATGATGCAAACACCAAACTACACAGAAATTAACGTTACGGAAAATTACGCACCAGTGGTTAAAAGTTCAGTAACAATCAAAGATATTGATGGTAAGGTTGTTAAAGGGGCAGAAGTATCGTTTAGAATCTACAATTATGCGGAATTTTTCCCTGTACTAAGCCAGATTACAGATATTAATGGTAAAGCAGATATTGTTTCGGGCAAAGGGGATATGCTTGTTTGGGCTACGAAAGACAATAAATTTGGATATAAGGTGTTAAAAGCAGCAAGTAAAAATGAAATAACATTGATATTGGACAAAACAATCGGAGAAACTATTTCTGAGGAATTTGACATAAACCCACCAGTGGAGGGCAAGGACGAGATTTTGGTTAGCGACGAAGAACGTCAAACAAACGCCGATTTACTTGCAAAAGAAGATGTAATTAGAAATAATTATATTTCTACGTTTATGACAAATGAAACAGCTCGTCGTATGGCAAAAGAATTAGGATTTGACCAAGATAAGGTAGCAAATTTCATAGCACAAAGTAGAGGTAACTGGCAAGAAATTTCGGATTTTTTGAAACAAACTCCAAAAGAATCAAAACAAAAAGCATTAAATCTGTTATCTACTCTACTCGAAAAAGATTTGAGAGATGTAAAGGCAGTCGAACTACTCGACCACTTAAACAACTCTACTCCAAGTATCTATAAGTCATTATACACAGCTAATATTTTAGCTCCACGTATCGCAAACGAGTTAATTTCTATCTACAAAAAACCTCTGCAAGAGGCATTTGGTAAAGAGATTAAAGTATTTGCAAAAAATCCAAAAGCATTACTAAAATGGGTTGATAAAAATATAGTGGTAGATAATTCACAAAACTCTGTCAGAGTTCCTATATTGCCTATGGGAGTTTATCATTCAAAAATGGCAGATGCTCACTCTCGTGATATTTTCTTTGTAGCAGTGTGTCGTGCAGCTGGTGTACCTGCCAGATTGGAGAGCGTTACTGGCAAAGTTCAGTATTACAACAATGGCACTTGGAGAGATGTGGAATTTGGAAGTAACAAACAAGTAAATTCGCCCAAAGGTTATCTAAGAATGTCTTACAATGCAGTCAAAGGTATTGACAATCCTTTGTATGACAACCACTTCTCTATTTCTAAATACGAAAATGGACGATTTAAGTTATTAAATTTCAGAAATGAAGGAGGATTTGAAGGAACAACATCTTATAAATCAAATTTTGCAAAAGCAGTAACACTTGACGAGGGCTATTATATGCTAACAACTGGACGAAGAATGGCAAGTGGAAAAGTTCTTGCAACAGTAAAAATGTTCCAGATTGTAAAAGGTCAATATACAAATGTAAGTTTGGTAATGCGTGAGGATAACAATGATGTTTCGGTAATTGGAAACCTTAATCCAGAAGAATTATTCCTACTCGAAGGAGATAATGAACAAAAATCAATACTTGCCGAAACAGGACGAGGATATTTTGTACTCGCAATTTTGGGTGCTAAACAAGAACCTACAAGCCACCTACTACGAGATATTGCAGTAGTCAAAGAAGACTTTGAGAAATGGGACAGAAAGATGATTATGCTTTTCAAAGACCAAAATGATTTTGATTTATTTGACAAAGCAGAGTTCCCAGCTATGCCCAAAAATATGGTTTTTGGAGTTGATATGAACGAGAAAATAACAAGTATGATAGTAAAAAATATGAAAATTCATAATGAAAACAATCTCCCTATCGTTGTTATTGCAGACACATTCGGAAGAATTGTTTATTTCTCGCAAGGATACAGTGTTGGCGGCGGCGAACAATTAATGAATATTATTCACAAACTTTAAAAACTCATTTATGAAAAATAGTCGTAATTATTTACTACTTGCTTTGAAAGGTGTTGCAATGGGTGCAGCAGATGTTATCCCGGGCGTTTCGGGTGGCACGATTGCTTTTATAACTGGGATTTATGAGGAGTTGCTAAACTCCATAAAAAGCATAAACACTCAGGCGTTTAAACTATTATTGTCTTTCAAACTTCGTGAGTTTTGGAAACACGTGAATGGTAATTTTTTGACAGCAGTAGTTGGAGGTGTAGGTATATCAATTATCTCACTTGCCAAACTAATGACTTTCTTACTAACAAACTATCCAATATTTATTTGGTCGTTTTTCTTTGGACTTATTATTGCCTCTTCGCTAATGGTGGCACGTGAAATAAAAAAATGGAATATAGCTACAATAATATCTATGATTGTGGGAATTGCTGTTGCGTATTGGATTACGGTAGCAACACCTGCCACAACTCCAAATGACTGGTGGTTTATTATTCTAACTGGCTCAATAGCTATATGTGCTATGATACTTCCCGGTATCTCTGGTTCGTTCATAATGCTACTGATGGGCAAATATATGTATATAATGGACGCAGTAAGTACCCTAAACCTAAAAGTCTTGGGGCTATTTGCTATGGGTGCGTTTTTTGGGATAACAACATTTTCGCACATACTTAGTTGGTTGCTTAAACGCTACCACTCTATTACAGTATCTCTTCTTACTGGATTTATGCTGGGGTCTTTGAACAAGGTTTGGCCGTGGAAAGAAGTTGTAAAGACTTATGTGGATAGACACGGAGTAGAAAAACCACTTTTGGAAGCAAATATTTTACCTCAAACTTATGAGGAAATTGGCGGAGGAAATTCTTTTTTGTGGGAAGCTGTGGTAATGTGTATTATTGGCTTTGCAATAATCTATATTATTGAGTTGATTGGCAACAAACTAAAAAAATTATAATACAACGAAACTCGCCTATCTTGTATATTTCGCCGATGCCTATAACTCACGTACGCCAGTACGCTACCTTATGACCATCATCAAAATATCCTAAGAGATACGAGTTTATTAGGTGCTTGTACGGTTTTGGGAAAATAAAAAATTATAATACTATTCGCTAAAACTTCTGAAAAACAAAAGAATTTATGACTCGATATTTTGGTTTGTTAGGTTATCCTCTTGGACATTCTTTCTCAAAACAGTATTTTACAGACTTTTTTGAAAAAGAATCATTAGACTGTAAGTATCTTAATTTTGAATTAGAAAATGCATCGGATATGGTTCAGGTGGTTGCAACAAACGAGCAACTAAAAGGATTTAGCGTTACCATACCTCACAAAGAGAATATAATAAAACACCTTGACAAACTTGACAAATTAGCTCAAAGAGTTGGAGCAGTAAACTGCGTAAAAATAAACCCAGACAGAACTATGACTGGATATAATACAGATGTAGTAGGTTTTGGGGACTCACTCAAAGACTTGTTGCAAGGGTCAAAACCAAAAGCACTTGTATTGGGCAGCGGAGGAGCGTCAAAAGCTGTTAGAGTAGCACTCGAAGATATGGAAATTGAATATGTTTTGGTATCTCGTACGGCAAGAAATGGAGCAAAAAGCTATGATGATTTAACTTTTGAAGATATTTTGAATCATAAACTTATAATAAACACTACTCCACTTGGTATGTTTCCGAATATTGATAATTCTCCAAATATAAACTACGAAGCTATCACAAACGAGCATTTTGCGTTTGATTTGGTCTATAATCCTCTCCAAACTCAGTTTTTGGAATATTGCAAAGCCAAAGGTGCAAAGACACGTTGTGGAATAGATATGTTGCATATTCAAGCACAAGCAGCTTGGAAAATTTTTAACAAGTAGAAAAAATGAAGAAATTAATTGTTTTTATTGTATTGTGTATGTTTGCTGCAAAAGGCTATTGTCAGTACAACAAAAGATATTTTTATTATACGGCACAAAGGGCAATGTCTGCGGGAGATTTTCGCAAAGCAATAAATTTAATGAGCGTATTGATAGAAACCGACAACAAAAATTTTGAGGCTCTATTTATTCGTGCCATTGGCAAATACAATATCAACGATTTGGCTGGTGCAGAACGAGATTTATCCAATGCTATTTATTATAATAGTGGTTATGCACAAGCATATCAATATCGTGCCATAGTTCGTGCAATGCGTGGCAACTACAAAGATGCACTAAAAGATTTTAAATCAGCTATCAAACTACGACCAGATTTTACAGATGTATATTATTCACGTGGAGTAACATATTTCCTAAATCAGCAATTTGACAAAGCCATAAAGGATTTTTCGCATTGTTTGAGGATTAATCCAGAAATGGTAGATGCCTACATTAATCGTGGCTCAGCACATTTACTTTCGAAAGACACTTTGGCTGCCCTAAAAGACTATGACAAAGCCATTGAATTTGATTACAGAAATAGTAATGTGTACGTGCGTCGTGGAAGTATCTATGCACAAATGAAAAAATATGATTTAGCTTTTGATAATTTCAACAAGGCAATTTCTTTTGATACCCTATCCATACCTGCATATTTTAATAGGGCTTTGACAAATGCACAAGCCTTCAAATACAAAGAGGCAGTAAATGATTTTTCGAAAGTCATAGAAATAGACCCTAAAAACTCTCTAACATTTTTCAATCGAGCTATCTTGTATTCACAAATTGGAGATTACAAAAAAGCACTCGAAGACTACGACAAAGTTGTTGAACTAACCCCAAACAATGTGTTGGGTGTGTATAATAGAGGTATGCTGAATGCCAAACTTGGAAACTTGGTTTCGGCACTTTCGGACTACACCACTGCGATAGAGCTTTATCCAGATTTTGCAAACGCATATCTAAATCGTTCTAACGTAAAATATATGTTGGAAGATATGGAAGGCTCTAAACGAGATAACGAAATTGCAAAAGAAAAGATTCAAGCATATAAATCAAGAATGGATCAAATAAGTTTTGACAAAATGGTAGATACAAGCAAAGTTATGAACAAACTACTATCATTTGATATGGACTTTGGGAACAGCGAATTTGAGGGTGTTCAAGGTAAGAAATTTGATATTCGCCAGTTGCCACAATACAGAATGTCGTTTGCAGAAAAACCAGAGGCTCTAACTCTCAATCGTAAATACTCAAACCGAAGTCTAAATAATCTTTTGCAAGACTACGGTAAAAAATTAGTCTATACGAACAAAGATTTGAATATCAAAGAAAATGTACTGCTTACTAAGCTTAGTCGTCCTGAAAATGCCTACTCATTCTCTGAGGCAGAAATTTGGAAAGCCTATGCTTTTGAGGGAATATTGCAATCAAGTATGAGACAATATGCAAATGCAGTAGATATGTTTTCGAGAGCAATATATGCACACCCTCATTCAGCATATTTGTATGCTAATAGAGCTGTTGCATATAGCGAGATGACTGAATTTATTTCGAATATCGACACAAAAACCCAAAAATTAGTGGTTGGAGTAGACAAAAGTCAAGAACTTAAAACATCTAAAACTCTATATAGTTACGAACAAGCATTGGAGGATATAAACAGAGCAATAGAGATAGAGCCAAATGTAGCATATTTCTATTACAACAGAGCAGTTATAAAGTGCTTGAAAGGAGATATGACTGGGGCAATAGACGACTACTCGAATGCCTTGGAACTATATCCAAATTTTGCAGAGGCACTCTACAATAGGGGTATGATTCAATTATATATAAAAGAAACCCAAAAAGGATTTTTGGATATTAGTAGAGCAAGTGATTTGAACTTGAAAGATGCTTATGAGGTATTAGAATCATTCGGCAAAATGTTAGAAAAAAAGAACTAAACACAACATAACGTGCAGTATATAACTGCACGTTATTTTTTTTTAATTTATTATATGATTTTAGAAATAAGCTATTATCTTTGTGAATATTAAATTTTAAGGGATATTATGGAAATAAAAGAATTAGGAAAAGTTGCATTTATCGACAGACTTACAAAACCTTTTGTAAGTGAAACTTCAAAATCAATACGAAGTTTCAGAGATGATTGTAGTGTTATCGAAAACGGGGACAAATATTCACTTCTTACAAGTGAAATATTTACTGAGGGCGTGCACTTTGACTTGACTTTATTTCCACTAAAACACCTTGGATACAAATTAGTTGTAGCAACAGTATCGGATATTCTTGCAATGAATGGCAAATGCTCAAATATCCTTGTAAATATTGCTATTCCAGCAAGATTTAGCGTTGAACATATCGAGGAATTATACAGTGGAGTCAAAATCGCTTGTGAGAACTATGATATAGAACTTTCGGGAGGTGACACAACTGCCTCTATAAACGGACTAATTGTTTCGATGACTGCTTATGGTAGTGTCGATAAAAAAAACATAACATATCGTAGTGGTGCAAAACCAAATGATTTGATATGTATAACTGGGGACTTGGGAGCTGCATTCTTAGGGACAAAACTACTCGAAAGAGAAAAAGCAATACTCAAAGGAAACAATGTTTCTCGTCCACAATTAGACGGTTACGAATATCAACTTCGCAAAGCATTAAAACCTAATTGTAGAATTGATATTATAGAGAACCTTAAATCGGCAGGAATTACTCCAAGCTCTATGATAGATATTTCTGACGGACTTGCCTCGGAGGTGCTACATATTTGTAGAGAAAGCGACTGTGGTGCAAAAATTTATTTAGAGAAAATTCCTATTGCATCTAAGAATTTTGAACTTGCAGAAGAACTAAAAACAGATACAGTACTTGCTGTAATGAATGGTGGTGAGGACTACGAATTAATGTTTACAGTAGATGTTACTAAATACGAAGAGGTATTGAAAATTGGCGGAATTGACGTGATAGGTCATATTTCGGCAAAAGGAACAAAGCCAATACTTGTAACGCCAGACGGGGGAGAACTTTCTATCAAGGCACAAGGCTGGTCGGTAGTAGAATAAATTAAAAACTAAATAATTTTTAAAACTATGTTGAATCTAATATTGTTTGGCCCTCCCGGTGCAGGAAAGGGAACTCAGGCTGAGAAAATCATCGAAAAATACGGTCTTTTACACATTTCTACTGGTGATGTTATCAGAGCAGAAGTAAAAGCAGGTACAGAGCTTGGTAAAAAAGCAAAAGAACTAATCGAAAACGGCAAATTAGTATCTGACGATATCGTTATTGGTATCATTTCTGACTATATCAACCGTAACAAAGACGCAAAAGGAACTATTTTTGATGGTTTCCCACGTACTATTGCACAATCAGAAGCAATGGACAGAATGTTGAAAGAAATCAACGACGAAGTGTCTGTTGTATTGTCATTGGAGGTTGAAGACGAGGTATTGATTGAAAGACTATTGCTTCGTGGCAAAACAAGTGGTAGAGCAGACGACCAAAATACAGAAGTTATCTCAAACCGCATTAAAGTTTACAAAGAACAAACTTCGGCAGTTAAAGGTTATTACGCAAAACAAAATAAGGTTGTTGAAATCAAAGGAGTTGGAACTATTGACGGAATATTTGCAGATATTTGTACTGCAATCGACAATTTATAATTCTACTCTCACAATTTTTAAGAAAGTATCTGAAATAATCAGATACTTTCTTTCGTTTTTAGCAGATATTGTCGCTTAGTCTGTTACAATGATTTTTAAAATTTTCACAGCAATAAATTTTAGGAATTAAAACAAAGTTTTATAGTAGTTTTTTTGATAAAGTATATTATATTTGCGTAAAATGAATTTATTATGAATGAAATACTCGTTATTTTTCTTCTGATATTACTAAATGGGATTTTTGCTATGTCAGAAATTGCCCTTATATCGGTAAGAAAATCCTTACTCTCCACAGATGCCAAAAATGGAAGCAAAGTTGCTAAGATAGCACTAAAACTAATTGAACAACCAGATAATTTTTTATCGACTGTACAAATTGGAATTACCATTATTGGCATTCTTACAGGTATATATTCTGGAAGTGTATTGGCAGACAGTTTTGCTATAACACTGCAAGATTGGGGCGTTCCATTTTCTGTTTCGCACGAAGTTGCACAGAGTGTAATTGTAATTTTGGTAACTTATTTCACATTAATATTTGGAGAATTAGTACCAAAACGTATTGGTATGAGCTTGTCAAGACAGACTACCAAAATAATTGCTCGCCCTATGTATTATTTGTCTATAATAACTCTACCTTTTGTGTGGTTACTTGCAAAAAGCACATCTTTTATTTTTAATATTCTAAATCTAAATCCTCAGGCAGACAAAATCACAGAAGAGGAAATTAAATCTATGATAGAGGAAGGCACAAGAGGAGGCGAAGTAGCGGAAGTTGAACACGATATTATGGAGCGAGTTTTCTTGTTGGGAGATTTGCGAATATCGTCGATTATGACGCACCGAAGCGATATTATTGCTTTGGATATAAATATGACAAAAGAAAAAATCAAAGATGTTTTGAGAAATGATATGTACGAGGTATATCCAGTTATTGATAGTAATTTGGACAACGTAAAAGGTGTTATAACTCTAAAATCATTGGTTTTGATGTTTGACGAAGACAAGTTTGATATTTCAAAAAACCTTATACCAGCACTTTACGTACACGAAAATACAAATGTATTTAAGGTACTCGACCACCTTAAAGAAAAAAGATTGAGTCAAGCGTTGGTTTGTGATGAATTTGGGAGCTGTCAGGGTATAATTACACTAAAAGATATTTTGGGAGCTTTGGTTGGAAATGTTGATGACACAGTAAGCGAACCAGATATTATCAAACGCCAAGATGCCGAAGGCTGGTTGATAGACGGACAATGCCCGTTCTATGATTTCCTAACGTTTTTTGACAAAGAAGAACTACAATCAAACAACAACTACAACACATTAGGAGGATTGATGCTCGACAAATTAGACCATATCCCACAAAGTGGAGAATGGATTGAATGGGAAACATTCAAACTTGAAATAGTTGATATGGACTCTGCTCGAATAGACAAGATTTTACTTACAATTATTGAAAAGGGAAATGAAGAATAGATAAGATAATCTGTTTCTAAAAGACAAACAAAATGAGCTTACGAATTTGAAATTAGTAAGCTCATTTTTTTATATATTAGATTGACTATTTAGCCATTTCTGCAAAGTTTTTGTAGAAATATGGGATAGTTTCAATTCCTTTGTAGAAATTAAATAGAGGGTAGTTTTCGTTTGGAGAGTGAATTGCATCACTACCAAGACCAAAGCCCAAAAGGATAGATTTGATACCCAAAATTCTTTCAAAACCTGCTACGATTGGAATACTACCACCTGAATAGAAAGGAATTGGAGTTTTGCCAAAAGTAGTTTCGATAGCTTTTTCAGCAGCTTTGTAAGCAACTAAGTCTGTTGGAGAAACATAAGCAGCTCCACCGTGGCTAAATTTAACATTTACTTTTACGCTCTTAGGTGCGATAGAACGGAAATAGTCCTCGAACAATACAGCGATTTTGTTGAAATCTTGGTTAGGAACAAGACGCATAGAAATCTTAGCATTTGCTTTTGATGCAATAACAGTTTTTGAACCTTCGCCAGTATGACCACCCCAAATACCGTTGCAATCCAATGCTGGACGGATACCTGTACGCTCCATAGATGTGTAACCTTCTTCACCTTGAATATCATTCAAATCCATACTTTGTTTGTATTTTTCTACATCGAATGGAGCAGAGTTGATAGCATCTCTTTCTGCTTGTGAAAGTACACGTACATCATCATAGAAATGAGGAATAGTGATAACACCTTTCTCATCTTGTAGCTTAGCAATCATTTGTGAAAGGATATTGATTGGGTTTGGAACTGCACCGCCAAACAATCCTGAGTGAAGGTCGTGGTCTGGACCAACTACCTCAACGTCCATATAAGTCAAACCTCTCAAACCGCAAGTGATTGAAGGAGTATCCATAGACAACATACTTGTGTCAGAAATCAATATAATATCAGCTTTCAAAAGGTCTTTGTGGTCTTCGCAGAATTGGTAAAGACTTGGTGAACCAATTTCTTCCTCACCTTCCAACATAAATTTAACGTTACAAGGAAGTTCGCCACTTGCCACCATACTTTCAAATGCTTTTACGTGCATAAAGCTCTGACCTTTGTCATCGTCAGCACCTCTACCCCAAATTTTTTCTTCACGAATTTCTGGTTGGAAAGGTTCGCTTTTCCACAATTCAAGTGGAGCAACTGGCATAACGTCATAGTGACCATAAACCAAAACAGTAGGAAGAGCAGCATCAATTATTTTTTCTGCATAAACAACAGGGTTACCTGCACTTGGCATAACCTCAGATTTTGTTGCACCAGCAGCAATAAGTGCTTTTGATAAATGCTCTGCACATTTAACCATATCTCCTTTATGCTCACTCTCGGCAGAAATTGAAGGAATTCTTAGGACATCAAACAATTCTGATAGAAATCTATCTTTGTTAGCTGTGATAAATTCTTGTGTTTTTTTCATCTTTTTATATTTTAAATTATTAATTTGCTATTTAGCACATATTCACAAAGATAAGAAATTACTTGATTTTATGCAAGAAATAAACTACTAAATTTGGCAAAATAAATGATATAGAAATATTTTTTTGTAATTAATAGTTTTTTTTTGTAATTTTACATATCTTATTAAATATAAAAATTATGAAAAAATTTTTGTTCTTATTCTCAATAATATTTGCATTTTGCATCTCAAATACTTTTGCAAAAAAAGTATATAATCTAAATAATGGCTGGTCTTTTGGGGACAGAATAGAAGATTTGAATTATTTTAAACCTATTGTTTTGCCTCACGTTTGGACAACCACAAACATCTCTAACGGACAATATTACAGAGAATTAAAAGTATTACCAGAGTGGAAAGACAAAGTCATTTATATAAAATTTTATGGTGTTGCTAATGTTGCCAACCTGTTTGTAAACAGCAGGTTTGTAGGAGAACATAGCGGAGCAGGGACATCTTTTATATTTGATATTAGCCCGTATTTGATAGAAGGGGCAAACAACACTTTGGTACTTGACGTAAAAAATAATTATGATTTTGGTTATCTACCTTTTAGCAATGATTATTTTAATTATGGAGGTGTAACAAGAAATGTGGAGTTGCTCGTTTGCGAAAAAGAACATATTGCAGCAAACACATTTGGGTCAGACGGAATTTTTGTAAAACAAAAAGAAATTACAGAAAGCCTTGCCAATTTTGACGTTGTAATAAACGTCAATGCAATGCCCGGCGATACCGTAAAAGTAAACACTCTTGTGATGGAAGGCGACAGAATGGTGGCACGTAGTAGCGATTTTGCTCACATTCAATTTGACGGGAGTAGTGAACTTATAGTCCCTTTCAAATTAGAAAATCCTCATTTGTGGAACGCAAAAAAAGACCCATTTTGTTATACTTTGATTGTAAGTGTTTTTGACGCACAAAACAAAATTACAGACAAGCAAACAGAGAGGTTTGGTTTGAGAAATATTTATGTTGATGCAAAAGAAGGATTTTATCTGAACGAAGAAAAATATCCAATCCACGGAGTAGTATATAATGCTGACAAATTTGGGATTGGAAATGGATATTCTAAATGGGACTACGAACAAGATTTTGAAAAAATCTTGGAACTGGGAGCTACTGCCATACGTACAAGTCCTGCTCCTTTGGACGATTATTTCTATGAACTTTGCGACAAATATGGATTGATTGTATGGTGTGATTTCCCACTTATGAGCGACGAAACTCACAAATATAATGGTTATGTAAACTCTTATAAACTCATATCGAACGCCGAGAAACAAATGCAAGAAATGCTCCACCAATTAGGCAACCACCCAAGCATTGCTATGTGGGGGATTTTCAACAAAATATCTTCGAGAGGGGATTCTCCATTTGGAATTATCGACAAACTAAACAATATTGCAAAAGATTTCTCGAAAGACAAATATACCGTTGCAACGAGCGTCGAAGACGGCAAAATGAACTATATAACAGACTTAATTGGCTGGGGTCAGTATTTTGGTTGGACATCAAAATACATAAACGATTTTGACAAATGGATACAAGGATTTGACAATTCGTGGTTGGAACTAAAACCTGCATTATCAGATTTTGGCTCAGAGGCAATAGCCCAACACGGCGACTATACTGCCGAAAAATATCAATATGGAGCAAATATTATCCCCGAAGAAGGTCAAAACAATTTTCATATTAGTTATTTTGGAACACTAAACAAAAACAATAGATTTTGGGGTTATTTCGTAAACTCAATGTTTGACTACAAACTTTCACGCACAGAGAGTAACGGAGATAATAAATACAACTACTCAGGACTTATAAGCTACGATAGAAGTACAAAAAAAGATGCTTTTTATTTCTACAAAGCAAACTGGAACAAAGACGAAAGAACGGTATACATTGCCAATAGACGAAAAAACTTTGAAGTTGGTAGCAATAATACTATAACAGTTTTTAGTTCTTGCGAATTGATTGAACTAAAAGTTAATGGCAGTAGTATGGGTATTAAACAAACCGAGAATGGAAAAGTTTGTTTTAGTGGAATTGAACTTATTGCTGGCAAAAACTCTGTGGAGGCAATAGGAGATAAATCCATTGAAGATTCTATAATAATCAAAACAATTAACAACTTTTAAAATCCAGAATTATGAAGACCCTATTAAAAAAAATCTCAGTTATAGCTTTCGCTATTCTTATTTGCTCAACAGCAAATGCACAAGATAAAAAAGCTGAAAGACAAGAAAAACGCAAACTACAAGAAATTGAACGTTTGGAAGGTTTCTCACAAATGTTCCAAAATAAAAAATTCAAATTCAGTGTTCGTAGCGTCGATTTAGATTTATTTCCTCAATATTCTAATGTTCAACTTCGTGGAGCATATTTTGTAAGAGTCAATGAGAATGAACTTACAGTTGAACTACCACTGCTTGGCGGAGCTGTAAGAGCAGGAGGTATGGCATCTGCACTAAAAGAAGCACGTTTCACAACAAACAAATTTGTTATGACTTATGGCAATTTTGGAGATATTCCTAACGTGATTACAATCAAAACAGAAGACCCTCATTTGCAAACTGGCTACACAATGTTTATTTACACAAATGGCACTTCTTACAGACTAACCGTAATAGCAACTGGGGCAGATAAGGTTACTTACAAAGGTGCTATGGCAGCATTAAAATAAGCCTCCAAAAACACCACAAGTAACATTCAATTAGTATGTTGGCAATTTAGCAGATATTTCTAACGTTATCATTATAATAAACAAGGGTAAGTCCTAAGTAGCAAATATTTTGTTTTTGACAATATTTTCCAAATAGGGATATGGGCAACAAAACATTAAGTTTGCAAACGGAAAACAACTAAATATTAATGTTATGAAAAGAATATTTGTTTTAACAATTTTATCGTTCCTAATGATTGTTCCTTTGGGTAGTATTTATGCTCAAACAAAACAACTTAGCAAACGAGAGATTCAAACTCGTGAAAAAGTAGAAAAAATCAATCAAATGATTCAAGACAAGGAGTTTAGATTTAAGATAATGAAAATCGAAACAGACTTACAGATTGATTACACCCTAAAAAGTTCTTATTATATTGAGGTAAACGGAGATAATTTGGTGTTGCGAGTTCCAGTTCTTGCAAAGAACTCAAACCCTGCAAACCTTAATGCAGACGGGATAGAGGAAGTTCGCACAACAACACTTGGTTACAAACTAACAATGAATGGAGTTCAAAAAGATAAGGTTGATGCCTCGATTGTGGCAACAAACTCCCAAAGTGGAGATGTGTTAAGATTTTATATCAAAGTAGACGATAACGGTTATGACACTGTTTCAGCTTTAATTCCTGGCTACCAAGAGATATATTACAAAGGAACATTTGCTCCGCTCAAATAACAAAAAGCAAGGTCGTTAGACCTTGCTTTTTTATTGAGAACAGTTTTTTTAATTTTTTATCTTTCAAAAATCATAAAAGCTCCTATAAAATTCGGATTTCTTAGGATATTTTGCCGATGGTCATAACGTAGCGTACAGTAGTACGTGAGTTATGAGCATCGGCAAAATATACAAGATAGGCGAGTTTCCATTTTAGAGAACAGAACTAACACTAATAAAAGAATTTTGGCTGATTAATATGCCTACAATTATAAGATAAGCTCATCACTTCGCCATAAGCCCCAGCAGAAAGAATCGCTATTTTGTTTCCTCGTGAGGAGCGAGGAAGTTTGATAGATTTCCCAAAACAGTCAGAAGATTCACAAACTGGCCCTACTACATCATATTCTTCACTACCAGAATTTTGGCTTAAATTAATAATTTTGTGATGAGCATTATAGAGTGCAGGGCGTAACAATTCTGTCATTCCTGCATCAAGTATCATAAACTTTTTGCTGTGAGTGTCTTTGATATACAACACTTCGCTAACCAATGCACCACACTGCCCCACTACACTCCTACCTAATTCAAAATGTAGCTCTTCGCTATTTTCTCGACAAACATATTTATTGAATATCTCAAAATAACTCTCAAAATCCGATAAAGGATTTTGCAAAGGGTCGTCGTAGTCTATTCCAAGTCCTCCACCCACATTGATATGCTCTAAAACAATATTTTTCTCAGTAAAATAACACTTAATTTCATTGATTTTATGGCACAATTCTATGTAGCATTTCATATCAATTATTTGCGAACCAATATGAAAATGCAAACCTTTTAGGTGTATGTTTGTGTTATCACACAAGAAACATAAAATCTCTGAAAGATTTTCGATATTTATTCCAAATTTATTTTCGTTTAAGCCAGTTGTTATATTGGAATGTGTATGAGCATCAACATTTGGATTTATTCTTAATGCAACATTTGCAATTTTGCCATTATTATGTGCTATTTCCGAGATTATCTGTAATTCTTCTTGGGATTCAACATTAAAATAAGCAATACCTTGTTCCAAAGCATAACAAATCTCGGCATCGGATTTACCAACACCTGCAAAAACAATTCTTTCGGGCAAAAAGCCATTTTCTATTGCTATCTTAATCTCGCCACCACTCACACAATCCGCTCCCAGACCATAAGATGATATAGTTCGCAAGATTGTTGGATTAGAATTTGCTTTTATGGCATAATGCACAAAATTCCTTTTGTAGCCTCTTAATAAATTATTTATGTGCCGTATGGTTGTATTAAGCAAACGCATATCATAGTAGTAGAACGGCGTTTGCTGTTCTACTATATTTTCTAAACTTATATACATATCTGTTTTTTTGTTGTCCGATAAAAATTTCTTTTCCAGAAATTTCCTTAAATTCTACAAACTCACATCTCTTAGAATATTTTGCTAATGATTATTAACATAAATAATATTGGAGAGTTTCGTTTTTAGCGGACAGTAATATAACTTAAAAAAGACTTTTATTTAACTGTTGTAAAGCTGTATTTTTGTTATTTGCTTCTATCAAAAGTGAAAGATTATAGTTACTTCCCCCATAAGAAATTAATCTAATTGGGATACCACTCAAAGCAGATAAAATCTGTGATTGAAAATCAGTACCATTCCAATCCATTGAGCCAACTACACACACAATGCACATATTTTTATCAACTGTTATTTCTCCCAAAACAGATAATTCTCTCAAAATCTTTTCGAGATTATGCGTATCGTCTATTGTAAGAGAAACACCCACCTCAGATGTACAAATCATATCTATTGGTGTTTCATATCTCTCAAATACCTCAAACAATCTACTCAAAAAACCATAAGCCAATAACATTCTACTTGACTTGATTTTTATACAAGTAATTCCGTCCTTTGCAGCTACGGATTTAATTTGCTTATTAGTAGAGTGATTAGATATTAATGTTCCTTTACATTCTGGGGCAAAAGTATTTAGAAGCCTAACTGGAATATTTTTGTCTTTTGCAGGTTGGATACAAGTTGGGTGAAGGATTTTAGCTCCAAAATACGCAAGTTCGGCAGCCTCTTCAAACAAAAGCTCCTCCACACTATGTGTTCCCTCGGCAACACGTGGGTCGCAAGAATGAATCCCGTCTATATCTGTCCAAATCTCTATTTCGTCAGCATCAATAGCCCACGCCACGAGCGAAGCTGTATAATCACTACCACCACGTCCAAGGTTAGAAATTCTATCATCACTATCCCTGCACATAAAGCCTTGTGCAATATATATATTGTGTTTGCCTATATTTTGGAGAGCCAACGAAACTCCTTGTTTGATATATTCCCTATCAGGCTCGTCAAACAAGTTTGTTCGCATAAAATTCATAGAATCCAACAATACACAGTCAAGCGACAAAGAGGCACACAAATTATAAAACATAATTGTAGAAAATCTCTCGCCCATTACAATAATTTCTTTGTCAGATATTCCCTCCTCATAGTTTTGTAACAGATAATCTAATCTGTCAAAATATTTCCAAATCTCTTGACTACAAAGTTTATAATACAATTCATTTCCCTCAAAAAGTTCTCCAATATGATTGTTGTATTGTTCTCGAAGTTGCACAATAAGAGTTTGGGCTTGTTTGCACTTTCGTTTGGACAATGCTTCAGAAATTTCTATAAGTGTGTTTGTTGTCTTGCTCATAGCCGACAACACAATTATACATTCTCCTTTCGTCATAGCAATTTGTGCTACTCTTTGCATTCTTTCGGGACTTCCCAACGAAGTACCGCCAAACTTTAATACTCTCATTTTAATTATTTTTTAGTTTTTCGGTTTGCCTTTACAAACCATTAAATATTATTACGGCTGCAAATATATTAAATATTTCTTTACGTTGTATATTTTAATACAAATAAATTTAATATTTAACATTAACAACAAAATAATAACACCGAAAAGGTTTAGAAATTCGAGTATTTGCCAATATTATAAAAAAAAATCACAAGTTAAATTAACTTGTGATTTTTAATATACTTTGCAAAACAAATTATTTTATTAAGTTATTTTACAAAAGTTTTCAGAATATAATACTATTTAAAGTATTATTCGCAGAAATTCCATTTTACATTACGCATATCGCCACTTTTGATAAATTCTTGGTGGAAAGCCAATGCACAATTCAAAATATGTGGAGTATGTCCGTTTTTAGCACCTTTTTCCAAATATTCTCTCAATAGAGGTTTGTAGTCAGGGTGAACACAGTTGTTGATAATCTCATTAGCTCTTTGGATTGGAGATTTACCACGAAGGTCTGCAACACCATATTCTGTTACGATAATCTTAACAGAGTGTTCACTGTGGTCTAAGTGAGAAACCATAGGAACAAATGAAGATATTTTACCGTCTTTTGCAGTTGAAGGAGTTGTAAAGATTGACAAGAAAGCACTACGTGTAAAGTCGCCTGAACCACCAATACCGTTCATCATTTTTGTACCCATAACGTGAGTAGAGTTGATATTACCAAAAATATCTGCCTCCAAAGCTGTATTAATAGCAATAAGACCTAATCTACGAGCAACCTCTGGGTTATTAGAAATTTCTTGTGGACGCATCAAGATTTTATCTTTAAAGAAATCAAGGTTAGTATAAATATCATTCAAAACAGCATTACTAACACTTAGAGAACAACCACTTGCAAATTTAACACGACCTTCTTTCATCATAGAAATAACTGCATCTTGGATAACCTCAGTATAAACATTGAAAGCAGGAATATCTTTGTTTGAACCCAAAGCACCCAAAACAGCGTTTGCAACATTACCAACACCACTTTGCATAGGCAAGAAAGATTGAGGGATACGACCTTCTTTCATTTCTTTTGCAAGGAAGTTAGCAACGTTATTACCAATAGCCTCAGTTACAGGGTCAAGTGGTGCAAATTTACTGTCATCATTAGGAATATCTGTTTTGACAACTGCAACAATTTTAGCTGGGTCTACTTTAACGAAAGGCTGACCTGCTCTGTCGCTTGGCTCAAACACTGGAATTTCACGACGACAAGGAGGATCAAGAGGTTCGTAAATATCGTGCATACCACGAAGTTCTTTTGGGTGTTGAGAGTTAAGCTCTACAATGATTTTGTCAGCAAGTTTACAAACTGTTGGGAAAATACCTACACCACAAGTTGGAACAATCTCGCCATTTTCTGTTACATCACACGCCTCTACAATAGCAACATTAACTTTGCCTAAGAAACCATATCTTAAACTTTGAGCAAGTTCAGATAAGTGCATATCAAAATATTGAACCTCGTGAGCATTCAACAAAGGACGCATATCTTTGTGAGATTGGTAAGGAGTTCTAAAAAGTACAGCGTTAGCTCTTGCTAACTCGCCGTCCAATTTGTCGCCAGTAGATGCACCAGTAAACATACCGATTTTAAAAGGATTTCCTTTTTCGTGCTCTTCTTTTGCTCTTTGAGCAATAGCTGCTGGAACAGCTTTTGGTGAACCAGAAGGAGTAAAACCACCAAAACCTACGTTGTCACCATTTTGGACAAACTGTGCAGCCTCTTGGGCTGTCATAAATTTTAATGCCATTGTTTTCTTTTTTTATTTATTTGATTTAATATTAATTTCTGAATTTTAATATGTTCTGGATTAGATTCCTACAAAGATAGTCATTTTTTGTCTTTGATGTGTCAAAAAATAGAAAAAGTTAAAAAATCATTTTTTATTTGCTACATTTATTTAATATCATTATATTTGCAATAAACAAAACTATTTAACTATGAAAAAACTATTACTACTATCAACATTTTTAATGTTCTCATTTAGCTTATTAGCTCAAACAACCGAATTCAATGGCAAAGTACTACTAAAAGGCACCGAAATAGCTGTTGAAGGAGCTGTAATCAAAACAAAAGGCGGTGCAAAATACAAAACTTCGACAAATCACCTTGGAGAATTTTATATCCCCGTAGTAAACGGTGATTTCTCAGTTAATATTTCCAAAAAATACTATGTTACAGTTAGTAAAAATATCAAACAAGGCGAGGATAATATTGTATTTTATATAGAAATAACAGATGAAGGAGTTAAAGCCCAAGACAAACAAAATTTAACTTCACAAAAAAGTAAAATCACAGAATCAACTGGCAGTATAAAAGCTGACAAAAGCATAAATACAAAAGAAGACCTTATGGCTCGACTTATGCAAATTCCGGGAGTAATGGTTTCTAATGGTGTTGTAAGAATTAGAGGAAATTCATCTATCAATAGCAGCAACGCTCCACTAATCATAGTGGACGGAATACGCACAGAGAGTTTTGACGGTATTGATGTTCAAAACATTGCAAGTGTAGAAGTTCTAAAAGGCTCGGCAGCATCTATCTATGGTATGCAAGGTTCGAACAGTGTTATTGTTATCACAACTAAATCAAAATAATTTAGTCCTGTCTGCTAAAAACAAAACTCGCCTATCTTGTCTATTTCACCGATGCTCTGCTTCACGTACGCCAGTACGCTACGTTATATATGCAAAATAGCCTAAGAGATCCGAGTTTATTGGGAGCTTGTAATATTTCTGAAATATAAAAATAATTATCACTTAAACTTTCACAGAATATTTGTGTGAAGAATACTTTATATTGCCAAAATGTTGTTATATTTGTAGCTCATTTTGGCAATATCTTATTTTAATTTAATTGACAATGGAACATTCAATATCATTAATAGAAGAGTGTGTAAAAGAGGCACACGCAGAATATAGCGACTGTAACACAGGCAAAAACGCTAACTATATACCATATTTAGACAATGTAAATAGCAATTTATTTGGCATATCAGTATGTTTGCCAAATGGAGAAACAGTAAACATAGGAGATTGCGACTTCAAATTTGGAATAGAATCATTGTCAAAAGTTGCGACAGCAATTCTTGCAATGAACCAACGTACTCCAAAAGATGTAATGCAGAAAATTGGTGCTGGTGCAACTGGGCTACCTTTTAACTCAATTACTGCAATGGTTGATGAAAACAACCGCCCATCTTCGCCACTGGTAAATGCAGGAGCTATTAGCTGTTGTAGTCTTATCAAACCTTGCGGAGATTTTAATGCAAAATGGCAAGAAATTCTTAATATACACAGAGATTTGTGCGGAAGTGATTTGGAGCTAATTGAAGAACTTTATACATCAGAAAGCGAAACAAACTTTAATAATAGAGCTATTGCGTGGATTCTTCGCAAAAACAAGAATATGTATGACGATACCGAAAAATCTTTGGATTTATACACCAAACAATGTTCTCTTGCTATTGATACCAAACAATTAGCTGTTTATGGCGGAACTATTGCAAACAACGGCATTAACCCAATAACTGGCAAGAAAGTTTTCAGAAAAGAAATTACCCCAAACATCATTTCACTTATGGCTATTCAAGGATTCTACGAAATGAGTGGACACTGGCTATATTCGGCTGGTATTCCTGCCAAAACAGGTGTGGGTGGGGGAATTGTAGGAGTTATTCCAAACAAAATAAGCATTGCTGCTTTTTCTCCACGTCTTGATGCTGCTGGAAACTCTGTTAGAGCCCAAAAAGCAATAAAACACATTGTAAAAAAACTCAAACTAAACGTTTTTGGAGAATATTAATATGAAAACAGCAATTTTTGCAGGTGGTTGCTTTTGGGGAGTTGAATACTATATGCTCAAATGTGAAGGGGTAAAAAGTGTGGTCAGTGGATACATTGGCGGAAGCGTTGTAAACCCATCTTACCAACAAGTAAAAACAGGAACAACTGGACACGCCGAGGCGGTTAGAATTGAGTATGACGAAACTCTAAGCAACTACGAGGCATTACTCAAAATGTTTATGGAAATTCACGACCCTTGCCAATTAAACGGACAAGGATATGACTTGGGGACACAATACCGCTCTGAAATATTTTACCAAACCGAAGAAGAAAAAGAAATTGCCACAAATATCATAGAAATTTTGAAGTCAAAAGATTATGATGTTGTAACAAAAATCACAAAAGCAACAGAATTCTATGTGGCGGAAGACTATCACCAAAATTACTATAATGACAAAGGCACTCTTCCAGATTGCCACGCCTATACAAAAAGATTTTAAGCTTAGTACTGTTCGCTAAAAACGAAACTTGCCTATTTTTCAGTTACTCATAACTCTCTATAATAAAAAAAGTTCTATATCGTAAGATATAGAACTTTTTTAGTAGTTAAATTCTAATTATTTCAATTCTGCAAATTTTGCATTAGATTGATCAATAAGATTGATAAGTTCACCTAAGAAATCACTCAATATCATATCGCCTGTACCTGCGATAGAACCCATCCATACAGATTCTTTTTTAGACTCTTCTGGAACTTTTTTGAAACCAACAGAAACTACAAAACCACCTTTACAGATATAGTTGAAAGATGAAGTTACAGTACCCGGAGTTCCTGCCATTTTTTGAAATTCTTTAAGTTTTGCAATAAGAGCTGGAGTTTCAGCTTGGTCAATGTAGAATACCTCAGAAGCACCACCAACTGGGAGTGGAGCAGCTTTTTTAAGGAAACCACCAACACCAGTAGAACTATTAGGTTTAAATTTAATTGCTTTTGCAACTTTACCAGTAGCCACATCAGTACATTTTTCAACAGAAACTGAGTAACCACCAAAAGTAGCTAATGAAGGCAATTTAAGAACACCTATCCAAGCTGTTTCTAATTTAACATAGTTTCCAGCAGACATTTGCATTTGGACGTAATTTGAAACTGCAAATTTAGGATTAGTCTCAATCAAATTAGGGATTGTAATTTCTTGTGCAGAAGCAACAGTGCCGAATAAGAATAAAACGGCAATTAGTGAAAAGATTTTTTTCATAATAATAGTTTTTTTAAAGGTTAATTTTGTACTTTTTAAGTACTACAAATATAGTTATTCAAATTCAACAAACAAAATAAATCCTATTTATTTTTACACAACAAATGTTTTGTAGTAATATAATATAAAAGAAAGATTTATAATATAATTATAAATCTTCCTTTAAAAATAAAATACAAATTATTGCTGTCCGGTAAAAAATTTAAAAATCATTGTAATGGATTAAGTGATAATATGTTACAGTGTTTTAATTTAT
>CAZRHJ010000030.1:0-23725 GCA_964600025.1 uncultured Rikenellaceae bacterium | reverse complement strand
ATTATCGCTTAATCCATTACAATGATTTTTTAAATTTTTACCGGACAGCAATAATCCGTAATATTTTGTAATGTTCAAAATATTACGGATTTTTCATTACCCTCCAAAAGTCTTTTTTTTACTAATAATCGTAACGTATTGAAGTACGTGAGTTACGAGTATCGGCGAAATATACAAGAGATACGAGTTTTAAAAAGTAGGGCGGCCAATGATGACCGCCCCACTTTTAAAATTTATATCAGTATGCTATTTGTATTGCATTTCAGAGTAACGGATATATGAGTTATATCTCCATTTAGCATCTTGCTCAGCTGCTTTGAATAGCTCGTCAGCTTCACCTGGGAATGCTTTACGCAAAGAGTTGTAACGAACCTCTGCATTGATAAATGGTTGGAAACCTTCCCATTTAGGCTCTTTTGAGTCCATTTGGAATGGGTTTTCACCTTTCTCGATTAACTCTGGATTAAATCTCCACAAGTGCCAGTAACCGCAATCAACTGCATCTTTTTCACGTTGTTGAGAAACACCCATACCACCTTTGATACCGTGGTTGATACAAGGAGAGTAAGCAATAATGATAGATGGACCATTGAAAGCCTCAGCCTCACGGATAGCTTTGAAGTATTGAGCGTGGTTAGCACCCATTGCAACTTGTGCAACATATACATAACCATAAGTCATCATCATAGCACCAAGGTCTTTTTTACGAATACGCTTACCAGCAGAAGCGAACTTAGCAATAGCACCAACAGGAGTAGATTTAGAAGACTGACCACCAGTATTAGAATAAATCTCTGTATCAAGTACCATCACGTTTACGTTTTCGCCAGATGCCATTACGTGGTCAAGACCGCCGTAACCGATATCATAAGCCCAACCGTCACCACCAAAGATCCATACAGATTTCTTAATCATATATTGTTTCAAATCAAGAATATCTTTGCAGTAGCTACAAGAACAAGCCTCCATTAAAGGAATAAGTTTGTTTGTTACTTCAACAGACAAAGCAGCATCTTCCATATTATTAATCCACTCACCGAACAAAGCTTTGATTTCTGCTGAACATTTCTCACATTTCTCAATAGCTTCTTCCATAATAAGTTTAATTCTTTGACGGAAGTTATCAACAGATGTTTTCATACCCAAACCAAACTCTGCATTGTCTTCAAACAAAGAGTTTGCCCAAGCAGGACCTTGACCCTTAGCGTTAGTACAATATGGAGTAGAAGGAGCAGAACCAGAGTAGATAGAAGAACAACCAGTAGCGTTAGCAATAATCATTCTGTCACCAAACAACTGAGTGATAGGACGGATATATGGAGTCTCACCACAACCAGCACAAGCACCACTAAACTCGAATAATGGTTGAGCAAACTGGCTGTTTTTAACGTTAGCAAATTTATCAACTACTTCTTTGTAGCCAACAACTTTGTGCATATAGTCAAATACAGGTGATTGAATCATTTCGTCTTCAAGTGGAGACATAACAAGAGCTTTGTTTGGAGCAGGACAGATGTTAGCACAGCTACCACAACCAGTACAGTCAAGTGGACTAATTTGCATAACAAATTTGTACTCTTTAACATTAGCTTTACCTTGTACAGCTTTTGTACCCTCAGGAGCGTTAGCAAGTTCGTTTTCTGTCAAAAGGAAAGGACGGATAGCACCGTGAGGACATACAAATGAACATTGGTTACACTGGATACAGTTATCAGCTTGCCAAGCAGGAACAAAAGCAGCAATACCACGTTTTTCGTATTGTGCAGTACCAGCTTCCCAAGTACCATCTTCACAACCTTTGAAAGCAGAAACAGGAAGAGAATCACCAGCCAAAGCGTTGATAGGATTACAAATAGAATCTACGAATTTAGTTGTAGAAACAACTTCTTTAACCTCGTCTTGTGCATTAGCCCAATCAGCAGGAATTTCGATTTTTGTAACATTCTCACCAGCAGCAACAGCAGCATAGTTTTTATTAACTACGTCCTCACCTTTTTTACCGTAAGATTTGTAGATAGCTTTTTTCATTTCTTCAACAGCAACGTCGTAAGGAATTACGCCAGATACTTTGAAGAATGCACTTTGCATAATAGTATTTGTACGAGAACCAAGACCCAATTCTACTGCAAGTTTAGTTGCGTTGATAATGTAGAAATTGATTTTGTGTTCTGCCATATATCTTTTGTAAGATGCAGGAATATTTTTCTTAGTAGTTTCTTCGTCCCAAACAGAGTTCAACAAGAAAGTACCACCATCTCTAAGACCAGTCAATAAATCATATTTAGCCAAATATGAAGGAACGTGACAAGCAACAAAGTTAGGAGTAGTTACCAAATATGTTGAGTTGATAGGAGTATCACCAAAACGAAGGTGAGAAGCAGTGAAACCACCAGATTTTTTAGAGTCGTAAGCGAAGTATGCTTGACAATATTTGTCAGTAGCACCACCGATAATTTTGATAGAGTTTTTGTTAGCACCAACAGTACCATCAGAACCAAGACCAATAAAACGAGCCTCAAAAGTAGAAGCAGGAGTCATACTAATCTCTTCACCAACTGGCAATGATTTGAAAGTAACATCATCATTGATACCAATAGTGAACAAGTTTTTAGGCTCAGCTTGTGCAAGGTTGTCGTAAACTGCAAGAATTTGAGCAGGAGTAGTGTCTTTTGAAGACAAACCATAACGACCACCAACAATAAGAGGAGCATTTTCTTTTCCGTAGAAAATATCTTTTACGTCCAAGTACAAAGGTTCGCCATTTGCACCAGCTTCTTTTGTTCTATCCAATACTGAAATTCTCTTAACAGTAGAAGGCATAGCTTTTAGGAAGTGTTTAGCAGAGAATGGACGATACAAGTGAACAGAAATCATACCTACTTTCTCGCCTTTTGCAAGTTTGTAGTCGATAACCTCACGAATTGCATCTGTAACAGAACCCATAGCGATAATGATGTTTTCAGCATCTTCTGCACCATAATAGTTAAATGGAGCATAATTTCTGCCAGTGATTTTGCTCATCTCAACCATTGCTGCCTCAACCATATCTGGAACTGCATCATAGAAAGAGTTTGAAGCCTCACGAGCTTGGAAATAAATATCAGGGTTTTGAGCAGTACCACGCATAACTGGGTGCTCAGGATTTAAAGCTCTTTGACGGAAAGCATTAACAGCTTCCATATTCAATAATGGTTTAAGATCCTCTTCTTCAATCATCTCAATTTTTTGAATCTCGTGTGAAGTACGGAAACCATCAAAAATATTCATAAATGGAACACGACTGTTGATAGCAACTAAATGCGAAACAGCAGATAAATCCATAACCTCTTGAACACCACCAGAAACCAACATTGCAAATCCAGTTTGACGAGCAGCCATAACGTCTTGGTGGTCACCAAAGATAGAAAGAGCGTGACTTGCCAAAGCACGAGCACTTACGTGGAATACAGAAGGTAGAAGTTCACCTGCAATTTTGTACATATTAGGAATCATCAACAACAAACCTTGACTTGCTGTGTAGGTTGTAGTCAATGAACCTGCTTGAAGTGAACCGTGAACTGCACCTGCTGCACCAGCCTCAGATTGCATTTCAACAACTTTAACTTTCTGACCGAAAATATTTTTACGACCAGCAGCTGCCCATTCGTCAACCAATTCTGCCATTGTTGAAGATGGAGTGATAGGATAAATAGCAGACACTTCGCTAAACATATAAGCGATATGTGCGGCTGCATAGTTACCATCACAAGTAATAAGTTTTTTTGCCTTTGCCATATTAATTTATTGTTTAATTAATTTAATCTCTAACAAATTATAAAAAATTAGTATTGATAAAAACTATATTATAAGTTTTATTTGTTTTTTATTGACTACAAAGATAATAAATTTAAACTAAAAAATACCTATTTATACTTATTAAAATCAATAATTTAGACGAACTGCCTAAATACTACTGCCAACTCCATTTATCTTGCGATTTTAGGACTTGCTCAATCAAATCTCTAACACAACCATTACCCCCTCCATAAGAAGACACGTGATGAGCTATGGCTTTAACCTCCAAAACCGCATCAGACGGAGCAACAGCAAGTCCACACACTTTCATTACTGGTATATCTGGAACATCATCACCCACATACATAACCTCCTCTGGTGTCAAATTATGTTTCTCACAAAAATCCATCAAACAAGCAACTTTATCCTCCGACAATGTATAAACATCTTCGACACCCAATTTCTTAAATCGTGCATCAAGAGCCCTACCCTTTCCGCCTGTAATAATTGCAACGGGAAAACCTTTTTTGAGTGCAAACACAATTCCTTGCCCATCTTTTGCGTCATAAATTCGCAAAATCTCGCCATCTTCCATCATTATTAGTTTACCATTAGTCAGAACCCCATCACAATCAAATGCAAAAGCCTTGATATGCGAAATTTTTTCCTTAAAGTTTTTTGTTATCATTTTTTTGTTGAATTATAGATTTTGTAATAATATCATACACATTATATATAGTATCATATTGTTCAAGTTTTTTTAAATGCTTTTCAATAACATTTTTATCCTCCCTAACCGCTGGACCAGTTTGTAATGAAGAAATATCTCCATCACACGACATAATATTTTGATGTATCTTTTCAAAAAGTGGTTTTAGAATATTTATATCCAATCCATCTTTTTGTAGCAAAGTTTGAGCCAAAGACATTACGTGATTAGTAAAATTACATACAAAAACAGCCGAAATATGAATATTTGCACGTGCTGACGAACTAACCTCACACATATTACAGCCACAGCCCTCCAAAAACTGTTTCTCGATATTAATAACCTCCTTATTGGGACTTTCGAGCATCATAGTAAGTTTTGAAAAATCCACCTCTACCCCTTGTGCAAAAGGATACAAAGGATACATTACCCCACAGTGTTCAAAATACTTTTGAAGTACGTCCAAACCAACACTACCAGATGTATGAACAACAATAGATTTCTTGGGTAAATATTTTTTTAGATTTTGAGCAACACTTTCGATAGAACTATCACTAACTGCAATAATACAATAATCAACATTTTTCAAATCACTGTAATTATCGGTAAAAGTAGTGTCAGAAAAAGATTGTAAGCTATGCACTTTGGATAGCTTACGCACTAAACAAAAATCAATCTTGAACTTAGATAATAACGATTGTGCAACTTTACCACAACCAATTAATGCTGTTACCATTGCACAAAAATACAAAAAATAAATTGATATACATAGTTGTCGGACAAATTTTTCAATAAACTTTGCAAAATATTGTCATTTAACTTATTACCACACCACTACTTGCAATTTTACACAATCAAATTTAAAAATTTTAGTAGGCAATAATAAAAAATAGGGCAGTGCAAAGACTACCCTATTAGTTAATTTAATTTTTCATATTACCGTCAGTAAAACTTCAAAACCTGTACAAGTTTCTAACAAACTCTAATCTCTTAGGACATTTGCCAATGAACATAACGTAGCGTAATAGCATACTTAAAGCAGAATATCAGCAAAATAAACAAGATAAGCGAGTTTTGGTTTTAACGGACAGCACTGAAATTTTTATTACTCATTCAAAATTCTTCTTGCACATTCCAAAATAGCTGTATCATCAAGAGTAATCAATCCGCCGTTAGGACCTTCTTCGATATGCATACCAACAGGAGTACCTCCCTCGTAGTGAGTTCCGCCAAAATAATTTCTGACAGTATCAACACTAATATTCAATTCATCTGCAATTTTTTGTGAACTTCCACTTGGTAGAGCGTCCTTAATACGACGCAATTCATTAAATGTTATTACTTCCATAGTCATTAAGTTTTAATTTTTTTTAATAGTACTATAAAATTAAGAATAAAATCAATACACTCCAAATATTTCTTATTAAATTTTTAATATTTTTTTAATATTTATCATACATAGCTAATAATCAACACATTAAAGAAACAAATTAAAATCATCAATTTGAGTTAAAATATGAAAAGTAATTTTGGCAGAATTTTACATACTGGACAACAAAAGACTGCCATTTTGTCATACTAAAATGATATTTTGGCAGTTAAATTGTCTTAAAACTATTTTTTGAGCTGTGGCACAAAGATTGATAGTAAGTACTACAAATGAACGAATGTTCAGAATAATAAGAAATTTAAAACTTAAAATATTTATTGAAATGGGAAAAATTATTGGTATTGACTTAGGAACAACAAACTCTTGTGTTTCTGTAATGGAAGGTAACGAGCCAGTTGTAATTACAAACTCAGAAGGTAGAAGAACTACTCCATCTATTGTTGCGTTTACTGACGGCGGCGAAAGAAAAGTTGGAGACCCTGCCAAACGACAAGCTATCACAAACCCTATACGTACTATATATTCTATTAAGCGTTTTATGGGCGAGCCATTTGACAAAGTTCAAACAGAGATTGGCCGTGTACCATATAAAGTAGTAAAAGGCGACAACAACACAACTCGTGTTGCTATCGACGACAGACAATACACTCCACAAGAGATTTCTGCTATGACTCTTCAAAAAATGAAAAAAACAGCAGAAGAATATCTTGGTCAAGAAGTAACAGAGGCAGTTATTACTGTTCCTGCTTATTTCTCAGACTCTCAGCGTCAAGCTACAAAAGAAGCTGGTGAGATTGCTGGTCTTAAAGTTCGTCGTATTATCAACGAGCCTACTGCTGCTGCACTTGCTTATGGTTTAGACAAAAAAGACTCTGATATGAAAATTGCAGTATTCGACTTAGGTGGTGGTACTTTCGATATTTCTATCTTAGAGTTGGGCGACGGCGTATTTGAAGTAAAATCAACTAACGGCGACACTCACTTGGGTGGTGATGACTTCGACCAAGTAATTATTGACTGGTTGGCAGAAGAGTTCCAAAAAGACTATAACGTAGATTTACGCAAAGACGGACACGCTCTTCAACGTTTGAAAGAAGCTGCTGAGAAAGCTAAAATTGAACTTTCAAGCTCTACTTCAACAGAGATTAACTTACCATATATTATGCCTATCGACGGTATTCCTCAACACTTGGTACGTTCTCTAACAAGAGCTAAATTTGAGCAATTAGCACACACATATATTCAAGCAACACTTCGCCCTTGCGAAACTGCATTGAAAGACGCTGGTTTGAACCCATCAGAAATTGACGAGGTTATTTTGGTAGGTGGTTCTACTCGTATTCCTGCTATCCAAGAGATTGTAGAAAAGTTCTTTGGCAAAGCTCCATCAAAAGGAGTTAATCCAGATGAGGTTGTAGCTATTGGTGCTGCTATCCAAGGCGGTGTTTTGACAGGAGAGGTAAAAGACGTATTGTTGTTGGACGTTACTCCACTTTCGTTGGGTATCGAAACTATGGGTGGCGTATTCACTCGTTTGATTGATGCAAACACTACTATTCCAGCACGTAAGTCTGAGGTATTCTCAACTGCATCTGACAACCAACCATCAGTAGAAATTCATATTCTACAAGGTGAGCGTTCTATGGCAAGAGATAACAAGACTATCGGTCGTTTCCACTTAGACGGTATTCCATCTGCTCCACGTGGCGTTCCACAAATCGAAGTAACATTTGATATTGACGCAAACGGTATTTTGAGCGTATCGGCTAAGGACAAAGGCACTGGCAAAGAACAAAATATTCGTATTGAAGCATCAAGCGGTCTGACTGACGCAGAAATTCAAAAAATGCGTGACGAAGCAAAAGCTAACGAGGCAAAAGATAAAGAAGAAAAAGAGCGTATCGACAAACTTAACGCTGCTGACAGTATGATTTTCTCTACTGAAAAACAGTTGAAAGAATATGGAGATAAAGTTCCAGCTGACAAAAAATCAGTTATCGAAACTGCCCTTAATTCTTTGAAAGAAGCACACAAAGCACAAAACATTGAAGACTGTGAGAAATACACACAAGAACTTCAAAACGCTTGGCAAAGTGCAAGTGAAGATATCTACAAAGCACAAGGCGAGCAACAACAAGCTCAACCAAACACAGGTGCTAACGATAATTCACAAAACGGAAAAGACGAGGTAAAAGACGTTGATTTTGAAGAAGTAAAATAGTTTTCAAGTAAATATAGTTAGTTAGAAAGGAGGAAGATTTTATTATCTTTCTCCTTTCTTTTGTTATTAGCTAAACGTTTGCACATTGCCATTAAATGATAATGAAGATGAGTTTCATTGTTAGCGGACAACATTAAATTTTCATCTTTCCGAAATCTTACAAGCTCCTAATAAACTCGGATCTCTTAGGATATTTTGCCGATGGTCATAACGTAGCGTACTGGCGTACGTGAGTTATGAGCATCGGCGAAATAGACAAGATAGGCGAGTTTCGTTGTTAGAAGACAATAATAAAAATAGGGAGCAAGTTTATTTGCTCCCTATTTAAGTATTAGGTTAAAAACTATTGAACCAACAATGGATTTGCCTCCATAGCTTTACGTGGAACTGGCACAACAAAAGCATAAGCATTCTCGCCGTCGGCTTGATACTTCATCACTTTTGCATAAACCACATCGTGATTAGTATTTTCTCTATTAACAACCTCGCCACGACGTTTGTAGTCTTCCCAAGAACGACCCTCGCTAAACAAGTCAAACTGTTTGTACATTTTGATAGCTGTCAATAACTCCTCGCCCTGAGGTGCAACATAAGTTGCATCGTAAGGGGTAATAGTAGCTTTAAGATAAGTAGCTGCCTCTGTATTCAAACCAAGCATATAAGCTGCCTCTGCTGCAATATAATAAGTTTCGGCAAGTCGCATATAAACCATATCGCCAGACGTATCTGCACCACCAGATGCAGTTTGGAATTTCTTAGACATATACTGTCTAACAGTAGCACCTTTTTTAGCTATCCATTTATTGTCAAAATAATAGGCATTACCTTTTTCTTTGATTGTAGCTTCGTCGTCTGCTAAGAACAAACTTAAACGCTTGTCTGTTGGTTTGATATATTTGTAAACAGCACTATTGATAGCGTGAGGTCCTGCACTTGTGTAAGTTGCAGAGAAATCACACGAAGCATAAGCATAAAAAGAACCCCAACCAGACTCATTCAAAGTTGTAATTTTACTACCCCAAATCCACTCAACATTATTACCTACAACACCTTTTGAAAATCCTTCTGAATATTTGTCAATACCCATAATTTTGTAGTTAGCAGGAGATGAAATAACTTTTTTTGCCATTTCAAGTGCTTGTTCAAAATTGTGTTGAATCATATAAACACGAGCTTTAACCATATAAGCAGCATCTACCGACAAATTATTTCGTTCAGTTCTCTTGAACTTATTTCCATCACCATTAAACAAAGCTATTGCCTCATCAGCATCTTTGATAACCTGAGCATATACATTACTAACTGTTTCTCTTGGCAATGACACACCATTAGGTTCAAGTCTTAACGGAACAGCTAATTGATTGTTCTCTGCATTTGGAATCCAACGAGAAGCGTAATAGGTAGCTAATTGATAGTAGTGATAAGCTCTATAAGTCAAAGTTTGAGCTTTGATATTAGCTTTTTGAGCTTTTTCAGATTCAGTATTTGGCTCAATCTCGTCTATTTTAGACAACATTTCATTAGCATTTTTAATCATAATATATCTAAAACGCCAAGGATAATAAGACAAGTCAGATTTAAAATCCTCCATATCAGAAAGATTATATACATTTCTATACCAACCAGAAGAGTTCGAGTTTTTTACGATATTACTACCTAAAATATCTCCATACAAAGCAAATGTAGGTTCGCCAGAAAAACCATTACTGGAAAAGGCAAACAGTCTTTTGTGCATACCTTTCAATGCTTTTTCGGCATTTGGAACAGAAGAAAGAGCTGTTTCCTTTGCTGTATCGTCTGTTGGGTTGTAGTGTAGGAAACTCTTTGAACAAGAACCGAACAAAAGCGATGCTCCCACAATTCCATATATTATTAATTTTTTCATAATTTATTCAATTTTAAGTTTTAGAAAGAAAGATTAACACCAAATGTAATTACAGCAGATGCACCAAAATTACTATTGTTTTGGATACCTGTGAAAGTAGATGAACCATCATAGCCTTTAAGAGCAGAAATTTGGAACAAGTTTTCACCAGAACAAAATGCTGAAAGAGCAGACAAGTGAAGTTTCTTAACTATTTTCTTTGGGAAGTTGTATGTCAAAGTAACATTTTGAAGAGCCAAATAACTACCGTCAATCAAGTTTCTATCTTGATAAGCAGCATACAAGCTGGAATTATTACTCTGCATACGTGGCATAGTTGCTATATCTCCTGGTTTTCTCCAAGCATTAGTCAATAAGTCTGTGTGTTTTGCTTGTGCAGTTTTAGAGCCATTCAAATCTAAGTATGTTCTATCCATTGATTTACCACCAATTTTGTAAGAGAACATAACGTCCAAAGAAAGGTTTCTCCAAGTTACACTTGTTGAAATTGCTCCAAATAAATCTGGAATTGACGAACCAGCCCAATCATACATTGCCTCAGAAGAATTAACAGTATATTTTTGTCCATCAATCTCTCTGTGGTTTCTGTTTTTTGTAGGGTCGAATTTAGCTTCATCTCCACCATAGTAGAACAAAACTGAACCGTCCTGTGGGTCTATACCATTTGTTTTTCTCAACCAGAAATCATAGCGACTATGACCAATCGCAAATTTCTTAGAATCATTGACAATACCAGTTTCTGCTTGTTCAGGAGATAGTTTTGTAATTTTGTTTTTATACCAAGTAGCATTCATACCAATATTCCACAACCATTCATTTTTGCGAATAACATCAACATCAAATGCAAATTCAATACCTCTATTCCACATTGCACCAATGTTTTGTGCAACAGAAGTCTGACCAGAAGACATAGCTTGTGGCACATTGAAAATAAGTTCGTCAGAAGAACGATCAAAATAGTCAATAGAACCATTCAATCTGCCAAACATCATAAAGTCAAAACCAACACTCAAAGTATTACCTGTTTCCCAACCTAAATCAGGAGAACCATCAATACTCCAATAAGTTGCAGGGTCGCCGTCTAAGTTGCTAAGGAAATATAGGGCTTGATAATCATATCTACCTATACCTCCATCATTACCAACAGAACCATAAGAAGCACGGAATTTAAGCATATCCAACCAAGTTGCATTAGCCATAAATTGCTCACTCGAAATAATCCAAGATGCACCAATAGACCAGAAGTTACCCCACTGGTGTGATGGGTGGAATTTTGAAGAACCATCTCTACGGTAAGAACCACTAACAAAATATTTCTCTTTGTAGTTGTAGTTTACTCTACCAAAGAAACCCTCTGTTGCATATTCAGTAATATAACCTGTACCACTTTTCAATTCTGAATAGTTAGCAAGTTCAGTAATACCATCTACTACTTGTGTAGATTTTTCAAGGAACAAATAGTCGTAAGTATTTTTGTAAGCCTCGTGACCAACAATAGCAGAGATATTGTGATCATCAAACTGACGTTCCCAATTCAATAATTGTTTGAAGTTCCAATCCAAAGAATTTGCTGCATAGTTACGAGCCTCACCAGCAGGAGCACCATCACCTACCAAAGCATTTCTTTGACGTTTGTATTTTGTATTTTGGTTGTTTACAGAGAAATCGACTGTAAATTTAAAATCTTTTAAGAATTTAATATTAAGATAAGCCTGAGCAAAAGATGTCAAACGTTTTGTGTTTGTTGTATTATGCTCTCCTTCGTAGATAACGTGTCTATCTGGAATTTGCTTTCTTTTCAACGAAGAATAAACACCGTCGTCATAACCATTACCTATGTCGGGAATATGGTTGCCATAAAGGTCGTTGATGTATTCGCCAGTATATTGGTCGTGAAGATTAACAGGATAGATAGGAGCCATATAACGAGCAAAATACCAAGGATTCATATAGTAGTTACCACCTAAGTATGGGTTGTTATATTCTGTGTGAGCAATAGAAAGGTTCGCACCAAACTCCATCCATTTAGTAACATTAATATTTGCCTTCATACGAGCATTGATACGTGCAAAGTCTGTATATTCAAAATATCCATCATCGTCTGTATATCCCAAAGAAGCATAATAATTAGCTTTGTCCGAACCACCAGAAGCACTCATAGAATAATCTTGACGGAAACCTATACCTGCAACAGTACCAAGCCAGTCAATATCATCTACATAACCCGGCATAATCTCAGAGTTTTGGTTGATTTGTGGTTCAAGCCACTGTGTATTACCATCTGCACCTACAATACCATTTACAAGTTTGTCGTTAGGAATTCTATCATAAGTATTCTTATCTCTCATAATATTGTAGTTCAATTCTTTCAAGAAGTTTTGATTAGCAGCATTAGTTGCATATTCCAAAGATTTTTTAGAACCAAAATAAAGGTCATTACGGTATCTTTCCCAAGAAGTCTCATAAAAATCCTCCACTCCCATTTTGTCATACTCAGGAGTAGCACGGAAAGAAATACCTTCACGAATTTTTACATTAAATTGCACTTTTTCTTTTCTACCGTTTTTAGTCTGAATCATAATTACACCATTTGATGCTCTCGAACCATAAAGTGCAGTAGATGCAGCGTCTTTAAGAACAGAAATAGAAGCAATATCTTCGTTTGGGATAGTTGCAATATCGCCAGAATAAGGAATACCATCTACAACATAAAGAGGGGCGGTTGAAGCATTGATTGAACCAGCACCACGAATTTGAATAACTGGGTCTGAACCAGGAGCACCACCAGGAGTAGTCATACGGATACCCGGAGCAGTACCTTGAATTGCACTAACTACGTTTGTAACAGGGCGACTTGCAATTTCTTCGGTAGAAACTACCGCAACAGAACCTGTAAGAGATTTTTTATCCTGCTTACCAAATGCCAAAACAACAATTTCGTCCATTTTTACAGCAGTCGCAGATAATTCAATATCTACATTTGTTTGATTAGGGGCTACATCAATGTTTTGGGGTCTATAACCCATAAAAGATACTTCCAAAGTGGCAGCACCATTAACATTTTCGATAGTAAACATACCCTCTTCAAGAGAATAAGCTCCATTATCAGTCCCTTTGATAATGATTGTTGCACCTATTACAGGTGCTTTCGAGTCTTTGTCAATAACTTTACCGCTAATAGTTCTTGTTTGGGCATAAGCCACAGAACTTGTAACGAGCAAAATTAAACACAAAAACAGATTTGTAAATTTCCTCATAATTTAACTGTTTTTAGGTTATTTAAGTTTGTAAATTCCATTAGGGTATCAATATCTCTCTCCTCATTCCCCCCAGTTAGTAGTTGTAATAAAATAATATTTTTAAAAATTTATATACTTTTTGGTTTAGTAGTTACGTTTGGTTTTGCAATTTAGGTTTATATTTTAACAATACAAACTAAAATTTCAATTACAAGGCAAAAATAATAAATTACAACTTTTACAATAAACACTATCATAACACATAAAAACATCATAATAAAAATTATTTTTATTATGCAAATACTATTTATTAGTATATATACAGATAATGATTACATTTATACAATATGTCAGAATAGTTATTTTTAATTGATTTTTTAACATTTCATAGAAAAATACATTTGCACAATAAGTAATTACTATATTTTTACAACTTAATTCATTGTTTTACGTGTTTTACATAACTTTTTGTCATATATCATAACTTTTTTATTGAATACAGCACAATACGCAAAGAAATAAAGTTAAATATTAAACATAAAGAAATATCAGATAATTAATTATAGTTATATATATATTGTTTCATTTTTAACTATTAAAACAATATAAAAAAATTATTTACTTACATATTAAAACAAGAGTGTTCTGAGACTGAAAATTTTTATTAAATTTTTAATACAATGTTAAAAAACAAAGAAAACGAACTAATAATGCAAATTAGCTCGTTTTCTTAAAAAGGGAATTTGCTCATTGAATATTTCGCTCACCTCCCTTTAAGTGCAACGACTGAGTGTTTGGTTATCAATTAATACTATCTATAAAAATTTTAAAAGCTTCCAAAAACTCGAATTTCTTAGGATATTTTGCCGATAGTCATAACGTAGCGTACTGGCGTACGTGAGTTATGAGCATCGGTGAAATATACAAGATAGGCGAGTTTCGGACTTAGCAAACTATACTAAACAAAATATTGTTGTCAGAAAAAAAATCTTACAAGCTTCCAAAAACTCGGATCTCTTAGGATATTTTGCCGATGGTCATAACGTAGCGTACTGGAGTACGTGAGTTATGAGAATCGGTGAAATATACAAGATAGGCGAGTTTCGGACTTAGCAAACTATACTAAAACAAAATTAAACTTTGTCCACAATATGATTAGTAATATACCAAATATAGCCCTCAACATTTTTGTAACCCATATTAGAAAGTAGGCTCATATATGTTTTGACTTGTTTATGGTGAGCCTTATTCTTTTCGCCAAACTTATAATCTATAACTATGGCTTTGTCCCCCGAAACAATTACCCTATCTGGTCTGAAAATCTTGTAATTTTCATTAAATACCAAAATATCTTGTTCGTTTTTGACTTCCCAATCGTGCGAAAACCAAGATTCTATTTTTTCGTTATTCAATATTTGATTAATATCCTCTCGCAACTCGTTCACTTCGTCTGCTTCAATTTCTCCATTCAAAGACATTTTCTGAATAACATCATCAATATCATCTAAATACTTGATATTCTCGAATACACGGTGTTTCAAAATACCTTTTTTGCGAAGCGTTACGCCCTCAGACATTTCCTCAAAATATTTGTCATTTGGGTGGCGGATAATCGCTCTATTGGTATAGTCCTCTGCGGGATATGCCTCTGTATAAACACATTCTACAAAATCTTCTGTCAAAACTTTATCTTTCAGTCCAAAGACATATTTTCCATCAACATCATCTCCTACCAAAACCTTTTTCGTATCTCCTTTAATTGTAACCTTAAATTCAGCTGTGTCAAAACAAGTAGATAAGGTAGTGTAAATATTCGGAGCTTTGGAAGATATATTCGAGTACATATATAATTCTTTGGCAGCACGAGTAACAGCAACATAGAAAATATTAAAACTCTCTATTGTTTCTAAAATCAAAGCCGTAATATAACTATCTGCAAAATTAGTTTCTGCCAAATCCTTATTTTTATTTAACAAAAATTTGAATTCGTTAGAAATATTTATATCACTTGCCCAAAGCGTTCCTTTGTCATAGGTATAAGTCCAATCACAATAAGGGACAATCACAACATCAAATTCAAGACCTTTGACTGCGTGAATAGTCTCTATTCGCATAGAATTTGACTGAGGAGGCAAACTAACTGCCCACGACGAGGATTCTTCATTCCAATAATCCACAAAATGGGATATATCCACAAGCATATCTCTCGAAAACTCAATAACTTTGTCGTGCAAGGCTTGAATATATGCAATATCATTTTGAAGGGTGTATTTTGCAAGAATTTTCTCGAATGATTCGCAAATAGAAATAGACAAAAGAGAATCAAAAAACGCTATATCTTCTTCACAAAGTTGGCGAGTAAGAGGAAAATTAAGATATGTATTGTAGTACGCCAAAGCCAATACATCTTTATTGTCCAAAACCAAACGATAGCAGTTTATTATAAACATAACAACTGACGAATTACTCAAAAGCAAACCATCACGTGAGGTAAGTTCATACGAAACATCTTTTTGTGCCTTACTACTGTTTTTGTAAGTATTAATATAGTCTGTGATTTTTTTTACTTCCGCTTTTTTACGCACCAAAATAGCAATATCCGAAGGCTTGTAACCACGCTTCTGAGCATCTTCAATAACTTTTACGGTTTCTGCTAAATTTAGATTGTCTGCCGCATCGCTTTTGCCATCATAGGGATACCACTCAATATAACCATTAGTATCAATATTTTTTGGAGATATTTTCTGCTCCATATTGGTATAAATTCTTTTTACAATACCCTTATATTTAGTTTTAAACTCTTCGTTTAGATTTTCATTTTCGATAAAATCATTTACCTGAGAGTCTATGGAACTCTGAGAATGTTCCACAAAAGCACGAACAATCAAGTTATTAAAATTGACTATGTTTTTGTGGCTACGCCAGTTTGTATCAAGCGTTTCTATCTCCAAAACATCTTTGTTTATGGAATTTGAAACCTCGTGTTCGAGAATACGCCAATCCCCTCCCCTCCACGCATATATAGACTGTTTGACATCTCCCACAAGGGTAACACTCGTAAAATCTTTGTCAAAAACAGATAGGGAATTTTGTACCAATGGCACAAAATTAGTCCACTGGTCAAACGAAGTATCTTGAAACTCATCAATCATTAAAATGTCATATCTACAACCAATTTTTTCGTAAATATAGGGTGTATCATTTCGAGCAATTAATGCAGTAATAACCTTGACTGACGACGAAAGTAGGACGGTGTTATTTGTTTTTGAAACATTATCGAACTCCTTTGCAATATTCACAAAAAACAAAGTCTGGTATCTGTTTTTCAAAACTGCCTCATAGGTAGCTATTTTTTTGTATTCAGTGAGAAATACCGAATACAAATCATTTAACATTGTATGTATTTCGGTCTTATAATTTCCTCCACGCCCTTTTTTGCTACCTATCGCATTTTCGTCTTCAATCATTTTGGCAACATAGGAATTTGGGGCTTTAAACTCACCTTTTGTAAACTTCTCGACAAAAGGATACAAACCACGAGAAGATTGATTGAAATCGGAAACGTCTAATGAATTTTTGTTAAAAAAATCCATTAATTGCTGAGCTTTCAGCACTATATTTTTTGTAGATTTTTTGGTTGCAAGCTCTATTTCATCAAAAATTAGACCCATTTCTTCTATGTGGTCAATGTAATAATCCCTATCAAAATCTTTTGATAATATATTATTAGATATTTTTAGAATATCATCTTTGAAATTAAATTTTTTGTTATCGTTTAATCTCTCTGCATTGAATTTTTCGATGTTTTGTGCCAGAACTGGGTCATTCTGAAAATTATCTATCATATTATCTATTGCCAAAGACAAAAAATAACTATCGTTCAGACCAATTTTAAAATTTGCATTCAAACCCAATTCACTACAAAAAGCACGGTAAATCCTTTGAAAAAATTTATCAATAGTCATTACCGAAAAATTGGAATAGTCGTGCAAGATAACTCGCTGTGCTTCATAAGCATTTCGAGTTATAAAATCACGAATCTCTGTGTCTTGTTTAGACGAAAATTCTGGTATAGATTTGAAATCTTCGACAAAACTTTGCATAAAACCTTTGCCATATTTCAACGAATCTATCTCGTCCAAAATACGAGTTTTCATCTCCTTTGTGGCTTTGTTGGTAAAAGTAACTGCCAATATGTATTTGTAGCGTTGTGGCTCCAACACAACGTTTTTTACATACTCGTATGCCAATCTATATGTTTTGCCCGAACCTGCCGACGCTTTTAGAATTTTTGCCTTAGACATTTCAAATAATTTTATTTTTACAAATTTACAAAAAAATAAATCAAGTGTTTCATTTTTTAGTAACTTTGTAGCTAAGAAGATTAATAAATATAATATGAAATATTTTTTGGAAGAGATTTGTCATATCACTGATGGCAAATTGATTGGCAGAAACAACTTGACAAACAATGTTTTGTTTGACAGTAGGGACACTAACAGAAACATAAATTCTGTTTTTGTGGCAATTAATTCCCAAAATCGCAACGGACACAACTATATAAAAGACTTAATTGCAAACGGAGTTCACTCGTTTATAGTAGAAGAGGAATTTTTGCAAAAATCTAAGGATTTGTTTGCTAACTACCCACAAGTAGGCTTTGTGATTACAAAAAATTCGGTAGATGCTCTGCAAAAACTTGCTACTCACTATCGTAGCTCTCTGAATTTGCCAGTCTATGCCATTGCTGGCTCTAATGGCAAGACCATCACCAAAGAATGGATAGTACAACTATTGCCATCAAAAAATATTTTTAGAAGTCCAAAAAGTTTTAACTCTCAGATTGGAGTTCCAATATCTATCTTGATGATTAATGGCGACGAAGATTTTGCTATTATCGAGGCAGGTATTTCAAAACCAAATGAAATGGCACACCTTGAAAAGATAATCAAGCCTAACGGAGTTATTTTTACTAATCTAAATTCTGCTCACCAAGAAAATTTTTGCTCTGTTTCGCAACGACTTGACGAAAAAATGATGCTGTGCCATAACACTGAATTTGTGGTTTACAACAGCGACAAAACAGATATAGATAATTATATAAAAGCTAATTTTCCACAAATAAGCACATTCAACTGGGGAGAAACTAAGTCAGATATAACAGTTCAGAAAAACCGCAAAGCAATTAGCCTAAATTTCGACAATGAACATTACAAATTCTCATCTCCTTTTCAAGACTATGGTTCTTACGAAAACTTGATGAACGCATTGTGTTTTATCGCCAAACTTGGGCTTGGATTAGACAAAGCCATATCGCAAGTTGGGTCTTTGGAAGGTGTAGAAATGCGTTTGCAGTTAGTAAACGGAATAAATAATTGCAGAATAATCAACGATTCTTACAGCAATGATATTCACTCACTAACCATTGCACTAAACTATATGAATACCGTATCGCCAGACCAAAATCATATAGTTATCTTGTCGGATTTCGTACAATCTCGCAAAGAGATTTACAAAGAAGTAAACGATTTATTGAGAAAATACCCAATATCAAAAATTTATACAATAGGAGAAAACTCAAAGAAATATTTGGGCGAACTACCTTTCAATCATACAGCATTTGGCACAACCGAAGAATTTTGCAAAGCATTTAGCTCAAATAATTTTCACGAATGTACAGTTCTTATCAAAGGAAGTAGGATTTTTTCATTCGAAAAAATAGCTACACTTTTGCAAGAAAAAATGCACTCAACAGTATTGGATATAGACCTTGATGCACTTATCGGAAACTACAAATACATAAAGTCGCTACTTTCGCCAAAAACAAAAACTGTGGCTATGGTCAAAGCTCTTGCCTACGGCAGTGGCACTTACGAGATTGCATCTACCCTATGTGAGGTTGGAGTAGATTATTTTGCGGTGGCATATATAGACGAGGGGATAGCCCTTCGCCAACGAGGTATTTCTCGCCCTATAATTATTCTAAATGCTTCACAACGAGATTTTGAACAAATTTATAAATACAATTTAGAACCAGAGATTTATAGTTTCTCGATATTAGAAAAATTCATACAGTTCCTTTCGGCTCGAAGTTCCAAACAATACGCAATACATATCAAACTTGATACAGGTATGAACCGTTTAGGATTCAAAGCCCACCAGATTGATGATTTATGCAAAATATTGTCTGCTAACAAGATTCTTAGAATTGCATCAATCTTTTCGCATTTTAGTTCGGCAGACTGCCCAGAACAAGACGACGAAACTTATCGTCAATTAGCAAACTACGACACAATGTCGTCAAAACTAATCTCAACACTTAGCCTAAAAGACACCTTACGCCATATAGCAAACAGTGCAGGAACAAAACGTTTTCCACAAGCACACTACGATATGGTACGTATGGGAATTTCTCTTTACGGAATTGACGAAACAAAGGAATTGAAAAATATTTCATCTCTCAAAAGTACTGTTTTGCAAATAAAAGAAGTCAAAAAAGGAGAAACAATAGGATATAACCAAAATGGAAAAATAGATACTGATAGCACCATTGCAATAGTTTCTATTGGCTATGCAGACGGACTTAATCGTAAATTAGGTAACGGAAATTGGAAGATGAAAATAAATGGTCAATTAGCTCCTATAATTGGCAATGTGAGTATGGATAACTGTGCTGTAAACATTACTGGACTTGATGTGCAGGAAGGCGACGAAGTGATTGTTTTTAATACCAAAGAAGATATTATTCAAATGGCAAATATAATCGGAACAATTCCTTATGAAATACTTACGTCTGTTTCCTCTCGAATCAAACGCAGATACTTCCGTTAAATGCGAGAGTTTCTGTACTATAACTTATTAGTATTGTCCGCTAAAAACGAAACTCGCCTATCTTGTCTATTTCGCCTATGCTCTGCTTCACGTACGCAAGTACGCTACATTATGACCATCAGCGAAATAGATTAAATAGACGAGTTATTTTTCGTGAATAGTACTATTTCTTCAAGAAACAAGTTTTCAGAACAATAGAGCTACCCTCAATTTTACAATCAACTTCTTCGTGATTGTCTGTCAAACGGATACTTTTCACTTTTGTTCCACGCTTAATTACCATAGAAGAGCCTTTAACTTTAAGGTCTTTGATAACTGTAACGCTATCTCCGTCCTGCAATTCTGCCCCGTTGCTATCTTTTGCAACATTTGAACTTTGCTCGTCAGTGTCGGATTCATTCCATTCGTGACCGCAGTCTGGGCATACATTTGTTGTACCATCAAAATAAGTGTTGTCCTGTTCGCACTGTGGACAAGATGAAATTTCTGTCATATTTATATGTTTTAAAAAAATTGTGTAATATTATGAGTAGTAGCAAAATAGATAAAATAGGCAAATTTCGTTTTAGTGGGCAGTGCTAATTATTTAAAAATTTCTTTTTTTGTATAATGCAAAGAATTACCCTGAATACCAAAACCAATCTCGCAACCAGCCTCTCGTATTCTTTCAAACAAAGTTTTGTCTTGAATATCCAAACAATCCTCACTAATTGGCTTGTTATCATAGAGTTTGTAGTTCTTGCGAACCGAAACAGGAGTAATATTTGGCATAATCACATTTGCTCCAATCTGTAATGCTTTTTCTCGTCCCAATGGGTCGATAGCTTGCAGTGCGGTTGTAGCTGCAATATTTACTTTTGGCATCATAATTCTCAAAATAGCAATCATTCGCAGTGTTAAATCAAACCTTTCTTCAAGACTGAGAGTTGCAGGTGGCAACATAGAATCTGGATTCTCTAAGTAGGGACCCATTCCACACATATCTATATCTAAGTCTTTGAAAAACAACAAATCATCTGCAAGAATTTCGGCAGTCTGGTTTGGCAAACCTATCATAACCCCAGTACCAACTTGATAGTCCAATTCACGAAGAGTTTTCAGACACTCCACTCGTCTATCAAAATTATGCAAAGAATCGTTTGGGTGAAGAGTTTTGTAAAACTCTGCCGAAGAGGTTTCGATACGCAAAAGGTAACGAGATGCTCCCGCTTTTCGCCAACGCTCATAAACATCATAGTTTTGTTCGCCAAGCGAAAGTGTAACGCCAAGTTCGCCATTAGACAATTTTTGTATCTCACGAAGTATTTTTTCTATCCTTTGTGTATTTTGTTCATTCTCTAATTCTCCTGCTTGAAGTGCAAGACTTCCATAGCCGTTTTTGTGGGCATAAATTGCAGATTCGATAATATCATTATCATCTAAGTTGTAGCGAGTTGCGTGTTTGCTATCACGACGAATACCACAATAATAGCAATTTTTGTGGCATATATTTGATATTTCGATTAAGCCACGCAAAAAAACCAAATTACCAACATTGGCTAATTTAGCTTTTGTAGAAAGCTCAAAAAGATATTTTTCTCTATCTTTTGGTATTTGTAAAAGTGCGATTAGCTCTGCTCTACCCATTCCCATATCAAATATTTTATTAATTTTGCAACTACAAATATAATGTTTTATTAAATGCAGTGCAAATTTATAGATTTTCATAATCACTCACAAAACGCATATAGCGAGGAAATAATTGCTTTACCAACTTACAGAGTTGGGGTTGAGGCTATTGCTCCATACATTCCATTCTTGTGGCTTGGGCTTCACCCGTGGGACAGCGAAAACACAACAGAATTTGAGCAAGAATTTGAACAACACCAATCAAAAATGATAGGGATTGGCGAGATTGGTTTAGATTTTTATTATAATTCAGAGAATATTCAGACGCAAAAAGAAGTGTTTGTAAAACAACTCAAATATGCTCAATCGCACAACAAACCAGTTACAATTCATTGTGTTAGAGCATATAATGCACTTTTAACGTTGTTGCGTGAACACAAACCTACTATTCCCGTTATTTTGCATAGTTTTGTAGGAAGTAGCCAAATGGCAAATGATTTTGCACAGATTTTGTGTTATATTTCATTCTCGCCAATGTCTTTTACATCGCCCAAAACTATTGAAGTTATGAAAAATTATCCATTAGATAAAATATTTTTGGAGACTGACGATAACCAAACATCTATAATCAATCTATATGAGAGATTTGCAGAAATAAGAGCCATAAGCATCGAAGAGCTAAAAGAACAGATTTACAATAATTTTAAAACCGTATTACCACAATGTCAAATTGGTTAGATAGAACAGAACTTTTGTTGGGAGAAGAAAAATTAACCATTCTAAAAAATAGCAACGTACTAATCGTTGGTGTTGGAGGAGTAGGAGCTTATGCAGCAGAAATGATTTGCCGTAGTGGTGTAGGAAAAATGACTATTGTTGATGCAGACACAGTTAGCGAAACAAACATAAACAGACAGTTACTGGCTCTTCACTCTACTGTGGATATGGACAAAGTAGATGTACTTAGAAACCGTTTGCTTGATATAAACCCAGATTTAGAAATTAACTGTATCAAAACATTTCTAAATAGCGAAAATATCCCAACATTGCTCGACACAAATAATTTTGATTATGTTGTAGACGCAATAGACACTCTTGCTCCCAAAGTTAGTATAATTTCCGAATGTTTGAAAAGAGAGATTAAAATTGTAAGTAGTATGGGAGCAGGTTCAAAGACCGACCCAACACTTGTACAAGTAGATGATATTTCAAAAACTAAATACTGTCCACTTGCCCATATGCTTCGCAAAAGATTACACAAAATAGGCATAAACAAAGGGTTTTATGCAGTCTATTCGACAGAAGAACCACGTGAAGGCTCTATGATACTCTGTGAAGAAAAAAACAAAAAATCAAACGTTGGTACAATTTCATATTTACCTGCAACCTTTGGAATTACTTGTGCTTCGGTAGTAATTCGTGAAATTTTGTGCGAAAATATCAAAAATAAGCATAGAGGTTAATCTTTTTTTATATCTTTGTAATGTTAATCTATAAAAAATACATATTATGAACGAACAAAACACAAACAACTATTTAACTGCTTACGGAAAATATTTCCCAACAGAAGCTATGGCAGACTTACGCCAAAGACTTAATCAAACAAACGAAAATTCTTGGACTATGGTGCAGAACGTATCTGTCAAAGACCCTATCGTAATGTTTGTAATTTCATTCTTTTTGGGTTCACTTGGAGTTGACAGATTTTTGTTAGGTCAAATTGGTCTTGGTATCTTCAAACTTATTACATTTGGAGGATTTGGAGTTTGGACAATAATTGACTGGTTCTTGATTATGGGAGCTACTCGACGTTCAAATTACCTAAAAGTAGTTAATTGTATAAGATAAAATTTCGGAACTAAAAAAAATCCCTTAAAGTCTAACTTTAAGGGATTTTTTAGTTATTCCAAAATTGCAGAAGCTCATAATAAACTCGTATCTCTTAGGATATTTTGATGATATACCGTAGCGTATTGCCATACGGCAGTTATGAATATCGGCTAAATAAACAAGATTATTGCTGTCCGGTAAAAATTTTAAAAATCATTGTAATGGATTAAGCGATAAT
>CAZRHJ010000029.1:0-26018 GCA_964600025.1 uncultured Rikenellaceae bacterium | reverse complement strand
ACGTAGCGTACTGGAGTACGTGAGTTATGAGCATCTGTGAAATATACAAGAGAGGCGAGTTTCGCTTTTAGCTAACTATATTTTACCCTAATATTTTATTTGTTTGACTTGATTAATATCATAATATATATTATGCTTGTCAAACATTTCAAAATCACCCTTTGAAAGTCCTGTATTAAAGAACAAAACAGCTTGATTTCTGTCGTTTATATAGTATCTATCGTGAACACTAAACTTATCACTTGCAATAGAAAGAGATAAATTCAAATAAGGCGTTTGGATAGATGCCATATCTGTGAGCGTATGAAATAGAACCTCAGATGAAAGAGGTTTTTTAGAATTTTCTATTAGATTATCCACTTTTGATGGATAAAGTTGTTTGTATGAATCACTGTACCAAGTAACATAAGGCACGTGAAGTTGGTAGTACGAAGGAATTGGAGAAGCGTGAAGGAATTTACCTCTCTCGTCATCATACAAGTCCTCGCCGTGGTCTGACAAATAAACAACACTCGAAGTAGTGTTTTGAGCCTCAACTAACTTAACAACCTCCGAAACAAAATAATCTACGTACTCAATAGAGTTATCAAAAGCATTTACAAGATTACCCAACAACTCCGAAGAAATTTCAGATGTATCGTCGTCTTTGAACGAACCAAAATCGCTCGGATAACGTGCTTTGTAGTTGAAGTGCGAACCATAGCTATGCAATACAACAAACAAATTTTTGTCAGTATTTTCGATTGCATCACGCAAATATGGCAACATTTGACAATCAGGCAATACAACACCATTCTTAGAATTTGTAGTCATATTTATTTGGTTGGCTGCCTCTTTCGAAAAATAATCAGTAAACGAGCCATTCGGTGGTTGGTTTGATATAAAGAAAGTATCAAATCCAGCCTCTTTGAAAGCTGTTGTAATACTTTTTTGAGAATATATACTATCAAAACTAAGTATTGGAGTGGGAGCAAGCAACAACGGGACAATTTTGTGAGTTGTATTACTCATTGTTATCACATCTTTTGCCACAACAAGATTAGAAAGCTGAGAAAGTCGAGGATTAGTATTTCTTTCGTAACCATTCAGACTAAAATTATTTGCTCTCGAAGTCTCGCCAATAATTAGCACATATATTTCACGATTAAGTGTATCGGTTTGTGTTTTGACAGCGTCAAATTTAAAATCCTTAGATGTTTCAAGATAATTATTTTTCTTGAACTCACGCTGAAATGCAATAACAGTATTTTCGATTACATTAACAGGAAATATTTGTTCTCTGAAACTAAACAAAGGATTAACTAACGATTGATAAACAGTCAATAAGAATGCAGTACTAAGCAATATTGCAGAAAATTGACGAGTTCTACGTCTATACACCAAAGCTCCTCTTGCTCCTCTACGAGTAGCGTGGATAGCCACCAATATAGACCCGCCATAAACCACAATTACCAAAATAATCACAGGCATAAGGCTCGAAAGTAATTCTCCCGCCTCACTTGCCGAAGTAGTAAAGAGGTTTGTAACCATATCAACTGCAATAAACGAACCATTAAACAGTTTCATTATTACAGTCTGGAAGGCACAATAAAATATTATAGGAAAACAAAACAACATCATTTTACCAATGTTGTTTTTGATTGTCAAAATCCAAATATATACTCCCAAAGGAAATAATATAGAAATAATAGCTGTTACAAAAGAATATGGCTCAGTAAACAATAGTGCTACGTTTGGCAACATTAATGCTCCCAAAAACAATGCTAATAGCATATTATAATTTCTGATAAGTCTATCAAACCATTTGACAGATTTCAAAACAAACTTTGCCATAAACTATTATAATATTAAATTATATAACGTCCAGTAAAATTTATTGTCCAATATATTCCAAGCTATTGATACACTCAAAATACAGACACCTTTACATTTTAGCAAACAATACTAATCAAATTAGAACGCCTCGTTGATATTGAAGATAAATGCACTCGAACGATTTGGATACTGAACCCCATTCAAATCTGTTGGATAAGTAGTCATACCCCAACCATAGTCCAAACGGATATTAATTCTGTTTTTGAATTCCCATCGCAAACCAACACCCCAGTTAGGCAAACTTTCTTTCCATTTCATTTCAGTAACAGATGGGAACACATTACCAAAACCTCCCCAAACAACGATACCAATTCTTCTCCAAATATTCTGACGCAATTCCACCTGAGTTTCAAAACCACTCTTGTCTTTAAATTGACTTTCGTAGTATCCTCTCATTCTATACGATCCACCAGTAGTAAAATATTGTGTCCAAGGTGTATTTCCGTATGTGAAAAGTGCGTGGAAGTCGTAAGCTAAGATACAGCCCTTCCAAAGTTTTTGGTAGAAATTAAAAAACAATTCAGTAGATATAAAATCTGAGTTGCGAGTATTACCCAAGAATTTAGGGTAGAATTTTTGATCAACCTTAGCGTGAATACCACGTGTTGGGTTTGGGATAAAGTCACGAGAATCATACATTATCGAAAAACCAGCACCAACCGTTGGATAGCTTGTACGAGCATCTGGTAATTCCTCCAAAAGTTCTTTTGCCCCTTTTGTGATTTTTACACCGTCTTCTGTATATTTTGGGTCGCTCCATTTAGTACCTTTTACATAGGCAGCAGATAAACTCGCTCCAACTTTCAATGCAGGACGAATAGAATACAAATACTCTACTTTGCCATAATAATTGGCACGAGTGTACATACCCGGCACAGTAAATTTACCATTGTTGTAACCCAATCCCCAAAAAGCACTTGGGAACGAAAAGAAATATGTGGAATAATCTATACGATGTTTACGACCGGGAAAGTGGTGATTACCACGAACACCCAATAAGTAAAATCCTGTTGTAGAAATATCTCCGTAAATAGATATTGTAGAGGGTTGCATAAGTGGGTCAGTATAGTCTGTACGATATATACCTGCACTCATAATACCAATACTAAAACCAGTTTCTTTGGCATAGTGAGGGCCACCAACGACACTTATATCTAATTTCTTTTTGTATGACTTATCTATATTTGCTTGTTGGAAATATTGATAAAATCTAACAAAAATATTTGGTTTCTTTTTTGAAGCAACAGCAGTAGTATCTATCTCAGCACTAAGATTGCTGTCTGAATAAGTTAGCATACTGTTTATCAGCGTACTATCAATAATCTGTTTATTTGCTTTGTTGTGTTCAATTTGTATTTGCTGTGCATTAACAACTGCACACAGTAGTACAAAAATAGAGCTTAATAATAATTTTTTCATTAATGTTTTATTGGTTTATAACTATATTCCCTTTATAATGAGAATATGGTGTGTTTTATTGTTTGCTTGCCAAATATTTTGACATCAAACGTGTGATATACTTACCAACTATATCAAATTCCAAATTCACTTTTGAACCAACTTCAAAAAATTTAAAATTCGTATGTTCGTGAGTATAAGGGATTATTGCAACCTGAAAAGATGTATCTTTTGAGTTGCAAACAGTCAAACTAACTCCATTTACAGTTATAGAACCTTTTTCTACGGTAATATCCTCAGTATTGTACTCGAATGTATAATACCAGCTACCATCAGCCTCAGAGATATTTGTACAAGTAGCAGTAGTATCAACGTGTCCCTGCACAATATGGCCATCAAGCAAAGCCTCTGGACGCATACTACGCTCAACATTTACACTATCGCCAACATTTAGCGTTCCAAGATTACTTTTGATAAGAGTTTCTTGAATAGCAGTAACTTTGTACTGACTTCCATTAATATCTACGACTGTAAGGCACACTCCATTGTGGGCAATACTTTGGTCAATTTTCAATTCTGACGTAAAAGGACATTCAAATGTGAATGTGATATTTTCCTTTTCTTTTGCAATGTGTTTAACAACTGACATTGCTTCTACAATTCCCGAAAACATAAGCGAACGGTTTTAAAAAAATAAGGGCAAAGTTAATAGGATTTTTCAAATTTGAAAAATTTTAGATAAAGTTTATTTATAAATTTTATTTTTTAACAAATTGAAAGCGTGTTGTTTCACCTATTTAACAATGTATATAGGCAGTTTTTTTAGAATAAACTATTCATCAAATAATAATTTCTTTTTGTAGCCAAGTGATAGAGTATAAAGTAGCATAATCACAAACGCAAAAGACGAAATACTTCCAAGATAATCTCCATAAATCATATAGAAAGTGTGGAAATTATTGGACTGAACCTCACCTATCAAAACTCCACGTTTCCACCAGCCAAGGCTCTGTACCACTTCGCCTTTGGGATTGATTAATGCAGAAATACCAGTATTAGCACTTCTACAAATCCATTTACGAGTTTCGATAGAACGCAAACTTGAAAACGAGAAATGCTGTTTGTAACCATAAGTATCTCCCCACCAACCGTCGTTTGTAATAACAGTCATTAGCTCTGCACCTTTTGACGCAAACTGCGAAAAATAACCTCCATATACTGACTCATAGCAGATTGCTGCTCCAAGAGAAACAGAATCTACTGAATGACTAAATATTTTTGGACTACCCTCTGGGAACAACACTCCACTCGTACCTCCCAATTTCAAAGACAAGTCCCCCAAAACAGACAACACGTTATTAAAAGGCAACATTTCTGCACCAATAACTAATTTAGTTTTACGATAAATCTCAACATCACGTTTTGGATTAATCAAAAGCGAAGAGTTAGACATATCATAATACGCACCACTTGACATCAAACGAGCTGTTTGGCTCGGTCTTTCGGCACTTTTTGGGTAAATCTTGTAGGTCATTGCTCCAATAATCATATCGCACTGCGGATAATTATTCTGCAAAAGTTCTTTGAAACGTATAATTATAGGGTCAAATTCTATATATTTCTCATCATATTCATAATCAATAGCCGTTTCAGGCAAAATTATATAGTCCAAATCATTTGGCAAATCCGAAAGTAGTGAATCAATTATTTTTAGTTGTGCATTTTTGCCCATCGAAAATTTTTCGCCATAGGGGTCGAAGTTTGGCTGAACAACTGCGACTTTGAGCTTCTGAGTGTCAGAAATCACTAAGTTTGATTTAATCCAATAAGACAAAATCATTGGAATACCAAACAACAAAAGCGAGATTACTCCAAACAAACGTTTACGAGAAATGATAGCCTCTAAGGCAAATGCAGAAACCAAAAGCACCCACAAAGACCCACCAAGAACACCAGTATATTCATACCATTGCACCATATCGGGAGTCATTGCAAAAGCATTTCCCAAAACCAACCAAGGCCAAGAAATTTCGGTGTTTGCAATATTCAAATATTCCACTGCCAAAAAACCACTAACGAGTAGTACATAAGCAAGACTTTTTCGACGGTAACGACGTGCAAAACTATAAGATTGCAAAGCCACATTCCACAATACTATATTCAAAGCTGTGGAAGCAACAAGCCCAACTGTGGCAGCATTACTAATCCACAATACAGTAAGCAAGTGCCATAGAATAACATAATAAGTAGTTAGCAAAAAAAACATTCTTTGTGTTTTGCATCTATGCTCAACAAACAACAATGGTACAAATCCAAAAAACACAAACACCCCCCAGCCAAAAGTCCACGGCAAAGACATTAGCACAGCAGAAAGGGTTGTTAGAATGAAATAAAAAATAAATTTATGATTATTTATGATATTCTGAAAGCTCATATTCGCATTTAATTTTGTCAATAATTGTTTTTACAACATTGTATATATCTTTATCTTTTGAGTAATCTGCCTCCAAAGCAAAGTTCACTCTACCCTCATCAATCAATTTTTCTACTTTGTCTTTGTTGCAGTCTTTTGAATTATACACTGCAATAGAATGACCTCCGAGTGATTTTACTAATCTCATACAAGGAATATCTGTTGTTCCATCACCAAAATATATCATTCTGTCAAATGGAATAGGTCGTTTTTCGTGTGGCACATATTTGTTCACTTCGTGATTATCAACCACGGAGTCAATCCCTTTGTTTATTTTGAACAAAAACTGAGTTTTGGTAGTATAATTAACAACCACAGATGGCCAATAAGCAACTCCATCAACATCATAGAAAAACGAACAAGCATATATACGCTTAAATTCCTTTGCGATACTCGTCCCCTCAATCATTTCTTTGATACCAGAAGAATTAATATAGTGATCTATTTCTATATTGTGTTTTTTGGCATAAGCATTGATAAGTTTGAACCAGTCTTTTACACCTTCAAAAAACTCAACACTTTTGCCACTTTCCATAAAAGACTCACGACGAAGTGAAATATCATTTGATTTAGCACTTTTGATAATGTTGTATAGGTAAGCCAAAATGGTATCTCCATCTTGTTGTTGTGCAAGTGTTTCGCTCTCTTTCCAAAAATCGTTTGGAGATTTATTTACGGCAGGAATAAAATTATATTCTTGCATATTGCCAGGCGACAGTGTGCCGTCAAAATCATAAATCATTGCTATTTTCAAAGTATCTTTCATATTTACGAGCGATTAAGTGTGTTTGTAATTTACAAAGATAATAAAAAAAATTTATTGACCTTTTTAAGAAGCTACTATTTGTAAAAATCCATTAACATTTGCTATAACAACAAATAAAAACGAACGATTATTGCAATAAATAAGCATTTTTTTTATCTTTGTAGCTGGTTAGAACTGTAAAAAAGAAAAAAAAGTATTAAATATGAATAATTTTAAGCGAATTAATTTTATGATGGGTTGGCTTACTTTTGCCATCTCAGCCATAGTTTATTTTCTGACTATGGAGCCAAGTGCAAGTCTATGGGACTGTGGGGAGTTCATTTCCACATCATACAAGATGCAAATTGGACACCCACCCGGAGCTCCTTTGTTTATGATGATTAACAGATTGTTTTCAATGTTTGCATTGGACACAAGCTATGTTGCCGCAACAATCAATTTCGTATCGGTAATTGCAAGTGCTTTGACAATAATGTTTCTGTATTGGACTATTGCCCATTTAGCTCTCAAATTAATTGGAAAAACTCGTGAAACAGCTCTTCCAAAAGATGCTTTATTAGTTTATGGTTCGGCTTTTGTAGGTGCAATGGCTTACGCTTTTACAGACACATTCTGGTTCTCGGCAGTCGAAGGCGAAGTTTATGCTCAATCGTCGCTATTTACAGCTATGGTGGTGTGGGCAATGCTCAAATGGGAAAACGAAAGCGATAAGGTTTATTCATCTCGCTGGTTGATTTTAATTTCATACCTAATGGGCTTGTCTATTGGGGTTCACTTGCTTAATTTATTGACAATTCCTGCTCTTGTAATGGTTTACCACTACAAAAACTCTACAAAACGCAATGCTCTTTCGTGGTGGAAAGCATTCGGAGTTTCGGTTATAATCCTTGCATTTGTACTATTCTTAATCATACCAAAAACAGTAGAATTAGGAGCTTGGGTAGATAGATTTTTTGCAAATTCACTTGGAACTGGCAAAAACATAGGTCTTGTATTTTATTGCTTAACACTTTTGGGATTATTTGCTTTTGGAGTGTACTATACTCACAAAAAACAAAAACATATCCTAAATACTATGATTTTGTGTTTGGGTGTACTACTTGTTGGTTTTGGCACTTATGCCTCTGTAATTATTCGTTCTTCACAAAATCCTCCACTAAATAGCAACCAACCTGATGACGCTTATTCTCTTGTAAAATTCTTGAACCGTGAACAATATGGATATACTCCACTTCTTTGGGGACAATATTATTCATCTCCTCTCGTAAACTACGAACAAAAAACAGTTTGGAATTTTGACGAGAAACAAAACAAATATGTAAGCGGAACAGAAATTGACTACAAGACTTTGGAGTATGCTCCTGGCACTTCTACGTTTTTTCCACGTATGTATAGCGACACTCACGCCTCACAATATGGAGAATGGGTAGATATAAAAGGTAAAACAGTACGTTATAACAACAAAAACATAGTAGTTCCTACCTTTGCCGAAAACTTAGAATTTTTCTTTAAGTATCAAGTAAACTATATGTATTGGAGATATTTCCTTTGGAATTTTGTGGGCAGACAAAACGACAATCAAGGAGATGGCTCGTCACTCAATGGAAACTGGATTTCTGGAATTGAGTTTATAGATCAATTATATGTTGGAACGTCTAACGACCTCCCAAGCGAACTCAAAGAAAACAAATCACGCAATACATATTTCTTCTTGCCTTTCTTATTGGGTTTGGCAGGTTTGGTATATCAATTATCCAAAAACCGCGATGATTTTGTAATTGTTACACTGCTATTCCTTATGACTGGTTTGGCTATTATTCTGTACCTAAACCAAAAACCTTCTGAGGCTCGTGAACGAGATTATGCTTACGCTGGTTCGTTCTATGCGTTTAGTATTTGGATAGGTTTGGGGGTATTTTGGCTACAATCAATACTAAGCAAGTTTATCAAAAACATACGAACTTCCCAAATTGCAGCCATTGTAATTGCTATGATAGTCCCAACTGTTTTGTTGGCACAAAACTGGGACGACCACGACCGTTCTCACCGTTATGTAGCACCAGACTTTGGTAAAAACTATCTCGAAAGTTGTCTGCCAAACACTGTTTTGATGCCTTACGGCGATAATGATACATTTGGACCTTGGTACGCACAAGAGGTTGAAGGCGTAAGAACAGATGTCAGAATTTGTAACCTTAGCTACATTCAATCTAATTGGTATGCTATTCAAATGAAATATAAGTTCAACGAATCACTACCTATACGTTTCACTATTCCCGAAAGAGTTTATGGCAGCGAAGACCACAATTTCTTGCCAGTTGTCCCTCTAAAAGATGATTTTATTCCATTGAAAGAGGCTTTGGATTTTATTGCCATTGACTCTCCTGCCAAAAAGAATTTAATCAAGAGTATTGGTTTCAGAAATGAGAATGTAGAGATTTTCCCTGCAAACAAAATTGCAATTCCTGTAAACAAACAAAATGCTTTGAAAGCTGGGATTATTACAGAAAAAGACCTACCAAACGTTGTAGATACAATATATGTAACCCTAAAAAAAGAATCTTTGGGACGACCAGAATATTTGTTACTTGATATGATAGCAACAAGTGATTGGTCAAGACCTATTTCATTTACCCAATTCACTTATGGTGTTGGCGAGATTGGATTGTCAGATTATTTGCAATTTGACGGTTTTACATACAGACTTGTACCTATCAAAACATCTAACAAACAGTTAAAAGTAGGACAAATCAACTCTGAGTATTTATATGATGTAGTGATGAATAAGTTTTCTTATGGCAATATTTCAGACCCACGAGTTCACTTAGATATCTTCAACGCAAATTATATTAAGTCGGTACAACTTAGAGCAATTTTTGCAAGACTTGCAATAAAACTTGTGGAGGAAGGCAAAATGGATAAAGCCAAAGAGGTTATGGCACGTTCACTCAAAGAAATTCCATTTGAACAAATTGGACACGATTATTTTACACCAATCACAGTAGAAGCTCTACATTTGGTGGGAGATAGCGAAAATGCACAAAAAATACTCGAAGGCGGAGTTGATTACTGTATGCAATATATGAACTATATTGGGCAATTTGACACAAACTCACGTTTTGATTTCACAGACGAAATAGGAATTAAACTACAAATAATGATGATGCTTTATCGTGAGGCAGAAAAATATGGCTACAAAGAACAAGCCGATAGAATAAAGCCTTATGTAGAAATGTATCTAAATTAACCGCTTATGTTGGAAAGTTTTTTGACAGATGATAAATTAGAAGCAGGTTGCGACGAAGCAGGACGAGGTTGTCTTGCTGGTTCGCTGTTTGCTGCGGCAGTAATTCTCCCAAAGGATTTCTACCACCCTCTGCTAAACGATTCAAAGAAAATGACAGAAAAGCAACGTTATATGCTTCGTGAGATTATACAAAAGGAGGCCGTTGCTTGGGCAATAAAAGAAATATCTGCGTCAGAGATAGACAAAATAAATATCCTTAATGCTTCGTTCTTAGGTATGAGCAAAGCTGTTTGCAACCTTTCGGTCAGACCTGAACTGTTATTGATAGACGGCAATAGATTTAGAACAGATTTGGATATTCCATATAAATGTATTGTCAAAGGAGATGCTAAGTTTGCATCTATTGCAGCAGCAAGTGTACTTGCCAAAACTTATCGTGATGATTATATCATTGCTCTATCAAGAGAATATCCACAATATGGCTGGGACAAAAACAAAGCTTACCCAACAGCAAAACACCGTGAGGCAATAGAAAAATATGGTATTAGCCCACATCACAGATTGTCTTTTGCTGGTTTAGGACAAGGTATTTTAGAATTTGAAGATTAATGAAAAAACTATTTGTAATAATTTTAGCATTTTTAGTATTTTCTGTTCATAATAGTTATGCTCAGACCCCTACTTCGTATCCATTCAAGAGTGGAGAACTGCTACAATATATAGTTAGCTATAAAATTGGTTTTTTGAATTTTGACGTGGCTTTGGCTACTCTAAAAATAGAGGACGACAAACTAAACGACAAAGAGACTTTCAAACTTACCATAAAACTAATTACAGCACCTGCGTATGAGCATTTTTTCTATATGAATGATATTTATACCATTTGGCTCGAAAAAGACAAACTCCTTCCACTGCAAATTCTAAACGACAACCACGAAGGGGATTATCGTTTCCATAGTGAATATTATTTTGACTGGAACACACAACAAGTTACGACTAAATATTACAGTAACAACAAACCAGAAGAAAAAACTGTTACTTACGCTCTAAAATCAAATAGCAGAGACGCTTTTTCGATGTTCTACTACCTTCGAACTATGCCATTTGAACAGAGATTAAATAGCAAAGGGGAGGAATTAGAATTAGTGTTTTATGACAAACTTCGCACAGTAAAATATACTTATGTGAAAAGTGAAAAAGACCGAGTAAGAGGACACGGAGCTAATTTAATGCACAAATTCAAATGTACACTCGCTCTGGCAAATGGTGGAGGTTACGACGAAGGAAACGAATTTGAATTATGGTTTCCCGACAAAAATAAAGACTCAAAAATTCCAACATTCATATACTCTCCAATCAAAGTTGGCTCTATCCGTGCAAGACTTGCTACCCCTCAGGGCTTAGAAAGATTTTACAAATAAAATTATTTTTCACAATTTGTTGGAAATAATTTGGTAGTTAGTTTTTTTTAACTACATTTGCACCTATGAAAATGAATACAACATATACAAATCTACATCATCATACTCATTGTTTACATAAACATTGGGTAGATTTGTCATATATATACTAATTCATTAATCTTTTAAAGATTGACCTGTTATATTTAGACCTGCCCTATGGCAGGTCTTTTTTTTGTCAAAAAAACTAATATTAATATCAAAATTATGTTAAGAATTGCATTACAAGCCAAAGGCAGATTAAACGAAGATTCTGCCAATCTAATTCAAGAAGCTGGAATAACATTACAATCCAGCAAAAGACTTTTACTTACTAAATCTCCAAACTTCCCAATAGAAGTACTGTATTTGCGTGATGACGATATCCCAAATGCTGTTGCAAACAACGTTGCAGATATTGGAATTGTTGGACTAAACGAAGTTAAAGAGAAACAAGCGAATGTGAAATTGTTAGAATATTTGGGTTTTGGGAATTGTAGAATATCTCTTGCTATCCCTAAACATATTGAGTACACAGGGTTAAGTTGGTTTGAGGGGAAACGAATTGCAACATCTTATCCTAACATTCTAAAAGATTATTTTGCAAAAAAAGAAATAAATGTTGATATAGAATACATTGCTGGAAGTGTAGAGATTGCACCAGCTGTAAATATAGCAGATGCAATATTTGATATAGTAAGTTCGGGCGGAACACTTATTTCTAATGGTTTAAACGAAGTAGAAACAGTAATGTCATCAGAAGCAGTATTGATTTCTTCTCAAAATTTGAGTGATGAGAAACAAAAAATAGTGGATAAATTACTATTTAGAATCAACTCTGTGGAAAGAAGCAAAGGGAAAAAGTATTTGTTGCTAAATGTTAAAAACGAATCAATCAATAAGGTTTTAGATATTATGCCAAGTATGCGAAGCCCAACATTACTACCACTTGCACAGAGCGGTTGGAGCAGTATTCACTCAGTTGTTTCAGAAAATGATATATGGGACAAGATAGAAATTCTAAAATCTATTGGAGCAGAAGATATATTAGTACTTTCACTTGAAAAAATGATAATATGATAAGCATTTACGAAAATCTAACACAGATTAAATTAGATAAAATACTATCGAGAGCTGTCGAAAACAGTAATTTAGAAAAAGAACAGATAGTAAAAAACATTCTTGATGAGGTAAGACAATTCAAAGATATGGGAATCTCTCGCCTACAACAAAAAATTGACCTATACTCTCCAAAATTGAAAGTATCGAATGAAGATATTGACAACTCAGAATTACAAATTTGTAACGAGCTCAAAGATGCTATTAGAATTGCAAAATCTAATATCGAAAAGTTTCACACTGCACAAAAAACCGAAGAAATTAGGGTTGAAACTCAACAAGGAGTAGAATGTTGGCAAAAATCAGTTGCAATTTCAAAAGTAGGCTTATATATTCCTGCTGGTTCTGCTCCACTATTTTCTACTGTTCTTATGCTTGCTATTCCTGCTATTATTGCGGGAGTTGAAGAAATTGTATTATGCAGTCCTGCACAAAAGAACAGCGAAATAGCCCCAGAGATATTATATACAGCAAAAATTTGTGGAATAAAAAATATATTTAGAGTTGGTGGAGCTGTTGCTATTGCAGCTATGGCTTATGGCACAGAAACAATACCAAAAGTGGATAAGATTTTTGGCCCGGGAAATAGTTATGTAACAATAGCCAAACAACTTGTGGCAGGAAAAGTTGTATCAATAGATATTCCTGCTGGTCCATCAGAACTTATGATAATTGCAGATGATAGTTGTAGATATGATTTTGTTGCGTCGGATATGTTATCTCAAGCCGAGCACGGAACAGATAGCCAAGTTTTTTTAGTATGCTTATCAAAGGATATTGCTCAGGGAGTACTCTCCGAAATTAAACGACAATTACAAGAGTTACCACGAAGAGATATAGCAACAAAAGCTCTTGAAAATAGTGCAATAATTGTTGTTGATAGTTATAATCAAATGATAGAGATAGTTAATCAATATGCCCCAGAACATTTGATAATAGCGTGTGAGAGTTGTGATGAATTGTCAATGAAAGTCAAGTCAGCGGGGAGTGTATTCTTAGGAAATTATAGTCCAGAAAGTGCAGGGGATTATGCTTCTGGCACAAACCACACTCTACCAACTTCGGCGTGGGCAAAATCTATGAGTGGGGTAAATATAGATAGTTTCACAAAAAAAATAACTTTCCAAAAAATATCCAAACAAGGGATTAAAAACCTTGCTCCTATAATAGAAATTATGGCTGAAAAAGAGATGTTAATTGCACACAGAAATTCAGCTAAAATAAGACGAGAATATGCAGATAGATAGATTAGTTCGGCCAAACATTAGAGAGCTTGTAGCTTATAGTTCTGCAAGAGATGATTACAAAGGGACTGCAAATATATGGCTGAATGCAAACGAAAATCCTTATGGAGCAAAATATAGTCGATATCCAGATACTGTTCAAAAAGCACTCAGAGAACGTATAGCAGAAATGTATAATGCAGAGCAAGATAATATTTTTATTGGGAACGGTTCGGACGAGGCGATAGATATAATTATCAGGGTTTTTTGTGAACCTTCAAAAGATAGCATTGCTACACTAACACCTACTTATGGAATGTATAAAGTTGCTGCATCTATAAATGATATTAAAGTTATAGAGATACCTCTCGAAAAAGATTTTAAGATAAATGCAGATAACGTGTTGAGTTTAATACAAAGCAATACAAAAATAATTTTTGTATGCTCACCTAATAATCCTACTGCAAATATTTTAGATAGAGAAGAAATAATTAAAATCATAAATAATTTTGATGGAATAGTTGTGATAGACGAGGCTTATTTGGATTTTAGTGACGAAAAAAGTTATAGAGAATTGATAAATGATTATAACAATATAATTGTTTTATCTACATTGTCAAAAGCGTGGGGTGCAGCAGGTCTAAGAATTGGTTTTGCATTTGCAAACCAATCCTCTATCAAGTATATGAATAGAGTCAAAGCACCATATAATATCGGTTGTGATACAATACAAGAGGCAATATCTGTTTTGGAAAACAAAAAAATAATTGAGAAACAGATTATCGAAACAAAATCCCAACGCAAGGGTCTTTATACTATGCTTAATGGTCTGAATTGTGTTGAAAAAACATATAGAAGTGACTCGAATTTCATATTAGTTAAATTTACTGATAGCACAAAAGTATATAATTATTTGAGCGAAAAGGGAATTATAGTTAGAGATAGAGCAAATGAAACAAATTGCAAAAACTGTTTAAGAATTAGCATCGGCACTCCTACTGAAAATTCAAAATTAATAGAAACACTGAAAGACTATGAAAAAAGTATTGTTTGTAGATAGAGATGGAACTCTTATTGAAGAACCAGAGAATGATTTTCAAGTTGATTCATTTGATAAACTCAAATTTAAAAAGAAAGTTATTACCGCTTTGTCAAAATTATCTGAATTAGGTTTTGAAAAAGTTATTGTCAGCAACCAAGATGGATTAGGAACAGACTCTTTTCCCTATGAAGATTTTATTAAGATAGAGAAAATGATGATAGAAGTGTTTAGGAGTGAAGGTGTTGAATTTGACGAAACTTTTTTTGATAATTCTTTTGAAAATGATAATTCCAATAATAGAAAACCTAAAACTGGAATGCTTACTAAATACATTAACAATCCAGAATACGACCTTGCTAACTCGTGGGTTATTGGTGATAGATTGACGGATATTGAACTTGCTGCAAATTTGGGAGCAAAAGCAATTTTCTATTCAGACAATATTCAACAAATTGATTTATTACAAAAAGCATCTTTTGCAAAGTGTTGTAAATTTATTTCTTCGGATTGGGATAAAATATCTGAGTATATACGTTTGGGCGAAAGACGTGTTTCGTTACAACGAAAAACAAACGAAACAGATATTTCAATAACATTGGATTTAGATGGGAGTTTTGAGAACAGCATATCAACAGGACTAAATTTCTTTAACCATATGTTAGATCAGATAGTAAATCACTCCCAAATATCTATGAAATTGTGTACAAAAGGAGACACAGAGGTTGATGAACACCACACAATCGAAGATACAGCTATTGTACTGGGAACAGCAATTCGCACAGCATTAGGAGAAAAATTAGGAATAAATCGTTATGGGTTTTCTTTACCGATGGACGAGTGTGATGCAAGTGTTTTACTGGATTTTGGTGGAAGAATAGACTTTTCTTTCCAAGCCGAATTTAAGAGAGAATATATCGGTGATGTACCAACCGAAATGTTCAAACATTTTTTTAAAACTCTTTGTGAAAATTTATATTGCAATATGCATATAAAAGCTACGGGAGAAAATGAACATCACAAAATAGAAGCTATTTTTAAAGCATTTACACACGCATTACAAATGGCAATAGAACGAAAAGGGGACAAATTATTTTCAAGTAAAGGAATATTATGAAAAAAATAGAAATCATACCTGCACTGGATATTATGGATTCTCAGTGTGTTAGACTATATCAAGGAGATTTTAATAAATGTACAAAGTACGCTCTTAATCCAATAATTTTAGCACAACAATTTGAGGATATAGGTATTGAAAGAATACATATTGTAGATTTGGACGGAGCAAAATCAGACGAACCAAAAAATTTGAGTATAATTGAAAAAATTGCTTACAAAACCAAAATAAAAATTGAATTTGGCGGAGGAATTAAATCTTATAAATCATTAGAAAGAGTCATTGATAGCGGGGCAGATAGAGTTATTTGTGGGAGCATTGCTATTACAAACCCAGAATTATTTAGCTTGTGTCTCAAAAAGTTTGGCAATGAAAAAATAGTGCTTGGTGCAGATGTTTTTGATATGAACATAGCAATAAATGGTTGGAAAAACAAAAGCGAAACGACTATTGATATGTTAATAGAAAAATATTTATCACAATCCATTAAATATATTTTATGCACAGACATTTCAAAAGACGGAACATTAAAAGGAACTTCTCTCCAACTCTACAAATATTTGCAAGATAAATTCCCGCAAACTCACATTATTGCAAGTGGAGGAATTGGTTCGTACAACGATATATTAGAATTAGAAAATATAGGAATAAAATCTGTTGTGATTGGTAAAGCCATTTACGAGAACAGAATAACTTTAAAAGAATTAAAAATAAAATGAAAACAAAAAAAATCATACCTTGTTTAGATGTACTAAATAACAGAACAGTTAAAGGTACTAACTTTAAAAATATGCAAGATATTGGAGACCCAGTAGCCTTAGCACTTAAATACCAAAATGACGGTGCAGATGAGATTACATTATTAGATATTAGTGCAAGTATTGAAGATAGGTCAAACTTTTTTCCTCTTGCCCAAAAAGTAGCTGAGGCTATAAATGTTCCATTGATTGTTGGTGGGGGAATATCTTGTTTGGAAGATGTTGATAAACTTTTCTCTTTTGGAGTAAACAAAGTTTCGATAAACAGTGCAGCGGTAAATAACCCAAAACTAATAAGCAAAATATCCGAAAAATACGGTTCAGACAGAATTGTAGTTGCAATAGACGGAAAATTAATTAATGGAGTATGGAAAGTTGCAACTAAATCGGGTTCAGAGATTAACGAATTAGATGTTATTAATTGGGCAAAACAAGTAGAAAAGTTAGGGGCTGGCGAAATTTTATTTACTTCTATGGATAGTGATGGCACACAAATAGGGTACCCACTTGATATTATAAAAATACTCAAAAACTCAGTCAATATACCAATCATTGCCAGTGGCGGTGCGGGTTGCATAGAACATATTAAACAAGTTTTTGACATTGCTGGTGCAGATGCAGCATTGGTAGCTTCGATAGTTCATTATGGCAAAACAACAATAACAGAAATAAAAAATCAATTAAATAACTAATACAATGAAATTTTCAGATTTAAATACTTCAAAAAATAGTGAAGGTCTAATTCCAGTTATAATTCAAGATTCAAAAACATTAAAAGTATTGATGTTAGGTTATATGAATCAAGAGGCTTTCGATAAAAGTATGAGCGAAAGAAAAATCACATTTTTTAGCAGAACAAAAAACAGATTGTGGACAAAAGGAGAAACAAGCGGTAATTTTTTGTATATAGACTCTGTATATGATGATTGCGACAATGACACTTTGTTAATAAAAGTTAGTCCAACTGGTAATGTCTGCCACCGTGGAACAATAAGTTGTTTTGACACAGATAATAACGAAGGATTTATTCGTAAATTAGAAAAAATCATAGAACAACGCAAAGCAGATATGCCAGAAAAATCATATACGACATATTTGTTTACGAAAGGTGTTAATAAAATCGCTCAAAAAGTTGGTGAAGAGGCTGTGGAAACAGTAATTGAAGCTATTGCAAAAAATGATGAAAGATTGATTTATGAAGCAAGTGATTTGATTTATCACCTACTCGTACTGCTATCATCACGCAATTTAGGTATAAAGGATTTAGAAAATGAATTATCTAATAGGCATAATTAAGCAGATAATTTCAGAAAGCAGCGTTTTCCTAAATTCCCCCAAAAGGGTTAAACAATAATTGATAATCATCATTTTAGCAAAATAGCTAAAAAGGGGATTTCAGAAAATAGTATTTTCTGAAATCTCCTAAACATTTGCTCGTCAGATACCTTGTTCATTGCTCTTTATTCGCAATGAAGGCGTGTTTTCACTCACTTTTTTTTAAGTTATAAATTATCGCAAAAATAAATTGTAACTTCCTAACTTTAAAAGCACGATAATTCTCTAAATATTCCAAGATAGGCGAGTTTCCGTTTTTGCGAACAGTACTATTTTAATGATAGCTATAATAACTATCGCAAATATCTGTTGTACAAACGTGAGGGTCCTTATCTCTCCAATTTTCTGATTGGCCAATGAGTTTATTATCGTTGTAAATCTCATATTGAACAGGAGCAATTTTTTCAATCATCACAATCATTGGACAGTATTTTTCGTGACTTTGTTTGATAGCATCAATAGCAATTTTCTCATCGTTTGCAGTAAGACCTTCAAAAAAATATCTTATATCAAATCTTGTGATATGATGAGGGTTTTGCTGACTACTTTCGTGTTCGGTTTCGATATCCGAATGGAAGTTTTTAAATTTAATAGATTGGTCTTTCAGTACAGATGCAGCCATCATAGAAGAACACGCAATGATAGATGACAAAAATACTCTTAGAGGTGCAGCACCGTCTTTTGAATCAATATCTTTGTATCTTGCATCAAAATTAATAGTTTCACGGTCTATGTTTGTTCTGAAATGTAGGTCGTTCAACCAAGTTGTTTTAATTGTCTCAATAGGTTTCATAATTTTGTGTTTTTAATAGTTATAAATCGTCAAATAAATCTCAAACTAAATGATTGCAAAATAGTTTTTAATTTAATGTAATAGTAATTCTGCAAGAGTTAAAAAACTCGTATCTCTTAGGATATTTTGCATATATAAAGTAGCTTACTGGCGTACGTGAAGCAGAACATCAGTGAAATATACAAGATAAGCGAGTTTTGTTTTTAGCAGACAACAATAAATAATAATTAGTCAAAAAGTGTGCCAGTAGGCTCAGCTTGTTTTGTATAATTAATATTCAAATGCTCGTATGCTTTGCGAGTAGCCTCTCTTCCTCGTGGAGTTCTGTTCAAAAAACCTTCTTGTATCAAGAATGGTTCATAAACCTCTTCAATAGTTCCACTGTCTTCTCCAACAGCAACTGCGATTGTGTTGAGTCCCACAGGCCCCCCGTCAAACTTGTTTATAAGTGTATTTAGGATTTTATTATCCATTATATCCAATCCCAAAGTATCAATATTTAATGCGTCGAGAGAGTATTTTGTAATTGGTAATGAAATAGTTCCATCGGATTTTACCATTGCAAAATCTCTAACTCTTCTAAGTAGTGCGTTAGCAATACGAGGAGTTCCCCTGCTACGCAAAGCTATCTCGTGAGCTGCATCGTCGTCTATCGGAACATTCAGAATACCTGACGAACGTTTAATAATTCGTTTTAGGGTTGGCATATCATAATACTCCAACAAAAACTGTATTCCAAACCTTGCCCTAAGTGGCGAAGTAAGCAAACCACTACGAGTAGTAGCTCCAATAAGCGTAAAAGGATTCAAAGACAACTGGATACTTCTTGCCCCCGGACCTTTATCCAAAACAATATCTATCGAAAAATCTTCCATTGCCGAATATAAATATTCCTCAACAATAGGGCTTAAACGATGAATCTCGTCAATAAAAAGCACGTCCCCTTCCTCTAAATTGGTAAGTATTCCTGCCAAATCCCCTGGTTTGTCCAAAACTGGACCAGAAACAAGTTTCAACGAAACACCAAGTTCATTTGCAATGATGTTTGCCAAAGTGGTCTTACCCAAACCCGGAGGCCCGTGCAACAAAACGTGGTCTAAGGACTCATTACGCATTTTTGCAGCTTTGATAAACACCGAAAGATTGTCTATGATTTTTGGCTGACCATTGAAATTATCGAGAATCTGAGGACGTATTTTGTCCTCAAATTCCCTATCTTTTTCTATGTTTCTAATGTTTTGCATTATGCCAAAATATTCAATTTTAAATGCTTTTCTGCATACTGTTTATCTATAACGAAAGACTCCCCAATGTTTTGTATATCATACATAGCATCTATCATAATTGTTTCGCAAATTGTTCTCAAACCCCTTGCTCCCAAATTATATTCAATAGCTTTATCGACCATATACTCCAAAGAATCGTCTTTGAATGTCAGTTTGATATTATCATACTTAAACAATTCTTGATACTGCTTTGTAATAGCATTTTTAGGCTCTTTCAAAATTTTCAAAAGTGCTTCTTTGCTAAGAGGTTCCATATATGTCAAAACTGGCAAACGACCAATCAACTCTGGTATCAATCCAAATGATTTTAAATCCTGAGGTTCAATGTATTTCAACAAAGATTTTTCGTTTATATCTTTACGTGCTTGGTTGCCAGTAAAACCTATTACACTGCGGTTTAAACGCTGCGAAATACGTTTTTCGATACCATTGAAAGCTCCACCACAAATAAACAAAATATTTTTGGTATTTACCTGAATGAATTTTTGTTCTGGGTGCTTACGTCCTCCCTCTGGTGGAACATTAACTACTGCTCCTTCAAGCATTTTCAAAAGGGCTTGTTGAACTCCCTCTCCCGACACATCACGTGTGATAGAAGGATTGTCGCCTTTACGTGCAATTTTGTCTATCTCGTCAATAAACACAATACCACGCTCTGCCTCTTCAAGGTTGTAGTCTGCTGCTTGTAGTAATCTCGAAAGAATACCCTCAACATCTTCGCCCACATATCCAGCCTGAGTTAGTGCAGTTGCATCTGTAATTGTGAAAGGAACTTTCAAAAGTTTGGCAATAGTACGTGCCAAAAGTGTTTTTCCAGTACCAGTATCTCCCACAAGTACAATGTTTGATTTGTCTATCTCAATACTGTCTTTGCCACCGTGAGCCAAATGGTTCAAACGTTTGTAGTGGTTGTAAACAGCCACTGAAAGGTATTTTTTTGCATCTTCTTGACCAATTACATATTCGTCCAAAAATGCTTTAATTTCTGATGGTTTTAGTACGCTGTCCATATCAATAGGTTTCCCCTTTTTGATTTGACCAAACTCCTGCGAGATTATTCCGTGCCCTCTCTCAACACACTCAAAGCAAATACAATTATTGCCTTCTCCTTTGAAACAACCTCCTTGTCGCACCTCTTGTCCGCAAAACGAACATATATCTGTAAAATCTGTGTTTTTCTTTTTTGCCATTATTTATTTGTCCTAAAAAAGGATAATTAATTGGTAATAATTTTAATACGAATATCTAAGATTATTTTCTTGATAAAATAATTCTATCTATCAACCCATACTCTACTGCCTCTCCACTTGTAAGCCAATAATCTCTATCCGAATCTTTTTCTATTTTGTCGATTGGCTGACCACTATGCTCTGCCAAAATAGAATAAAGTTCGTGTTTGGTTTTTAGGATTTCTCGTGCAGTAATTTCAATATCTGATGCTTGACCTTGCACACCACCAAGTGGTTGGTGAATCATCACACGAGAGTGACGAAGTGCCAAACGCTTGTCTTTTGCACCAGCTGTAAGTAGCACCGCTCCCATACTTGCTGCCATTCCTGTACAAACAGTCGAAACATCACAAGAAACAAGTTGCATTGTGTCGTAAATACCAAGTCCTGCCGATACACTTCCTCCCGGAGAATTGATATACATAGAAATATCTTTTGCAGAATCTACGCTTTCTAAAAACAACAACTGTGCTTGTATAATGTTTGCAACATCATCATTGATTGCACAACCCAAAAACATAATCCTATCCATCATCAAACGTGAGAAAACGTCCATTTGTGCAACGTTCAACTGACGCTCTTCGGTGATTGTGGGATTAATATAACCGCCTTGTGATATAAAAGTTTGGTAGCTATGTAGCGTATTACTTGAAATACCTACTTTGCCTACCGCAAATTTTTCAAATTCTGTTTTATTCATTTTGTAATAATTTTATGCAAAGATAATAAAAACTATTCATCACCCACATAACAATGTTCTATTTCTCCAATATACATAGTGTGAATACCTTCTTTTTTGTACCATTTCTCAACACTTTGTTTCTCTACAAACTCTCCGTCTTTGATTTCTACCGAATAGAATTTTCGGCACTCCAAAACCACTCTTGCTTGTGAGAAATAAATATTTCCTTTGGCAGTTGATTGAATATCAAGCCCAGCCTCTGCTACTTTATCTGTATCTCTACCAGATTTTGAACCACAAATATTCAAAGCATTTCGGTATTTTTCGTCAAAAAATGACAAAGTAAAATGAGTGTTTTTCTCTACGAAACTGTGAGTATATCTCTCTGGTCTAATAAAGATATAAGCCACAGGTCTATTCCATAAAAAACCAATTCCACCCCAACTTGCAGTCATTGTATTAAAAGAGGACAAATCTCCTGCGGTTATCAAAGACCAATCCTCTCCGATTAGTTTAACAACATTATCTGTTAGCTCTTTAATATTTATTTCTTTCATAATTCTTCAAAATTTTAGTTGAACAAAAACAATTATTACTGTCCGATAAAGACATATATACTTATTTCAGTACAACTTCTTTGCCAACTGGCAACTTATCGTGTTTCATCAAACTATTTTCTTCGCTCAAAACATCTACTTGAAGGGCGTATTTTTGTGAAATAGTATAGATAGTTTCCCCCTCAGTCAAAGTTGTATATGTTTGTCCATTCAAATTACTTTTCTTTTTCTTTTTTTGAAGATACACAAAACTTCCCTCTACAAGTTCTTGCGTTGGGTCGGTAACCTCGTTGAAAGTATATAGTTTATGAACTCCCTTACCAACTACTGCCGCTAAATCCTCCCAAGTATCTCCCTTTTCTACTACCACATATTTACATTTGTTTTGTACAAACATTTGACGACCTTTTTTGTATCCAATCGCTCTGCTTTCGTGTTTAATAGTTGGTTTACTAATTTTTACAATTTCTTTTTTAGGCTTCTCGATTGGTTTTTCTACTTTTGGTTTATCACTCAAATCAACGCCATATTTTTTGGGATTATCATATTTGTAAAGCTCATACATTTCTATCAAATCTATCAATCGTTTTGCATAAATTGGATTGGTTGCATATCCTGCTTTTTTCAAACCATTTGCCCAAGCCTTGTAGTCTGTAATTCTTAAATCAAACAAAAACGCATAACGTTTGCCTTGTACCAAAAACAGTGAGTGATCTTTGTAAGAATCTTCCACAGAGTCATATTTTCGGAAACATTCCTGCAACTCGTCATCATCGTGATACACTTTGCCACCCTCCCAATTAGATTTACACTTTATTCCAAAGTGATTATTGGATTTTGTTGCCAAATTGCTTTTGCCCCAACCTGATTCCAAAACTCCTTGAGCAAGAGTAATACTTGCTGGAATTTTATGGGTTTTCATCTCGTGAATAGCAATTTTGTAGTATTTATGCACGTATTTTTCAATTTCTTTGTTTTTGGACTGAGCGTAAAGCCCAAAACCTATAAACAAACAGAATGTCAGTAATAATATTTTTTTCACTTTGGTTTATTTTTTTTTGTTAAATCGTACAAATATAAAAAAATTATCTATGAAGTCCAATAAAAAATATTATTTGAAACCAAGAAAATTTATGTATTTTTGTATTAAATTTTGCGTCGATGAACAAAGCAGACAATATTCTAAAAAAATACTGGGGTTACGACTCTTTCCGCCCTTTACAACGAGAGATTATAGACTCTGTGTGCGAGGGGAAAGATACCTTGGCACTCCTGCCTACTGGTGGTGGTAAGTCTATAACTTACTGGGTCAGTGCAATGGCAATGGACGGGATATGTATTGTAGTTACTCCGCTTATTTCGTTGATGAAAGACCAAGTCGATAGTCTTAGACAAAAAAACATAAAAGCACTTTGCGTACACTCAGGAATGAGCAATTTGCAAATTGACGCAACGCTTGACAATGCAGTCTATGGCAACTATAAATTTCTGTATATTTCGCCCGAAAGAGCCAAAACAAAGATTTTCAGAGAACGTTTTGCAAAAATGAACGTTTGTTTGCTTGCTATCGACGAGGCTCACTGTATATCCCAATGGGGCTACGATTTCAGACCAAATTACTTACTCCTTGCCGAACTGCGAACCATTCACCCCGAAGTAAATGTTTTGGCAGTAACAGCCTCTGCAACAGAATCTGTATGCAAAGATATAATCGACAAGCTGAATATGGTCGAAACCTCGGTTTTCAAAAAATCATTTGCAAGACACAATCTTTCGTACGTGATGAGATACACTGAGGACAAAGAGAATCATTTAATGAAAATCATAGATACAATCTCTGGAATTGGGATAGTGTATTGTCGTTTACGCAAAGAGTGCGAAAGGGTTGCAGAGTTTTTGAGAGAAAAAGGCTACAAAGCCTCTGCCTACCACGGAGGTATGAGCTACGAGATGCGAACCAGCGTACAGGAAGAATGGCTATCAGAAAAAACGCCAATAATAGTTGCAACCAATGCTTTTGGTATGGGGATTGACAAATCTAATGTTAGGTTTGTTGTGCATTTTGATATGCCACAATCAATCGAAGCCTACTACCAAGAGGCAGGTCGTGCTGGACGTGATGAGCAAGAAGCATTTGCAGTTTTGCTCTACGACGACAAAACCCCGCAAAGCGTTCAACAATGTTTGGTATCGTCTTATCCCCCTATCAACAAAATCAAAGAAATTTACAACAAAATCTATTCTTTTTTTAATCTATCCGAGGGAGAGGGCAAAGGCGAAAGATTTGATTTTGATATTAACAAATTTTGTTTTCAGTATAGTGAATTTTCGGCTACTGTAATGTCCTCGATAGAAATATTGCAGTTAAATGATTATATGTATCTTTCCGAACCGTCGGACAACCCAACTCGCATAATGTTCAAAGTAAGCAGAGATGAGCTATACAACATACAAATATCACAAAATCACTTAAATAAGTTTATCCAAAGTATTTTAAGGCTTTATAGTGGTGTATTTTCGTTTTTTGTAAAGATTGACGAAAGTTACATTTCAAAAGTAACTGGTTATACTCTCGAATATATTTCGGAATGTTTCAAAGAATTAGGCAGAATGAGAATAATCAATTATATTCCTCGCAAACGTGCTTCAATTTTGTTTTTTAACGAAGAGCGTTTGGAAGAGATGAATCTTAGAATTGCTCCCGAAACCTATATTTTACGCAAAGAATTAAGCGAATCCAAGCTACAAAAAATGTTGCAACTTATTTCGTCAGATATTCAGTGCCGTAGTAAACATATCCAAGAATATTTTGGAGAAAAAAATGTTAGCGACTGCGGAAAATGTGATATATGTAGAGCAAAAAACAAAAAAAGTTCGGCACAAGATACCATCATCAAAATTCTAAGAAACGAAGAATTGGATTTACAACAAATTGTTTCACGTAGCAATTTATCTTCTACACAAGTCGAAGAATCTATATCAAAACTATTGTTAAGTGGCTCAGTAGAGGTAGTTAGAGGCTTTATGTACAGGCTAAAATAATTATTTTTAGATGTGAAACATAGTGTTAATAGCTATTTATAACATTTAAAACATCTATATTACTGACTATCAACATTTTAATATTTTTATTCGTGAAACATCACAAAAATATATAAAAGTTTATAAACACCATTATAACCACTTATCTACAATTACTGACAGTTTATAAACAGCTTTCTACCACTTATAAACACAGTTTTTTTAATATTATTTTGCTCAAAGCCTTAAATTATCGGCACTTAACATACTTTTAGACAAAATAATTATCAATACTTGACAAGTAAAAAAACAGAGGTTTTTCGACAAATGTTTCACTACAAAACATAGCTATTATTACTTATAAAGATTTTTTATATATCAAAACTTTTGGCAATAAATTTTATTTAATAAACATTCGTGCCAATGTTTCACAACATTCCACGAAATAAGTATCTACACAACGTACATATTTGATTACAAGGTATTTACATAAGTTTATTTAAGCATTATTAACACTATATCAACACTTATTTACACTTTATAAACACTCAATATTTTAAGTATTTGGTTTCGTAAAGTCTTATTTATCAAGAGTTACACAAGCAAAATAAAACAGTTTAGTCTGTTAGTGTAATTTATTTTCAACAATCCAATTTAAGCT
>CAZRHJ010000028.1:0-26620 GCA_964600025.1 uncultured Rikenellaceae bacterium | reverse complement strand
ATCATTTTTCCAAGCCCCTCATAAATTAAAACACTGTAATATATTATCGCTTAATACATTACAATGATTTTTAAAATTTTACGGGACAGCAATATTTTTTTATAAATATATGAGAGATTTATTTTTAATATTTTTGGGAGGTGGACTTGGTAGCACCTTACGTTATTTGGCAAGTATTTTGCTGAACAAAGGGCATAAATTTCCTTTGGGAACTTTTGCCGTAAATATCATTGGTTCACTACTAATAGGCTATGTTATATCTCTGTATTTTGAAGACAAGACACATTGGGCAAGACTTATGTTTGTTGTTGGATTTTGTGGAGGTTTTACCACATTCTCTACATTTTCGTTAGACACATTAACTCTCATAAAACAACAAGACTATGGTATTGCAACACTCTATATAGTGGCAAGTGTAGTACTATCTATTTCAGCTACTTATATTGGATTTGTAATTTCAAAATTCATACATAATTAATATAATTTCAGATAGCAGAGCCTACTTAACAGTTTTTTCTCTTAAAATAATTTCTACACCTTTTCTAATTGACATTAATCCAAAATCTTGGGGATTAACTTTGTCTATGGGAACAAAAAATAATTCTGACACATCATCTTGTGCCTTGAATGATTGTAATGAAGATACTCTACACTCATAAAACATATCGAGAGTATGAATATCCATACCTGAATAATGGTAAATGTTCGGAATAGAAAACAAATATTTTGGGTCGCTAACTCTCAGACTTGTTTCCTCGAATATTTCTCGCAAAAGTCCCTGTTCTGCACTCTCGTCCATATCTACAAATCCTCCAACTAAATCCAAAGTTCCTTTGGCAGGATCTTTGGCACGACGAGCTACCAACAATTCGTTTTTGTCGTTAAATATAACAGCAACTGTGGCACTGCTTGGGTTTGCATAATAAGTAAATCCACAATCAGAGCAATGCTTGGATTTCTCGTTGTTTATTACAAATTTATTTGAACCACAACGAGGACAATACAAAAAAACTTCAAGACAATGCGACATAGTTTATTTTGATTTAGACTTTGGTTTTTGCTTGTTAGTGGCTTGGCTTATTTTTGCATTAATTTGTTTTTTAGACACAAATCCTTTAACATTATTTGATTTTGGTTTGTATTTTGGACGCTGTTTTTTTGCAGGTTTCTCGTCTTCTTTGTTTGTTTTATTTTTTTTGTAATCCTTATAAGCTCCTCCCTTAGCAACAAACTTTTTTGGTGCAGGATTTTGAATAGGGCTATGAGTATTTGAAGAATCTTTGATAAGTTCCATAATATCATCAATCTCCATTGGCGACAAATAACGCCACTTGCCCTCTGGGATACCATCTAAGGTAACATTCATTACACGAACTCTTTGCAAAGCCGTAACTTTGTAGTCCAACATCATACACATTCTACGAATCTGACGATTAAGACCCTGAGTCAAAATAATACGAAAACGATTTTCGCCCTCTCGTTTAACTTTGCACGGCAAAGCAGTTTCGCCTCTATCCAGACGCATACCTTCGCTCATTTTGGTAACAAAAGAGGCTGTAATTGGCTTATCCACCACAACAATATATTCTTTTTCGTGGTTGTTTCCAGCACGTAAAATCTTGTTTACAATATCTCCATTATTTGTCAAAAGAATTAAACCCTGAGAAGGTTTATCTAATCTACCTATCGGAAAAATTCTCTCCTTGTAGTTCATATAATCAGCTATATTGGTCATATCCTTAGGGTCTGTTGTACAGGTAATTCCCTTAGGTTTGTTGAGAGCAATATAAACTGGTTTGCGTTTGGACTTTATAGATTCTCCATCTACGGTTATTCTGTCCTCGCTACTAACCAAAGTTGTCAAATCTGAACAAACTTTGCCATTCACTACTACTCGTTCTTCTTCGATATATCTATCGGCTTCACGTCTTGAACAATAACCTGATGCACTAATATATTTATTAAGTCTAATTCCTTCCATTTAATACTATTTGTAATTTTGGCACAAAGATAAGATACTTTAAGAAATAAACACTAACAAGGAGGACAAATATTTTTTTTATTGTTGTCTGCTAAAAACGAAACTTGCCTATATTGTTTCTCATAACTCACGTACGCTACGTTATATATGCAAAATATCCTAAAAGATACGAGTTTATTGGGAGCTTGTAAGGTTACTGAAAGATAAAAATTATATAATACTATATTGTAAGCGTAAATTCAATTTTATCATTCATATTTGAACTAAGAGTAAGCGAACCTGAGTGCAGATACATAATCTGACGTGATACACTTAGCCCAATACCTGAGCCATTTTGTTTGGTTGTAAAAAAAGGCATAAAAATATTCTCCGCAATTTCTTTCTCTATCGCACTACCATTATTTGCAATACGAATAACAACATTTTCTTTGTCGTCAATATGCGATTTTATGGTAATTTTGCGTTGCGGTAGATTAGCCGTTGCCTCTACTGAATTTTTAATTATATTTACAAAAACTTGGGTCATCAGTGCATCATCTGCAAAAATCAATGTATCGGCAGGTGTTATTTCCATATCAAGGTCAATTTCTTTGGGGCAAATTAACTTACAGATATTTTGGATAAATGGCAAAAGCTCGAAAGCCTGTTTTTGAGGTATTTGAATACGAGAGAATTTTCGGTAGTTCTCCACAAAAGCAACCAAACTTTTACTCGTTTGGTTAATGGTTTCAAGCCCACGTTCAATCTCCTTATCGGTATTAATTTTCATCAAAGTACCACTAAGCGAAGTAATTGGAGCAAGAGAATTCATAATCTCGTGGGTCAAAATACGTGTAAGTTTTATCCACGATTCTACTTCTTTTTCGTCCAACACGTTTTTGATATCGCTTATGGCAATAATTTTGAGCCTACGACCTCCTAAATCCACACCAGAGGCTACGAGCGAAAATGTAATATCCCCTTTTTCGGTATCAAAACTAAATTGTTTACTTTCTCCCTCTCTGATTTCTTTTAATACTTCGGGGAGTTTTGGACAAAGTGTTTTGGTTTGGTTGATATGCGTAAAAATATACAGTCCAAACAGTCTTTTGACTTCGTTGTTGGCATTAAAAACATTTCCATTCTCGTTGATAGACAACACACCAGTCTGAACTGAATCCATATTTTTTTCATAAAACTTTTCTCGCTCCAATGTCCTAAGTTTTGCATTTACAAGCACTTCTTTTATACGATTTAGGGATTGATTGGTGCAAAGTTCGATAGAATTATACACATTTTCGGGAAAATTAAAAGAATACTCATCACAATCAATAGCATTAAACATAAAATTGATTTTGCGAGATGAAAGCAAGTAATGTTTGTATGATTTGAAAACTCCTACCAACAAAAAAAACACAAAAACTCCAATAGCAATATAGTTTAATTCGTATATTGCCCATACTACTCCACTTGCAGATATTATTAATACTACAATGCAGAATAAAAAATAATTAAATGGATTGTAGCGTTTCATAATCCGTATTTTTGATTTTATTGTAGAGAGTTTGGCGAGTAACCCCAAGTTCTTGTGCTACAACAGACATATTTCCTTCGTTACGCAACATTGACGAAGAGATTGTACGTCGTTCCAATTCCTCCAAAGTGGTTGCCTCGCTATCACATACAGACTTGTCTTTTGAACGTTTGAGCAACAATGCACCCATATCAATCTCGGAGCTATCGCACATAATCACAGCTTTTTCGATTGTATGTTGCAATTCTCGAATATTTCCCTGCCAAGCATATTCCAAAAGTGCCTCACGAGCTTTTAGCTCTATCCCAATAATTCTTTTGTTGTACTTGTCGGAATATTCACGCAAAAACATTTCCGAAAGAGGAATAATATCTTCTTTACGTTCACGAAGTGATGGCAACTGTGTTTGGATAGTGTTTATACGATAGAACAAATCCTCACGAAAAGTTCCATTTTCTACCATTTCTTCCAAATTTCGGTTTGTTGCACAAATCAATCTCACATCTATATCTATTGGCACATTGCTCCCTACCCTAACAATACGTTTGCTCTGGATAGCAGTCAGAAGTTTTGCTTGAAGATGGTAAGGCAAATTTGCTATCTCGTCCAAAAACAACGTACCTCCGTTTGCTACCTCAAACTTACCAGCTCTATCGGCGTGTGCATCAGTAAATGCCCCTTTCACGTGGCCAAACAATTCGCTCTCAAACAAAGTTTCGGTAATAGCCCCCATATCAACCGTTATCATCAATTCATTACTACGCTGCGAAAGCAGATGAATTTCCTTAGCAAGCATTTCTTTGCCCGTACCGTTTTCGCCAGTAATCAATATATTTGCATCGGTAGCAGACACTTTGTTAATTGTTTTTTGGAGGTGTTTCATCAGTTTGCTTTGCCCCCAATACATACGTTTATCGCCCAGTAGTTCATTTTTAATTTCTATCAACTGTTTGACTTCACGTTTTGAGCGACGAAGGTTGTAAGCATTTTGTAAGGCTGCAATAAGTTTGTCGTTATCCCAAGGCTTTACCACAAAATCACTTGCTCCACGCTTGATAGCATCTACTGCCAAATCTATATCTGCATAAGCAGTAAAAACTACAACTTGTATATCTGGATTTTTCTTTTTGATTTTGTCTAACCAAAACAATCCCTCATTACCAGTATTTATTTTGGCACTAAAATTCATATCCAACAAAATAACATCTATGCTATGTTCTTTAAGGATAATATCTATTGAATTTGGAGAGGATTTTGTAATAACTTTTTCAAAATATCTACTAAGCAGAATATCCAATGCCGACAAAATCGAAACATTGTCATCTACAACCAACACAGTGCCTTGTTTTTTCATTACTATAACATTATTTTTTGCTAAGTTAAGATTTAAAATTAATATTTTGCAGAAAGTGAATAAAAATTTTACACGTGTGTAAAAAAATCATACACTTTTGGTTTTTGCTAAAAATATCATATTATTGATTATCAACAATATACATAGTTTGGCACGTAATATGTAATATTTTAGCTACAAAAGAATAAAAAAACAAAAAATATAAAGAAATGGACATTAAAATTGAACAACCCAAAGGCTACAAAGCTATTTTGAGAAGAAAAAACCTACCTTATTTAGGAGGTCTAATTGTAATAGTATTTATTGCGTGGTTACTATTGCGAGATAATTCTGCAACACTAAGAGTAGATGGCAGAACAATCACTATATCACAAGTTAGGCAAGGCGAGTTTAGTGATTATGTGAGAGTTACAGGTCAAGTTCAGCCAATAACTACCGTACAGGTAAGCCCTTTGGAGGGAGGTATTGTAGAGAAATTGGTCGTAGAAGAAGGCACAAGCGTCAAAAAAGGAGATATACTTGTGGTTTTGAGTAACAATACTCTAAATCTATCTATACTGGATAGCGAAGCACAATTAGCCGAGAAACAAAACTTTTTGCGTAACACTCAGGTTACTATGGAACAAGAAAGATTACGTTTGAAACAAGAGTTGCTACAATTAAATCTTGATGTAGAACGCAAACTAAGAGCTTTTGAGCAAAGAGATAAACTTTATAAAGAAAAACTAATTGCAAAAGAAGACTGGATACAAGCCAAAGAAGAATACGAGTTGGCACAAAACAAAAAGATTTTGGTAATTGAGCGTCAAAAACAAGATAGTATTTATCGTTCAGTTCAGGTGCTACAAATGGAAGAGAGTTTGGAAAATATGCGTAAGAATATGACTTTAATACGCCAAAGAGTAGATAACCTAAATATTAAATCTACTATTGACGGAGAGCTTGGTTTGTTGGATATAGTTTTGGGACAATCTGTGGCTATGGGACAAAAAATAGGTCAAATAAACGACCTTTCAAACTACAAAATAGAGGCTCAAATAGACGAGCATTATATAGATAAAGTAAATTCGGGACTCGAAGCAAGTTTTGAGCGTCAAGACAATACTTTTGAAACGGTGTTACGCAAAGTCTACCCCGAAGTTCGTAACGGACAATTCAAAGCCGATTTTAAATTTGTAAACGAGCGACCAGATAACATTCGTGCAGGTCAGACCTATTACCTAAATCTACAATTAGGTCAGCCCACAAATAGCATAATCATTCCACGTGGTTTGTTCTATCAATCTACTGGCGGAAATTGGATTTTTGTAATTGACGAAAGTGGTTCAAAAGCCTACAAACGCCAAATCAAAATTGGTCGTCAAAATCCACAATACTACGAAGTGATTGAGGGTTTGGAACAAGGAGAAAAAGTAATCACTTCTTCTTATGACAGATACGGAGATAACGAAGTATTAGTTTTAACAAAATAATAAAAACAGTTATGATAACATTTAGAAATTTCTCAACAACTTTACGCAATTCAAAAGCATCAAGTCTATTGAATATCATTGGTCTTGCTGTTGCATTTGCTTGTTTTTATGTCATAATGATTCAAGTTAATTACGACTTATCTTTCAACAAATCTATTCCAAATGCTAAAAACATTTATGGATTTGAGACAATATACAACAATGGAAATAAATACATTGCATATATGAGTCGCCCACTTGCAACTACGTTTCTTGAAAACAATCCGAGTGTTGAAACTTTTGGTTGCGAAGCAGGATTCAATCGAGGGATAAAAAATCTTTTTGAAACAAGTGATAAAAAAGAATTTGAATCTCGTTCAAGTATGATAACAGTAGAAATGCTTGATATTCTTGGTTTTGAGATAAAATCTGGGAGCAAAGAGAAATTTGTAGAACCAAACGGACTTGCAATTTCAGATAAAATTGCAAAAAAACATAGTTTACAAATTGGAGATGTGATAAAGCACATTGGTAGCACACAAGAATTTACTATCGGAATTATTTTTAATTCCAAATTAACAAAAAATAGTGATTGGTATAATATAGATTTATTTCATAATATAGGAGACACAAACATAAATGCTTGGAGCGAATCATCATATAATTATTTTGTCAAATTACACGAAAAAACAAATATTGAGGATTTTTATACACAAGCAAAAGATAGCTTTAAAAAAATTGTGATATCAACAGGCGGTACAAAAGAAGATGCCGAAAGGAGTTTAAGCGGTATGAATCTAAGATTATTAAATATAGAAGATTCATATTTTGATACACAATCATACGAAGGCAATCCCGGTAAAAAAGGAAATATGATTAGTAGCTATGCCCTACTTGCTGTTGCTATACTAATTGTTATTATTGCTTTTATCAATTTTATTAATTTCTTTTTTGCATTAGTTCCTCTGAGAATACGCTCAGTTAATACTCGCAAAATATTTGGAGGCTCGGTCTTTTCTATTCGTATAAACTTTATTATTGAAGCTCTTATATTAATTTTTATTTCATTGGCTATCTCTGCTGTTTTTGTTATTATTTTTAGCAGCTGGGATATTGCAAAATCTGTATCAACAAGTATTGCGTTTTTGGACAATATTCAGATAGGCGTACTTACTATTGCTATGGCTGGAATATTGGGATTGTTGTGCAACATATACCCAGCATATTACATAACATCTTTCCCTACCACTCTCGTACTAAAAGGAAATTTTTCTGCAAGTCGTTCTGGAAAGACTTTGAAATATGGCTTGATAGGATTTCAGTTTGTTATCTCTATTGTTTTGATTATTGTAGCTATGTTTATCAAAGGGCAACACAACTTTGTTATGAACTACGATATGGGATTTAATAAGAGTAATATCATAGCTCTACAAATCCCTCGGAGCATTATAGAACAACCTGAAAGTAGAAATGCGTTCTCAGAAAAACTAAAATCAAATAGCCTTATTAAAGATATTGCTTATGGTAATGGTAGCTTCATTGCTCCTGCAAGAATGTATTGGGGAAGAAGGGTAAACGAAAGAGAAGTAAGTTTCGATGTTTACCCAGTAAGTTGGAATTTTCTGAAATTTATGGAAATAGAGATAACCGAGGGAAGAGATTTTGTGGAACAAGACGAACTAAAAGAAAATGGCACTTTTATTCTAAACGAACAAGCAATGAAAGAATATCAGATTGATATATCTAATCGTCTGGGTGGACACGCAGGAAAAACAGATATTGTTGGAGTTTGTAAAGATTTCAATTTCAAACCACTTCAATTAGGAGTAAGTCCATTTTGCTTTTATGTGTACGGAACAAAACCTTGGAACCAGCCAAATAGAATTTATATTCGTAAATCACCTGAGGCTACATTTAATCAAATAAGCGAATTTGTAATAAACACTATCAAAGAATTTGATGCAAAAACTCGTACGGATTTAATTGAAATTGAAACATTTGAGCAAGAATTAGGAGGAAACTACCAAAAAGAAGACAGACTTAGTGATTTGATTACATTATTTGCATTTTTGTCTATCATTATCGCTCTTATGGGAGTATTTGGCTTAGTACTTTTTGAAACACAATACCGTCAAGTAGAAATTGCTACTCGAAAAGTCTACGGAGCAAGTGTTGTAGATATTTTGAAAATGCTCAATAACAAATTTATCAAAATTATAATAATTTGTTTTGTGATTGCCTCTCCTATTGCATACTTTGCCGTATCGTCTTATTTAGATTTATTTGCATATCGTATGCCTATTAAAATTTGGATTTTTGCAGCAGCTCTATTTGTAGTGCTATTCATAACTGTTACAGTAGTAACAATTCGTAGCTACAAAACCGCAACCTGTAATCCAGCATCTGTAATAAAAAAATAAATAAAAAGAGTATTGTCCGCTAAAAACGAAACTTGTCTATTTCGCCGATGCTCATAATCATTCCACGTGGTTTGTTCTATCAATCTACTGGCGGAAATTGGATTTTTGTAATTGACGAAAGTGGTTCAAAAGCCTACAAACGCCAAATCAAAATTGGTCGTCAAAATCCACAATACTACGAAGTGATTGAGGGTTTGGAACAAGGAGAAAAAGTAATCACTTCTTCTTATGACAGATACGGAGATAACGAAGTATTAGTTTTAACAAAATAATAAAAACAGTTATGATAACATTTAGAAATTTCTCAACAACTTTACGCAATTCAAAAGCATCAAGTCTATTGAATATCATTGGTCTTGCTGTTGCATTTGCTTGTTTTTATGTCATAATGATTCAAGTTAATTACGACTTATCTTTCAACAAATCTATTCCAAATGCTAAAAACATTTATGGATTTGAGACAATATACAACAATGGAAATAAATACATTGCATATATGAGTCGCCCACTTGCAACTACGTTTCTTGAAAACAATCCGAGTGTTGAAACTTTTGGTTGCGAAGCAGGATTCAATCGAGGGATAAAAAATCTTTTTGAAACAAGTGATAAAAAAGAATTTGAATCTCGTTCAAGTATGATAACAGTAGAAATGCTTGATATTCTTGGTTTTGAGATAAAATCTGGGAGCAAAGAGAGATTTGGAGAACCAAACGGACTTGCAATTACAGATAAAATTGCAAAAAAACATAGTTTACAAATTGGAGATGTGATAAAATTCATTGGTCGCTCAAAAGAACATACTATCGGAATTATTTTTAATTCGAAATTAACAAAAAATAGTGACTGGTATAATATAGATATATTTTTTAATTTAGGAAACGAAGATATAAATTCTTGGAATAAAGCATCATATAATTATTTTGTCAAATTGCACGAAAAAGCAAATATCGAAGATTTTTATACACAAGCATATACACAAGGAAAAGATAATGTTAAAAAATTGATAATATTATCAGGTGGGACAAAAGAAGATGCAGAAAATCATTTAAACGGTATGAGTCTAAGATTATTAAATATAAAAGATTCATATTTTGATACACAATCATACGAAGGCAATCCCGGTAAAAAAGGAAATATGATTAGTAGCTATGCCCTACTTGCTGTTGCTATACTAATTGTTATTATTGCTTTTATCAATTTTATTAATTTCTTTTTTGCATTAGTTCCTCTGAGAATACGCTCAGTTAATACTCGCAAAATATTTGGAGGCTCGGTCTTTTCTATTCGTATAAACTTTATTATTGAAGCTCTTATATTAATTTTTATTTCATTGGCTATCTCTGCTGTTTTTGTTATTATTTTTAGCAGCTGGGATATTGCAAAATCTGTATCAACAAGTATTGCGTTTTTGGACAATATTCAGATAGGCGTACTTACTATTGCTATGGCTGGAATATTGGGATTGTTGTGCAACATATACCCAGCATATTACATAACATCTTTCCCTACCACTCTCGTACTAAAAGGAAATTTTTCTGCAAGTCGTTCTGGAAAGACTTTGAAATATGGCTTGATAGGATTTCAGTTTGTTATCTCTATTGTTTTGATTATTGTAGCTATGTTTATCAAAGGGCAACACAACTTTGTTATGAACTACGATATGGGATTTAATAAGAGTAATATCATAGCTCTACAAATCCCTCGGAGCATTATAGAACAACCTGAAAGTAGAAATGCGTTCTCAGAAAAACTAAAATCAAATAGCCTTATTAAAGATATTGCTTATGGTAATGGTAGCTTCATTGCTCCTGCAAGAATGTATTGGGGAAGAAGGGTAAACGAAAGAGAAGTAAGTTTCGATGTTTACCCAGTAAGTTGGAATTTTCTGAAATTTATGGAAATAGAGATAACCGAGGGAAGAGATTTTGTGGAACAAGACGAACTAAAAGAAAATGGCACTTTTATTCTAAACGAACAAGCAATGAAAGAATATCAGATTGATATATCTAATCGTCTGGGTGGACACGCAGGAAAAACAGATATTGTTGGAGTTTGTAAAGATTTCAATTTCAAACCACTTCAATTAGGAGTAAGTCCATTTTGCTTTTATGTGTACGGAACAAAACCTTGGAACCAGCCAAATAGAATTTATATTCGTAAATCACCTGAGGCTACATTTAATCAAATAAGCGAATTTGTAATAAACACTATCAAAGAATTTGATGCAAAAACTCGTACGGATTTAATTGAAATTGAAACATTTGAGCAAGAATTAGGAGGAAACTACCAAAAAGAAGACAGACTTAGTGATTTGATTACATTATTTGCATTTTTGTCTATCATTATCGCTCTTATGGGAGTATTTGGCTTAGTACTTTTTGAAACACAATACCGTCAAGTAGAAATTGCTACTCGAAAAGTCTACGGAGCAAGTGTTGTAGATATTTTGAAAATGCTCAATAACAAATTTATCAAAATTATAATAATTTGTTTTGTGATTGCCTCTCCTATTGCATACTTTGCCGTATCGTCTTATTTAGATTTATTTGCATATCGTATGCCTATTAAAATTTGGATTTTTGCAGCAGCTCTATTTGTAGTGCTATTCATAACTGTTACAGTAGTAACAATTCGTAGCTACAAAACCGCAACCTGTAATCCTGCATCTGTAATAAAAAAATAAATAAAAACTTAAAAAATAAAATTATGACAATGTTAAAAGTAGAAAACTTAAAGAAAAGTTTTAGAACCGAAGAAGTAGAAACAGTTGCTTTGGCAGGAGTTTCGTTTGAAGTAGAAAAAGGCGAATTTATTGCTATAATGGGGCCTTCGGGCTGTGGCAAATCTACGCTGATGAACATTCTTGGATTGCTCGATAATCCAAATGAAGGGAGCTATAATTTATTAGATACAGAAGTTGCAAATCTCAAAGAAAAAAACCGCACAAAATTCCGTAAAGGGAACATTGGTTTTGTGTTCCAGAGTTTCAATTTGATTGACGAACTAAGTGTTTTTGAAAACGTGGAATTACCTTTGACTTATTTGGGAGTAAAAAGTCGTGAAAGAAAGAAAATGGTAGATGATATGTTGCGTCGTATGAATATGACACACCGCTCTAACCACTTTCCACAACAGCTTTCGGGAGGTCAGCAACAGCGTGTTGCAATAGCTCGTGCATTGGTAAACAACCCTAAAATAATTCTTGCCGACGAGCCTACTGGTAATTTGGACTCAACTAACGGTCGTGAGGTTATGGAACTTCTTTCGGAGCTTAACAAAGAGGGAACAACTGTTATTATGGTTACCCACTCTAAACACGACTCTACCTATGCAAGTCGTGTAATCAATCTTTTTGACGGTAAGATTGTTGATGACGTAAATAATTTGTTATAAAAGAGTTATTACTGTCCGCTAAAAACGAAAATAGACAAAATAGACGAGTTTCGTTTTTAGCGGACGAAATATCATTTCTGTCTGGTAAAAATTTTTATCTTTCCGAAATTTTACAAGTTCCCAATAAACTCGGATCTCTTAGGCTATTTTGCTGATAGTCATAACGTAGCGTACTGGCGTACGTGAGTTATGAGCATCGGTGAAATAGACAAGATAGGCGAGTTTCGTTTTTAGTAGACAAAATATCATTAATCCATTACCCACACCCATACATCTTGTGTAGATAGAGTATCATTGTACACATAGCCTCCCCATTCAAAGTTTTTCAAGTCTTCGGGATTATTAATGCTATTATCTAACATATATTTTATCATATTGCCACGTGCCATTTTGGTATATATCACTACTTGTCGAAGTTTATCGCCTTTGTATTGCAGAAACTGAAAATCAATTACTCGAACTTGTTTTTTGACTTCTTTCCAATCAAAAGCATTTTGTTCTTCTTTGGACGCCAAATAAAGTAGTGTTCCACCTGCATTATTAACATCATCAATTAATGTTTGAGTTTGGTGTTTTCGCCAAAATTTATCGACTCTCTCCCCGTTTTCTTCAATGCGAATAAAACCCTCCATTCGATAAGGTTTTATTGTATCAAAAGGGCGTAACAAGCCATACAATAACGAACTAATCCTAAGATTGGTTTGCAAATACTGTTTTTGAGCTTTTGAAAATTCTTTTTGGGGCTTGAAATGTTTATATACCACACCATCATAACTCGCTACGGCTACAACGCTCTGGTCTGTATCTTCGACAAAATGTGCAAAGCGTTGTCGTAACTCTCGTGCAATAGGCGTACTAACTTTGAACATTTCTTCCAATTCTTTTGAAGAATACTGCAACATCTGAGAAACTAAATAATTTGTTTGTTCCATAAAACGTGGCTGAGTACTCTCCCCTTTCTCTATTTTAATCTCAGAACCAGAACGCATAGTTTTGGCAGGTGATATTAGTGCTATCATAATATTTGGCAAAAAATAAATTACATACAAAAATAACTTAAAAATAGTATTAAACAACGCAGAAAAAATTTTATTTTTGTATAAACTATATAAAAATAAAATTTTATGAGCTACGAAGATGATTATTCAGTTGAATACAGCGAAGATAACGCTTATTTGTATGATGATGGTAGATTTGAAGATATATCAGAGGATATCCAATATGGTGATTTATCAAATAATTTTATAGTTGAACACTATGGATTAGACCTGCCATTTTACGATGACTTGGATTTAGAAGGAAGATATTATACCTATGGTTCTCGCAGTGATTATAACGAGTGGAGAAACGAAGAAATTCAAAAATATCGAAATAAATATATTGATGAAATAAATTCAATAAATGAACATAATAGAAAAAAAAGAAAAAAAGAAATACTAAAAAAAACAAAAGGAATTCAAACTCCTAATACGAAGATTAAAGAGGAACTTAATTCTATGGAGAAAAAATTACAAATATTTGAGATGAATGGCTTTGAATTTGAGCTAAAAGAAAAAAATAAAGAACTATTTTTTAGAATTAAAAATATTAAAGACACAGATAACTCTCTACAAGTAGAAAATTTCACCTACGTTTCGGGAAAACACGGAATGCTAACAGATCTATATAGCGAACCAACGGATTTAACTGAAAAATTATTTAGTGTTTTTGCTAATTCATTTTTGGATTCAAAAATATTATTTTATGATGATATAAATTTTAGCAATAACGACTATATCAGAATTAAAATTTCTAATATGGTAACAATCCAATTTTGTAAATCAAACTCAAAATGGTTGTGCGTTGAAACCACTGACAATAGGGTCAATAATACAGATATTAGAAACAAAATAGAGATAAAAGAATTACCAAAACGATTTAGCAATCTTAAAATTCAGAATTGTTCGATAAAAGTATTGTCAGAGTATAATATGGATATATATTTTGAACTACTCAATGAGGAAGAAGATAAGATAGATTCAATGCAATTTTATTGTGCTTTATACGACCAAGACAATAATATTATAAATGTACATAATCATATTGAGGTTGATTTAGATGACCCTTTCAGAATTGTTACTCTTTATAATGTGGAATCTACAATAAACATAAATGAGCTATCTAAAATAATGATATATGGGAAATAAGGAATAAGATTTGACGAGCAAATTACAAAAAAAACGGGGTCTTGAATATTAAATTCAAGACCCCGTTTTGCTATATTACACCTTATTTTGCGTAATTTACACTACGTGTTTCACGAATAACAGTAATTTTAACTTGTCCAGGATAAGTCATCTCATCTTGAATCTTCTTAGCTATTTCAAATGAAAGTGTTTCTGCCTCTGTATCAGTAATTTTCTCACTACCTACAATTACACGCAACTCTCTACCTGCTTGGATAGCATAAGTTTTCATAACACCCGGGTAAGACATTGCCAAGTCTTCCATTTCTTTCAGACGTTTGATATAAGATTCTACAACCTCACGTCTTGCACCTGGTCTTGCACCAGAAATAGCATCACAAACTTGTACCAAAGGAGCAATAAGTGTTTGCATCTCCACTTCGTCGTGGTGCGAACCAATCGCATTACAAACCTCTGGTTTTTCTTTGTATTTCTCGGCTAATTTCATACCGATAATTGCGTGTGGTAATTCTGGTTCGTCATCTGGAACTTTACCTATATCGTGCAACAAACCTGCTCTACGTGCTAATTTTGTATTAAGTCCCAATTCAGCTGCCATAATACCACAAAGATTAGCAGTTTCACGAGAGTGTTGTAATAAGTTTTGTCCGTAGCTTGAACGGTATTTCATCTTACCAATCAATCTAATCATCTCTGGGTGAAGACCGTGAATACCAAGGTCAATAGCTGTACGTTTACCTATCTCTACAACTTCTTCTTCAATCTGTTTTTCAACTTTCTGAACTACCTCCTCAATACGAGCTGGGTGGATACGACCGTCTGTTACAAGTTGGTGAAGAGCCAAACGAGCTATCTCACGTCTAACTGGGTCAAAACCTGAAAGAATAATTGCCTCGGGAGTATCATCAACAATGATTTCAACTCCTGTTGCAGCCTCCAAAGCTCTAATATTACGACCCTCACGACCAATAATACGACCTTTTACCTCGTCGCTATCAATATTAAACACTGTAACAGAGTTTTCGATAGCTGCCTCAGTTGCTACACGCTGAATAGATTGAATAACGATTTTTTTGGCCTCTTTGTTTGCAGTAAGTTTAGCCTCGTCGATAATCTCGTTTACATAACCCATTGCCTGAGCTTGTGCATCAGATTTGATAGTTTCAATCAAAGCATTTTTTGCATCTTCACTCGACAAACCGCTAATTTCTTCAAGTACTTGCAACTGTTTTTGTAGTTGTCTGTCGCACTCAGCCTCTTTTGATTTATACAATTCTTCTCTTTCGCCAAGTTTGTTTTTTTGAACCTCTAAATCTTTTTGTTGTTTTGAAACATCATCAAGTTTTTGAGTCAAAGAGTTTTCTTTTTGTTTAATTCTGTTTTCGGCTTGCGACAACTGACTGTTACGTTCTTGAACAGCTTTTTCGTGTTCAGATTTCAGTTGAATAAATTTTTCTTTTGCTTGTAAGATTTTCTCTTTTTTAATCATCTCACCCTCATTCTCAGCTTCTTTAAGAAGTGCCTCCTGCTGTTTAAGTGTCTGCTTTTTGATTAATTTAGACACAAAAAATGCAGATAAAGCTCCCGAGAGTATGGTTACGACAATTACTGCTAATATATCCATATTCTATTTTTTGTTTTATTAAATTATTATTAATTAATTTATTTCATTAGTTTAAAATATCGTACAAATTACGATAAAGTTTATAAAAAAATCCCACATATCCAGTTATTGACGAAACCCTAAAAGTAAGGATTTGAGCCACTACTATATCGCAAACGTCCAACGTCCTTCCGAAGAAGAAACCCAAAGGGTTAAGGCCTGTTTTTAACATAGCGAACTGCTCGGTAGATTTTTTAATGTTGAGTTTCGCAGATGTCCTGAATCTATGCGGGATAAATTCTTGTTATATTTTATTAAATAAAGAACGACTTTTTATATATAACGCAAAAACGTGTTATATTCGTATATATCACAGACTAAATTTCGTAAAAAAATACTAAAAAAAGTCTACTAATTCCAACAATCACTGTCTGAATTTATATCAATTTGTGTTTTCATTTTTCAGTAAAGCTATATATGAATACACCAAAGTATATAGCTATTTTTCTTCTATTAATTTGTTATGAATAGATTTCAGCTTGTTAAATATCTCAGTTTCACTATCTTGTGCATCTTTGATAATTTTTTCGTAAGCCAACTGAAACGCTACCATAGTAATATAGTCATTATTTCCTCCAACTCTCCAAGTGCTTTTTATAGACACCAACCTATCATTAAGCAATTTTGCTGCCCTACGAATATCTTTTTCTTGTTCGGGCTTTATATTCATTTCGTGCTTAACACCATCAATAATAACGTTAATCTTTATAGTATTATCCATCGTAAAGGTTATTTTTTGTTAATAAGAGCTATACATACATTAATCTCCCGCAAGATTGCCTCAATTCTTTTTTTAGCCTGTTCTTTCGAACTATTATCCGCCATTCCCAAAGCCAACTTCAACGATTTTATTTCATTTTTAAGCTCGTTGATTTGATTTGTATGTTTTATTCTCTCTTCTAATAACTTTTCACGGTCTAACTGCAATGCAAGGTTTTGCTTGGCCAACTTGTTTTTCTGTGAAATAACAAAGTTAAGCTCCTGCTCAATTTCTTGTATTAATTTTAGACTTTCATTCATACTAACGACACAAAGTTAATGTTTTTTGTTAAATAAAGCAACTTTTTTTAGTACAAAATCAATTATAATTCTGCCCAAATATCATAACCCTCTGCATCGGTTATTGTTACATCATAAAAATCACCCACTTGCAAATCATATTCTGAGGACACAATAATCTCTGCATCTACCTCAGGAGAATCAAATTCGCTACGTGCAATATATTGACCACCTTCATAACGATCTATCACTACACGCATCGCTTTGCCTATTTTCGCTTTGTTTATCTCGTCTGCAATATCATTTTGCAGCATCATTATTTCTTCAACTCTACGTTCTTTCACCTCTTGTGGCACGTTGTCTTGCATCTCACCTGCTGGGGTGTTTTCCTCGCTACAATATGCAAAAACTCCAAGACGCTCAAATCTTACATTTTTGACAAATTCTTTTAGTTCCTCAAACTGCTCTTGTGTTTCGTTTGGATAACCAACTATCAAAGTGGTTCTCAAAGCCATATCGGGAACAGTTGCTCTGAAAAACTTAATTAGATTTAGTGTTTCGTCAGATGTTATATTACGCTTCATAGAAGCAAGAATTTCTGTGTTGATATGCTGAAATGGAATATCCAGATATTTACAAATTTTAGGCTCATTAGCCATTAGTTCGATAACATCTTTTGGGAAATACGCTGGATAAGCATAATGCAGTCTAATCCACTCCAACCCGTCAATTTTGACTAATTCTCTAAGCAAATCAGCCAAAGCCCTACGAGAATATATATCCAAACCATAATAAGTCAAGTCTTGGGCAATAAGCATAATCTCTTTAACGCCTTTATTGACTAATAGTTTTGCTTCGGCAACTATATCTTCGATTGGTTGTGAAATATGGCCTCCACGTATTAGTGGTATTGCACAATAACTACAACGCCAATTACAACCTTCCGAAATTTTCAGATAAGAATAATGGTTTGGGGTTGTGAGTATTCGTGTAATATCCAAATTACAATTAGATTTATCTTCTGCCAATAATTCCACCAACTGCGAAAGATTATTTACCCCAAAGAAATCATCTACCTCTGGTAGTTCGGCTCTCAATTCATCTTTGTAACGCTCTGCCAAACAACCAACTACATATAACTGCTCGATAAGTCCATCACGCTTTGCATAGGCAAACTCCAAAATAGTATTCAAAGACTCTTCTTTGGCATCTGCAATAAAACCACAAGTATTTACTACTACAATCTTGGCGTCAGTTTCGTTAGAATCGTGTACTATTTCATAACCTTTTTGGTGTAGCTTAGACATAAGTTTTTCAGAATCAACTAAATTCTTAGAACAACCCAAAGTTACGAAATTTATTTTTTTTGTTTGTTTAGTCATATTATTCTACTGGCTCAAAAAGTGTAGATACAAATTCTTCTTTATTAAAGATTTGAAGATGATTAATCCCTTCACCTACTCCAATAAATCGAACTGGGATATTAAATTTGTGGGATATACCAAGCACAACACCACCTTTGGCAGTACCGTCAAGCTTTGTAATAGCAAGTGAAGATACATTGGTAGCTTGTGTAAAATGTTTGGCTTGTTCGTAAGCGTTCTGACCTGTCGAACCGTCCAATACAAGCATCACTTCGTGAGGAGCATCTGGAACAACCTTTTGCATCACGTTTTTGATTTTTGTAAGCTCGTTCATCAAGCCAATTTTGTTGTGCAAACGACCAGCAGTGTCGATAATTACAACATCAGCATTTTGAGAAACTGCACTTTTTAGGGTATCAAAAGCCACGCTCGCAGGGTCTGAACCCATTGATTGTTTGACGATTGTAGAATTTGAACGCTCCGCCCAAACACCTAATTGTTCAATAGCAGCAGCCCTAAATGTATCTGCCGCACCAAGCACTACTTTTTTGCCTTTGGCAGTAAGCTGGGCAGCAATTTTGCCAATAGTGGTAGTTTTGCCAACACCATTCACACCAACAACCATCAAAACAAATGGCATACCATCACGTTTCTCAAAATCAAATCCTAATTCATCATCATCATTTTTGCCCTCTTGAAGCATCAACATAATTTCTTCTTTCAAGATTCTATTAAGTTCCGAAGTGCCAATGAATTTATCTTTTGCTACTCTATTCTCAATCCTTTCAATGATTTCAAATGTTGTATCAACACCAACATCAGAGGTAATTAAAGCCTCCTCCAATGAGTCCAAAACCTCATCATCAACTTTGCTTTTACCAACTATTGCTTTAGATATTTTCTCAAAAACAGATGTTTTTGTTTTTTCTAAACCTTTATCTAAGTCTTGTTTTTGTTCTTTTGATTTATTACCAAAAAGTTTATTAAAAAATCCCATTTCTATAATGTTATTTAATTGTTTCGCAAAGATACCATTTTTTTGGTATTTCTGCAAGTTTTAAGAATATCTTAGAAATATAAGCGAAATGTGCAAAAAAGGAGAGTTTAAACCTTAGTGAACTACTCTACCACTATTTGTATTTTTTTTGATAATGCAGTGGCGACAAACCTGTATTTCTCTTAAAAAACTGCCCCAAAGTTGATTGGTCTGGAAAATTCATTTTGTCGCTAATTTGTTGATTACTAAGATTTGTTGTTAATAATAGTTTTTTGATAGAACCACAAACGTGAAAATCTATTACTTGTTTTGGACTATAATTTGTAGCTTTTTTGACTATGTTATATAATTGTCTTTCTGAAATAAATAATTTTTCGGCATAGAACTTAGATGTCCTTTCGGATATATGAAACTGATCGCAAAGTACATAAAAATCATCAAGCAGATTATTTGAATATTTGGATATTTCATTAAATTTTATACTACTTATGTGTTTCGAAACAAATTCGCTCGTATAATACATATAGTTTATGATATTATTAATAATAATCCTATCTTCATATTTTACAATTTGCAATTTCTTTATCAAACATATTTGCTCAAATATTGTATTCAAAACATAGTTTTCGTTTGCATCAAAAAGCATTGGATAGTTATATTCTATATTATTCCAGACTTTATTGTCTAAATAAGGCAAGAATTCACTAAAAAACGACAAGGACAACCTACATTCTATCACCTTAAAATCATCACTACACTCTATCACCTTAATATTTGTAAAATCTGTTATTAGCACAAATGTATCTGTATCCCAATAGTATTTTTGAAGGTTTTTGATTATCGTAGAATTTCCACTCACACACTTTAAAATAGAAACAATAGGCGTAAAAATATTTTTGTTCAACATCTCTTCGCCATTTCTTTCTATCAAAGAATAATTATAGTTACTAATTTCATTCATAATTTTATCTTGGACTACAAAGATATATTTATTTCTTATTTTACACAATTAAATACTATTTTTAGGTTATTATTAGAACTATAAAACATATACTTTTGCAAAAAATAATTTATAAGAACAATGAACAAACAAGGGGACAAGAATAGAGATAGTATAGATTGGGGGAAAACCAACATAAGTAAATTATATTTAAAGATATTAATTCCAACACTTTTGGGAATGATTTCTTCGATTGTGGTAACCATTACAGACGGTTTCTTTGTTGGGCAATATGCAGGAAGTGATGCACTGGCAGCAGTAAACATATCTGCACCATTATTTTTGATTTCAACAGGATTTGCACTTATGTTTGGCATTGGAAGTTCGGTGGTAGCATCTGTTCACCTATCCAAACAAAAGCTCAAAGCAGCAAGAATAAACATCACTCAGGCAATTATAGTATCAGAAATATTCTTTGTTATTTTGTCTTTATTCGTGTTTGTATTTAGCGAAGAGGTGTCGATATTATTGGGCAGTACCCAAAGACTGTTGCCACTTGTAAACATATACATAAAGATATTATCTATTTCCTTGCCTTTTTATGTATTAGAACATATTGGTTTATTTATCATTCGACTTGATGGCTCTCCAAAATATGCAATGCTATGCTCATTGATACCTGCAATTATAAACACTATTGCAGACTACGTTTTGGTGGCAGAATTAGAAATGGGGATTAAAGGGGCTGTTTGGGCTACATCAGGAAGTTTGATTTTTGGAGGATTAATGGTGGTTTACTATATGCTGTTTATGACAAATAAGCTAAAAATGTACCGTCTTAAACTCACAAAAACAAGCCTTAGGCTAACAGTACGTAACATTGGATATATGTGCAAACTTGGTTTTTCGGGAATGCTTGGCGAAGTTGCTATTGCATCTATGATGGTTATTGGTAATTTCGTTTTCTTGAAATATTTAGGCGAAGACGGCATTGCAGCATACAGTGTGGCGTGTTATTATTTTCCTATTATATTTATGATAAATAACGCTATTTTTCAATCTGCCCAACCAATAATTAGCTATAATTATGGGTCTGGACAATTAGACCGTGTAAACAAAACATTCAGATTAACTCTCAAATACGCCGTTTCATTCTCGATAATAACAACTATCGGAGTAATTTTGTTTTCGTCAGAAATGACAGCACTGTTTTTGGATACAAAATACCCTGCATTTGAATTAGCAGCAAACGGACTCCCATATTTTGCAAGTGGCTATCTGTTTTTTGCCATAAATATGATGTATATGGGATATTACATAAGCATAGAAAACTTTAAATTTGCAAACTACATATCCATAATGAGGGGTTATTTGTTTATGCTAATATTTTTTATTACTCTCCCAAAACTCATTGGATTAAATGGAATTTGGTTGGCAGTTCCAGCCTCAGAGCTAATCACATTTTTGGCAACTATTGCAATGAGTAATAGAATAAAAAAACATTAATACTGTTTATTAAAAATAAAACTCGCCTATCTTGTATTATGATTTGCCGATACTCTGTTTGACGTACGTTAGTACGTGAGTTATGAGCATCGGCGAAATAGACAAGATAGGCGAGTTTCGTTTTTGACAGACAACAATATTACTTTTTTATTGCAGTCAGGTAAAAATTTTAAAAATCATTGTAATGTATTAAACAATAATACATTACAATGATTTAATTTGTGAGGGGCTTGGAAAAATGATTTTTAAAATTTTTATCTTTACGTAATCTTACAAGCTCCCAATAAACTCGGATCTCTTAGGCTATTTTGCTGATGGTCATAACGTAGCGTACTGGCGTACGTGAGTTATGAGCATCGGCGAAATAGACAAGATAGGCGAGTTTCGTTTTTAGCAGACAACAATATTACTTTTTGAGCCTTACTATCATACGATATAACTCACCAACAAGTAGGATTGGAGATGTGGCAATAAATATTGTTAGCCATTCACTCCACGACATAGGAACTGTTCTGAAAACCTCGCCTCCGTATGTAACAATGAAATATTGTCCGACAAGTATCAGTATCGAAACAAGTACAAAACCCTTACTTTGTGAAAGATTAGAAAATGCAGATGAGTTTGTCGAGAATGCTTTTGCATTAAATATATTCCAAAACTGCATCATAACAAATATTGTAAAGAATTTGGTAAGCGACAAAACTGAATTATCATCTATAAAAATCATATAAGCAAGTAGTGCAACTACAAACACCATTCCCACAGACAAGATGTTTTTTGACATATTACGTGTAATGATAAATGCGTGACTATCACGAGGAGCATTTTTGAGCAGATTGCGTGAAGGTGGCAACGAAGCCAAAGCACCTGCCGCAAAAGTATCCATAATCAGATTAACCCAAAGCATTTGGGTAACAGTAAGTGGCAAACCGTGTCCAAAGACCGAACCCAATAACACAACAAGCAGTGCTGTAAAGTTGATAGTTAGTTGAAAAACAATAAATCGCTGGATATTCAAATACAAAGACCTACCCCACACAACTGCCGAAACAATCGAAGCAAAAGAATCATCAAGCAGAGTAATATCACTCGCATCTTTTGCAATAGATGTACCAGTTCCCATACTAAGTCCCACGTGGGCTTTGTTCAAAGCAGGGGCATCGTTTGTGCCGTCGCCAGTTACAGCCACTGTTTCGCCACATTGTTGAAGCAAGGATACTAAGCGTTGTTTGTCAGAAGGTCTTGCCCTACACATTATTTTAAGCTTCTGAACTCTTGCCAAAGCCTCTTCGTCACTTAGGTTTTCAAAATCAATACCAGTAATTATATTTTGGCTGTCATCATTTTCTTTCCAAAGTCCAATTTGTCGAGCAATTTCTTTTGCAGTAGATTCGGTATCCCCAGTAACAATTTTTACGGCAATACGTGCATTCAAACACTCATTGATAGACTCTTGAATATCATCACGCAAAGGATCTGAAATAGCAGCAAATCCCAAAAAAGTCAAATCCGACAAATCATTTTCGACCTCACGCACCGACTCGTCTACAACCTTGAATGCAAAACCCAAAGTACGCATAGCTTTTGATTGCATTTCCAAGAGATTTTTGCTAACACTCTCCGATATAGGTTTAAGACCATTTGGAGTGTACATCATAGAAGATTTTGACATTACGATTTCGGGAGCACCTTTCACAAGCAAAATATTTTTGCCCAACAAAGATGATTTTATTAGCGAAGCCATATACTTACGTTCAGTAGAGAAAAGGAGTCTATCTATCACATCAGATTCCCCTCTAAGGTTTTTGATATTCAAACCTTGTTCGTTTGCCCATAAAAGTAGGGCAGATTCTGTTGGATTACCAATAGTTCCTATTTTTTTGCTATCACTAAAATCTAAAAATGCAGTAGTATTCATTGCAATACTTTCGGCAATTAATTTTGAGTACTCCTCATCAATGTTAAATTTTTCGTATTCGTTCCAAAAACAAGCATATACCTGCATTTGGTTTTTTGTAAGCGTACCAGTTTTGTCTGTACAAACCACAGTAGTTGCACCCATAGTTTCACAAGCGTGCATTTTGCGAACCAAGTTATTTGTTTTGAGCATTCTACGCATACTCATTGCAAGTGAAAGGGTTACACTCATAGGCAAACCCTCTGGCACAGCAACAACAATCAATGTAACTGCCACCATAAAGAACTGCACTATTCTACCCACCTCATCAATAGATATCCAACTTTGAGGGCTAAGAATATCGGCAAATCCTCCAAAATGCAAAACCACAGAACCTGCTACAAACACAACAATACTATGTAATATATTACGTTTCCACGACCATTTACCAACAGTATCGGCAAATGGAAGTTTGATTTTCATTATAGCCAAAAAGTTTTTGAAAACTGGCACCATTACTTTTGCGGTAAGCACAAAAAGCGACACGACAACAAGCATAATCGTTGCAATTTGAGCCGAAGAAAATATATTTTCGGAGAAAAACAAATCTTTGAAAAATAATACAAAAAAAGTTGCAATAGCTATTACAAAACCAATAATACCTATAAAATCTGCCAAAGAATCCAACTGACGAGTAAGCGGTGTTGGCTCAGAAGAAATCTCACTGGCTTGACCTGCCACAACACCAAATTGAGTTTTATCGCCCACCATTTTGACCTCCATCATTCCAACGCCTTCAAGCACTTTACAACTACGATACACCCAGTTTGAAGGATAAGTTGCCTCCTTGTCAAACTCGGCTTCGTTAGTAGTTTTCGAAACAGATAGCTCTCCCGTAAGCGTTGATTCGTTGATTAACAAAGTTCGTGAATCCAATAGTATTCCGTCCGCTGGAATTTCGTCCCCAGCCTCAAACAATACCACATCACCAACCACTATTTCACTTTTGGGAATCTGACAAATAACACCATCTCGCATTACTTTAATAGCCTGAGTATCCGACACTGCATTCAGTGCATTAAATTTTTTACGAGCGTCCATCTCAAACCAAAAAGCTATACCAGTTGCCAAGAAAATCGCACAAAATATACCTATTGTTTCGGCATATTCGTTGTGCAACACAGAAATAACCAAAGACAAACACGCCGCAACCAATAATATTTTTATCATTGGGTCGTTGAATTTTTCTAAAAACAATTTAAACAAGGAATCTTGTTTTCGTTCTGTAATAGTATTATCACCAAACTTTTGTCTGCTTTCTTCGACTTGGGATTGGCTTAGACCCTTATGTTTCATTGTATTATCCATAGCAAAATTTTATGTAAGATACAAAAATATGTATTTATTAGCAATTTAAAAAGTTTTTTGATAATTTTGTTGTCTTAAATTTGATGTTATGGAGCTAAAACCTAAGATAGAAATTTTGACATTCGAACCCTTACTCAAAGAAACAATCTGGGGAGGGCAAAAACTTAATTTTCTCAAAAACTCACAATCCAAACAAAATATTGGTGAGAGTTGGGAACTTTCGGCAGTAGATGGCAGTCAAAGCGTTGTTGACAGTGGCAAAGATAAAGGACTGACACTGACGCAGTTAATCGAAAAATACAAACATTTGCTTGTTGGCAAAAAATGCTTCAAAGAGTTTAGCACACAATTTCCACTATTGCTCAAATTCATTGATGCAGAGCAAGATTTATCCATTCAAGTTCACCCAAACGACGCTATTGCACAAAGTTTAGAAAACAAATTCGGCAAGACTGAGATGTGGTATATAGTTGAAGCTCAATCAGGTGCAGAGATAATTGCTGGATTTGACGGCAAAGTAGATTTGAAAACTTACACCAAAGCATTTGAAAACAACAACATTACCTCAATCCTAAAACACCATAAAATAGAAGCAGGAGACGCATTTTTTATTCCCTCTGGTATGGTTCACGCAATCAAAAAAGGCACTTTCATAGCCGAGATACAACAAACAAGCGATGTTACATACCGAATCTGGGACTACAACCGAACAGACCAAAACGGAAAAACACGAGAACTTCATACCCAAAAAGCACTAAAATCAATAGATTTTGACAGCAGTTTTGGGTCAAAAATCACATACACAACTAAGCAAAACGAAGCATCAGAGCTTGTAAATTGTAAATATTTCACAACAAACATTATAAAATTAAATTCCACAATTATCAGAGATTACACTCGATTAGATTCATTTGTGGTATATATGTGTGTCAAAGGCAGTGTATCTATTTTAGATAACCACAACAACACCTGCAACATAAAATTTGGGCAAACAGCAATGCTATCTGCCCAAACTGGCGTACTGAAACTAAGCCCTAATTCAAAAGATACAGTGTTATTAGAAATACATCTCTAAAACTTTTAGTGCATCAAAATCAATACTCCATTTTTCTGCCAAATGGAAAAATTGCGTAAGATAAAAGTTTGAAATGTTGGATACCAAACGGGATACCAACAATGGTGATTAACCACGCAACACCAAAGATTAAGTGTAAAAAAGCGACTAATAGTCCAAATGGCAACCAAATAATATTAAACAAAAGAGGGAATGGCAGTTTTATTGGGTCGTTAGATTTGAGCTTTGCTCCAAAGGGCAAAAGTGCATAAACGCCAATATAAAACAACTTGACCCCAAAAGGAATACCAATAACGGTAAGTGTCAGGATTACTCCTCCTACGAAGTAAGTAAAAGCTACTTCTAATCCTCCAAATAGTAGCCAAAATACATTTGCGATAATTTGCCAGAATTTCATAATAATTTGTTTTAGTTGGTTTCGACAAATATAAAACAAAAATTGTACCAAAAAAATATTCATTTATAGTATTGTCCGCTAAAAACGAAACTCGCCTATCTTGTCTATTTCGCCGA